>JAMPAY010000010.1 GCA_023666945.1 Paludibacter sp.
TATGTGCAACTTTTTCATGTATAAATATTTAGAAATTTAATTCAACCAACAGGTACGGGGTAGTATTAGGGCAACTACATAAAAGTTTATAATATATAATAATAGAATACGTATGTCACTTTTTGATTTTCTTTTTGGTATGGAAGATTCGTCTGCTTCCAATATTGAGGATTGGCGTAGTGTAGCCGAAGATAGGCGTCATCGTGCTCAAGGTTCGGCGAATTGGTCCGACCGTGAGGATTGGGGTTGTGATTCTTTTGATTACGATGGCATGGATGGTTTTGACAGTTATTATGATAATGATTTTTGAAAGTAATGAACACACGGCTGCTGTTCGGTAGAAGCGGGGTAGCAGTGGTGTAGTGGTGGGTTCGTTTTGTTTGATGTTATGGGTGGAACATTGCTATTTGGTGGTAGTTAGTTTGTAATATGGTTATGTATATGGAAAACCACTTGATAGTGAGCAATTGTAAATAATTTTATTATGGCAGCACAGCATAAACTTTTTCAAAGACTGATTTGGTTGGTGGATACTATTTACTCAGCCGGTCATATAACCCGAGATGAGATAGATCGTCGTTGGGCTCATTCTTTGTATAATGACGATCATGCCAGCGAGTATGGCGAACGCAATTTTCACCGCCACAAAGATGCTGTGTTGGAAATGTTCGGTATAGAGATAGTTTGCAATCGTCGGACAAAGGAATATAGCCTTGCGAATTTGGGTGATGCTAATGGTAGAGGTATACGTTCGTGGCTTATTGATACTTTTGCTATCAATAATATGGTTAATCTTGCGGGTGACATGCAAAATCGTATTCTTTTCGAGTGCATACCCGCAGGTACACGATACCTTTCCTCTATAGTGTCGGCTATGCAGGAATGCCGAAAGTTGAAGGTTACCTACCGGCGTTTCGACCAGACAGAGCCGCATACATTTCTTTTGGTGCCATATTGCCTGAAAGTGTGCAAGCAACGTTGGTATTTGGTAGGTAAGCCGGATGATCATCCGGAAGAGTCGGAACCACGCGTATATGCGCTTGATCGCGTTGAGGATGTTGTTATGACGGATAGTGAAGGTCGTGTTCCGCACCACTTCGATCCGAAGGCGTTTTTTGAGAACCAGTTTGGTGTGGATCGTCGTATTACTGAGGCAGAGAAGATTCGGGTGAGGGTGTCGGCAGTTGCTGCAAATTATATACGGACTCTGCCAATTCATGATAGTCAAATTGAATTGGAGAAGAATAGCGAGTTTAGTGTTTTCGGGTTCTATGTTGCTCCTACCTACGACTTCGTGCAGGAACTTCGTAAGCATGGTTCGTACCTTGAGGTTTTAGAACCTGAGCATGTAAGAAATGATTTTAAGGTTGAAATTGCTAATCTTGGGCATATTTATGGGGAATAAAACAGAACACACCTGATACGATTGAATGGTTTTTCTTGCCAATGGGGTAGAGGAGTATAAAGATGCACTTTTTTGATTTTTTCTTCCTAACTGACTTCTTGTGTCAGTTTGACATAGTAAATTTGCAGTTGATTTTAGATAATAAGAGGTTTAACTGTTAAAAAAATATTATTATTATGTTGATTAAGAAAAACAAGGCAGCGTTATTTAGTTGCAATTTGACAGGTTTCGGTTACACGGAAGGTTATTTGGTGTTGGATCGGATGCAACCCGGTGATAAACTCACGATGATACGTGAGGACGAGAACAAGTATGACCATGAAGCTATTGCCTTATTTTATGGAGAACTGCATGTGGGCTATATTCCTAAGCGTTTTAATAGCCAACCGGCTATGTTAATGGACTTTGGATATGCTGAGATTCTTGAGTGTGTAATCACCTCTGTGGATAAGGAAGCACACCCTAACGAACAAGTACAAATAAGAGTAAACCTTTTAAGACGTGAATAGGTTAGAAGCAAAGAATGTGCGCCAATATGATGCGATGATTCGGACAATTGCAGAAAGATGATAATTTGCAAAGTTGGCACTTGGTAGTTGAAAGTAGACTATTTTAATTTTGACCGAATTTATTGTATTATTTCGGTCAAATTCTATTGCAAAGCTTGTTTTAATCTATCTACTTCTTCTTGTAACTTATGCGGATTTGTTTGCTTGAGTTTGGAAAGATTTTGCAATTTCCATTTGACAGTAGGATAATTAGAAAAGTACTGATAATCAAATAGATTCCATTGTGGATTACTAGATTCAAAAGAAAGCAAGAAATCTTTATCTGCTTCGGTAAGCATTGACTTTACATCATGCACCAATTTGTTGCGAGTTCGTTCAAATTCATCATAAGCAAATGGTATATCAGTCATGCCATCAAATTGATTTTTCATTGCTTGGCGTTGATCTATCAAATTGGGAGCAAATGTCTCGTAAAGTGGATGATCACTACTCAATACATTAAAAAGAAAACCCTCTTTCGCTTCTTCAAAAACAATTGGCATATGGCAAACATCAAATAAATCACGAGGATGTTGCCGTGACAATGCAGCCGCGATTTTGCCTTCGTAAAGCAATGTCTGCGGAACAACGCGTGCAGCTCTCTAAGACCATAATAGTGTTACCAGCAGACTCTGCAAGTTCCGTTTTCCCCCTTGCTGCTACAGGGCTCAGCCTCCGATACTCTGCACAAGTAACCACCCACACAGGTGCTACCGCTACTATTTCATCAGTAGGTGATACCACTTTTCGTTTGCAGGTATGTACTCCACTTGACACTATCGTCCTGCGCGACACACTCGCTATCCCCGCATATATCACAAAGATAGCCTATAAGGACAAAATAATTTATCAAATGAGTACAATCCAATCGTTTTTCTTTGTATGCGGTGTAGCGGTCTTTATATTTGTGCTACTTGGACTATTATTACACATCATACTGCGTAGTATTCACAAATGAAACTAACAAAACAACACATATGCATGGGTGCTGTTGCGGTGCTGCTTATGGGTATTACTGTAGGTATAGTCATCTATATCCTTACGCGTGAGATCCGTGAGACCCTCACTCGCACAGCCCATGCACCACAATCCAAAGGTGATAATATGAACATCGAACATAATCCTCAATACAACCAGTCCGTGCGCGGGTATCGCAACAATAATCCCCTCAACCTGCGTATATCCTCTTCTAATTGGAGGGGTAAAGTACCTGTTGCTCAGAATACAGATGGCTCCTTTGAGCAGTTCACGACAATGCCCTATGGTTTTCGTGCCGCAATAAAAAACTTGCAGTCCTATATCTGTAAGTACAACTGCAATACCATTGCAGCAATTGTCAGCAAGTGGGCACCTGCTTCCGCCGGCAACAATCCTTCTCGGTATACCGATACGGTTAGTAGTCGTTCGGGTATTAGCAAGTCTGCTGTCATAGCAGAATCTGATAAAGATGCCCTTTGTCAGATAGCAGCTGCTATGGCGTATGTTGAGAATGGTTCAGTACCGATGATGGAAGATGTTTACAAAGGTTACGAACTCATTTAATAACTCAACATAACTGTATATTATGCAACAGAAAGTATATGCACTTTTTACTGTCAGCCTCATACACAAAGACTACGCAGGTTTTGGCTATCCTGAGGACTTAATTGCTATACACAAGTCGTACGATGGTATGGAGAAACACTTAAAGAACTTTATCCATAGGCACAGCAATTACACGCTCACAGAACAAGACATTGCTTACTTCCGTAGGTACAAACGTACGAAACTATCCTGCAAACTTAATATGCTTTGTATGGTATACTATTTACTGGATTGAACCATGATCTACATTGGCAATCTACATAAAGGCTTTGAGCAGACACTCCGACATGGTCTCGTCGTTTGCTGCGATCGGGGATACTCTGTTCTTGCCAATCCATTCAAGGTTAGTAGCGAAGCCGAGCGCGATGAATCCTGTAACCGCTATAAAGACTATTTTGAAGAAAAGGTGCGGACAAAAACGGACACTGCCTTTATGAACGAACTGCGTCGTGTCTACCTACTCGCACTCCGTCAAGACATCGTCCTTGCCTGTTGGTGCTACCCCAAACGCTGCCACACGCAGACCATAAAAACTTTTCTCGAATCTTTTATGCCACCTGCTGCGATAAAGCAAATTACTCCTTCTGTTAGTGATTGGTCTGGGGGCAGATACAAGCCACCTGCCAAACTTCCCCCATTGACAGTCCATTTAGATGCCGAAGAACAAAAGAAACTTGATTGGCTAACCAAGAAAGGTGTGGATGAGAAAAAGCGCAAAGGTATAGCCTACAACTTTATTCATGAGTGGAGATTTCTGTTGGAGGGTGAGATGTCTGCACGGAAATTTGTACAAACACAGCAGAACTATTGTGTAAAGAACTATTCGTACCGTTTTGCCCATACTTTTGCTTTCAAGACAATCTGTGTATTAGATCAGGTGAAGTCTATCGAGAAACGGAAGGATACAAGCATAACTCAATATTTAATGTGCATCGTGATTGGTACACCGATCCACGACATAGAGCCCGTGTACTGTTTTACAACAAAGAAGATGTTATCAATCTTCTGCGAGTGAAAAGGTATCTGTATCGCAAATACCATGTTACCCGCTCACAAGAATTGCAATGGAAACTATAGACAAGAAACTCAATATTAATCAACTCAAACAACAAACGCTTATGAAAGTAATTAAAGGTGTAGACCTTCAGAAACTCAGTAAGGGACAAGCGACTCCTGCCAAAAGATTTATGGTAGATCAGAATGATCCTAACATCAAACAATGCCAGTCTTGGAACGACTATATTATGTATCAAATCAAGGGACAAAGCAAGAGTGGTAAAACCTATGCCACCTATGAGATTGTCAAGGTAATGCGCAAACGAAAAGGTCATGAATTGCAAACTTTGTAATAGACCGTCTTTATCATACAGGCGATATTGTATCGGCTTGCAAGTACATGAATAATCTTCGTCGAATTATCCGTCCAACAGCAACACAACAAGCCATTGTTAAGAGTCATCGTAATCAATATGTCACTCATTGGAGAAATAAGGCAAACGGAGATGGTTATGTCACTCTCAAATACCCTGATAGCATCCAAAAGATCGTAGATGCCCGTCGTGGTCAACGAGGTAGTGGTAATGGTAGTTATAACGGTGGTGCTCGCAGCAATTATGACGGTCGTGGCTACAATGGTTACCGCCGTGGATATGGAAACGGCTATAACAGAGGCTATAGCCATGGTGGCAACACCGCAACTCCCATTGTGGGTAATAACAATGCTCCGTTCTGATCAAAGAAATTTCTTAACGAGCACCCTATATTTGTGCAAGTAGTCATTAAATACCTAAACATTAGTGGCGAGTTGCCTCCCTCTTATCCTTTTCTCTATCTTCTTCTCGGCTCTCTTCATTACCTTTCTAATCTTGTGGTAGGGCGCACTTTGTTTTTTGTGCTACTTACACATACTCAACATCTCTCATAGTGTGTCAAGAGCACATGTGTATATTGAGTTTCGTGCGTATAATGCGCGTGAGGCGTTTTTAGCCCGTTTACGGTGCTCTTTGACAGCACTACAGAATTGTACCATCGCTCCGCAAAACGGCACAGAAAAGGGTAAAAGCAGTCGTTTAACTACTCTTTGCCCACACATAAGCAATGTTTCTATGAAGCGTGTATAGATAAAGAATTGCCAGCGTTGCGATGTTTGGATAAAGCGAATAAGTACACAGTAAAGTCTCGATGCACAATGTATGTCAAACGATGCCAAGCAGATGCACAGTCTAAATGTTCATTTCTTGTATAAATTGCACACTCAATGCCAAGTAAATGCACAGTCTATGGACAATATGTACAATTTATTTTCTTTCGTAATAACGCAATGCTTTATAAATCAATCAACTATAAAAATATTTGTACAGTTTATTTTCCGCCCTGTAAACCATTACAATTTTTACTACTACTTACTTCTAAAATATTAGGAAAACCATTATATACCTCAAAAATACCTATTTCATAAATGTAAATCAAAGTTATCATATAATCGCGAAAATGAAAAGTACCAATTTTCAAAATGAAAAGTACATTTTTTGAAGAGTCTTGATTTGGTTCACGAGACAACAACGAGCGACAATTTGTTGGATTGTCACTCGTTGTTTGTTAGTTACTTTTGACAGGTTTTTGCGCAAAAGATTTCAGAAACTAAAGGCGTGCAGTTGTTTTGTTAGTTGCTTTTGACTGGTTATTTGCTCATTGTTTGTAACTGGTTCGTTGTTTTTGGGAGGTTCTTTCTGTTTGATAGGATAAGTGTCCGTTGTTTATGGACTGTTTAATCACTCTTTGAATAGTCTATAAATTGTCGTATATTAACCCATAACATTCGCCTCACGAACAGAGTACCTATCAAGTTTCCTATAGAAATCGTCCTTTTGAATTGATACAAATCAACTAATTCTTCTCTTGTATTCTTATAGTACAATATAGTTGCCTATTGAAGTTCTCTTTTGATTTGATACAGCGTCAAGTATTACTTATACATTCAATTCAAATTTCACATTGTTTTCTCCTGCAAGCAGGCGTTGTGTGGCATCTATATTGCTTGCGTAGATGTGTACATTCCCGAGATAGAGTGTGATTGATTTGAGTGGTAATTCTATCTCACGCGCCATGAGATAGAGGTGATAGATGTCTGCGGGCAATCCAAGGTTGGCATCGCTGCTACGCTGATAGGCAGAAACTACCAGTTCGCCTTCATCGATTTGGAACTGCACCAAGGACAAACATGGGGCTTGGTTACTCTCTGCATTAGTTTCTCCAAGGAAGAGTACATAATTCTTACTATTTCGTTTCTCACGGTTGATCTTATCTATGAGTGGAGGCAATTTTTCGAGGTATGTAGGATAACTGTTTACAAGGATAGAACCGCAGTAATCCCACCAGTTGATACCTGCTTCTCGATAGCGTTCCACTTGTCGTTCTCCCTGCATGAAGAGGGTCAGTTCGTTTTTAAGTCTCTTGCGTGCAATAGGATGTTGCTCGAAGATGTCCAAAAGGTCAGCCGGTGTGAGTGAAAGTTGTTGGTTCAATAGGTATCGAATGTCTCCTTTTTTGTTTTGTTGTGTTTTGCCTTGGGTGAGTATGTTGCCCAAGATAGCGTGATACTTGGTCATAGATGATTGTTTTTGTATAACATAATGTCTGTGTATTGTGAATTGTAGTTCATGTGTGTGCGTCGTTCTATCCGTGTTGCGCCATGGAATGGGTTGTGTGCCTCGTAGTTGTGTTCCATCCATTCGCACAACTCTATCACATGACTTTTCTCTGATGTAAAATAGAAGTAGTTGGATTTTCTGAGCATGAGCAAGACATCAAGATAGTCTTTTAGTTTCCAATAGGCAGTATATGGGCCAGTATCCGTAGAGAGATATGGTGGATCAATAATAAAACACACATCGTTTGTATTGTGCCATTGTTGGAATAGTTGTCGGTAGTCTTTTCGCTCGATGTGTAGTTGGTCAAGGTATCCGTCTGCATTGTAGTCAGTCTGTTTTATGGTGCAATACAGGCTTTCTTTGAGTAGTTCAGTAAAAGAGGTAACATACTTCATGGAGAAAAGCAAGGATGCAGAAAGTGTAATATAGTCGACAAAACCTCCGGCTTCTTCTTGCTTAATGCGTTCTATTACAGAAGACCGCAAGGGTTCTCGTATGATATGCCCTTTTGGGTGCCCTTGTAAGATAGTTCGCAGATCACGCAATAATGCGTTAGTGCGTGGGATGTTTGCAATATGGCGTTGATAGTTATCATAGTCGTTGTAAATGACCATGGCATCCGGACGATTATCTTTCACCATGCGGCTCAGTAGTCCACTGCCCCCGAATAGGTCGACAAAGACCGTACAATTATCGAACTCGTTCAATGCTTGTTTGAACTCGGCATTCCATCTTCTTTTCTGCCCTTGGAACGGTAAAGGGGCTTGTGTGTACTGTTTTTTCATGGTTTTTGAATGATTTATTTGGTTATATGAGATGTTTTGAGTACCTTTGTGCAATCTCTCTTACCTCACCTACATTTTTCAGTAGGCGACATATTCTTTTTTGACCGTTTGCTACGGTATACAATACAGAAGCGAACACACCACTTCGGTAGACTATAGTGTCTTCGGTAGCGGTGTGTTCTCTTGTAAATATGCTCCGATTAGAAGGTAAGAGAGTTAATCGGGGTGTAGCCGGGGGCACTTTTTTTGTGCCTTTATGTGTCCTCCTCTCTTGTGCTTATTTGTTGTGCTTTGAAGGTTTCAATTTCTTCGTTTGTGGCTTCTCGAATGGTAGGCTTTCGGTTATCCGTTGTGTTTTGCGGTATGCATACGCCCCGATAGAGGCATTGTGTATTGTTGTTCTTAACAAGGTAGCCTCCAGCAGTCGGGCGAAACTCGATGTAGCCGTTTTGTTTGATTGTTTCCATAGTGTTGATTGTTTTTAATATGGGAATATCTGTGTGTAGGGTATTTTGGGCTTATATAACGGATAGGTTCCACCCTTTTGCAGCAAGGATATTCATAGCCCTATCGCTATCGATAGTGTTCCATTGTTCTTCCGATACCACGACCTCAAATATGCTCTCGCATCCTATATCGGTCATGTTTACCAAGTTGGCAAATATGGTATAGAAACTATTGGGAGTAAGGTTGAGGAATGAAAGGTTGATACATACGATTCCTGTATATGTGTCTGCGTATTCTTGTTCGTCCAATTGTGGGAAGATGAATCCCCAATTGTGTATTCCTCCCCAGAACAGCGGTTTTTCGTAATCATTTTCTTGTGGTGTGTTTCTGAACCAGCAGTAGGTTACTCCAGGTGGTATACGGCAGGCATCAGGAAATGCTTCGTCTATGATCTGTCCGACATAGCGCAGATTGGGACTATCTTGGAATCCGATGAAGTTGGTGGAAACGACATCTGTCGTAGTGTCTCGGTTGTGTGTGAGCAGACTATCCGGAATGTAGAGTCGTTCTATATACACGGCGTTGCATCCCACATAGACATCCTCATACATATCTATGTATTCTTGGCTGACCTCTATCTGCATAGTGTGGTTGATGTCTTGCGTTTGATTGTGCAACCATGTATCTAACGCTAGTTCCACTTCACCTTGTACATCTACTTGCGCTGAGGCATAGTTGCTTACATTGTGTACGCCGTTTTGCGTGATATTGATGGTACCTGCAGGGTTCTTTAATTTGCCGATATAGGTAGGGAGGTTGGTGATATTGCGTGTAGTGTTAGCAGGCACGGATATACCTTTCTTTGTAATGGCAGTCCAACATGCTGTCAATTTACTTTGCATATCGTTGAGGCTATCGGCAAGGTTGTTGATAAGTTGTGCTATCATAGTGCTGCGATTTTGTCGTTGAGGTTATTGAGTGCAGTGATAAGTTCTCCGAGCATATCGGTGGTGGCGAGTTGTGTCCATGGTGTGAGTGTGCCATTTATAAACCAGCAAGTATAGTGCTCTCCCCCTATCTCATAGAAACTTACCTCGCAGGCGTTCTTGTTGATATAACGCACATAGAGGATACCATCGGTATCTCCTTGGGGTAAACCGTTGATAGTATATCCTGCAGTGGCTGCTGCTAAACGCATGTCGTGCATGAGTACACTTGGATTATCCCAATCGGTAGATGTCATAAATGCTATTGCCGTTTGGATTATGCTTTCCACGCTGAGTGTTTCCGTAGTTTCTTGGGCAAGCAATGCAAGGAGTTCTGTCATGTCCAAAGAAGCGGGAAATATACCATTCTTCAAATTCGCTCCATTTACAGATACGCTTTTCACTGCATTATTTGCTGCATTTTCCGCCCATTGTGGAATGTTCGTTTCAAAAGTATCCAATCGTTGGGTAATAGCATCGACATCCAATATCGATAGTTGATTATATACCTCTTCTGCTCGAGACATCGCCATAGCGGCATCGGATACGGCTTGGTCATATTCCGAATGGGTGTGCCATGTATCGGCTTTGTCGGCTAATTGTCGTTCGACATCTTCAGCCTTGGATAACGCCATAGCAGCATCGGATGCGGCTTGGTCGTATTCCGAATGGGTGTGATCGGTGGTGGCGAGTTGTGTCCATGGTGTGAGTTCATCGGCATATTGGCACACATACGGAAGCGTGTATCCCGGAACATAGAACGAGAGTTGATAAGTGAATGGGTCTATACAGCGTATATAGAGCATGCCATTGGAATGTGAGTCGGGCAGTCCTGTCATATTGAGTCCTGCAGTACGAATAAGTAAACGCATGTCGGGTACATTAAACAGCACGTAGGTTGCCATAGTGAACTCCCGTACAATGCTTTCTACATCCATATCCATGTTGAATTGCAGCAGCAGTTCTGTAATATCGTATGCCGCAGGCAGGGAAATTGTATCCGACAATTTGACCCCATTGAATTGCAAGGAATTGAGTTCTTGTTGGATGGTTTTTTGAATGTTGCTTCGGTCGGCTTTGTTATTGAGCGTCTCTTGTAGTCCAATGATGTCTTGCTGGGGGATGCTTTCCTCTTTGTGTCGTAGTGAGTCAATAAGGTCAGCAAACTGTTGTTCGGTGGGCTTACAGCCTCGTTGGAAATAGGCTTTGAGTTGTGGAATCGTCTGTATCATGGTGGAGTGGTTTATAGTGTGGGTATGTCGGTTGTTTTGATAATGAAAGCGAGTGTGTAATAAGGCGGTCTGTTTTCGTGTGAGGATAATGCCGCTGACCCACCTGTGAGATCAATGTTGTGTTTGTGTGCTCCGTTAGTAGTGGTGGTGAGTGTACCTGCATTTTCCTCGGAAGCCCCGGTATATCCTTTGTGTAGCACAGGTGTACCATTGCTTCCTTTTCGGAGTGTAACATTGTGGCTATGTGCGCCTTCTTCGCTTATGCCGTGTGAGTGTATGGGTAAACCGCTTTCGTAGGCAGTAAGTTTCACTCGTTCGGCACCTCCGGTGTTTCCGATAGTATTGTAATAGTTGCTATCTTCATCGTATCCGACAATGAATCGTCCTCGTAGGTCGGGTGTTCCTGCTTGCCCGTCGCATAGTAGCCATCCTGCCGGGATATTGCGGATTGTTCCTGACCACATAACGATAGTTCCCTTGGGTACTGCATGTTGGCGAAGATGATCGATATACTTTCTTACTTCCGTGAGCGGTTTGTTTTGGAAGTCATAAAAGGAGTATACCTCTTTTGCATTGTCTTGCTTTGTGCCGGTGTAGGTAGCATATCGACGCGTTCGCGCATTGTGGTATGTTTCTCCCAAGGCGGTAATGTCTTCGGATGTTGAAACAATGGCGATATATTCAATATTGCTATCATCATCGGGTTTTCCTTGTAGGGGTAATAGTTCCCCTTGGATAATGCAAAGTCCGTTGGCAGTAGCAGTAGGCTGTTGGATGATGACATCTTGTCCGATGGCAGCAGTGAGTTGTTGGAGGAAGCAGATTTGCTCCTGCATAAATTGCAGAGTGTCGGTAGAAAGTGGAAACTTCGAGTGTCCGTTGTTTTTGAATTGTTGGGTGTTCATGTGGATATAATTTGCATGTTTTTTAATTATGCTATTTTATTACTGAATGTTAGTTGTGTCTCTTTGTTGCGTATCAGTGTGTATTTCTCAGGAGAGAGTGTTAGGTCGGCTCAATGTCTGTATTGACATTTTGTCATTTCCGAGGGCGTAGTGTGGCAATCGTGAAGCGAGTCGGTATCGGTTGGTGAGATAGCGTACTTGTGCCATTTTGTCGGGGTCGTTGTAGATATATGTAGGTATGAGTACGGCAAATGACTGTGTGATGACGGTGATGGTACTCTGGTCGGATAGTGTGTTTTGCGTTGCATCGTGCGCTATAAGGTGGTTATCGACAAAGGCGGTAGTCTCATCGTAAGTCATCAGCCACTCTCCGTGTGCGTTGATGTCTTGTATCTCAAATCCTTGTTGGTAATCTGTGATACCGCACGCGCTATTGAGTGCATGCTTGATGTGGCATATCTGTGCGGTGTGTTGCAACAGGTAGAGGTGTTCTGTGCAATTGTTCTGCAGTTGGTTGTGTAGATATTGCAATGGCTGCATGATTACCTGCACCAGACTGATTAGCCTTTTTCCACGGAGGAAGGTGGGTAGCAGCAGAACCGCGAGTTTAGGGTAATCAATCTTGACCATAGGGGATGTAAGTGATGTTGGCAGTGGGTTGTCCATCGCGGTTATACTTGAAGTATCCTGCCACAGGTTTGCAGAACGCATTGACAGGTTGGTAATTGATACCGTCCTCGCAGTGTTGCGCTTGCGTGAGTGTCAGCATCTCCACACCGGGCACGGCTTGTATGGCATCAACGAGGCTATTGGTTCGGAACTCTCCATCAAAGGGCAGGCTTTCGATATATTGTTTGATAGCCTCTTCTACGGGTTGCGCCCCGTCTGCCAATGCTGTACCATTGGCGTTGAGCAGCATCGGATTGTAGTACACCTGCAGTGCAAGTCGTAGGTAGTCGCCCTCTTGGCTAATGACATCTATGCGCACGCCTGCATCTTTGACCTCGTGCAGGTAGGCGAGAAATGCGGTGCGTTCTTCTTCGGAGAGTGGTGCGGGACCGACTTTGGCAACCCGCATATAGAGTGTAGCGTTGTTTTCGGAGCAGGCAGCATGATGTACTATCTGCTTTTCTGTAATCTCTTCATCGGTCAGCCCAGTGGTGTTGTATTGGTCTGTGCCCTCAATGAGGGGTAGTCCGTAGAGGAAGGCTTTGGCTTTCTCGGTGTACCACCGCAGTGAATGGGGCTTCATGGTGGCAATGTAGTCTTCCACTTCTTGTCGGTGGGTATCCATGAGTTTTTCCAGTGTCCAAATGGCGGCACTGACGATATAGAGCAACAGCGATTCGATAGCAACCTTGCTGAATGTTTTATCGAAGGTGGCTCCATCTTGCCAGCCATACAGATCTTGCAATTGTTTGTCTGCCATGAAAGCAGCGGTGAGTTCTTGTTTAATTTGTGAAATGGTGCGTGCCATAGGTAGATATATTTAAGAGACAGTAAAATCCAGTTGAATAGCCCAGTAGTTAATCCCCCCAATTTTGATTTGTTCGATTTCTTGGTTGGTGATAGCCGTTGCAGGGCAGATACGGTGTGTGCGATAGTGTAGGACCGTCTGTGCATGTTGTACAGGAGAGAGTGTGATCTGTTCTCCTGTAGCCAGGTCGGATGTGAGGTCGCGCTTATTGAGTAAGGCGAGTTGAAATGCTGCTTCAAACGCCCCGCAGTGTTGTAGGGCTATGTCGAGCAAGTTTTGCTTGGGAGTGGTAATGGCGTTCATAGTATACGATAGTGTTTAAGCAAGATCCACCCTACAAGTAGCGCAGCGGCAACAATACAAAGGATTAGTGCTATGAGCCATGTGGGTGTGGTGGTCTTTGTGGTGGCGGTAGTGTTGGTATCTGTATGTTTCTGTTGGTGCGATTGTTGATAGGTAGTGGTGTTGGTTTGCTCGTTTTGTTGTTGTACCGTTTCTTGCATAGCGATGTGTTGGTGTTGTCTGTTGTGTATAGTGCGTCGGGTGGTTTGCGTTGTACGCATGGGATATTGTTTGCCCGTGGTGTCGGGTATGCTCCATAGTGTTTCTGTGATGATCTCTTCAATCTCTTGTTCTGTACGGCTGCAATCGGTGCTGTGCGTTTCGGTTTGCCTATTAGCGAGTGTATGGGCTTGTAGTATCTGCGTGGAGGTACTATCCATGCGTGAACGGTCGATTGTCATCGTCGTGTTCTTCGTGCTTCTGCAACTCACGCAACACAGGACACTCGTCAGCATGAGGACACTCGCCAATCTTACCGATAGCGCGGTTGAGCGCACGCACATCCTTGCGCAGATAACTGATTTCTTTTTTAAGTGGGTCAACAACATATTGTAGAATAATTTTAGATGCTTTTTCGTCGTTTTCTAATTGTGTTCCTTCGGCTTTGGCTTCTGTGTTATTTGCCTCGGCTTCCGCCTGATGTCGGGTGGCTTTAAGTGTGCACAATGTAACAATCCCCCCGCTGACGAATAAGATATTGAGGACAAGGCTGATGATTTCAAATGTAGTCATAGGCGTTCCTCCTTTCTGAATTGTTGCACATCGAAGGAAGGACATGCTTTGTTGGCAAACTCGTTGTGTCCATGTATGGTAGCCTGCGGAAACTGTTTCTGCAGTTGCTTAACGAGTGTGCGTAGGGCTATGCGTTGTGCAGTTGTTCGTGTATCTTTAGGGTGCATGAGTCGGTCGCATCCACCTACATAGCAAATGCCGATACTATGCTTGTTATGCCCAATGCAGTGTGCGCCAACTTCCTCTATGGGACGCCCTTTGTGGATAGTGCCATCAAGGTAAATCACATAATGATAGCCAATACCTTTCCACCCGCATTCTTTGTGCCAGCGGTCAATCTCTTGTACATCAACCGCTTTGCCTTCGGGGGTAGCGGTGCAGTGGATGATTATTTCGTTAATCGTTCGCATGTTATTTATATTTTGCTTGAAGTGTTAATCCTGCTTCGGTCAATCGTAGACCGGTTATTCGTTGTCCGTCGGCTTCGAGTTGTGCTACAATCTCACTCTTCCACGCGTTGAAATCGTGGTCATGCACAAGGTCTTGTATGCCAATACCTACCAATGGATGTTCTTTGTATTCTCCTTTGTGCGCCACCAATAAGAAGGCCTGGTTCTGTGGAGTCGTTTCCGCTATCACCATACTGCCATGCTCAACAAGCAGGTCGTAGGTGTTCTCATCGCTTAATGTACATGCTATTCCGGTCATAATGCGTTAATGTTTTACTTTGGTATCTTCGTAGGCATCGTAATTGCCTTGAAACTGTGTGCTATCGGATGTTATCTTGGCAGCAGTCCCGCTAACGCTGATAGGATTGCCCATATTGCCTGTTCCTGAGGCGTTGACAATATGTGTATGGCTGTTAAATGCCTGTTCGAGCGTTTGTAGCCTTTGGTGTAAGTCGGCTATATTGACAAGACCATGATTATCTCCACCATTAAAAATAACCTCTGCCGTGGTGTCAATCTCTATTTTCTCCACTTCGCTGAAAGCAATAACGGCAAGGTCGCGTAAGTCGCCATTCGATAGGTCGGCTACCAGCACACGGCTCCCCTGCTTAGGTGTGATAAGAAACTGTTCCTTCTCATCGTTAACCACCGCCCGCAGTCGCACATCCGTGAGGTCGAACGAGTCAATACTCACCGTACAACTGCGTCCATCCACTTGCTTTACCTCGGCAGGGAAAACCAAGAGGTGGCGCGGCTCGCCCATCTGCTTGATCAATTGTGCTATTTTTCCGTAAACATCCATAAAATCTATTTTTTGGAATAATTTTTGTTGCTGATATATAACTTATCGTTATCTCGTATGAAACAGTTTTGGTTACTTGTTTTTGCTTTTGTGTTATGCAGTAGTTCTCCTATATCCGACTGTGCTTGTCGGCATACCCGCTTGTTCGGGCGTGTAAAAATCGTAGCGTACAATGCCGACTTTAAGGTAAAGATAGTAACCTACAATGCCGACCTTGAAGTGCAAAGAGTGGAACACACTGCGAAAAAGTGCGGAGAATGGCAGTTGGTAGAATACAACGAGGACTTCACCATACAACTTGTGGACTATGGTGAGGATTTTACGATCAAATATGTTGACTATAATCCGCATGCCAATTAACCTATTTTTTTGCCTATCGTTATTGTTCTCTCTCCTCCCGATGATGAAAAGGCGACCTCTGTGGCGACTACATAGTAGATGCCGTTCTTGTGCGGGTATTCGCTATCGCGCAGTGCTACTTGATAGGCAGGTTCGCAGAATGGAATAAGCCACCCCGTAAAACTACCTTCAAAGCCTGTATATACCACCAATGCCAATTCTTCCTCTGCACGCTTACGCAGACTGGCGATATCGGTTACACCATACACCTTGACGCTGCGTTTCTCACCACCCGCCTTGCCTATGTTGGTCTTTATGCGCTTGCCGTCTTTGCCCACACCTTCCACCTCCACCAGATACTTACGCTCATCCGCCCGCTTGTAGAGAAGTTGACTGCGTTCTATATTCATGGCGAAATCATAAATCACCGGCTGCGAGTTCGTTATTGCGCTATACTGCGGATGACAGTGAAGTGTGGTGTCCTTGAAATAGATGTTTGCTTTGGTCTCGTCCTGCACTTTCTTGAGTACATCCCATGCCGTAGCATTACGGATAACGAATTTATCGTAACTGAACTCATAATCACATACAACAGAATAGTTGCGATCCACTTCTTGCGCCACTTTCTGAAGAAGCGTCTTCACCGTGATATTCTTATGCTCTTTGTCTGCCAGTTCTTTGCGGAAGCAATAGAGAGCATCTTCACACTCCAAGGTAATCTTGGCATCGTCCGTTTGAATAGTTTTCAAATACCCTTTGAACTCCGTTTTAAGGTCGCCGTTGTAGCCAAGACATATCACTACTTCATCCCCTTCCTGCAACCTACTTTCCACATCCAAGGCATGATTGATGTAAGTGGCGGGAAGAATGATGGTCGCCGTGTCGGAGAGTGTTTCCACACTCTTGCGCACCTTCACACTATCCAGCGCCCCCAAACGATAACCTCCTATTTGTATGTCGTATTCCATGGTCAGCATATCCTTATCGTGCTATTAGTAGTTGTTCCTCGTTGAAGTCATCGCTTGTCGCTCTGATGGTAAAGAGTTGGTTCTCCATACCCTTGGTGAAGGGAAACTCGTAACTCTCTATGGCTATGCGTCTGATGTTAAATGGCGTAAAGATAGGCGATTCTACCATCACGGCTTTACGCCCTTCACAATAGGCACGCAGCATCTGTATATCCTCCTCCGGAAGGTATCCTGCTTCGCAACCCATAAAGATACCCGATATGGTAATGTCATAGTCATCTTGACTCCACAGTTCTTTTACTGTGCCGCGTCGCTCGTTGTCATTGGCTGATACCTTCAGCACACTACGCTTGACGATGTTGTTGCGCGAAGAGATAGCCACAATAGGATCTATCGGGAAGTACCACCATGCGGTCTCGCTCTCCCATTTTATCTTGAGCGGACACACATGAGGTGCCGCCAACACTTCTGCCATCGTAGGACGCTGCGCGGCATCCTCTTCGTAACGCTCTACCACCCCGGGGTGATTCAACCAATAAGGGGGCAGGGATATAGGTTGGGCAATGTTGATAAACATATTAACTGATGCTTGATTGTGCCATATTCAATACACGGAACATCACTTCGGCCATGGTGCGTTCCATCTCTTCTTTCTTTTCTGTCAGTGTGCCGTTGAAGTGCATACTGCCTACCAGGTCTTTGAGGTTAATCGTAACATGCGTGCTGCGTGTGCCACCTGTCGCCACGGCTTCCGTACTCTTGGTCGTTTGTGTTCCAATACCACTTTGTGAGTTGTGTGCATTCGTGGAAGACACGGCTGCTTGCAAAGCATTATTTGTACCCATAGCGGCTTGAGCAAAGGGTGATGTGGCTTTCTCTATGGGTTCAGGAACAATCAGATTCATTCGTTTACGCAAATCTTCTATCTTTTCCGCACCCTTGGCGGCAAGATTCCCTACTCCAGGTATCTGAGATGCCAGTTCTAATAGTTGTTGTACAGGCATCAATAACGCATCAAGGAATACTTGTCCTATACGCTTTAGACCGGATAAGATACCACCATCTTGGAAGGCGGCTTTGATAGAGTCCCAATGTCTACGCAACGATTGTACAAGATTGATGATCATACCTAATGGTCCAAGCAATAAAGACAAGGTTGCACCCCATTCTTCGTATTTCAGAATGATGGCTGCAATAATGGCGATAAGAGCGGCTATGGCTGCTATGACCAGTCCTATGGGATTTGCCGACATCACGGCATTCAAAATGGCTTGTGCACCCGACCACAGATGGGTCGCAATAGTAGCCAGTTTCTCCTGAATAATAAGTCTATAAAGTTGCATTTCTTGCAATAATAATGATATACGATTTATGTTACATGCTATCGTTAATGCACCTATCGCTACCATTAACGGAACGATTACCGAACTCCACTCTTGCACGACAAGGACAGCCCTCCGAATAGCATTGAAAATTGCCGTAATGCGCGTCGTTACTGCAGACAATACAGGTAGCACTTGGTCTACTGCACTTATGGCTATATCAAGTACACTATCCACATAAGGTTTAATCTTCTCAAAAATGCCAAAGAGTGTTTCGTTGATAGTATCCTGAAACGATGCAATCTTTCCTGCGGTTGTACCTGCAGCCTTGTCTATGGCTTGATAGAACAATCCTCCTTCCGATGTAGCATGGGCAAAGGCTTGTGCCACCATATCCGCAGAGATTTGTCCTTTGGACATTTCATCTTTGAGTACACTGATACTCTTGCCTGTCATCCGGCTTATCTCGTTTAAGGGATTGAAACCTGCGTTAATCATTTGCAATAGGTCTTGTCCCATCAGTTTTCCTGTCGATGACATCTGCGAAAAAGCCAGTGTAAGCGACTGCATTTTTTGCTTATCCCCCATAGCAATGTCGCCAATCTGTTGGAGCACCTTAAACGATTTCTCACCTGAAATACCAAACGACATCATCGTCTTTTGGGCATCTATCAAACCTGCTTTATCATAAGGAGTTTCCTTGCCATATTTGGCAATCTTTTGATACATATCTTCGGCTGCCTCTGCATTGCCCTGAAACAGAGTAGTTAGGTTCATCTTCTGCAACTCACCTTCAGAACCAACACTGACCACTTTCTCAAGTGAAGAGTAAAGTTTACCAATAGTATTTTGAGTAGCCTGAAAAAGATTGTTTACAGCAAATGCTGCATCGTTGATTCTATCGAATACCCTTTTTGTCTGTTTTCCAGTAAGGTTTACTTTGTTAAGGGCAGCATCTATTTGGGCAATACCTTTATAGATATTACCATCCAAATTGATTGTAAAATTGATATTCTTGTCTGCCATAATCTTCGTAAAAGTGGGTTTTTCAATAAAAATGCAATTTTTTATACATTAAAATTTTGCCGTATCAATTATTTTCTGTATCTTTGCCACATGCTAAAGGATTTACTCATCATATTATTGGTACTTGCCAGTCCATTTATACTCCTTGTGATTATCGCTGATTTATCTGCAGTCTACCTGATAATTACAGGCAAACACAAGTCGCCAGAGATCCAAGCCAAGATAGCAGAGAAGAAGAAACGGGATGCCGAGAAGAAAGAGCGAAAGATGGAGCAGGAGATACAAAAAGCCGCAAAAAATCCGTCTGGTGGTTTTAGGTATCCTTCACCTCTCAATAGGTATGTGAGGTAAAAACATTGTACTTACCCCTTATTCCCCTCCGCCTCTTTCTGTCGTATCCATTCCAATTCTCGTAAACGCATAGCCCATGCCTCATCCGTGAGGCTGTCGGGGTCGGATATGTGCATATAGTAGCGCAACTGCGCATTCACTATACGCACATATTCTTTTTCGTGTACCTCGGCAGCCCTTACAACTTTTCCAGTTCTGCCTCCTTTACCTCAATCAGTTCGGCTATTTTGCTGCTCACGCTCAAAAATAGCGTATCGTTCGTCTTGATCTCATCATCACCACCAAGCCAACAATCCTGCAGAATAACCTCATTAAACTTCATCGGATTGTCCTTGGCGGCTTGAGTCGCATAGCCTAACGCTTTTCTACTCGGTAATTTCAGATAGCACACTTTGTCACCATTCTCAGGGTCTTTCACGGTGATACGACTCACCTGACCATACTTCGCCTTCCATTCGGCAATTTGTTCTTTCGTTACTTCCATTGTTATATACTATTAAGAGGGTAATTGATACGAGATGTCGGTGCAAATGAATGGAAGCGTTATTTCCATAAACTTATCACCTTGTTTCAGTTCTTTGGCTTCTTCCGTAAACTGTATATTATACAGCACATCGGTTATCATAGGATCTCCTTTCAGCGGATTGCCGTATGCCACCACGGCATTCAGATTCAACGACATAATACTGCTGCGTCCGCTCTGGGTGCGGGCAAACGCTTTCAGAGTCTCCAGTTCACTCTGGGTCAGCGTTATCTCACCCTCATAACTAATATTGCCTTTCTGAATACTGATAGGGCGATTGCCCTTGCCGTACAAAACCTCTTTCTCTTGTTTCTCGGTATACTTGATGCCACGAAAACCCGTCACATCACGACCGCCCAAAATCAATGTCAAATCCGCAAACTCGTATTGACGACCATTAATCAATGCCATTGTTTATTCCTCCGTGTTAGTGGTTATGAAACCCAAATTTATATTGATATACTTCGCATAACCGTAGGGCTTCACTTGTACGGCCATATCGATACGATTCGTGGCAAGCACACGCTGAGCATAGTCGATAAAGCACTGCACACCGTTGTCCGTAGCGTCCGTCGGGTCTGTACCCAATTCGTTGTTCACACCCATCTGATTGACAATAGCAGTTACTATTTCCGTTTCCCAACTCTTGCACATCGCTGGAATAAGCGTGCCTTCGTTCGATACGGGTATCTCGTCGTTCACATGCTCCAACATCGTTTGATAGCAAATGCGATAGGCTTTGTCTATTGTGCGGCGACGCGCTATCGAACGGTAATCGTCCGACACTGCCGTTGCCAAACAGTCATCCGTAAAGAAATAACCACTCTTACCCGTAAAGGTACGGAAGGTGATAAAACCCTTGTTGTGCAAGGTCTCCACATCCGCATTCGACGCCTCTTGGTCGCCTATGTACACATTCTCTATGTTCAGAGCACCATCACGCACCCGACCTATATGTCGTTGCACCGGACAAGCAGCAATACGACCTGCCAATACTCCGATGGCAGCACCCTTGCTTGATCGAACCGTATCGCCTATCAGCAAACCCACACGATTATAGTTGTACTCCGTCAAATCAGCCAAATCTACAATGTGCTCGGGGCTGTAGCCATGTGCCGCCAATACCACAAACAGAGGAGCATACAGACTGTTTGTCGCCCATTCTGCCAACGCTTGGGCTGCACGCGCTGCCGTCAATACATCCGAATCCAAACCATCCTTCATCGTGGCTTGGTAGCCTTCGCCCGGTGCATATGCTACGGCTAAACAACGCAGACGACCATTCGCTTGCTCTATCAAACGCTTAGCATACTCACCATTCACATCCACCACCTCCGATGGTTTCACCGTGTTCGATACACCATACAGCCATAGTTCAGCACCTTCGCCTGCTTGAGCATAAAACGCACGAACTTGCTCATAGAGATACGCATTCGCATCATCCGACGCTGACGATATACCCAAATCACGCAAACCATCCAAACGGTACAGAATATAAGGCTTGCATAACTCCAACTTACCTGCAACAGGACTTGCCGTACATACCAACCCCACTACACTATCCGCACTCTCGCTCACACTTCCCAACGCACCGTTGGAAAAATCAATTTTTACATAAGGTAACATATCCGTTCTTATCTTTTTATTGTTTCTACTCTTTATCCTTCTATATCACTCACAATAGCACCGATAGCCTCGTTCCTGAGCGGAAGGCAAATGAAGTAATGACGCAGATTATAACGCCACTCTTGGTGCTGCGTGTCGGGCTCATCAATATACGCCTTGGTCTCACCCGTGGCTTTCATCATACGAGGCGCGTAGAATGCCACCGATGCCGTGCGGGCTGCGTCCGTAGAGGCTGCACCATATGCCATTTTTTTCTTCGTCGAAGCATCAAACTGAGGACAATCTACATACTCATATATCTCAAAACCGTACTGGTTGGCTATCGCGCCCGTTGTCGTGTTGTTATAACGATTGGCAAAACTCTTGTCTTCCAGCAGCAAGTCGTTCACATGCTCAGGACATAACACCAACACACGACCCTGCACTGGCACTTTCAACGCATCAAATTTCGCCTTCAACGCAATCAGATCTGCCACCACCAAGCGTTTACGCATACCATCTGCCGCACCGCTGGTAACCAACACGGGAGTTTTCTTACTATCCTCTGTCGGTGCCAAAGCATGCAAAGCACGAGCGTACTTCTCAGCATCCACCACCTCACGATGACGATCAATCACACTACCCATCTTATCATAACTCAAACCACGAGCCTCATCATCTGTTACATTCGTGGCTTTCGTCTGATACTTATCCAAACCAATCGCTTTGTTCGCATCAGACAAACTCTCTACACCTATCGGATACGAGGTGTTATTCACCAATACTGTCGGATCGCCACCCAAATCCACAAAGTTGATCGTGTTATTACCTGCCACCTGAGCATCAAAAGAACGAATCTTGTTCAGCCAACCCAAAGAGGATACACTGTTACGAAACGACTTGATCGTCTCACCTGTCCATATCTCGGCATACAAACCCACACGCAAACCACCAATCCCCAACAAAGGAGACACAAACGCCAACAGGTTCATACACAACATACCAATAACCGGGGCCACGCCTACAATGGCACACAAACCACCACCCATAACGCAGTTCAATACAACTGCCAATACATTAAAATGCTTTTTCATTTTCTATAAATAATAATGTTAGTTCTTACATCTGATTTCAATCATTCACCGGCGCAATACCATATTCTGCTTTATACAACTGATTGTATAGTGCGGAGTTTTCTGCACGCAATTGCGCTATCTTATCTGACGGTACATCACGCAATGTTTTGTAACCACTATCGATAGAGGTCGGCTCAATAATGCTGCTTGGGCGTACTGCCGGATGCATCAGTTCCAAAGTCTTCTGTAGTGTTTCCAAACCTACTTGTTTGCCCAGTGACACAAAGTGGTCTTTTTTATCCGTCGTGATACGCTGCAATTGAATCGCATGATCTACTGCACCAACGATCGCATCTTCTTTTTGCTGTTCTATCTCAGAACGAAGTTCTACTGAAGAAGCCGCTTCCGCTTGCAAATTACCAATGGCGGTCAAAACTTCTGCTTCGCTGGCATGCTCCGCCAGACCTAATTTCAAAGCAATTGCTTTCATTTGATAAGTATTTAATTGTTGTTTAATTGGTTGTATTGTATCTATCCCCTCTGTATCGGATAGTTTTATCATTTTCCCATTCTCATATAGCACAAGCGCGTCATCGTTCGCACCCATGTCTACGATGCTCACTTCACGCAATTTACACTTCGTAACGGTTGCTCGTCTCTGACCTTGTACTAATACTTCAGGAGCATCGCTCTGTTCTATTACATCAAGACCGGCTGACACCATTTTTAAGATACCCGCATCCCATTTCGCTTTTACCTTTTGGGCGAACTCATCCTGATCATCAAACACCGGTGTACCAATCAGATTGTCGCCTTCTATACGCAGATTTTCAATACGCCCCAAGGGCATGACCTCATCGGTCGTACCACGCCATGGACGCATGTGCATCCATAGGAGTATTGGGTTGCGCTGATATTGTGTAAGGTCAATGCCACTTGTAAGAACGCGAAAACCATAAGAGTTCAAAGTGGAGTTACTAATTATTACTTCTTTTGACATATTCATTGCTGATTTTTGTGCAAAAGTACTCGTATATTCAGCCCGTTCCAAAGAAATGTCCAACCCTTAAAAAGAACCATCCAAGCCCCAAACAACTCTTTGAATGCCCTACTAAAATAAACTACTTTTGCATGCAAAAGAGCAATTAACTACATTATGGCAAAGAAAGAGTTAGAACAAAATCAAAGAAAGGAATTAGCCCGTATGTACTACATGCAGGGCGACACACAAAAAGAAATCGCTGAAAAAATAGGGGTGAGTCGTAACACCATCTCGGCATGGGTTCGCGATGGACAATGGGACAGTTTGCGTGCTGCAAAGACTATAACACGCAAGGAACTCGTAAATAAGATGCTACTGCAGATTGATGAGAAACTAGAGAGTAAAGAGTGGACTGCGGATGAAATAAGTAAAGCAGCATCTGCAGTAGAGAAATTGGACAAACAGACCAACATTGTTACCATTATAGAGGTCTTCACATATTATAATCAATGGTTAATTGCGCGCATGAATTTAGACCCTGAATTGACGCCCGAATTAGTCAAGACAATGAATCGTTATCAAGACCTTTTCATCGGAGAACGCTTGAATAGTATTAACATCACGGCTGCAGAGTAACTATGGCTATCTCACAGAAAGATGCCGTTAGGCAATGGAAAGAGTTATGTGCCACCATTCAAAACATGAGTACCATCAACAAGATGGAAACAGAGGCAGTACGGCAGGCAAGAATAGAACATGCTCGTCGTGATTATGCTTTTTTTGTGAGTTATTATTTTCCACACTATTGTACGCATCGTGAAACAGGTGATATTATACCATCTGCAACATTCCATATAGACGCAGCAAAGAAAATTTTGCGTACGCGAAATTTGCGCGCAGTATTCAAATGGGCACGCGGGCATGCTAAGAGTACACATATGGATATTATGATACCGATGTGGCTTAAGTGCCAGAAACAGCGTGAAATCAATGTGATGGTATTAGTAGGCAAAAGCGAAGACAATGCCAACATACTGCTCGGAGATATACAGGCAGAACTGCAATACAACAAACGGTATATCCATGATTTCGGGAAACAATACAACGCAGGAGATTGGCAGGAAGGAAAATTCGTAACAGCCGATGGATGCGCATTCTTTGCTTTAGGACGCGGACAATCCCCCCGTGGATTACGACACAGAAACAATCGCCCCGACTACATTGTTATTGACGACTTGGATGATGATGAACTATGCAAGAACGAAAGCCGGGTCAGCAAACTCACCGATTGGGTTAAAGAAGCATTGTTCGGATGTTTTGGGGCTATGGGTGGGCGATTTATTATGGTCGGAAACCTCATTGGCAAAAACTCTGTACTTGCCAAAATCGCTGCTACGAATGGCGTGTTTGTCAGTAAAGTCAATGTACTCGACAACAAAGGAAATCCTACATGGGCAGCCTTCTGGTCTAAAGAACGAATAGCAGAAATGCAGCAATTCATGGGGTACCGCGCATTCCAAAAAGAGTACATGAACAATCCCATCAATGAAGGAGCCGTATTCCGAGCACAATGGATACGATGGAAACGCATATTACCGCTACGAGAATATGCCGAACTGGTACTCTACATAGACCCCTCTTTCAAACCTACCACCAAGAACGACTACAAGGCGGCCAAACTTTGGGGCAAGACCAAATCGGGCGAATTGCACCACATCGCTGCTTTTGTTCGCCAATGCACGGTCGTGGAGATGGTACGCTGGCTATACGACCTCTATGAGCGGTTGCACAAACAGGATGTGGCTGTCACCTTCTACATGGAGGCGAATTTCATGCAGGACATCATCTTGGACGAATTTACGCGCGAGGGTGAATTGCGTGGCTACCAACTGCCCATTATCCCGGACAAGCGCAAGAAGCCCGATAAGTTCCAGCGCATCGAGGCTATCTCACCCCTGTGGGAGCGTGGTCTCGTCTTCTACAACGAAGCAAAACGAAACGACCCCGATATGCTCGCCGGATTAGAGCAAACACTCGCCTTTGAGAAAGGCATGTCCGGACACGATGACGCGCCCGATGCTGACGAAGGAGCCATCTACAAACTACAACAACGAACAAGACAAAACACATTTGAACCTATCGTGGGTAGGTATCATAATAGCAAACACACATGGTAAAACTATTCAAAAACATATGCCTCTATTGGCGGTTCAAACACGCCATTCGAGTGTGCAACAAACGTAACCAATACCGCACAACCAACAAGTATATCGTAGCAAACATCTGCGGCTATCCATATATACTCAATCGACCTCTGTTCCGCACGATGAGAAAGAAAGGAGTATTTCGACAAAACCTCAAGTGGATAGATGTTTACAAACGCCGTATCACTTCAAACACACTACAACAATGGCTTTCATAACAATCGACGATTTCAAAGCGGTCTGCGATGACAACACGCTTGCCGTCATACACCAACAAGACAACAACAACCTACAACGCGCTATCAACTATGCCATAGAGGAGGTGAGCAGTTATCTTCGTTCGCGATACGATGTCAACAAAGCATTCGCACAGAACAACAACGCACGCAACCCACAACTAATCATGATCACTTGCGATGTCGCACTCTATCACCTTATCGCATGGCTCCCTAAGCGCATAGGTTTCGAGATTAGAGAAAACAGATACAAAAACGCTATCGCATGGCTAAGAGATGTACAAACAGGCAAAGCAACACCACTACTACCCACACTCACCAATAGCACAGGAGAAGACATCGGAACACCTGTCCTCTATGGAGGTATGAGCAAATCCAAATACGACTACTAACATGGCATTATTCAATTTATTCAAGAACAACGACAACCTCAGTCCCGCCATGCGGCAGGCATTGCGCAGCACTCGTGGTATCGACCGCGAGCAGACACAACGTATCATAGTGGATTTGCAACGGCAGACCGAGATGCTCACCAAGAAAGACATCGGCGACTGGCGGTTGGCATGGCAACGGGCAATCAACATTGAGAACCCCAACCGCATACCCTTGCTAAACATCTATACCGATGTGGACATTGATTTGCATCTGACCGGCTGTATCAGCCAGCGCAAAGGCATGGCGACCAAGGGCGAATACAAGTTGGTCGATAAAACAGGAAAGAAAGACGAACGAGCCACAGAAATGCTTCGTTCCGAGTGGTTTGCCGACTTCATCGACTTCATATTAGATAGCCGATACTATGGGCACTCGTTAATAGAGTTTGGAACACCGGTGCAATCACCCACCGGAACACTACGATTCCAATATGTACAACTCGTTCCTCGGCGACATGTTATTCCAGAATACGGAGTTATTGTCAAACGACAAGGCGATACACACCTCGCAGGAGTTCCATATCGAGAAGGAAACTTGGCACAATGGTGCATCGAAGTCGGAAGAACACACGACCTTGGGCTACTGCTCAAATGCGCACCTGCAGCACTGAGCAAAAAGAATATGCTTGCATTTTGGGATGGGTTCGGGGAAATCTTTGGTATGCCCATACGAATAGCGCACACTACTGCTACCGACCAAAAAGAACGCAGCAAAATAGAACAAATGCTACAACGAATGGGAGCCGCATTCTACGGCGTATTCCAAGAAGGTACCGACATCGAAATCAAAGAGAGTAGCCGGGCAGACGCATACAATGTCTACGACAAACGAATAGACAAAGCCAATAGCGACATCAGCAAAGGCATACTCAACCAAACCATGACCATCGACTCAGGAAGCAGCCTCTCACAATCAGAGGTACACTTGGAAGTATTCCAAAATGTAGTGGATAAAGACAAATCGCTCATCGCCAATACCGTCAACGATAAGTTATTACCATTCATGGCACAGCATGGGTTTCCCGTCGATGGATGCCGTTTCGAGTGGGACGACACCGAACAATACACACCACAAGACATGCGCACCGTAGAGCAGATGCTCGTGCAAGGAGGATACGAAATCGATCCCAAATACTTCATCGATAAATACGGCATACCCATCACAGGACGACGAGACCTATCCACGCTTTCCGCACACGAAGGAGATGACCATTTTTTCGCATAAGGGCGGGTGAAAGCCCATACGCACAATTTCACCACGCACTACGCCAACTCTACCAAGAGAACTACGAAACACTGGCAGAACACAACACACCTATCTTCGACACCACCGTCTTCGACAAGGCTGCACAGTGGCTACACCAACAACAAGAATTCAAGGCGGACATGCTCACACAACAACCCGCAAAAGAACTCATCAACGAAACATACCGAATACTTAAAAACGGACTCCAAAAAGGAATCACATACCAAATACCCGACTCACTCACCGCTGCCTTAGACCGAGACACCTTTATCTTCTCGGGCTGCAAAACCTACCACCAACTGCAAGAGGCGTCCCGATTGTTGAAAAACAACGATAGAGGCTTCAAAACGTTCGACAATTTCAGAAAAGATATTGAGCATATACACAACACCTACAACCGCGCCTATCTGCAAGCAGAGTACAACTTCGCTGTACAGAGCGCGCAAATGGCTGCCAAATGGAACCAATTCGAGAAAGATGGCGACCGCTATCTCCTGCAATACCGCACCGCAGGAGACGACCGCGTGCGCGAAGACCATGCTGCGTTGCAGGGCATCACGCTACCTATCAACGACCAATTCTGGGACAACTACTACCCGCCACTCGGATGGAACTGTCGATGCACAGTTGTACAAGTACGAAAAGGAAAATACCCCATCACCGACAGCCAACAAGCCATCGCTGCAGGACAACAAGCCACCGCATCACCAAAACAACAGATATTCCGTTTCAATCCTGGAAAACAGCAAAAGGTCTTCCCACCTAAACACCCCTATTACAAAGCACCTACACCGGCAAAAGATATTATCAATAAAGAACAACGCATAGGCGAAATCATGCAAGAACTACCTAATAATATATCAGATGATACAAAAAGAGCCATCGCTTTGAATTGTATAGATATTGAGGAAAAGATGGGAATAAAGAAACAAAAACCAATGTCAATAGAAGATGCCGATAGACAAAGTGCTAATCCACACCATGTGTTAGAATATATTCCGGACTCGAAAGGGAAGTATATGGATCCTGTAACCAAGGAGCGTTTTAATAAGAATCCGAACTATAACCCGAAACGTGACAAGCCATTCAGTATCAACTGTCAGACATGTGCTCCTGCCTATGTTCTGAGACTTCGAGGTTTCGATGTGAAAGCAAAAGGCAATACCCCCGACTCATTATCGGACTACCTGTCACGTCAACACTCTTTTGAAGCATGGTTGAATGCAGATGGCAGCCCTTGTACACCACTAACCACCTATAGTTGGATGGTCAATAAAGGCTACGCACAAATGACAGCCAAAAGGTATCGGGATTATTTTGAAGAAGCGTGCAAAGAGGAAGGGGTATATATACTGACGATTGCATGGAAACACGGAGGTGCTCATGCTACTATACTACAACGCTTCAAGGATGGCAGTCTCAAATATATTGAGCCTCAAGAATACAATGTCTCTTTAGGTGCTGTACGCCCAATTGATGAACTATGTGATAGTGGAACAATACGCCCGACACCTAAACGCGGTATTTTAAGGGTGGATGATAAAATCTTTAATACGAAATTTATATCAATCTTTGAGCAATGAATCAATTATACTACCAGCAAGAGAACCTGTAAGCGTATCTACTGTTTTACCATTCCATAGATACAAATAACAGATGTCAGCATCTAAGTCATCTACGGCATAATAAAAAGCATCCTGCCCTTGATATTGACCAATGGATTTTACAGTTCCACCATATTGTTTAATTAGTGGATCTACAATTTTCGATATTTGCGTTGGTAGTTTCATAGATTGTGATTACAAAGGTACTACTTTTATTTTGAATAACAAAATAATTCGCTCAGAAACTGATATTTATACGACAAAACGACATCAAACCAATCAACAATCCAATATGAAAACCATTTTTGAAGCATGCCCCTATACGGGCAAACCTACACTCACGCTCATTCCGCAAAACGACCAAGAGCGGAGCCTGATGAACCAACTATGTTCTCTCACGCTCGAAGAACGAGTACATCACACACGTCTGCGTATCGACCGATTGCACGACAAAAAGAACCAATCCGTAGCACTTTGTCTGCGCAAGAAAACATTTCTACATCCCGACATCCTCAGAGCCATGGGATTTAGAGAAATCACTATCAACCAATCAGAAACGGTACATCCCGCAGAGTTTCTTTCAGAGCGATTCTTCTATCACCCACAAGGGCGGTTCTTTGTTGCTCTTACAGGAACCTGTCGGGTCTGGAGTCGAATACAGGGATGGTATCTGCAAACAGGTACGGATAGTGGTAGTTTAGCAGCCAAGCAAGTTGCCAAAGATGAAAACGGAGAGTGGCTACATCTGAAATTAAGCACGCAATCCTACTATCCACACACCGAACGACGCTATTGTCAAACAGTAGAAGAACTCGAGCGATTTATGAAAGGAAAAGGTATTTTGCAACGCGAAAGACCATAAAAAAAGATGCCAACGAAAACCCTCCTTATTTTCCTCTCGGCAGGAAGTTCACCTCTCGGTGAAACCCGGCAGAGACTAAGGATGTAACCTTTCGCCTGCATCATTTGTAGTGCAAAAATACTGCTTTTTCTTGACATGTGCAAGTATTCATACGCAAAAAATGGACTATGCCCACAAATAAACTATTGAATGACATATTGAACGACATTCGTGTCGAAATCACCGATGAGTTCGATCGTAACTTCGAGCGCAAAGCCTTTTTCTCGCATCGTTGGAAAGACCGCCGTCATGCAGGCAAAGGCAGCCTTATGTTACAGACAGGGGCACTGCGCCGTTCTATCCGTGCACGCGTACAAGGTCAGTCGGTTGTGTTTACCAGTTCCGTACCCTACGCTGCCATACACAACGAAGGTGGAGAGATTACAGTTACTGCCAAGATGAAACGATTTTTCTGGGCGAAATACTATGAATGTGCAGGACAGGTACGCTACAAAAAGTCGGGGAGTATCAGCAAAGCCAGCATGCGTATGAATGCCGAAGCCGAACGGTGGTATTCACTCGCATTAATGAAAGTTGGGAGCAAAATACACATTCCACAACGACAATTCATTGGCGATGCACCCGAAGTACAAAAAGCCGTAGAAAGTATTGTGAACGCACATTTAGAAAACCTTTCTGAACAGATTAAAGAACGATTGAAAAACAATTAAACACCCATTACACGAATGAGGAAAACACTCTATAAACAGATTACCGCTGCGCTGGAAATGCTACCCGAAATCGCGCATATTGACCTTTTCAACAATCAACTCACCTATAGCGAAGGAGAGCAACCGTTTCTCACACCCGCCGTCTTGATTGAGTTTGATGCCATCGAATGGCGACACCTGTTGCACGGAGTCCGAGAAGCCGCTATACAGATACACTTACATGTCATCACCGACAGCCGAGTCTCACCATGGGCGGAAAACATCAAAGTCTTCGACTTACTCGACCGCATCAATCACACCTTGCATGGGCTGCATGCTATGGATGAGAATGGCAGTATCATGGATGCACTCACACTCGCACAGAGTAGCACCGACCACGATTTTGATGAACTGCAAGACAACATCGAAACCTATCAATGCCATGTTACGGATAGGTCAGCCTATTGTTAACCAACCAGATAAATACACAGTACCGCCCAACCTTGTCAAAAGTTGGGCGGTACTGTGTATTGCTATAGCCTGCTGCTTAGTGCTCGTCAAAAAGCCTTGGGTTCTGCTCTTTCTCCGCTGCCTCACGCCGTTCTATTTCTTTCAACTGCGCTGCGTAGGGAATAGTGAGGTACTCGTAGAATGTACTACGAGATATGTGAAACTGCCATTTGATGTGATGTTGATAAATGTATTCATTGAACATCCCTTGTTTGTGGCATTTCAAATAGACCTCATTGACTGCTTTGACGCGTTGTAGAAAGTATTTCTTGGTGTAAGACATCTGTTGTGTGGAGTATTTATTTTGTTCGTATTACCTGTCTTGTATCATCTCATAGGCTATCAGCGGAAATGGTTACGCCTCAGTCATTCCTAAATTGACGGCTTTCCACTCTCCGTTTGCATCTTTGACTTCTGCCCGAATAAACTGTTTGGATATTGTGGGTTGATAACTATCCCGAATAATGCGCACTCCCTCTTTGAATCGGTCGTTGTTGCTATCATCTGCCAGTTTTTGCAATTGCAATACGCGGCTCGCTTTCAATGTTCCTTTCTGATCGCGTGCCAACAGTCGCAACACAGCCTGTACCAATGCACGACTCTGCTCATCGGTTGCCATGCTTTCTATGGCTTCGCGCACCATGGCAATGCCGTCTTCGACGGTGTCGCGATAATCATCACGCTGATAGTATCCCAAGGTGATGCGCTGCGTACCTTGTGAGTTGGTAAAGGTATGGCTTCTCTGCCCCTCTTTGACTTTGAGCATATCGCTTTTGAGTGTGAGCGCATTGCGGAACTGCTCCATCACAATGCGCTTGGTATGCGATATAGCACTACTCACTTCGGTGAGCAAAGGCATCGCTTGTTGAATGGTCTCATCAACCAAAGTGTTGTAAGCCATAAGGTCGGCTTTTCGCTTTTCTTCGGCTACTTTTTGTGCTTGCGCTGCTTTGAAGGCTGCAAACTCTTCCGCTTCGGAGGCGGTCATCTGAATAGTTGTTTTCTCTTCCATAATACTTGTTTTTAATGGTTATTTATGTTGTTATGCTTCGGCAATCACTCCAAATGCGGACATGGATATTTGCCCTATTACGGTTTCTTTACTCAAATCTTCCACTGCCCGAATATCCTTCTGACGCTTGTTAAACGCATTGTAAAGACTTTTTAAACGGTCTTTGGATATGTGGTTGAATGTATCTGTCTTCGCGGCTCTACAGGCTATCGCCATTATCTGTTGTAGGTCGTTACCATCCTTGCCCATAGCAGATAAATACTTGCCGATAGCCCCTATCAACCGCTTACGCCATTGGTCTAATTCCTTGTAAGCAGGATGCACCATACTATCCAACTTACCGCATAATTCAGCCAGTTCATACACAGTCAGGTCTTTGCTGCTGGATACACCATAAGATGACAACATGGCAAGTTTACCATCATTCTGAATACCCGCCTGCCCCAACAGTATATGAAACTGTTTGATAAGTCGGCTCTTCTGTTGTTCTATAAAAGTCTTTTTCATTGTACTGTCTGTTTCTATCCCCAATATTGTGTTGCACCAGTTTCCCAAATGATATATTCAGCACCGCCACCGTAACGACTCTGTATCATCGCTTTATACCCCTCAACATATATCTTCACAAACGCATCGTACCGTACGGCTTTACCCACATTCCCCTTCGGCTCTTTGCCGTCCGCATGGCTGATAAAAATGAATAACTTGTTACGAAAACTGTCGCGTAGCATCTTGTAGTCGGTGTAACTCATACCCGTGTATTGGAGGCTGTCTATTATCACTATCTGCGGACTGCGCTGCTTTTTCAGTCTAACGATCAGTTCATCTATTGGTTCTTTGTCTAAGAGTATGAAGTTTCGCTTCTGCTCCGCATCGGAAAACCCCACATCCGCAATCGCACGCTGCATCGATAGGCTCAAGCCCTCTTCCAAACTATCGTAGGCTACCTTGCCGAAACGGCATAGATACTTTGCCAACTGCAAGGCAAAGCGGGTCTTACCATTCGCACTATTACCCCATACTATCCAACTACCTGTCCGCTCAGGCATGCCGATACCGGACAACCAATCACCGTCAAAGGGAAGCAAGGTCGGATTATATGCCCGAATGTCGTTTACTGTCAACGCGCGCTTTGCCATAACTATTACTGATTGTGCTTGCAGGTTAACGCGTGTACACGCCGCTTCACACGACGCAAATCACTCTCGCAATCGTCTAATACACTGTTTATTTCCGTTCGCTCTGTTATACCATTCGCTTCACATATAGCCACCACATCTGCTGCTGTAACACCCTTCAGACGGATACACTTACGCCCCAAACGACTCCATATCTCCGAATAACCTTTCTTATTCAGTTTCACACCACGCTGAATGCGTTTCTCCAAATGGCTCGTTGCACAGAGCAAGATACCGCACTCATCTTCCAAATTATTATACAAAGTGATAAAGAAATACAGCACTTGGTCGTTCAGTTTATCCGCCTCATCGAGGATGAGCAGGGGCGACTCCTGCATCTTGAGCGTGCGGACGGCTTCCTGCATCATCTCGCCCACGGTGTAGCCCGTGTAGTCGCGACCCATGGCGGTCAGTAACTCCGTAAGAAAGAGTTTGCGGTTCCAGTACTCATTGCAGCAGAGCATATACACCTGCTTATTGCTCTGCGTGTACTGCTTACAGGCAAAGGTCTTGCCCGCACCCGCGTCGCCTGTGATACCCATCACCAGATTGTTTGCCTGCACATCTTGCAACAATGCCATCATACGCTTGTAGTCCCCTGTCTCCACGGCTGCCCAGCGTTCGTCCTTGTAGCCTGTCTGTGCCGCCACATTGCGCCACATCTCGTCTTTTATCAACTCCCAGTTGCCGTTCAGCATCTGACTTATCGTCCCCGCCGATACGCCTTTCAGCGAGCGGGCTGCCTTGTTCTGACTCTCATAACGCTCGCAATACAAACGAAGCGTATTCACCATCTGTTGTTTCTTTATCTCTTCCATATCCTACGTTGTTTTGTCGGTTTGTCTTGTCGGTTTGTAATTTAGTATTCGTCGTATAGGTCAATCTCTGTATTCCTCTTTTCTTCTTCCTCCACCACTTCCGCATCGCTCACTTGCAACCGAACTTTATTACGCTGGTTCTTATGCTGACCCGTGCTATCCGTGATGAGGAATTTCTGCAAGTTGGCTAACTCCTTGCGACTATTCAGCAGGTTATCTACATTCTCTGCGTGTTTACCCAATTTCCTGCTGATGCGCTCGCTCTGCCGTTCGTTGAATGCGAATACCCTTTGCAGTTCCTTGTAATCACCTTCTTTACGCTCCACCAATGCCATAGGCTGTATGTATTTCTCTTCCAATACAAAGTGCAACGTTTCGTCTTCGTTCACGGCCAGCACCTTGCGCATGTCGTCGGGGTCGTAGCGCACCTGCCAGCGGGTAGAAGCATGGTCGCGGAAATCGTGGTCAAAGCAATCGTATTGATATTGCTTCCCCGCTATGGTTAGCGTCAAACCATTACCCTGCAGCAACTGACGTTTGCCATTGTCTGTACCATATAGCATCAGATACTGGTCAAAGGGAAGCGGAATACGCTTTTCTGCCGGCATCTCATTAAATAGTGCCATGTACTTGTCCCGTAACTCCCTGCGCTCCATCTCCAAGAAACGAACCACCTGCTCGCATACGCCCGCAAAGTCGGGGAATTCTTTCTTGTACTTATTCAGGTACTCACTATTCGGCTGCAACTCTTTCTTGCTTGTCACGCCGTAACCCGACCAGTTCTTCTGCATCTGACAGTATTTTTTATTGAAATACCTAAACCACGGCTCTATGATTTTCGCTTTGGCATTACCTACCTTGGCTGGAGTGTAGATACCGGATATGCCGACATAAGAGGGCTTGAGCGCACCACGACCGTAGTTATCACTCTGTATCTGCTGTGTCCTGTACATCTGCCCGAATAGTTCTTCCGTGTGCTTGGCAGCATTGCGCAATGCTTCCTTTATCACATTGGGGTTTTCATAGTCGCCGATGGCGTAGCCGATTGGGTACTTGCAGCAGGCGTCCAAGACTATCACCATTGTCACTTTCTCATGGAATATCGTCACTTGCTTACCGTCTTTGTTGGTCGTGCGTCTTTGATACATCAGTTCCACGTCCCAGCCGTCGGTCGTCCAATAGTACAGCGGATAGGTTGGCGCACTGCGTTTCACTTGCATCGTTTTCTGATTGTTGTACTCACGGCTACCTCGCCTGCGCGCAAAAGTAATGCTGTCTACCTTGTCGCGCCATACCGCCACAGTAGAGGAGGTAATCTGTTTCCAACTCATGACGTCTGCCACCGAATTGTATATCTTGGCTACCTGTGCATTGTCCAAGTTATTCGGACTACCTATCAGTTCTACCAGCAGACTCTCTTGCTTCTCGTCCGCCACCTTTGCCGCATTCTTTTTCGACGACAGAAACGCCTTGTGGATAAGGCTCTCGTATCCCTCCGCCTTGTATTGCTTGTATCTGCGTTCCAGACTGCGGGCATTGGCTGGCAGCGCATGCGGATAACGACTCCTGTCAAGGTCTTGCACTGCGTCCGCTATCTCGCTCCAGAAGCGCACCGAGGTGTGTCCCAATGCTCTGCGTTTAGCAGCACGCTGCGCTATCAAGCGACCAATACCCTCCAGCACAATGGCATTCATGTAGTACTCGCGACGCTTATCCACCGGCAGATGCTTGTCATCGCCGAGCCGATAGCCATCAAAGAAGGCACTTACTTCTGCGCTGTGTTCGATGAAACTCTCTACCATATTGACTTGTACCGCCTTGTATGGATTAGGCACTATCGCCAACACCTTGCGCTTGAAACGCTCTGGAAGACTCTCGAAACTAACCAATGCTTCCTGACCACGACAACCACGACGAACCACCTGAAGGTCTTGTCTATCACGCAAAGCACCATAGTTCCTTTGACTCATGATACCTTGTTCAATCAGCCAGTTCGCTTCTATCGCTAATATATTGTTGTATAATTGCATACTGTGTTTTATTTGTGGACTATGGCGGGGTAACTCTTCCCGCATGGTGTTCATAGGCTTTTACTTTTCCTGCACCAATTTTATGCAGTCTTTCACAGCCGTGTGTCTTGCCGCTCTGTCTGTGCTGAGCGTGAGCGGAGCGTACTGTCATTTGTTAGTGCGTGTATCTTGCCATTCTTTCCATGCCTGATGAACGAATACACCACACAGCAATACCATCACGATGAGCAGCACCATATAGGGTCTGAACTCGCCCGCCAACACCCATTGACCCACTAATTGCGTAATTGATAGCAGTGTCAGAAAGACAGCCAACAACAACTGAATAAATGCCATAATACTTTCCATAGCCACTCCCTATTAGTTAGTCATTACTATGCAATTCTATAGCCCCTCTATTCAGGGCGGCTTTTCTGATGCGCTCTACAGTCTTGCTCTGAGTTTTGCCATTGAGCGCATTCCATACGGTCGCCGGCGTAACGCCAAATAATTGTGCCAATGCCTTGACGTCCCCACGCCTAATCGTGATTATTCTACACTGTTTTTTCATATTATACAACATGTTATTTGGTTATGTCATTTTTTTTCGCTACCTTTGTGCAAAGATTTGATACTTTCAAATCCGAGTGCAAAGATACGGAATAAATTCCACACTGCAAAATATTTTGTGGAAAATTTTCAACAAAAGTGCACATTGTTGTATTTTTAAGGATAATGTAGGCTACAATGAACGAGAGATTACGATTCTTCCTGGAAGAAAATGGTTTAAGTGTTCGGCAGTTTGAAGCCTTAATAGGCTCGTCAGATGGGAAGATTGCCAAATTCCTATCCACCAACTCTACATTAAAGAGCGATACTTTATGTAAGATTATGGAACTTTTTCCACAACTTTCCATAGAATGGTTGCTTACAGGAAAGGGAGAAATGCTCCGATCCAAAGATGAAAACATACCAGTTGGTGAATCAGTTATCTCCATCGCTGATCATTGTGATTCTGTCAATACGAAGCAAGGTATTCCGCTAATCCCTATTGAGGTGGTTGCTGGTTGGAATGGAATAGATGTGCAAGGCGTAACCCTTGCGGAGTGTAGACGATATAGTGTACCAGAGTTTGAAGTGGCAGGTGCAGAGTATCTTATCCGTGTATCAGGCTCATCTATGTACCCAAAATATAGCAATGGCGATTTGCTCGCTTGTCGTAAGATTCATGAGATCACATTCTTCCAGTGGGGAAAAATCTATGTGATTGATAGCAACCAAGGAGCAATGGTCAAACGCCTGTTCCCTTCCGAGACCAATCAAGACATGCTTATATGCCAATCTGACAACCCAAAGTATCCGCCTTTTGAGTTGCCGAAGTCTGATGTGCGTTCTTTATCCATTGTCATCGGGGTTATACGCTTAGAATAACAATAGGATACGGTTGTAAAATGCACTCAAATGTGTTTATTTTTAGATCGAAAAATACACAAAGAATAGCCCCCAAACGCCGAGACAAGCACAAAAACGCCCTGTTTTTAGGATAAAATACTGATTTTTGTAGGTTTATAGCAAAAAACTCGAGCCGTTTTTATGTATTATGGGGGTCAACTCGAGGCATTTTTGTGCATTTTAGGGGCAAACTCATGCCGTTTTTGGGCGGAGTTATGTAGTCCCATTTGTAGTCCCATTTGTAGTTCCAATGCTATTTTTTGTCTAATTCTTGACCACAGACGAGAGTTCCTCAAACGACTATATTCCTCTCGCGAAAAATCCCCTATAACACTCCTCGCTACAATCAAAACAGAGCCGCCTTGTCAGCCTATTGCCAACAAGGTGTACACTTGCTCTGACCACTATTTGAGGGGGCTTTGAATGCTGTTTAATGGTTGTTTGAATGCCATTTAAGAGCCGTTGTTTGGTGGTGTTGCTTGCCTATGCTTAATATCTCGCGTAGCACGCCCGAACGAGCCCGTATGTGCGCGCTATGCGCGCGTGCATAATGCGCGTGAGACGTCTTTTAGCCCGTTTGGTGCGCTCTTTGGCGGCGGTTGAAAGGAGATGCCACCCCTGTAAAATAGCACAGAAAAAGGGGTAAAAAGAAGCCGTTTCGCTTACTCTTTGCCTCGTGAATGAAGATAGTATCTCTATAATGTATATAAATCAAGAATTACCCGTGCTACTATGTCCGAACACAGCAGATGAGCGCAGTTTGAAGCCCCGATGCACAATGAATGCCAAGTGATGCCAAGTAGATACACAATCTAAATGCCAGTTTCTTGTACAAAATGCACAATGAATGCCAAGTAAATGCACAGTCTTTGTACAATTCATTTTCTTTCATAGAAACGCAATACTTTATAAATCAATCAACTACAAAACGCCCATTTGTACAATTCATTTTCTGCCCCATAATAGATTTCCCATTTCTATCAACGACTTTTACTTTAACTTTATATTTGTCTGATATAAAGTAGTCGGGGGTTATTGATTTGAATGACATCGTAACATCTTCATAATACTTTCCTTCAATATCAAGAATTGCTACTTTGCGTACAACTTCCATATCAGTTAAAGGCTTTGCTGTTTCTGGTTCACTTTGAGCGAACACGAAAGAACTCATAAACGACATAATTAGCAGCAATATAACCATTTTTGCCTTGCTTAGAACATGAGTGCTGATGAATTTGTTCATATCTTTTATTTTTTAATGATAAAAAGCGCAGACATTCGCCATACGCTTCACGGTTCACCACAAACCACAACTAAATATGGGAAGTCTGCGCCCATATTCGGGGCAGTCCCAATATTAGTTGTTGCTCTTTACTTGTGGTGGTGATTGTGAAGCTATTGAGCAATATGTCTTGGAGAGAGTTACCTCAATCCGATTGCAAAAGTACAAAAAATCCGTGATATGTCATTTATCTATCACGGACTTTATTTTGGATAATGAATTCTGCAAATGTATTAATGGACAAGATGATTTGCTACAACATAAATTTTTTGATAAGAATATAGAAAAACAGGATGTTGACATTATACTAATCGAGCCAACTTATCTTATAGAGGAACAAATAGCACGGCGTGACCAACTGAATAGAATGAAGGATAGTGGAGTGATGCCCAATGCATGCTTTGAGGAATTTAGAACAATTTCTTACGAGGATAAAATCTATCTATACAATACTATCGCGAGATTTTCACCTGCTGATCGAAATAAAATTAAAGAATTGATAAAACGCTTTGTTAGTCAACGTAAGTCATATAATCCCGGACTTGAACTTATATGCCAAAGTATTCGTCCAATTATTAAAAATGATAAATTACGATTTTATGCAGAGAATGGAGCTGGTGTGTCTGGGAACTGTTATTTAACAGGTATGATTTCAGCATTTATTTTACGAGGCTTTGCAGGCACTGCTAATTATCATATCAATAAAGAGCAAGATGTTGATAAAGGAATTAGGAAGGCAGCAAATTTCGTATTTAATATGCTCCGTTATCAGGTTGTAAAATATTTTGGTCTATTCAATTTACTATACAAACATTTTGAAGCGACAAGTGAAAGTATTGAAATTGACGAAGTAAGTGGTATTGAGGCTTTGTTGTTGCGATTAGAGTATAGTGCAGATACTAAATTGGGACGACGGGTTAGCGACATTGGTGCATCCTTTAAAGTAGTAGAGTATTATGATGCCAAAGAAAACAATCCTGACGATTATAATATGAGACGACAGTTATATAATCATTTAGATGATTTTGAGAAATATAGCGTATCAAAAATAGAGCAAATATTATAATAAATAAATGATTACCATATAAATACATAAATATCAATGACTCGTGGATTTCGCAAGTCATTAAGGGCAAGAGTGTGATACTGGCTCTCGTATATTGCATGTTTTACATCGGTTTAATCATCGATTCGATGAAAGCGATTTCATCATCAGAAAGTCCATATTTGGCATAGAGTTGTGCATCAATTTCCGACACCGATTTGCTCCAATCTATGTCGCTGTCCAAGATGAAATCTTGTATTGGGACAAACTTATATACAGAGGCGGAAGCGTGTTGAGAAGACTTTCGTAGCAATACCAAAAAACGTAAAAATTTAGTTTCAAGGTATTTCTTTACATTTGAAGCATCATATTTATCTTTAAATGGTCCAACAACGACGTATGTTTCTGTGCAGCAACTCGGAGTTAATGAGAGCAAAGGTCTGCCAATTATTTGATGTGGATAAGATTCTCCAGCACCATACGCTGCCGAAACATACCATTTCTTCAGGTAACAGGCATTCAGCCAGCTCTATGTAAGGATTCTTTTTCGTTGCATTCTGTTCTTTGATGCAAAGGTACAAAATATATTTCTTACACAGAGTTTTTACTATGCGCCCTTTTCATGCATTCCCAAAATCCAACAAAAAAACTTCAACTCTTGATTGTGAGAATTGAAGTTTTTTTCTTGATTTTAAGCAAGTTAACCTGCTAAATCATAATCTTTGGGTGGAATGTGGGGTTCGAACCCACGACACTCGGAACCACAATCCGATGCTCTGCCAACTGAGCTAAAACCACCATGTTGCTTTATCTCTCAAAAGCGAGTGCAAAGGTAGTGCGTTTTTTTTATTCCTGCAAGTTTTTGACGGAAAAAATGTGATCCGGTTGAAGAATTTCTTGTAGTGGGATGCGTACAAAGTCGCGTTCTGCTATGTGAGGATGTGGAATCTGCAGTGTAGGAGTGTCTATCAATAGGTTTTCGTATAGTAGAATATCTATATCAATAATGCGATCGTGATAGATGCCGTTTACCGATTTTTCGGTTCTGCCCATGCGGCGTTCAATTTGTTGTGTGGCGTTCAGCAATGCTAAGGGGGAGAATGGGGTATCTATGCAGACTGCTATGTTCAGAAATGCATTGTCAGAACGAAATCCCCACGGAGCGGACTCGTATATGGTAGATCGGCGTACAATACTGCCGGCATATTCTTTGATTAAGTGCAGGCAGGTATTTATGTTGGCAGTCTTGTTGCCTAAATTGGTTCCTATACCCAAATAAGCGTACATGGTTAGTGTTGTTGCATTTCGTTCTGAATGGTATCCCATGTAATGGCGGCAATCTTGCGTACTGGTTCATAGGCAATGCTTTCACATTTCTGTTCAGGACGGAGCAGGTGGAATGTATTGTCGATGAGTTCGAAGCCGCAAAGCAATAGGCTCACAATCAGCGCCCATTTGGCTGCACCGAAAATAGCACCGGCTAATCGGTTAATCCCTCCTAAGGAAATAGCACTAAGCAGTTTGTTAAGTAGTTTACCTGCCAAATGCAAGAGCAATGCCACTGCAATGAATATGATCAGCCATGCGGTCAGTTGGCATGTCTTTTCGTCCCATGTAACCACCGAAGACAACCATTGACTCATTTCCGGAGCCCACAATTTGGTGCAGACAATAGCGGCTATCAACGATACCAACGTAGTGAGTTCTTGTACAAAACCGTGCATTAAGCCGCGCACAAGCCCATAGGCAATGGGGATTAGTATGATTAGGTCAATATACGACATAATAAAGCGGTGATAACAAATAGGGGCGGACTATGCCGCCCCTATCTCTATAGGGTAGTGTCATTAGTTTTTTCTATTGTATTCTTTCATAACCCATGTCTCTCCGTCAGCATTTGTTAGTTTGATATCATAGCGCGAACGCAATGTAATGCTCCAATCCCATGCATCGGGGTCGTTTCTACCGTTATCGGTGTAATGCCCGAGAATACCTTCGATGGTACCGGAATAGTCAGCGGTAGGTAATACGATATGGGCAAACTTGGCATATTCACTGGTTGATACCAACGATTGTGCCGTACCGTCATCGATTATACGTCCTTGCGGGAATCCCAAGTTGTTGGTAGTGGGACCGAATACACATGAGTTTTGGTCGGTTTCCGGGTTGCCATTGGTGCATCCGGCAGGAGTGCCGTAATTATCGTACATACCGGGAATGTCCGAACCTTCTGCTTGGGCAAAATGTACGTTGTTTATGCGTACTAAACGTCCGTCCATTTTGTGGTAGTTCTCATCGTTGGCGGGCGAGTTGATAATATCGCTAAGTGTAATGTCGTCGTAAATGATTTTTTCGGGTTCCGGTTTTCCTACAAATGTAACTGCTTTTTGGAACATAGGGGCAGGAATACGTCCCGGTGCCCAACCTACTTTTTGACTTGCATTCATGGCAAAAATGTTGTCGGTATAAGCAGGTACGCAGAGTTGTGGTTCATTAGCATATTTGCCAATAGCAAGACCATTTACACGGATGAGTATAACCTGACCAAGAGCATACTGCCCACCGGCATTACTCATATCTACCGAAATACGCAGGGCTTGTTGCTCTCCGTTTATACGCTCAGTTGCTTGAATAACCATTGATTTGTAGAAATTACCATCGTAATCTTCTGTTACGATACGTCCGCGGATGTATATGCCTGAACCTTCATTAGGAATGGTATCTATAGAGAACCAACCGCGGTTGTTGGTAGTGGGATTTGCAGGATCCATCTGATATTTCCCTCCGCTATAGGTGTACGAACGTTGGCGAACGGGGAATATAACACCGCAATCGGTCATGAATGTATCTACAAACCCATTAAGTGTATAGAGTCTTCCTCCATCTGCTTCTATGAGTTTTTGTGCCTCATCTTCCGATATATACCATTGGTCGGGAGCAATCTCTTGAGGAGTGCATGCTGCAAGTGCGAAGACTGCTGTCAAAAGAATATAAACAATGTTCTTTTTCATAATGGTGATGGTTGAAATTAGAATTTGTAAGTAAGATTGAGGAAGAAGTTCGCACCCCATGCGTAGTAGTATTTTGAGGGGAATTTCCAAACATTGGTAGTAATGGCGGAACGTTCAGGATTACTTGTTCCTTGCACCGATTGACGTGGCAGACGTGCTTGCTGATAGCCACCGGTCTTCATGTGAGTATTGTTGGTAATGTTACTTACCGACAGATTTATACTCAACGATTGACGGTTCTTCAGGTAGATAAGTTTACCTACGGATACATTGATCAGGAAACGATTGTACCACTTGCAATCTACCAAACTTTCTTGGTCGGCAAGTTTGTTATACGGATAGGCAAGTTCGGGAATACCATATTTGTTGGTAAGGAGGTTACCCTCTTCATCATATTGCAAAGCCGTAATACTATTGTTGTTGGGAACGGGATTTGCGTATGATCCGTTTACTGCTGTACCATCGGCACGTACACCTGTGTATAAACCTTGCATACGGCGTGAGGGAGCATAATCCAAATAGTTCCAATCAAAATAAGAAACGGTAATGTCGGCAAACCACATCTTCGGGTGGAAGAACGAGAGTTTCAACGAAGCATTGAGTTGCGGTCCGTTGGCTACTTTTAAGCCTTTGATTAAGACACTGTCTTTCAGTTCGTAGAGGTTTCCTTTTACGGCATCTTCTGCCAATCCCATACCATTTTCGGCACTGGTTACAGAGTATGCATTTGATGTGTAGCGGTAGTCGCCAATGGCAAGCATCGGAGTGAGTGTAAAATAGGTTCCGAGTTTGAATGCGGCAGCCACCTCTAAACCGCGATGTATGCGATTAATGCCGGTGAGCGATTGGTTTACAAAGGTGCGTGCTTCATCATCGTAGTAACCGTTCAATTCCGATCCGTTCCAGAAATGCGTTTGGTAGGCTGTTACACGACCGCGTACAATAGGATAGTTAAATTCGTAGGTGAGGTCGTAACTTACGGTTTTTTGTGAAGCGGCGTAGTAGTTGTAGAGGGCGTTCGCATTCTTTTCGTAGGGTTGTATCTGAGCATTAATTTCTGCCTCGCTCAATCCGTTGCTAATGCCCTCTGTGCGTATTTGATTGATGTAGTCTTTGTTTTGCTGTGCAATGCTTTGAGCACGGTCGTGTGTATAGATGGTTTCGATAGCACGGTCGTGTACACGCGGCGAGATATAAGCATCGCGTGCAAGAGGTGCCGATGTTTCTGCCATTGCATTTATTTTTAGTTTGTTGCGACCGTCAATCTTGTAAGTAAAACCTATTTTGAATGAGGGGTCTACAAAATTGTGCTGCCAACCGCTGAAAGTAGTTATGTCTTGTCCTCTTCCGTCTATTATTTCTTGATATTGTTTTCCCAAATAGTAATAGGCTTCATCTTGATTGTGTTGTGCCAAATACCATGCACGTCCGTTCATCATGTTGGTGCTGCGGTTAATACCCGAATACGTTACCTTGAGTGCATAATAGAAATCTATAGCGTTGAAGTTCCATTCGTTTTGCGCCCACAAGGCAACATTGGTCATATTGATGCGGTAATCGTATCCGAAGCGGTTGCCGGTAGTTACACTCTTGTTGGGATTGTAAATGTCGTTTTGCTTTACGGCTTCAATCTCCGTTTGAGTGAGACCTACATTTGATGCGAGGTCTTTCATGTCGCGGTCGGCAAAGGGGTCGATGTCGATCCATTGGTTGGCGGCAAGCAGGTCATCTACGGTTTTGTAGTGAATACCTTGCGAATACTTGGCTTCCAAACCTGCTGTAATAGTCAGATGGTCGTAGGCTTTGTTTTGATAGTTGGCATTGAAGATGGCTTCTTGCAAATCGTTGTGCCGACGTTCCAACATATATTTGGCAGAACCTGTAGGGTTAACAATGTTGTTCTGATGGTTGGCTGCGTACAGATTGTCCCAATTGATTTGAGTGGTTGCGTTGTCACGACTTGTCCATAGGTCGGTGAGTGTACGATAAGTACTTTCATTGATTGAGGGTCCGATACCGTATTGGTCGTTGAAACTGCCTAATGAAGTACCCGTCCAATTGCCGGAACCTTGTGAACCGTCAAACGAATTGGAGATAAAGTTACCATTTCGGTCTATTTGTCCATCCCATAAGAAAGAGGGAAGATTTCTGTAGTAGTCGGGACGCGGATCGGGAGCATTGTAGAAAGTCAGTGCAGAATTAGAATACATACTGTAGTGATATCCCAATGCAACTTTCAGTGTTTGGTCGTCGTCAATCTTCCATTCGTAGTCAACAATAGCCGTGGGGTCGAAACTCTTTACGATGCGGGAGTTACGAACTTTCCCGTTTTGGTAGCCCCAATAAGGATTGTAGTTAATCGAACCGGTCAAGTCGTAAACCTCTTGTGTTACGGCTGCCGATTGACCGCGTTTGGTAGGTGAACCGAAAGTAGTCAACGACAAACGGTGATCGCCACCATTCCATTGTTTTTCTGCAGAGAAGAAATAGCCCAACGAGTTATAACTGATACCCTCTCCTATAATGCCTTTGGTGTCGATATAAGGACTGTAACGCCAAGCCAATTGACCTACAAAAGCCCATCCACTAGGTAGAATTCCTGAAGCGTAGGTAGCATTGATACGTCCTTTGTAGTTTCGATTTGTTCCTGCCAGACCCACTTTCCAACCTTGTGCAAAGTTGCTTGCGTGCATAAGGATGTTTGTTGACTGACCGAAATCGCCAAAGGTGAATGCATTGGCTTCCATGCCGTTGATTACATCTTTGTTACGGCTGGCATCGTTTAGTCCCCCAAGCATAGAATAACTAAATGTACCGCGCTCTTGTCCGTTGAAACTCAGTCCGTTGATGTATGTCTGCTCATAGGTCTGTTCATATCCGCGTTGACGATAGCGTACAGTACTCCATGCGTAGGAGGTGTTCGAGTTGAATACATCGGTACTGGCACTCGTGTTCGATGCCATACTTTGTGAGCGACCCTCATCGTCGTTCAACTCGTTTTCTGCCAATTGGAGAATAATCTCATCCTTTAGTTCCTTTTGGATGTCGGCTTTTAGGGTGATGTTCCCCATGTCGTTGGTTTGTGAGGGGTGTAACTGTATCAGTTTGACCGTTGTAACATACCCTTTGGCGGCAATAACGACTTCTTCGTCAATCGCTTCCAAATAGATGAGTGCGAACTCACCATTGAGATTGGTCGTTGTGCTGATGTTCTGATTCGCCAATTTGACGGTAGCACCGATAACAGGACTGTCGTTGTCTTCCGATAGAATCCTGCCTTTAAGCGATGTTTGTTGTGCAAACATCACTACGGCACTCACACAGGCGAGCATAGTTATGAAAAATCTACGCATGTCGTTTGTGGTTTTTTTAGTGAGTATTGTTTTTTTATTGAGTTTGTCCTTATATTGATAGTTTTTGCCATAGGCTGCTTTGCTTTCTTTTTTAGAATTCGGCAGTCTTCGGGGTACGCGGGAACGGAATAACATCGCGTATGTTCTGCATGCCGGTTACAAAGAGCATAAGACGCTCAAAGCCGAGTCCGAATCCTGCATGCGGTGCACTGCCAAAACGGCGTGTATCCAAATACCACCACATGTCTTTCATCGGAATGTTGCGGTCTTCTATTTCTTTTGTCAGTTTGTCATAGTTCTCTTCACGAACCGAACCGCCTATTATTTCGCCTATAACGGGGAATAGAACATCGGTGCCTTGTACGGTTTTACCGTCGGCATTTAGTTTCATATAGAAGGCTTTGATCTCTTTGGGATAGTCGGTCATAATAACGGGTTTGCCGAAGTGTTCTTCCACAAGATAACGTTCATGTTCCGAGGCCAGATCGCAACCCCAATAAACAGGAAACTCAAATTGTTTTCCGTTCTTTACTGCTTCTTCCAAAATACGGATACCCTCCGTGTAAGGCAGTCTTACGAATTCGGTGTCAATGACGCTTTGAAGACGTTCAATAAGCCCTTTGTCAAACATATCATTCAAGAACAGCAAGTCATCGTGGCAATGTTCCAATGCCCAACGAATGCAGTACTTAATGAAATCTTCTTCCAAGTCCATGAGTTCTTGCAGTTGTATGAAAGCAACCTCCGGCTCAATCATCCAAAATTCGGCAAGGTGACGCGGAGTATTCGAGTTCTCGGCACGGAACGTGGGCCCGAATGTATAGATTTTACCGAGTGCCATAGCGGCAAGTTCACCCTCTAACTGACCGGATACGGTAAGACTGGTTTGTTTACCGAAGAAGTCATCCGAATAGTCGATTTTTCCATTCTCATCTTTCTTTAAGTTATAGAGGTTTTTTGTTGTAACCTGAAACATTTGCCCGGCGCCTTCGCAATCGGAAGCGGTGATAAGGGGAGTGTGAAAATAGAAATAACCGTGTTGGTGGAAATAGGTATGAATAGCCATCGCCATGTTGTGGCGAATGCGGAATACGGCTCCGAACGTATTGGTACGCGGACGCAGGTGAGCAATCTCACGCAAGTATTCCAACGAATGTCCTTTCTTTTGCAAAGGATAGGTGAGAGGGTCGGCTGTGCCATACACCTCTATGCTCGTTGCTTGTATTTCTACGGATTGCCCTTTTCCCATTGATTCAACTAAGGTGCCCACAGCACTAATACATGCACCCGTAGTGATGTTTTTTAATTGTTCTTCAGGGAACTTGTCGGCATCTGCTACAATTTGTATGTTGTTAATAGTGGAACCATCGTTAAGGGCGATGAATGATACGTTTTTGTTTCCTCTTCGGCTGCGAACCCAGCCTTTAACATTGATTTCTTGTCCGAACGCTTTACTTTTGAGTGCGTCCGCAATCGTTGTTCTTTCCATAAGATAATCTTCTGAATTTGTGCTATTCCATGCAGAATAATAATTTTGCAAAGATAGAGAATTATTATTGAATCTGCAAGTGTTTTTGTAAAAACACCATTTGTAAAGATATACGAAAATAGCTGCACTGTTACGATGCAGCTATTCGGTATGACACACAGTGTTATATAGATTTTATTGTTCGTTTGTGTTGTTATCAATAAGTTGCAGTCCTGTAGAAGAAAATCCTCCGTCATGGAATATGTTCTGCATGGTTACCTTGCGTGTGTAGTCGGAGAAAAGTACGGCACACATGTCGGCGCACTCTTCTGCACTGGCATTGCCCAAAGGCGATGTGCGTTCGGCTACTTCAAATCCGTCCATGAAACCTTGTATACTGCTTCCTGCCGTTGTTTTTGTAGGCGATTGCGAAATCGTATTGATACGCACCTTGCGCTTTTTGCCGTATATAAGACCGAAATTGCGGGTTATCGATTCCAACAATGCTTTGGCGTCAGCCATGTCGTTGTAACCGAGAATGGCACGTTGTGCGGCTATATAACTGAGCGCAATAACCGATGCTCCTTCTGCCAACGCATCCAATCGGTAGGCGGTTTGTAGCATCTTATGAAAAGATATGGCAGAAATGTTAAGCGTTTGATTGAGCCAATTGTAGTCAAGATCTTCGTAAGGCCGCCCCTTGCGCATATTGGCAGACATGGCTACTGCATGCAAAACGAAATCTATTTTTCCGCCCAATTGTTCTTGTGCTTGGGTGAACAAGTTCTCCAAGTCTTCTACACTGGTGGCATCGGCGGCAATAACGGGAGCGCCGATGGTGGCGGCTAATTTCTGTAAGGTGCCGAGTCGTAAAGCAACGGGTGTGTTGGTCAGTACGATAGTTGCTCCTTCTGATTTGCATTTTGCGGCTACTGCCCATGCGATGGATTGTTCGTTGAGTGCCCCGAATATAATGCCTCGTTTGCCGGCAAGTATTTGGTGTGACATAGTCTTAGTTTTTTTTGTTGGTTACACATTAAAAGTTAGATATGTTGGTTAGCAACTCTCAAACTGACGCAGGAAACGCGTGTCGTTTTCGGAGAACAGACGCAAATCTTTGACGCGATACTTCAAGTTGGTGATACGTTCAACTCCCAATCCGAAGGCATAACCCGACCATACCGTACTATCAATTCCGCATGCTTCCAACACATTCGGGTCTACCATGCCGCATCCGAGAATCTCTACCCAACCTGTTCCTTTGCAGAACGAGCATCCTTTACCGCCACAGATGTTGCATGAGATGTCCATTTCTGCGGACGGTTCCGTGAAGGGGAAATAACTAGGACGTAGTCTGATTTGGGTGTCCGCGCCGAACATCTCTTTGGCAAAATACATGAGTACTTGCTTAAGGTCGGCAAACGATACGTTCTTGTCAATATACAATCCTTCTATTTGGTGGAAGAAGCAGTGTGCTCTTGCCGATATGGCTTCGTTGCGATAAACGCGTCCCGGGCAAAGTACGCGTATAGGGGGCTCTTGTGAGGTCATTACGCGTGTTTGTACGGAACTGGTATGTGTACGCAGCAAAACATCATCAGGACTTTGTATTCCCGCTTCTTTGTTGATGTAGAAAGTATCTTGCATGTCGCGAGCCGGATGTTCGGGCGCAAAATTGAGCATACCGAACACATGTCGGTCGTCTTCTATCTCTTGTCTTTCTTCTACGGTGAATCCTACACGCGAAAATATATCCACAATCTCTTCACGAACGAGCGACAAGGGGTGGCGCGTACCCAAAGCAATAGGGTCGGGCGTGCGCGTCAAATCGTGTCGCTCGGCTTTTTGCTTGGTTTCTTCTATCTGTTCTTTCAATTCCTCAATACGCTGTTGCGCTAATTGCTTGAGTTCATTGAGTTGACTTCCTATTTCTCTTTTCTGATCGGCTTGTACGTTGCGGAAATCACCAAACAATGTGGTTATTTCGCCTTTCTTACTGAGGTACTTGATACGTAAAGTTTCCAACTCCTCTGTGTTGGAGGCGTGCATGTCTTGTACTTGCTTGAGCAATTCTTGAATACGTTCTTTCATTGTTTTCCGAATGATTAACGGTGCAAAATTAGCGCATTTTTTGAGAATAACCAAATTTGTAGTACTTTTGCAAGTGTAAAAAATGAATAGATATGTTCATATAATTGTTGTTGCTCTATTGGGTTTGTTGTTGCATACAACAAATTGTTCGGCTGCACAACCGCTACGTTGGAGTGTTTCGGGTATGGCGGGAAGCATGATGCACGGCTCTATTGCCGACAATTGGTTGGGTAATAGACCTGTAGCGGGGGCAGAGGTGTCGGTGGAGTTTCTGCCTACGGGAAATTGGCAATGTTTGCAAGAGTGGAACAATGCTTCTGTGGGAATTGCAATCAACTATCTCAATCTTACCAACGACCAAATGCTCGGGCAGGCATTTGCGCCCTATTTTTTTCTGAATATACCGCTTGTGCGTTTGCCGCACTTCGTATTGGGGCTGCGTCCCGGCATAGGTATGAGTTTCGTAACGAAAACCTATTACAATACGGTCGCATCAGATAGTGTCGGAGTACCGGGATCTATTCGTTATCCTTATGCCAATGGGGCTATCGGAAGTCATACCAATGCCTATTTTGCCGAAGCCTTATATATGGAAATTCCCTTATCGCATGGCTGGGCATTGCGGGCATCTTATGGCTGGTATCATATCTCGAACGGAAGCATCAGACAACCCAATTCAGGTTATAATATGTTCAATGGTATGTTGGGAGTTTCATACACTCCTCATGCCGAACAATATGCACCGCCCGCTAATAAAGTGCCGAAAGCGTTGTATGAGGGTAAACGTTGGGATGTGGAACTCTCAGTGGGTGGCGGTGTGAGGCAGGCGTATTTTGCCGATCAACGATATTTCGGGGTCGCAACCTTTGCCCTCTCAGCCCATTGGCGTCCGTGGAGCATATTCAAAATAGGAGGTGGCGTTGATATCTTCTATGATGGTTACTATCGCAGTGTTTGCGATGAGTTTGCTACGCCAAACAGCACTTCCCCGATAACATGGTTCGGTAAAACATATTTGCGTGCGAGTAGGGTGGAGAATTGTTTTCGAGTGGGAGTGAGTGTGCAGCCTGAGTTTGTTATCGGTGATTTTACGGTGGGGATTCATGCCGGCGTCTATCTGTATGACAATATCAAGAACCTGGAACCCTATGCCGATGCAAAACAAAAAGATTTGCGTCGGGGTGTTTTCTATAAATACAATCTGTTGAATGCGGGTGTGTCGCAAGATGGATGGCTCTATACGCGTATTGTCCTGAAGTATCGTTGTACGAAACATTTGTTTGTGCATGCCGGAATGAAAGCACACCTTACGAAAGTTGAATTCTTGGATGCCGGATTGGGGGTCTGCTTTTAATAGAATAGAGATTTCCGCATGCTCTCTCTCTTGCAAAATTATCTCTTCTGACTTTGGAAATGCTCCATAAGTATGTCTTCCATTAGGCGCATAGTTCCTTCTGTTATCCCTCGGGCATATAAGAATGGCTTGTCTTTTCGCAACGCATTCAAAAAGGTACGTGTGTCGGGCATTTTGTAGCGAGATTCACAATAGAAACGGGAAGCCTCGCGATGTTGTTGTTTGACGAACAGGAGGTGGGCATAATTCATCAAATCGTTGGCATCGGCAGTGTCGGTATTGGCAATTCTTGCAAAATATTGTTCTGCAGTGTCCGATTTGTCGCATACAAAAGCGCACCATGCTAATCCGCGTTGCGTATTGATTTCGTCAGGGTAAAGAAAATCGAGTTTATAAAACAATTGCAAGGCTTGTTCCGAATTACCGCTTTCGAGCAGACATTGTGCTTTGGCTTGTAGATACGATTTCTTATCGGGTTGCAAGGTTAGTAAAATATCGTATGTTTTGATGGCATCTTCGTATTGCCCTAATCGGTGCAGGCAGGTTGCTGCATGTTGCAATGTCCATGTGTCGTCATCCTGCAGTGTCAGTGCTTTCTTAAATAGATCGAATGCTTCCGCATATTTACCTTGTTTCTGCAGGGAATATCCGAGTTTTTGTAATAATTGGATCGAATTCGAAATGTTCTTGTGTCGTAGTATGATTTCGGCATCTTCATAAAGTTGCAATCGAAGACAATGATCCCCCAACTGCAGCCATATATTGCTATCCGTACATATGTTATGCAGTGCTTGTGTGCGGCATATCTGAGTGAATTCCAATCGCCGGCTTTCTGCTTTCCATGGATTATGACGGAAAAAACGATACAGACATCGGATGTACATTTGTATGACTTTTTCGGGTGATGAAGTCCAATTATTGCTTACAGCATTCTGCAAATCGTTTTCGCTGAGTTCTTGTATTTCCGGTGGTAATGCATTTTCATTCAGCATGTTTTGCATCTGTTTTGAGGCAAGGCATGTGGCATATTTGTCTATGTCGCATGCTTCGGGATTGGCAGAAAGCAGTTTGCTTATTATCTTTCCTTGAGGTGTGTCGAAATTCATTCCAAGGTCAGGATGCTGTTTGTCAAAAGGAACGAACCAGTTGGCAATGTCGTGTTGGAAGAAGGGGGCGTTAAGCATTGTTTTGGTTGAAGTGTAATTAAAATCGGCTCCGCTTTGATGCAGTTTCATCATCTGATCAATGTGTTTGCCGATGTGGCTTCCTAATTCTTCTCCCCATTCAGGATTACCTTCTTCCAAGTCTTCTAAGTTGATGATGATATGTTTTGTTCTATTGGTTGTGGTTTTGTGTCGGGCAAGAAGATCTCTCTGCATGTTTTGCAAAATTTGCTCTACTTGTTGAGTGAGCGATGTTTCCAATAGACAGCGGCAGATGATGTAAATATTATCCTTTATTCGGGTATCTTGTGATAGTGATAGCAGTTTCTCTTGCAATATGGGGTAGAAACGTATGCGATTATCGTAGTGCTGCAACAGAAGCAAAACTCCTGTCAATGCGCGTAGCGATGGTTCTGAGTTGTCTTGTGCGGCAATGTCGCAAAGCAATAACAGATTGTCTTCGGAGAATCGATACCATGTATTAAGTGTAAGTGCCGTTACCCCCATGTTGGCTTCGGCAGTAGTGCCGTTTTCTGCCAATGCGCTATATTGGTCGCGCAGTTGTTGGGGCATATCGTTGAACAGAAACCAATAGAAAGTATGCTTCGGACTATAGTCTGTCGGAGTGTGTAGTATTTCTTCTGCATGTAGTTTGAGCGCTTGCTCTTGTGGCGATAAATGTTGTTCCCGGTAGGTACAATACACAATATCATACAGGCGATAGGTCTCTACTATGAGATGTTTAAGCAAAGTCTCTCGTTCGGGGTCGTTGTTGTTCGATAAAAAATAATCGGTCAAATATCGATAGTTGGTTTCTATGCTTTGCAGTTGGTCCGATAATATGTCGATTCCACAACTGTTAATCAGTGGTTTGAGCAGTGTGAGGGCGTGGTATAGCAACTGCTCGCTTAAGGCTTTGGATATACTTGTAAATCTATCCGTATCTTGTTGGTTCATCCTAAACGACTTATGCGTACAAGTTCTTCTAAATCAAGTATCTTTATCTTTCTACCATCGATGCTGATAACGCCTTCTGTTTCAAACGATACAAGGGTTCTGATGGCATTGCTGGTAGTCATATTCGACAGATTGGCCAAATCGTTGCGCGACATATACATACTTATGGTGGCACCATCTTCATCAAACCCGTAATTTTGTTTCAAATAAAGAATGGCTTCCGCCAACCGACCTCTAATGTGTTTCTGTGCGATGCTTACCGAACGAGTATCGCTTGTGCCGAGGTCTTTGGCCATCTCAATCATAAATAAATAGCAGAAATGGCTGTTTTCCTGAATCACTTTCATGAAGGCCTCACGTTGTACCAAATAGATTTCAGAATTCTCGCACGCACTTACACTGGTGTTATAACTCTCTCCGGCAATCATTGCACGATATCCGAAAAAATCGTAAGGCTTGAGCATGCGTATTATTTGGTTGCGATTATTTACGCCTTCTTTGTATACTCGTACTTTGCCGCTTACCAACATCATCATATGAGTAGGTTCGTCACCTTCACGATGAACTATTTCGTTCTTCTTGAAAGTGTAAATTTGGCTGTTTTGGTCTATGTACACTTTCTCATCGTCTGTGAGCGCGTGCCATACGGCGTTCAGTTCCCAAAGTTTTTTGTCCTCTTTTGTTTGCTTTTTGGCCATTACAGTTTCTGTTTTTTTTACTGAAAAGAAATAGCGACTGCAAAGATAGAACTTTTTTTTATCAGTGGCAAATCAAATGGTTGTCTAAAAGGCGTTTTTGACGATTTGTTCCAATCTTTCCGTGGAAAAATCCACCTTTTCGTATGCGTTAAATGAGGTCTTTTTTAATTAAAAGGGGGCACCGCCGGGGAACGATGAGTCGCTGTTTATCGATGATGAATAACTGCTAAATTGCTGACCGCCGCTCGGCTCCATGCTTACACCCGAATCGGCAGAATGGTCGTTGAAACTAATCATGTCGCTGAAATTCATAAAGCGGGCATGCGATTGGTCAAAGTGCAAATCTATAGTCTTGGTGGCACCATTACGATGTTTGGCTACTATCACTTCGGCTTTGCCTATCATACTGCTGTTCCAATCTTCCGATTGAGGCTTGAAATAGTATTCGGGACGATGTATAAAACATACCATGTCGGCATCTTGCTCTATGGCTCCCGACTCACGCAAGTCGCTCAATTGCGGACGTTTGCCCTCGACACCTGTTCTTCCTTCTACGCCACGATTCAATTGCGATAAGGCGATAATGGGAATATCCAATTCTTTGGCAAGTGCTTTCAAGTTGCGAGAAATGATACTTACTTCTTGTTCGCGGCTACCGAAACTCATGCCGGAAGCGTTCATCAATTGCAGGTAGTCGATGATGATACATTGCACATGATGCTCTCTTACCAATTTGCGGGCTTTGCTCCGCAATTCAAATACCGATAAACTCGGAGTGTCGTCCACATACATGGGAGCACCCTGCAGTTCGGTGATACGTGTTTCCAGTTGATTCCATTCTGCTGCACTGAGGTTTCCGTTTCGTATTTTTTCACCCTCTATTTCGCATACGTTCATAATCAGACGGTTAACCAACTGAACATTCGACATTTCCAATGAAAACAAGGCAACCGGTGCTTTGTAGTTGACAGCCATGTTTTTGGCCATACTGAGCACAAAGGCGGTTTTGCCCATAGCGGGGCGTGCGGCTATAATGATAAGGTCTGACTTTTGCCAACCCGATGTTACTTTGTCCAGATCGGTAAAACCGCTCGGTACGCCCGACATGTTGTTATCATTGCTTCCCGCTTTCTTCATGCGCTCGAAAGCCTCATATATCACAGGGTCTATTTGCACTACATCGCGTTTCATCGAACGCTGACTTATCTCAAATATATTGCCCTCTGCTTGTTGCATGAGGTCTTCCACATCTTCGCTTTCATCGTAGGCTTTTTCCGTTATGTTGGCAGCCATGCGAATAAGGTCGCGGGCAAGGGCTTTTTGGGCTACTATCTGAGCGTGAAATTTCAAATGGGCGGTACTCGCCACTTTGCTGGTTAGGTTCGATATGTATACGGCACCTCCCGCTTCCTCCAACGCACCGTCCATCTTCAACTGTTGTACCACCGAGAGCATATCTATAGGATTCTCTTTGGCGGCAAGATGCTGCATTGCCGTGTATATCTTGTTGTGAGCAAATTTGTAGAAACTATCGGGAGTAAGCAAATCAGCCACAACTCCGTAGGCTTCTTTTTCAAGCATAAGAGCACCTAATACCGATTCTTCCAATTCTATGGCTTGAGGAGGCAACTTGCCGTTTTCGTTTGTTCCGACAACCACTATGGGTTGTTTTTGGCGGCTGCGTGATGTTCGTGTTGGTGTCGAATTGGTGGGCATAGTACTACGGTTTGTAGCGTTAGTAATAACATTGATTTTTGTTTTGCAAAGGTACGTACACTTTTTTAATAGAGCAAATGTTTTTTAGAAGTTTAACGGCCGATTCGAATATGACTTATCTGTAAGAACCTTATTTAGAAGCCCCTTTGGTTTGCTCTCTTTATGTTAATTTACAGGGTACTCATCTCGAAAACAACATTGTAATCGTTGTACGTTGCCTGATTCTGCAAGGGCTTTTTCTATTGCTTTGCCCTTTCGTAAAAATATATTACCTTTGCACCCGAATTATATTTGCATAACTATGTTTGATAATCTATCGGAACGGCTGGAACGTTCATTCAAAATTCTAAAAGGCGAAGGACGCATCACGGAAATCAACGTGGCGGAAACCATGAAAGATATCCGGAAAGCGTTATTGGAAGCCGATGTGAATTATAAAACCGCTAAAACTTTTACTGACAAGGTGAAGGAAAAGGCCTTGGGTCAGAATGTCTTGGGGGCTATCCGACCGGGGCAGTTGTTGATTAAGATTACGCACGACGAATTGGCGGAACTAATGGGGTCTGAAGCCGCAGAAATCAATTTGAAGGGAACGCCCGCTATCATCTTGCTTTCAGGTTTGCAGGGATCCGGTAAAACCACATTTGCCGGCAAATTGGCAAATTGGCTGAAAAATAAGAAAGGCAAAAAAGTAATGTTGGTGGCATGTGACGTTTATCGTCCTGCTGCTATTGAGCAGTTGCGTGTTTTGGGAGAGCAATTGCAAATAGAGGTTTTTGCCGAACCTGAAGAAACCAATCCGGTACGCAAGGCACAAAAGGCTATAGAAAAAGCCAAAGTATATGGCTATGATACGGTTATTGTGGATACGGCGGGACGTTTGGCAGTAGATGAGCAGATGATGCAGGAGATTGCTGCTATTAAGACGGCTATCAATCCTTCCGAGACGTTATTCGTAGTCGATTCCATGACGGGACAAGACGCAGTCAATACGGCAAAAGAATTTAACGACCGTTTGGATTTCGATGGCGTGGTACTTACCAAATTGGATGGCGATGCTCGTGGCGGTGCTGCTTTATCGATTCGTTCCGTAGTAGAAAAACCAATCAAGTTCATTTCTACAGGCGAAAAGATGGAAGCACTTGATGTATTCCACCCCTCGCGTATGGCCGATCGTATTCTCGGTATGGGCGATGTGGTAAGTCTTGTAGAGCGCGCTCAAGAACAATACGATGAGGAAGAGGCACGACGCATTTCTAAAAAAATAGCACACAACCAATTCGATTTCAACGATTTCATGTCTCAAATTCAGCAAATAAAGAAAATGGGTAACATGAAAGACCTGATGGGGATGATTCCGGGTATGGATAAGGCTATGAAAGGAGTAGAGGTTTCTGACGATGCTTTCAAACCGATTGAGGCGATTATCAATTCGATGACGCCTGCCGAACGTGCTAATCCCGCTCTGCTGAATGGGTCGCGCAAACAACGCATTGCTAAAGGTAGTGGAACTACTATAGTCGAACTCAATCGTTTTCTTAAGCAGTTCGAACAAACAAGCAAGATGATGCGAATGATGACCAAGCAACGAGGGGGAAAGCGACGCTGAATAAAATAATAAACGATTGGAAGCAAACACATGGTATTGTTGGATGGTAAAAATATTGCATACACTATTCGCCGGGAATTGAAACAGGAGGTAAGCGCGATTACGCAAAACGGAGCGCGCGCTCCGCATTTGGCAGTAGTTATTGTTGGCAATGATCCGGCATCGGAAACCTATGTGAATAACAAACTGAAAGCATGCGAAGAGGTCGGCTTTCGGGCTACTAAGATTGCCCTGCCGGTCAATATCGCAGAAGATGAATTGTTGCGGCAAGTGGAATTGCTCAATGCCGATGATAGTATCGATGGGTTTATTGTGCAATTGCCTTTGCCGCCGCATATCAATGAGCAACATATAACTTGCGCTATTGATTGGCGTAAAGATGTAGATGGGTTGCATCCGGAAAATGTGGGACGCACTGCACTTGGGTTGCCGGGCATTGTTTCTGCAACACCACGAGGCATTCGCGAATTATTGTTGCGTTATCAAATCGCTGTTCAAGGCAAGCATGTGGTGGTTATCGGGCGAAGCAATATTGTAGGAAAACCTATGGCGATGTTGCTTATGCAAAAGCATTTGGGAGGAAATGCTACGGTCACCTTGTGCCACTCCTATACGCAAAATCTTAAAGAAATATGTCTTACTGCTGATATTATTATTGTGGCGGTCGGGCATCCCGGGCTGCTTACGGCAGATATGGTGCCTAATGGAGCGACTGTAATTGATGTCGGTATTTCGAGAGTTGACGATATTGCTGCACCGCGAGGGTATCGTTTGTGCGGAGATGTCGATTTTCCGGCAGTGGCACCTAAGTGTGCTTATATAACACCTGTACCGGGAGGGGTCGGCCCGATGACAATCGCCTCGTTGCTGCAAAATACTTGGCAAGCCTATCGCTATCGGCAACAAAACGGTTGATGACCGATGAAAACACTCTTTGTTATACTGACTGTGCTGACTACCTATGTGAAGGGAATGTACAACACCGACTGTGCTTTGTCGGTTAATGCTTCGGCGGCAGAGGCGAATCAGGTTGTAGATAGGCTGATTTATGAATTTCAGCGGAATCCCGATTTGTTGTTCGATTGGGCATTTGTCGGTACGGGACAACAGAATGATGCCGAGAAAGATGCTTTTGTCTTGCATTGGAACAATGTGTTGTATGTTCCCGAACGTAATTATAGCCGCATCGATATGGAAGTACAAGTGCCGGGAATCAGATCTTTTAAAAATATAGTTTTGGAGAGTATGGTCACCGATACGCTTATCGGGTTGCAGCGTAATGTCAGGGTGGATATTTTCTATGCGGGTAACCTCCTGAAAGAAGCGTATGGCAATTTCTGCGTAATGCCGATTGCTGATAATCAGTGTACGCTCTCTATTGACTTGCATATACGTTTCGGGTGGTTTTTTAATATTTTCGTGTCACGACGTGTCTATCGGAATGTTGTGGAGTGGCGAGTAGAACGTTTTATGAGCAACCTGAAAGAAATGACGGAAACGGGAACCGTGCAAAAAAACTAATCAGCATCTTCTAGGGGAATAGCTATACTTGTTTTAGTGTTTTTGTAGGGTATCGCAGGGGTGTTTAAGTAAATATAAAAAGACTGCGTTGTACTTACTCGAGAAAACTCCTAAATAATAGGATTTAGGTGTTACTGCCCTTTGTAATCTGCCCGACTCCGATGAGTAGCAGCACGCCATTAGACAGCAAGAGGCCCGTTTTGATAATGTGTGTTGAGTTTTCCGGTCTCTGACAACGCAGTCTTGTCTTTCTTTAGTGCAAAGGTAAGGCCTTTTGCGTAAATATGCAAGTGCTTGACGCATTTTTGGAAAAAAAGAGGATAACATTTCGATATGTGGAAATAAAGTATTAACTTTGCACGCTTGAAAGCGTAGTCCTAACCACAAAGAACCTGTGGGGCGGATGTTGAAATATGAAATAATAAATCAAAAGTATATGGCACAGAAAGCGAAACAGGATGAAAATCTTGAGAACGTACAGGAGGCGTTGACTGCTTCCGGAAGTTGGATAATCAAACATCAGAATGCTATCATGTGGACAATTTTGGCTATTTTGGCTGTTGTTCTTGCAATTATGGCATTCCATAATTACTATTTGAAGCCGAAAGGAGTAGAGGCTGATAATGCTGTCGGGATGGCATCTGCTTATTTTGCTGCTAAAGATTACGAAACAGCATTGAATGGCGATGATAACGATTGTATTGGTTTTGCGGCTATTGCTGACGACTATTCCTATACAAAGGCAGGTAAAGTGGCGGCTTTATATGCCGGTATTTGCTATTATAATCTTGAGCAATACGAAGAGGCTGTCAAGTATCTTGGTAAGTTTGATGCCGATGATTTGAACATAGCATCGGCAGCCAAACAAAAGCAAGGGGATGCTTATGTGGCTTTAGGAGAATTTAAAAAGGCCGTGAAATGCTTCGAGGATGCTGCTGATTCTAAAAATGAAATTATTGCTCCTATTAGTCTTAAAAAAGCAGGTATCGCTTATTTGGAATTGGGCGATAAGAAAGCAGCACGCAAAGCATTCCAATCAATCAAAGATAACTATCCTACAAGTGCGGAAGCACAAGATATAGAGAAATATATTGCAAACATAGCAGACTGATTATGGCGACTAAGTTTCATAACTTGTCACAATATGATGCTGAGCAAATGCCAAACGCTAACGTCCTTGCACGTCAGCGTTTTGCTATTATTGTGGCAGATTGGAATAGCGAAATAACCTATCCTCTGTTGGAAGGTGCTTACGAAACATTGGTAAAACATGGTGTGAAGGAAAATCATATAAAAGTAACACATGTTCCCGGTACTGTAGAACTTACCTATGCAGCGGCACAATGTCAGCGTTACTATCCTAAACGACGTTTCTATGATGCCGTTATCGTTATAGGGTGTGTTATCAAAGGTGATACACCGCACTTCGATTATGTATGTCAAAGCGTAACGCAGGGAGTTACTACCCTCAATGTAAACGGACTTACACCGGTTATCTTTAGTGTCCTTACTACGCTCGATCGACAACAGGCATTAGATCGTGCCGGTGGGAAATTGGGCAATAAGGGAGTAGAGGGAGCCTATACTGCTATACGTATGGCTAATCTTGTTGCCGGAAACGAAGATTGATACATTCGTCGCTTTGTTGTTTATTTATGAAGGTCTATAAGTTTGGAGGTGCTTCGGTTAAAGATGCGGAGGGTATTCGCAATCTTATACGGATTGTGAAAGCGCAATCCGAACCGCTTGTGGTGGTTGTTTCTGCTATGGGAAAAACTACCAATGCGCTGGAGAGAGTGGTAAATGCTGCTTTCGAACAACGCTTGCAAACAGCACTCGATGAACTGAATGGCGTTCGGCAATATCATTATTCCGTAATAGATAAACTGTTCCCTTGTGGGCATGTTGTTTTGCAAAACAAGGTGGAGAATCTGTTGCAACAGGTTGTGTGTATCATACACGATATCATGCGGGAACGACAACAACGCAATGATAATCGTTTCTACGACTATTCGTACGATCGTATTGTCTCTTTCGGCGAACGCATAAGTACGGCTATTGTTACGTATGCCTTGAATAGAGAAGGGCAGCCGGCAGTCGGTTTGGATATGACTGTCTTGCTGCGTACCGATGATTCATGGCGTGAAGCGAAAGTCGATATGCAATCTTCCGAACGACTTCTAAAAGAAGCCTTGCAGAAGCATCATGCACAGGTCTATGTGGCGCAAGGATTTATCGGAGGAACAACAGACGGTGACAGTACTACGTTGGGACGTGAGGGAAGCGACTATTCTGCAGCACTTATTGCTAATCTATTGGATGCACAGAGTGTTACTATATGGAAGGATGTACCCGGAATCCTCAATGCCGATCCTCGGCTCTTTGCTTCTACTACGCTCATACCCGAACTTACCTACTACGATGCCGTTGAGTTGTCGTATAGTGGAGCGCAAATAATTCATCCGAAAACTATCCGACCGCTCGAAAATAAACATATACCGCTCTATGTAAAACCTTTCTCTCAACCGGAACAGCCAGGGTCGGTTATAAAAGATGTTACCGGTCAGCCTATCAACGTTCCGGTGTTTATATGGAGAAAGAACCAAGTATTGGTTACGTTGCGTCCTAACGATTTTTCTTTTGTCTTGGAAGATTGTCTTAACAATCTTTTTGAAGTTATTTATCGTTATCGTCTGAAGGTATCGCTTATTCAAAGTAGTGCTGTTACTATCTCTGTATGTGTCGATGCGTCACGTTATCTGACGGAAGCGTTTACGGAGTTGCAAACGGCATACCGAGTTACTTTTAACGAAAATCTTTCCTTGCTGACCATTCGGGGTACTACGCCCGAAATTATTAGCGAACACACTGCTAATCGCACAATCTTACTTAGCCAGACTACCAGAAGAACAGCACGTTATGTAATACAAGAGAATACTTGAGTTCTCTATTACTGATTTTGTTGTATGGAAATGAAAAATGTATCGTCTGCGGAATTGCCCCGTTTGTGGACTTCCTCTTTTGTGTTGGCATGTATGGCACAATTCATGCTGTTTTTTGCATTCTATTTGCTGATGCCGGTCGTGCCGCTTTATCTGATGGATAACTATCATGTTTCGGCTACTGCTATAGGTTCGGTTTTGGCAAGTTATACGGTAGCGGCATTGGTTATTCGTCCTTTTGCGGGTTATATGCTCGATAAGTATCGTCGCAAGCCTATATGGCTCTGTGCGTATGCTTGTTTTGTACTGCTTTTTGCAGGGTATGCCGAAGTTAAGTTGTTGGTGCTCTTTATTACTATTCGCGTCTTGCATGGTTTGGCTTTTGGGTTGGTTACTACAGCGGGGAGTACGGTTGTGGTCGATATTATGCCGAGTCAGCGACGGGGCGAAGGGTTGGGCTATTTCGGAGTGGCAAACAACTTGGCAATGGCGATAGGACCTATGGTAAGCCTTTTCCTTATGGAGGCGTATTCGTTTACACGTATCTTTTATTTGGCGTTGTTGTTTGGTCTGGCAGGTTGGTGTTTGGCTTGTTTGGTGCAGGTTCCCGCTAAAGAAAAATTGCCGCAGGAGGAACGGTGTAAACGTCCGGCATTGGACCGTTTCTTTTTGCTTAAAGGATTGAGGGCCGGGGGAAGTTTGATGTTGTTGGCTGTGCCTTGGGGATTGGTTACGAGTTTCATTGCAATCTATGCCAAAGAAGTTGGAGTCAACTCATCGCAAGGTGTTTTCTTTTCTTTATTGGCTATAGGGCTTATCGGATCGCGATTGTTCTCCGGCAAAATGGTCGATAGAGGACGCTTGCTCAATGTCATAGTATGGGGTAATGCGTTGGCAGTGTTGGCTTATTTCATATTGGCAGTGTTAGGATTACATGTTTTGTCTGCAGGAGTAACTTTCTTGTTGTTCTTCGGGGTGGCTGTGTTGTTGGGGATGGCATATGGTATGATGTTTCCTGCCTACAATACATTGTTTGTCAATTTAGCACCGCATAACCGACGGGCAACGGCAAGTTCTACCTATCTTACCAGTTGGGATGTCGGTATAGGTATCGGCTTTGTTTGTGGAGGACGTATCGCCGATGCTTTTGCAACGTATAGCGCTTGTTATCTTTTTGGTGTTATAACAACTATGCTCGCACTCATTTTCTTTGTTTGTTCGGTCGGACCGCATTTCCAATGCAATAAATTGCGGTGATTGTTTTTTCGTTTGTGAGTTTCACTGAAAAAGCGTAACTTTGCAAAGTGGATAATTCCACAGTATAAATCAATACCACATCATGAAACCAACTCTTTTTGTGTTGGCTGCGGGAATGGGCAGCCGTTACGGAGGTCTAAAGCAATTAGACGGACTTGGCCCCAATGGGGAAACTATTATGGACTATTCTGTGTACGATGCATGTCGTGCAGGATTCGGTAAGATAGTGTTTGTTATTCGGCAAGATTTTGCGGATGACTTTAAAAATATAGTGCTCAAAAAGTACGAGGGAAAAGTACCTTGTGAAGTTTGTTTCCAGTCGGTCGATAAGGTGCCGGAAGGATCTGCTTATAACACCGAGCGTACAAAGCCTTGGGGTACTAACCATGCTCTCTTGATGGGGCGTGAGTGCATTCACGAACCTTTTGCGGTTATCAATGCAGACGATTTCTACGGAAAGGAATCTTTCGAAGTGTTGGCCGATTTCTTGTGCAAAGTAGAAGGATGTGAGGGACAGTATTGTATGGCCGGGTATCGGGTTGGTAATACCTTGTCTGAAAATGGCACTGTTAGTCGAGGAGTATGCTCCACCAATGCAGAGGGCTTTCTTACCGATGTTGTTGAACGTACGGCTATTGAGCGTATTAATGGCACTATTGTTTTCAAAGATGAGAATGGAACAATGGTATCTTTGCAAGAGAATACACCGGTCAGTATGAATATGTGGGGATTTACACCTGAGTATTTCGATTGGTCGGAAACCGCTTTCCGTACTTTCCTTGCGGAGCATGGCAACGAGTTGAAAGCTGAATTTTATATTCCGACTGTCGTGAACGATTTGATTGTTTCGGGTAAAGCCACTTGTAAAGTTTTGGATACACCGGCACAGTGGTTTGGGGTCACCTATGCTCAAGATCGTGCGGGTGTTGTCGACAAAATTAATCGACTGATAGAGAAGGGAGTCTATCCGCATAAATTATTCTAATTACAGAATGACTATGGCAAGAATTTTAGTAACAGGGGGAACGGGCTACATTGGTAGTCATACGGTAGTAGAACTGATTAATAGCGGTTTTTCTGTTGTTATTGTTGATAATCTTTCCAATTCAACGGTTAATGTATTGGATGGTATTCAGCAGATTACCGGTATTCGTCCCGATTTCGAAAATATCGATTGTATGGATTATACCAATATGGATCGCATTTTCGAAAAATATACCGATATAGAGGCTGTTATCCATTTTGCAGCCAGCAAGGCTGTGGGAGAATCGGTAGAGAAACCCTTATTGTACTATCGCAACAATATCTGTTCTTTGTTGGTCTTGTTAGAATTGATGAAGTCGCATCAGGTGTCTAATATTGTTTTCTCATCCAGTTGTACGGTCTATGGACAGCCCGATGTCTTGCCGGTTGATGAGTCTGCGCCTATTAAACCGGCTTTATCGCCCTATGGCAATACCAAGCAGATTAACGAAGAGATTATTCGCGATGTTGCTTATGCCGATGCCGATTTGCACGCTATTCTGTTGCGCTATTTCAATCCTATAGGGGCTCATCCGTCTGCTTTGATTGGTGAATTGCCTAATGGGGTTCCGCAAAATTTATTGCCCTATGTTACTCAAACCGCTGCCGGATTACGTCCGCAATTGAAAGTCTTTGGCAACGATTACAATACGCCGGATGGTAGTTGTATTCGCGATTATATTTATGTGGTCGATTTGGCAAAAGCGCATGTCATGGCGGTTAAGCGTATGTTGGATCGTAAAGCGAACAACAATGTTGAAATTTTCAATTTGGGAACAGGTCGTGGCTTAAGTGTTTTGGATATTATTGAAACATTCAAGAAAGTAACGGGTGTTGATGTTCCTTATCAGATTGTTGCCCGCCGCGAAGGAGATATCGAACAAGTGTGGGCAAATCCCCGAAAAGCCAACGAGGTTTTGGGTTGGAAAGCGGAATCCACCGTTGAAGAAACACTGCTCAGTGCATGGAAGTGGCAACAACATTTGGGGCAAACAGAGTAAGAACAGTGTAGAGGTTTATTTCTTTTCCGACAGAGAAAGTTATGTTGTATCCGTTAAAGTTCCAACCTATCCTGAAAGAGAAAATTTGGGGTGGGAAAAGGCTGAAAATATATGGTAAATCATTTGCCGATCAACAATCTATTGGCGAGAGTTGGGAGTTGTCTGCACAAGGCAACGATGTTTCTGTTGTGGCAGAAGGAGTCTTGTCGGAAAACGATTTGAATGAACTGGTAGAGGTCTATATGGGCGATTTGGTGGGCGATGCCGTCTATGAACGTTATGGTAATCAATTTCCCTTACTCTTCAAGTTTATTGATGCAGAGGACCGATTGAGTATACAAGTCCATCCTGATGATGATACTGCATGGGAGCGACATCACGATTCCGGTAAAACCGAAATGTGGTATGTTTTGGACGCAGATCCGGGAGCAACACTCACTTTAGGTTTTGCTCGTGATAGTAGTAAGGAAGATTTGCAACAGCACTTGGCAGACAATTCGTTGTCCGATATTCTTTGTAAGATTCCTGTCCGGCAGAGCGATGTTGCTTTCATCCCGGCAGGATTGGTGCATGCAGTCGACCAAGGAGTTGTGCTTGCGGAAATTCAGCAAACAAGCGATTTAACCTACCGATTGTTCGATTATAATCGTCTTGATGCGCAGGGTTGTCCCCGTGAGTTGCACCAAGAAGTAGCACTCGATGTTATTCGCTATACAAAAAACGCTCAACCGTTAGTGAATTATCAGGCAATGTCGAACGGTGCTGTTAATTTGGTACAATGTGAGTGGTTCACTACCAATCTTATTTGTTTCAATCGCACCATTGAACGTGATTATACCTTGCTTGATTCTTTTGTTGTCTATATGTGTGTCGAAGGACAATGTGCTTTGCATACAGAGGTAGGCGATGTCTCTTTAAGAAAAGGAGAAACTGTGCTTTTGCCGGCCATTATCAACGATGTCCGTCTTATTCCTTCGTCACCTGAGGTGCGCCTTTTGGAAGTGTATGTTGTAGTAAATTAAAATGATGTCAGCTTTCTAAGGTGTGTATGAGGCTGCAATATAGGATATATTTCTAATCAAGTTCGTATCCCTTGGTGCTTATAGGCATACTTTTCCTTCTCCATAGATAACGTGGAAATATTGTGGCAATTATACGATTGTTTCTTTTTATCTGTTATTGAAAAAACGAAAAGTTCACGCTGCCGTATTGTCTGTGTTCCACAAAGTGTGGATGTGTACCGAAATCATTTTTGTCGGAATGTTCCAATACGAACCAACCGCCTTTTTGCAGTAGTTCTTTTTCGAATATAATATCGGGTATTGTCGAGAGAGTGTCCAGTGCATAGGGTGGGTCCGCAAATATAAAGTCAAATCGCAACCGACAGGTGTTCATATAACGGAACACATCTCCGCGCACAACATTCAGATTTTGTATACCCAGTGTCTTGCAGATCGATATGATAAAATTCTGTTGAGTGTGTGCTTTTTCTACGGCAGTTACTTCGCGTGCACCGCGCGAGACAAACTCCAATCCGATTCCTCCTGTCCCGGCAAATAAATCAAGCATATCAATGTCTTCAAAATCGATGCGGTTGGCAAGAAGGTTAAACAGACTCTCTTTGGCAAAATCGGTAGTGGGACGAGCAGTTATATTAGTGGGAGGACTGATACGTCTTCCTTTGTATTTACCGGATATTATTCTCATAGGGCTAATGGCAATGTGTTGATGTAGGTGTTTAGTAATTCGTGCAATTCGTTGTCCGAACTGTGTAGATAGGTCAATGCTGAATCTGTGGCAATGCTATATTGTTGATAGATGTTTAAAATATAGTATAGTGTGTCAGTGGGTGTTGTAGTTGGATATATGTTGGCAAGTTGTAACTTACCATGTGAAAACATTACTACGCATAATTGTTTTGCTGTTTGGTAGCAGAGCAATCGGTTGGCAGGGTTATCTGTCTGTAGTCCTACTCTGATAAGATGGGCAATAATGTGTTCTTCTTTGCCGCTTGTTTCTTGTTGATGCAGACAAATACAGTTGGCTTCTGTTATAGGGTCAGTGCTGATGTTTTGGTCGTGCGGAATATGCTCGTGCAGAAAGTTTAGCCACAAGTCTTGGTCCTCTTCCCTATAGAGTGCCTCCGGCACCAAGCAGAAACGAGGGGTAAAAGACAACAATCCACCGGTCTGCTGATCGGTGGATTGATACGCTGACGAACTGTTGTTCATCTTGTGTTGTTGCTTATTCCCAGTTACCGGCATTGTTGTTAGGAGCATCGATCGAACCCACTTTCAAACCTGCATAATGGTCAAGTTTCTCTTTTTTGTCAATGAGGTTTATACGCTCTTGATTGTCCAAATCGGAAAGATAGGTGTTATAGTGGGCACGTATTTCCATCAAAGGTACTTTTATGCCTTTGTCGGTTTGGTAGCCGTTATTCACTTCCACTTCATAGCGCACTTGGTCGGTATAAGGAATATAAATAATGTCTTTTATTGTATTCTCGTCATACTCTCCTTTGTAGAGGGCTTCTATCATGTTGTTGTAAATCGTATCGCGACGGAATCCTTCCAATCCGTTGGCGGCTATCTCACGTGCGTTGCCTTTGGCAATTATCTTTACGGCTTTAGCCTCTGTCATTCCGGCTTCCAATTGGGCATCGGTCAAGGCTCCTTCTTTCAACACGTCTTTTTTCTTAGCGGTTTGCAAAAACAGAATCAACGAATCCAAATCGGCAGTATAATAGCCCTTCTGTGTGCGAAATTCTACTTCGGCAGTACGCAGACTTATTAAGTTTTTAATAATGGCTGTCTCACGTTCGGTGCGTTGCTTCTTAAAGTTGATAGGGGTTACAACGCTCATGACGCAAATATATGACATGAATGCAATTGCAACACAAAGAAAAATACGGATGGTTGTTTTCATTTTTGGTATCTTTTTTGTTAGTATTCGGTTTGTAAGGTATAGAGCAAACAATATGCCCCAAAACGACTGCAAATATACAAAGAAAATCCTTAACAACATATCTTCGAGGGCGAAAAAATCACTTTTTTTGCTATTTCGTGGATTTTATACTACTTTTGCACACAATAAACGGACAAGCCTATGGAAACATTGTTGAAAAATATGGCGGATAAATACGGAATATGTTTTACGGATGCCGAAACCGAAGCATTGCTTAAATTACCGCTTTCAACCGAACAAAAGCAGTTTCAAGCAGAAGCCATTCATGTGGCGGTATCTGAAATCGGATTGCATAAAATACCTGTATTGGGAATGCTGCTGAGAGGTACCGATTGCCACGATTTACCGGCATGTTTCGATGCACAGGTCAGAACCATTGTCGAAGGTTTGCGCCGTGTCGACGAACTCTATAAAGTTAATACGTCATTGGAAACGGAAAATTTCCGTAAACTGTTGCTTACATTGGCGGAAGATGTGCGAGTTGTCCTTATTATTATTGCCGAACGTGTCGCGCTCATGAGACGACTCAATGGGCAAGAAGATTCAGAGCAACGGCAAAACATCGCTCGCGAAACATCGTTTCTCTATGCACCGTTGGCACACCGTTTGGGCTTGTATGCTGTTAAAACCGAATTGGAAGACCTATCGCTCAAATATACCGAATATGCTACATATAAGGATATAGCCCATACGCTTAACGAAACCAAACGGCATCGTGATGCTTATATAGCGGCATTTATCAATCCTCTGAAAGAGAAATTGGAAGCGTTGGGATATAAGTTCTCCATCAAGGGGCGCACCAAGTCTATTCATTCTATCTATAAGAAGATGCAGAAGCAGAATACCACTGTTGATCATATCTACGACCTTTTTGCTATCCGTATCATTCTCGATTCTGCACCTGAGAAAGAAAAGGCCGAATGTTGGCAGGTCTACTCCGTTATTGCGGATATGTACCAGCCTAATCCGAAACGGTTGCGCGATTGGCTTACTATTCCCAAGTCAAATGGATACGAAAGTCTGCATACTACAGTGTTGGGACCTGAAAACAAATGGGTGGAAGTGCAAATCCGTACGCGTCGTATGGATGAAATAGCCGAAAAAGGTGTGGCGGCGCATTGGAAATACAAAGGTATACAGAGCGAAACGGGCATGGATGAGTTCCTCAAAGGTGTGCGCGAAATGTTGGAAAGCCCCGCGGTCGAAACCAAAGATGCTATCAACGATTTTCGACTCAATTTTTATGAACAAGAAGTCTTTGTCTTTACTCCCAATGGTGACTTGCATAAACTTCCCAAGGGGGCTACCGTACTTGATTTTGCATTTGCTATTCACACAGGACTCGGATGCCGATGTGTAGGCGGAAAAATTGCAGGACGTAATGTACCTATACGTCATGTGTTACACAACGGAGACCAGGTGGAAATTCTTACATCTCCGCAACAGAAACCTACGCAGGCATGGCTCTCGTTTGTATGCACCTCCAAGGCAAAGAACAAAATCCGTCAAACGCTCAAGGAAGTCGACAATAAGGATGCTGCCGAGGGGCGTGAACTGCTCGAAAGACGATTCCGTAATTGGAAACTGGAATATGAAGAGGGTAGGGTGAGTCGTTTGGCAAAAAAGTTGGGATATAAAGTTACAACCCAATTCTATCAGGCTTTGGCACAAGGCAAAGAAGATATTCTGGGCATTAAGGATGTCTATCAGGATATAGAACATGCCGAGCAGGGAGGCGATGTTGTCAATACCATTTCGGCGGAAAACTTTGTAGCACCTGTCGGTACCGTAGAGAATACGGCACACGATGAATTGGTTATCGATCGTGACCTCAAAAATATCGATTATAAATTGGCAAAGTGTTGTAACCCTATCTATGGAGATGATATCTTTGGTTTTGTCAGCATTACGAATGGCATTAAAATTCACCGTAAGGATTGTCCGAATGCGCAACAGATGCAAGAGAAGTTTCCCTATCGTATTGTGCCTGCACGGTGGAGCGGAAAGGCTGTCGGGCAGCAATACCCTATTACGCTGCGGGTGGTGGGGAACGACGATATCGGCATCGTTACCAATATTTCATCACTTATCGCCAAAGAGCAGGGAATGTCCTTGCGCACTATAGCCATCGATTCGCACGATGGTCTGTTCGAAGGGCATCTCACCATATTGGTTGCCGACCTCAATCAGTTGGAGCAGATACGAAAAAAAATAGCACAAGTGAAGGGGGTTAAGCACGTGGTACGTGTCTAAACGCTCGTTGCTAATGTATTTTGTTTATCGGCAGTATGTTGGATAGGAAATCCTACGGAGGTTTCACTCAACAACTGCCGATGTTCTTTTTAGCCTTAATTTCATCACTATAGATAGCGTGGTATTAGCATACCGTATATGCTACTTGTTTTTTTGAGTGTGCTGTCAACCTACGGATCATCATTATAATGTACTATTTGTCTCTTTTGGTAGAATGCAGATAGAATTCGTTTGTACAATTGTATTGGACGTTTGAAGTTTTTGTCGTATCTTTGCAAACGGAATAATATGAATATACTTGAACGAATAGAAGGATTGGAAGCACGTTTCCATGAAGTAGGATTGCTCATTACCGACCCGGCGGTTATTGCCGATCAACCCCGCTATGTGCGCCTGAATCGCGATTATCACGAATTGGAGCGAGTTTTGGAAGCCGCACGGCATTACAAAGAAGCCGTCTTGCAGTTGGAAGAGGCACGTCAAATTTGGTTCAATGGAGATGATGATGAATTGCGGGAAATGGCAAAAGAAGAAATCGATGCATTAGAACCGAAAATACCAATGTTGGAAGATGAGGTACGACTCATGCTTTTACCACAAGATAAAGAAGATTGTAAAAATGTAGTAATGGAAATCCGCAGTGGAACAGGAGGCGATGAGGCAGCCTTGTTCGCCGGTGATTTGTTCCGAATGTACACCAAATACTTTGAAACAAAAGGATGGAAATTTACTCTTTCTTCTTGCTCCGAGGGAGCCGTTGGAGGCTATAAGGAAATCATTTTCAATGTCACGGGTACGAATGTCTATGGTACACTCAAATACGAATCGGGAGTACATCGCGTGCAGCGTGTACCTGCCACCGAAACGCAAGGACGTGTACATACCTCTGCCGCTACTGTGGCGGTTTTGCCCGAAGCCGATGAGTTTGAGGTGCAAATCAACGAGGGGGAAATCAAGTGGGATACCTTTCGTTCGGGGGGTGCCGGCGGACAGAATGTCAATAAAGTAGAGTCGGGGGTACGCTTGCGCTATATTTGGAAGAATCCGAATACTGGTGAGACTGAAGAAATTCTCATTGAATGTACCGAAACGCGCGATCAACCGAAAAACAAAGAACGGGCACTGTCACGCTTGCGTACGCAAATTTACGATAAAGAGCATCAAAAATATATCGATGATATTGCACGACGCCGTAAAACAATGGTGTCAACGGGCGATCGTAGTGCCAAAATACGTACCTATAACTATCCGCAGGGACGTATCACCGATCACCGTATCGGATATACTGTCTACAACTTGCAGGCGTTTATGGACGGCGATATTCAGGGAGTAATCGATCAGTTGCAGGTAGCGGAAAATGCCGAACGACTCAAAGAAGCGGAATTGTAAAGAAACGGAGAATAATGTAACTATAAAATTTGAAAGTATATGAATGGTGTAAATGTAAAGCCGGCTATAGTGCGCAAGAGTGTTTTTGCACTCTTTGGTATAATTGCATTGGTTATCATAGTGGCAGCATGCTGCACAGTGGTTGATACTTCTGAAGTAGGTATCAAGTTCAAAAAGTTCTCACTCACAGAACAGGGCAAACTCGATGCTGTACCGGTTACAGGGTGGGTCTTCTACAACCCTGTTTCTACCAGCGTTTACACCTATCCTGTTTATGTACAAAGGGTCGACTATGCTCCTTTTCAGGTAACCACCAAAGATGCTGCTGTCTTCTCTATGGATCCGTTGTTGGCTTTTCGTATGAATCGTGATAAGGCGGTTGATGTATTTGCCAAATATCGTAAGCCTTTGGAAGATATTGAGCAAGGCTATATGAGGACTGTTATTTACGATGCCTATCGTATTGTGGCTAACCGCTATACATCCGATGAGTTAATGGCTTCACGTGCACAATTCGAAGCGGAAGTACGCCTGATGCTGGAAACATCTTTGAACGATGAAGGGTTCGAGGTAGAAGAGTTTACTTCACAAATAACTCCCCCCGTTTCGCTCTCACAGGCTATTGAAGCCAAAAACCAAGCCATTCAAGAAGCACTTAAGGCAGAGAACTTGGTAAAGCAGGCAGAAGCCAATGCCAAAATTGCTATTGCAAAGGCTGAGGGCGAAGCCAAGGCGTTGCGCATCAAAGCCGATGGCGAAGCCTATTACAACCGAACGGTGGCGGCATCGCTGAATGCATTGCTGGTACAACAAGATGCTATCCAAAAATGGGATGGAAAACTACCCGAATACATGGGCGGACATAACATCCCTATGATTAATCTGAAATAATACATTTCTTTTTGTTGGTATGTATTTGTTTTATACGCCTGATATTGCTACAGTGCACGAACTCTCCGAAGAAGAGTCGCAACATTGCGTACGAGTGCTTCGCTATACCCGGGGAGATAAAATTTTACTGACCGATGGCAAGGGAACAACTTTTGAGGCTATCATTACGAATCCGCACCCTAAGCACTGTGCTTTCGATATTCTGACGGAAGAAAAGCAAGAGAGAGCACACAATTTTCATCTGCATATTGCCATCGCACCCACTAAGAATATCGAACGTTTGGAGTGGATGGTGGAGAAGTGTACGGAGATAGGAGTCGATGAAATAACACCATTACTCTGTCGCTTTTCCGAAAGGAAGACTATTCGGGAAGACCGATTGGAGAAGGTTATGCTATCGGCTGCCAAGCAGTCGCTTACGCCTTATTTACCTCAACTTAATCCGTTGACGCCATATCACGACTTGATCAACCGTGCCGATGAGCAGCAACGTTTCATTGCCCATTGCTACAAAGAAGACAAACGTCTGTTAAAGACGCAAATAGATGTGGGAAAATCAGTACTTGTACTGATAGGACCGGAAGGCGATTTCTCGGAAGAAGAAGTAGCAGAGGCTTTGGCTGCCGGTTTTGTACCCGTGTCGTTGGGTAATTCGCGTCTGCGCACCGAAACGGCGGGAGTGGTTGCGTGCCACACTGCTATACTGATAAACGAGTAAGTTGTTTAATTCTATAATAGTTTGGTCGTTATGAAACGTTACGCTTTGTTGGCTTGTCTGCTGACAGCCTTGTTGCCCGTTGCGGCACAAACCTACAATGAGCAATCTTCTAATCCTATCACCATGGGATGGATGCAAGGTTTTCCACCTGCTTCTAATCGTATCTTGTCGGCTTCCGATGGTAGTTTCTTCCTTTTCCCGGCTTTGCGTTATACTGTCTGCCACATGCGTGAGTTTGTGCCTACCAAGGTAGTCACGGCGGCAAATGAGCGACGCTATACGCTAAAGTGTAAATACGATAAGGGCATCAATGATATATGTTTCATACCCTTGTTTGCTGAAAAGTCTGTTACATTGCAACAAGCTTTGGATACTATTTTTACCGATGGTTTTATCGTATTACATAAAGGCAAGGTGGTATACGAACGCTATTCTGGAGGACTGACACCCGACGGAACGCATAGTGTAATGTCTGTTAGCAAAACAATGACAGGCACTTTGGGTGCAGTCTTGGTCGCAGAAGGAATTTTGGATGAGAATGAACGTGTTGATACTTATGTTCCCGAGTTGGCAGAGTCTGCATTTGGCGATGCTACGGTACGACAATTGCTCGATATGACAACAGCCCTGCAATATAGCGAAGACTATAGCGACCCTAATGCGGAAGTATGGGCATTCTCTGCATCGGGTACACCTTGTCATCCTGCCGATGATCAAGGTACGGATAACTATTATGCCTATTTGCAGACGGTCCGCAAAAACGGTGAACATGGTCAGCGGTTTGCTTACAAAACGATTAATACGGATGCTCTCGGATGGGTTATTTCAAGGGTAACGGGTAAGAGTATTCCCGACCTGCTATCCGAACGAATATGGCAACCTATGGGAGCCAATCACGATGGTTATTATCAAGTCGATTCATATGGTATCGCTTTTGCGGGTGGAGGATTTAATGCTAACTTGCGCGATTTGGCTTTGTTTGCTGAGATGATACGGCGTGAAGGAAAATGGAATGGTAAACAAATCATCCCTACTTCGGTGGTAGAAGATATAATGCAGAATGCCGACAATGCACGCTTCGACGAAGATACCTATCCCAATCTGAAAGGGTGGGGGTACCGAAATATGTGGTGGGTTACTAACAATGCACATAGGGCTTTTTGTGCCAGAGGGGTGTATGGTCAGGTTATCTATGTCGACCCGTTGGCAGAAATGGTAATAGTGCGACTTGCATCCAATACGGTGGCTTCAAATGCGGCTAACGATCCTTTCTCACTGCCGTTATATGAAGCGATAGCCGATTATTTGATGAGTAAATGAGAAATACGTTGAATCTGATAAGCATTTTGCTGGTGCTTGTAGTGGGGATGTTGCAACCCTTGAGGGCGCAAACTGCACTTACAGAAGCGCACTTATCCGTACCTACCTATATATCGCCTTACTATTTCGGTCCGAATGCATTTCCTATTCCCGATATGTTAGACGGAACGGTGTCGCACGATTTGCGTATTGAGGTATCAAGTTCGTATTTTAAGGGATTTGCAGGCGACCGTACTGCCGATATTGCTTTCAAGGTGAATATACCACTATTTACCGACAGGGTCAATCTTACGCTTTGGCTGCCTGCTATGGAATGGTATGCTAACACTTTGGAGCGGCAGCGTATTTGTCGATTGCAAGATACGTTGGCGATGCGCGGACGTGAAGCGGGCGATGCTTATATATCAACCGATATACAAGTACTGCGTCAGCGGCGCTATTTGCCTGATATAACGATTCGGGCTGCAGTCAAAACGGCATCGGGAGGAGGGTTCGCCAAAGCACGCTACTACGATTGTCCGGGCTATTGGTTCGATGCTACTTTGGCTAAGTCGCTATTGTTTAATAAGAGTACTTTCTTCGAAGAATTGCGTTTTGCGGCAAGTGCGGGCTTTCTCTGTTGGCAAACCGATAATGGCAGGCAGAACGATGCAGTTATGTATGGAGCCATGTTACAACTTAAGACGCGCTATTTTCTTCTTTCAGAAGTATTTGGAGGATATGCAGGCTGGGAAAACCATCCCGCACACCGAACCGATGCGCACGATTGCCCGATGTCGCTTAAGACAACCATTACTGGCTACTACAAACATTTTGAATTGTTGTTCATGTATCAGTATGGTTTGCAAGATTATCCCTTTCATCAGTTTCGTATAGGGGTGGCTTATAATGTCGATATATTGGGTGCATGGCAACGAAGAAAACTGCGCAAGGAAATGTGATGTTCTATTCAATATCCACAAAAAAAGGTGCACCTATTAGGTGCACCTTTTTGCTATCAGTAAGTATTGCTTACATCATGCCTCCCATACCCGGATTCATAGCGGGCAGTTCGGGTTTGTCTTCTTTCTTGTCGGTAATGACACATTCGGTAGTGAGGAACATGCCGGCTATGCTGGCTGCGTTCTCAAGGGCTACACGTGTAACCTTGGCAGGATCTACCACTCCCGCTGCCAACATGTTTTCGAACTTGTCGGCACGAGCATTGTAGCCGTAGTCACCCTTGCCTTCTTTCACCTTTTGTACAATAACAGCACCCTCTTTGCCTGCGTTGAAAACAATCTGACGGAGAGGCTCTTCGATAGCACGTTTGATGATTTCAATACCTGTCTGTTCATCATCATTGACCCCTTTGAGTTCATCAAGTGCTTCTATCGAACGGATGTAAGTTACACCGCCACCGGGAACAATACCTTCTTCTATTGCTGCACGTGTGGCAGATAGAGCATCGTCTACACGGTCTTTTTTCTCTTTCATTTCCACCTCGCTGGCGGCACCTACATACAATACTGCCACACCGCCTGCAAGTTTGGCAAGACGTTCTTGCAACTTCTCTTTATCGTAGGTCGATTTTGTGCTTTGTATCTGTGCTTTTATTTGCTGAACGCGTGCTTGAATCGACTCACTGGCACCTGCTCCGTTAACGATAATGGTGTTATCTTTATTAACGGTTATCTTTTCGGCAGTACCTAACATATCAAGTGTTGCACTCTCCAATTTAATGCCTTTTTCTTCAGAGATAACCGTACCGCCTGTTAAAATGGCAATATCTTCCAACATCTCTTTCCTGCGGTCACCGAATCCGGGAGCCTTAACGGCACATATTTTCAGTTGGGCACGCAAGCGGTTTACAACAAGAGTCGTGAGGGCTTCCGAATCAACATCTTCGGCAATGATAAGCAACGGACGTCCCGATTGTACGGCGGGTTCCAATACGGGGAGCAACTCTTTGAGGTTGCTTATCTTCTTGTCGTGGATAAGAATATAGGGCTTGTCCATTTCCACTTCCATAGTCTCGGTATTGGTAACAAAATAGGGCGAGATATATCCGCGGTCAAATTGCATACCCTCAACCACTTCTATGGTAGTGTCGGTACCCTTGGCTTCTTCTATGGTTATTACACCGTCTTTCGAGACTTTGCGCATGGCATCCGCAATCAGTTTACCTATTGCAGAGTCGTTATTGGCACTTATGGTGGCTACTTGTTCAATCTTGTCGTAGTCATCGCCTACAAGTTCCGATTGTTCCTTAATCGATTCCACTACTTTGGCAACGGCTTTGTCAATACCGCGTTTCAAATCCATAGGATTGGCACCGGCTGTAACGTTTTTGAGTCCTACTCCTACAATAGCTTGTGTTAGTACGGTTGCTGTCGTTGTACCGTCACCGGCTTGGTCACCGGTTTTCGATGCAACTTCCTTAACCAATTGTGCACCTAAGTTCTCTTGAGCGTTCTCCAATTCTATTTCTTTAGCAACCGTCACTCCGTCTTTGGTAATTTGCGGAGCACCGTATTTCTTTTCGATTACTACATTACGACCTTTCGGACCAAGCGTTACTTTTACTGCGTTTGCCAATTGGTCTACGCCTTGCTTCAGTTGTTCGCGGGCGTCAATATTGAAGGAAATTTCTTTAGCCATAGTTGTAATTATTATGTAAGGTATATAGGTAAGTCTTTTTTATCCGATAATAGCGAGAACATCGCTTTGACGCATAATGAGGAATTTCTCTCCGTCAAGTTCCAATTCTGTTCCTGCGTATTTACCATACAACACTTGGTCGCCTGTTTTGAGAATCATTTCTTCATCTTTAGTACCGTTGCCTGCTGCAACAATTTCACCTTTCAAAGGTTTCTCTTTTGCACTGTCCGGAATAATGATTCCGCCGACTGTTTTCTCTTCTGCGGCTGCGGGTCTAACTAAAACTCGGTCAGCCAAAGGTTTGATTTGTGTCATTATCGTAGAGTATTTTATGTTTAATCTGTTCAACGTTATCGTGGTTCGATGCGTTTGCTATATAACATACATAATCTGTGCCAAAGTTGTTTTGGCAGTCTGTATACTGACACCTTCTGCCAATTTGGCAGGTGCATCGGCACTTTAATCCTGCATTATCAAAATAGTATATAATCGCCATGCAAATTAAGTGGAAGAGGGGAATTTATGCTTTTTTTAGGGGAGAATATGGCACATTGGAAAACTTTTCGTAACTTTGTCGGCAGAACAGATGTGAAGAATGCATCCGGTATAGCATTATATGTTTAGAAGTTACTCTATATTCAAAATCAATACAGCCTATTGCAGGTTGAGTAAATGAATAGTGTGATTATGCAAACAACAAAAGAATACATCCCTCTGATATACAACGATAATTCCGATGCTTTGCTTGTCGGATGTGGCACTTTATGGCATTTCGTAAATCAGTTATGGGGGGGGGAGGCAAAATGCTACACATCTAATAGTATCTGTTTCTTAGAACAACCAATTAATTATGCCCGCAAGATGCGCTTTTTTGTAACCGGATCTTGTGGATTATCTTTATTTACCTTTAATAATTTATATCTATGAAGAAGAAAATCTCTTTTCTTTTTGCGTTTCTATGCGCAAGCGTACTGTCG
>JAMPAY010000011.1 GCA_023666945.1 Paludibacter sp.
AAAAAAACGTACCTTTGTTGTGGACATTTTTTGTAATGTTTGTATATGTATATCATGGTTTAGTATGTTGATATACAGACTAATATATGTGTTGCGATTTGCTATGAACGGATATTACCTTATCTGTTGAATGTAAGAAACAGATGGTTGAAATAGCAATTGCACCTTTGGAGTAAATAATTAAATAATATAACTAATTAATTAGCGAACTAACTATTTTTTCTATGAAACGAATACAATTGGTATTATTAGGTGTGATCTCTGTCACACAAGTTTTTGCACAGCAAACCGCAAATATAGGTGAATTAAAACAGTACGACCGTTCTTCTATTACCACGCTTATGGTGTATCATCCGGAAGACGAATTTTGCTGCGAAATAGCAACAGTATTCGATTCTATGCCGGTACCCGACAAATTTAACGAACATCATGCAGGAAAAAGATTTATAGACTTCAATACCTTCTATGGGCTCAAAGCAAACAACGAAACGTACGCTTATCGCTCACAAGATAAAAATCAATTAGGTATCAATCAAGCCTTGTATAAAGCACTGATTGAAAATGAAGAGATATTGCTGTCGACAAACTATGAAGAACTGCTCCTGAAAAATTATTGTAAACAATTAAAAATTGATTATGTGCAAGGGGTAACCAATTGGAAGGATGTACAGGCTAAATTAAATACACTAAAACAAAATAAACAACAAAAAATAAAAGACAAAGTAAGTAATGCCGTACCACAAGGATTAAACAAAGCCAAATACGGCAAAATACTCAGCGCAAAAGATATTGAGATTAATGCTAAAGCCATTGAAAACTTGCTGAATGAAAACAACTATGGCATGCTACTTGTCGCACGTTGGTTTGGGTTGGAAGGAGACTCTGTACAGGATGCAACGTTTAACTGCAACCTAATCAAAGATAGAGGACAATACAATGCAGATGATATAGATATTGCAATTGCGCAACAGACTACACGAGATGTGAACGATATCTTGGCAGATGCAGGAGAGGAGTTGATTCAAAACACTTACATCATCGTTAACGACATTACTTACGTTACTACTGAAGAAAAAGCCGAAGCAGGCAAAATAGCAGCCACTGTTATCTTGTCCGTACTCGGAGGTTTGTCAGGACAAAGCCAATATATCAATAACAGTATACAAGCCGTCAATAAAATTGCCGACTCGTTCACCGGCTTTGATGTGCGTACACATTCCTATTTGTACCGACTTGTTTGGAACGAAGAGGTAGCAGGCAAGTTCTATAGTATGTACTACACCGCTACGCCGGACCCTGAGAAAATCATTGCGTTCCTCACCGATACCACTACTTTCAAAGTACAATATGTGGCACACGAATACGAGGCAGACAAAAAATCAGTCACTAAGCAAGGGGTCGACCGTAACGAATATGTCAAGTACATCTGCACCCGTTCGTTGGATAAAAATATTGCTTCTTTGCAGTTGGCATACGAAGATTTCAAAGTCAAGACCCCTGTATTCGATGTATTTGCTGACGAGAAAGGAAACAAAGTATATACTGCTAAAATAGGTCTCAAAGAAGGTATTAGCGAAAAATCTACTTTCGAGGTAGTTAAAAAGGTAATCAATCCGGAGACAAACAGAACCCGATATGTACATGTGGCTACCCTCAAACCAATCAAAGACAAAGTGTGGGACAACCGATATTACATGACGGGAGACGCTCCGAAGCAGGAAATCAATGCCACACACTTTAAGAAAACAGCAGGTGGTGAAATCCTACCGGGTATGCTCATTATTGAAGGCAAATACAAAAAAGCAAAAGCAGAATAACATGTCTAACCATAATTAGTTACAACAATGAAAAAACTATTTGTATGTATGTGTGCCATATTGATGCTCTTGCCTGCACAAGCGCAAAAAGTGAAAGCCAACAAAGATACACAGACTTTTCGCTATGAGTTGGAATGTGCGGGCAATGCCGCACAGGGCAACTACCTCGTAAAAGTGTGGAGTTATGCGCGAAAAGCCGCTGTTGCTGCCGAGCAATGCAAAAAGAACGCTGTACACGGCGTCATCTTCAAAGGATTTACGGGAACTAACGGCTGTGTTTCTCAACGTGCTCTTGCCTCTACTCCCGGTGTAGAAACAGAGTTTGAGGAATTTTTCCAAGAGTTTTTTAAGGATGGAGGTGAATATCTGAAATATGTAGCCGTAACGGCCGGAACACAAGAAATAGTGAAAGTAGGAAAAGACTACAAAGTAGGTGTGGTAGTTACCGTACACAAAGATGCCCTGCGCAAGGCGTTAGAAGCCGCAGGCGTACTGAAAGGACTAAACTACGGATTCTAAAACATAGAGCAAAATTATGAAAAAGCAAACTATTCTGTGCCTATTGGCATCTATGGTAATCATATTATCTGACTGTAGCGTTCAACGTTCACAAGCCTATTACAACTACGAAAGCCGCATCATTGCTACCGAACTGGATGGTAGTTATACTCTTCGTGCTTTTGGAAAAGGACGCAACGCAGTAGATGCTTACGAAGAAGCACAAAAGCAGGCCGTCTATGATGTTCTATTCAATGGCGTCAAATCGGCAGATAGCAAGGTGCAACCTCTCCGACCATTGCTCACCGAAGTAAATGCCAAAGAGAAATATGCGGAGTACTTCAATGTGTTCTTTGCTGATAATGGAGCATACAAAAAATACTGTAGTAAAAAAGAGCGTCGTGTATTGACATCCAATTTTAGTCGTACCGATGCGCAAACCATGGCGGAAGTTACAGTGTGCGTTTTCCGCTCGCAGTTGGAGAAAAAACTACGCGAAGACGGAATCTTAAAATAAACCATTCTCAAATCGAAAGAATATGAAAAAACGAGTCTTTCTTTTACTATCGCTGTGCTGCTCTGTTATGATAGCGTTTGCACAAGCCAAAAAGCCAACTATCATGGTGGTTCCTTCCGACCAATGGTGCTACCAGCATGGATATGTGCAGACTTTAGACAATCAAGGGACTGAGGTTGTCATCTCCGATTATGCCAAAGCCTTGCAACAAGACATCGACCTCAAGGTTATGATCGCTACCATCAACGACCTGATGGCGGAACGCGACTTCCCATGCAAAGACCTCGAGCAACAACTCAAGATTATTGCACAGCAAAATGCAGAACTCAACCTCATCACCAGTAAAAACGGCAACGAGACGGCAGAAAACCCAATAGACCGACTCAACCGTGTGGCAAAATCGGATATTATCTTAGAGATTTCTTGGACTATCAATACGTTCGGACCCAAACGCTCGCTTACCTATATTATTGAAGGAAAAGATGCCTATACGGGCAAAAGCATTGGTAGCGTTACAGGTACCAGCGACCACACCTTCAGTAGCGACAATGCTACGCTATTGCGCGAGGCTGCATTGGCAAATATCGACAATTTCAACTACCGACTGCAAACACACTTTGAAGACTTGTTTGCCAATGGACGCGAGATCGTATTCCAAATTCGCGTCTTTGCGGACAATGCTGCAGGTATCGACTTAGAGAGTGAGTTTGACGACCAAGAGTTAGCAGAGATTATTGATGCTTGGATGTACAACAATACCGTACAACATCGTTTCAGCAAATTAGGAATGTCCGAAAACTATATCTCCTACGAGCAAGTGCGTATTCCACTCTACAACGAGACAGGAGTGCCTATGGATGCCGAGAGTTTCGGACGCCGGTTGCGCAAAGTATTACGCAAAGAACCGTATAACATCCCCGTGAAAGTGATGCCTAATGGCTTAGGTAAATGTGTCTTATATTTAGGGGAAAAATAAATTGTATCGTCATGAAAAAGATTTTTTGTATCCTCACGAGCATATGCCTTTCGGTAGGCATGTTCGCACAAACCAATACCACGAGTATCAACCTATTCCCCTTGGTGGAAGATTGGGCAGAACCTTTCCCTACCACGGCGAAGGCATATGTAGAAAACAAACTGATGGCGCTCTGTTCTGCACAAGGCATTAGTTCTACCGACTATCTGTCGCAGTTCTTTATTACTGTACGCGCTACTCCGCTTACTAAAGATATTCTCCCAACCACGCCTATGCAAATAGCCGAGAATATGGAACTCACATTCTATATTGCCGACAACATCAATCAGAAAGTGTTCGCTACTACCTCCATCAATGTAAAAGGTGTGGGCACTACTGAGGCTAAAGCCTATATGGATGCCCTAAAGCATATCAATATCACATCCAACCGCCTGCAAGCCTTTGTGCAAGCAGGGCAAGAGAAAATTATTGCGTACTATAATGCTGAAGCACCTACCAAACTGAAAGAAGCGCGTGCGTTGGTACAGATGAAGCAATATGAAGCCGCTATGTATATTGCAGCCTCTATACCTTCGGCTTGCCGGTATTTTGATGAAGCCACACAATTGGGCGTAGAGATATACCAACTCTACTACGCACAACAATGCGAAAAGAAATTGGCATTGGCGCGTACGGCATGGGCGGCTGAGCAAAATGCAGAAGGAGCCGCTGCTGCAGGCGAATATCTTGCGCAGATATATTCCGATGCACCTTGTTATAGCGATGCTATGAAGTTGTATGCAGAGATTAAGGGTAAAGTACTTGACGATTGGAAGTTCGAGATGAAGCAATACCAAGATGGCGTAGACATCCAAAAAGAAGCCATCAATGCATGGCGTGAAGTAGGAGTTGCCTACGGCAAAGGACAACAACCTACCACCACCAATATAGCATGGCTGCGATAGACAAATAGTATATACTACGCTATACAAAAAGTCCCTTTTCTACCTCTTGCTGTGTAGAAAAGGGACTTTTATTTACTACTGTTGACCGAATTAAAACTGAAATACACTTAACTTAATTCCGTTCAACAAGTAATGTTATCTTAGTATTTTATGATTTTGCACGTATTACGCTTGCCGTTCTGCTCTATGATAAGCAGGTATATACCATTGTCTGCGCCTGAAAGATTCAGGCGTTTGACGTTAGATAGGGTTGCAATTGCTTGTCCGCTCAAGTTATATACGGTCACGTTGGCTTGCTCCGACAGGTAAACAACTCCGTTGGTAAGTGTCGGATAAACAGTAATATTCTCCCCTCCTGCATTCACCAATGGCAGGTCTGTCGTAAAATCGTACGAAACGGGTACTTCCGGTAAGGTAAACGGTCGGGCTGTGAATATGCGGAGTTCACCGGGCATTAACCCAATAACACCTACTTTCTGCGGTGTTTGATAAAAATAGTCGTACCATGTTCCCTCCGGTAGGCGGACAGTCTTGGTATCGGTAGCAGAGAAATTGCCCACTACAAAGATAGCGTCACTACCTGTTCCCCACACAATAGTGCGCACTTCCAAACCGCTGGTTATTGATACGGATGTCGGGTCTCCTATAAATACAGAGGGAGCCAATCGGGTTCGCAATTGTATCAGTTGTGCAACTTTTCTGTATTGCTCCATACGCAATCCCTCTTTTAACCAACCTAACGTTTCTGGTTGTTCTTTTATCGAACAGCGGTTGTTGTTGTTTATGGTAGTGCTGCCTTTTGTTGAATTAATGCTATAGTCAAAACCTAATTCGTTCCATTGCCATATCATTTGCGACCCATTCAATAATAAATTGAATGCCATGTTGAGAGGTACACGCGATAACCGGACTTGTTCATCTTGTTTGATAATATCTATTCCTTCGGTTTTTGCTTTATAGAAGTTGCGTTCTTCATCGTGCGATTCACAATAAGTAACATAGCCGTCTTGGTTGGCATCAGCGAAAGAGTCTGATGTAAGTTTTCCCATGGCTGTTTGTGAATAAGCATTATTGGTGTTTTGCCAGCAGAGCATACCATTCTTAATCAAAGCAGGACGTTCGCTCGACATCTTATCTCCCCAATGTTCCAATATAAAATAGGCATCATCGGCAGCAGCACGCACACCATTGGTATAGTAGTGGTTTATGTTCTCCATTCGTTTGTTGCAGTCGGCACCGCAGAAACCGTGCGAAAGATCCATTCTGTAGCCATCCACATGAAATTCGGTTATCCAATATTGTAGTGCACGTGTAAACATTTTGCGTGTCTCCTCAAAGTCATGATTCCAATCTTCGTACACGTTGTCCGAGTGAGGTGCACTTACGTTGAACCAGGGGTTTTGTGCCAAGTCAGTACCATAAGGATACAATTTGTTCTGTGGATTCAGTCCGGTGGCATGGTTGAATACCATGTCCATAATTACTGCTATACCGCGTTGGTGGCATTCGTCAATAAAGGTCTTTATCTGAGTTTCTGTACCATAGGCTTTGTCGGGAGCAAAATAATGGGTGGGTGAGTATCCCCAATTGTAGTTGCCCTCGAACTCACAAATAGGCATCAACTCAATAGCGTTTACTCCCAAGTTTTGCAGGTAGTCAAGCCGACGGCGAACACCTTCTATCGAACGTTCGGGAGTGTAATCATATACCCATAGTTCATATATGATAAGGTTATTTTTGTTTGGACGCTTGAAATTGAGTGTCGCATCGCTCCATTCAAATGCAGGCTTTCCTGTTTGCAGTACAGATACATAGCCTTCGCCTTTTTTAGGATAGGGCATCAGTGTGGGGTCTATTTGTTTGGGTTCGTAACTGTCGTCGGGGTGTAGTACTTTTGTAGAATAGGCATCCGATATTTTCTTCATCTGACCATCGGCACGTACCACCCAGTATTGGTAGGCATATTCTTTGCCCGGTTCCAAATTCTCTATCTCAATCCAAAAATGATTACCGTCACGAAACATCTGATAATCCGCTTGCAATGTCCAATCGTTGAAATCGCCCACTACATACACGGCTTTAGCAGGGGCTGTCTTGCCGGCAGCATATGTGCAAAGGGTTACTCGTGTAAGGTCGTTGTCGTCATAATAAATACCCATTTCTTCTTTGCCTGCAGGGCGCGTACGCTCCTCTGTGGCACGCATTACCGATACCGATATACTAACGCTTTTTTCTTCGGTAGCATTGCCGGCAGTAAAAGTTACGGTAAAGTCGCCTTGCTCTTTGAACGTAATGCTGTGTTGTAATGACATACCCTGAGTTACATATACCTCTTCCTCATTAACGCGTAGCGACAAACGAGCATCTTCTGAAGACACGCAATTGAACTCGAGGGTTTCGCCAGCACTCAGCAATATGTTCTCATCGGAAGGAGATAGTATCTTTGCGACCAATCCGGGGTCTACCAATTCTACAAAAATGTCACCACCACCGGCAGTCTTCCCCTCTAAAGAGCCGTTTGGACCATCATGAAAGACAAAGGCCATTTTCAGTATTTCTTCGTCTTGAGGGCATCCATAGTACTCGTTGATATTGGGAATTACAAGTTGCCAATTAGTCCCTACTTTGGTCATTTTGTATTTGGTGTCGTTACCGCGCCATTGGGCAGTAGCATATTTCCAATCGGAATCCGTTTTGCTGGCAGAGGTTATCAAACCCGTATGTGCATAGCAGGTCTTGGCAGTGGCCATACCTTTATTCCCCTCCTGTGGGTTAAAAGTAATTGTTATTTCGCCGGTATAGCCTTTGGCAATAAATACGGGAGTGGTAGTTACTTGTGCTTTGCCGCTGAAGGTACAACAAAGCAATAAGAATATCAATAGCAATTCTTTTCTCATGTTTTGTGTATGTACGGATTTATTTTTTTATGAATAGTTTTGTTTCCTGATAATTGGTAGTGCTTATTTGCAATATATACATACCGCTCTCTAATGCCGATACATTTATCTCTTTTGTACCATTGTTGTCGGTTTGTAGTATTTCGCCTGTCAGCGAGAAAATACGTGTTGTGCGCACTTCGCATGCAGTATTGATGTAGAGCGTATTCTCTACGGGGTTTGGATAGATACTGATGTTCGATGTTGCGGCTTCTACATTATCTATGGCTGTGGGGATATTGCACTCGGGTTCCAGTTTTTCGGCACCGCCCGACCACGAATAGCATACGTCTTCATCGGTATACAAGTCGCCGGTTTGGTCTTTTCCTTGACCTGCATTAAAGATAAAGTTCACCCCCCGAATGTCTGCGGAAAATTCATACGAATACCATCCTTCAGTATCGGAAACCATCTCAGTACCGGGCCATTTCCCGAGGAGCATATTGGTGGTTGTTCCTTCGGTAGTCCATGCATACAAGTATATTTTCTGCCATGAAGCAGGTTTCCAAAAGCGAACTATAATGGGTGTGGTCTGCGGAGCCTTGTAGGTGTAAGTGTAGGTCTGTACCTTACTGGCTTCTCCTCCTGCTACAGCATAGGCTTTTAGTGTGGTGGTTTCACGAATGACAATGGGGGTAGTATACGTTTGTTTGGTAGAAGATACGGTTGGGTCAGATCCGTCTAATGTATAATAAATCGTAGCACTGCCGTTGCCGCCGATAGTCTGCATTGTTACACTCAATCCTGTATTGTTATCTTTGAATGTGGAGGAACCGGGGGATACAATCAATTGAGGTGCAATGGCAGTATTCGTTTGATAATAAACGGCATAATTAGTTCCCTTGTCGGCTAATGTGTAGCCTGACGGAGTGGTATTATAGCCACTGTTAGGTCCTAAGAATAGTTTGATACTTCCGTTGGTGCCGGTAATAGTGGCTTTGTAATAACCATTACCTGCTTCATCGCTCACTGCGCTCTGACTATGTACACCTGTAGCCTTACGGGCAAGCACCATTGGACCGATATGTTCTTTGAATTTTACCCAATGCGGCCAAAATACGCATGGCACACCTGGCATTGATAGTAAGAACGCGTTGGCTTGCAGTATCTTTTCCGGATATTTCATACTATTGTTTAATCCGCAAAATTCGTTGTTATCACGCTGATATGTATCATGATTATCTACAAACGTAACAGCATAACGACTTTTTCCCGCTCCTAACAGTCCGCTGCCTTTGCATCCCATATAATTGTCTGCGGCAATACCTTGGTTAAAAGCGGCATATTTGGTTGCAAAATCAAAGGTCAGAGTATTATTGCCTGCATCGTTCAAATAACTTTGCAGGGTAGCGGCATTGCCGTCCCAAAACTCGGTTACGGAGAAATAGTTACGAGCGGCAGAATTATAGATGTTAATGTATTTGCCCAAAAAGCCTTTGCAATAGTCATAACGCCAACCGTCATATCCTATCTCGTTTTTTAACCAAAGCAAATAAGCCTTTATCATGTTTTGTACTTGACTGCTGCTATGGTCTAAATCGCGTGCGGCAGCATAGTTGGCTTCGCCTAAATAACCGGCATCGGATGCACCTGTGGCTTTTCCTTTGCATGAACCTGCTTCTGTTGCTGAGTTTACCTCATCGGTTTTACAAATCCATGATGCATCAGGCTGAAATTTGCCATAACCATCAAAATCAAGGTCGTAGAAATCACACCAAGTAGATTTGTTGTTCATATGATTGACAACTATGTCGGCTATAACTTTTGTGTCCGTAGCGTGCAATGCATCAATAAGTTCAACCAATTGATCACGAGTTCCCCATGCACTATTCTGGTTGGAGTATTGACTGGGCAGATAACCTACACCGCCGGACGATTTTGCCGAAGGCGGAAGCCATACTAAGTCGAAATAAGCACCAATTTCACCGGCTTGTGCCAACAGAGTGGTCCATTTGGTATCTCCATGTGTTGCGCTTGATGAATTAGAATCCCAATAGAAAGCCTGTAACATAACATCCGGGCAGTTGGCGGGAACCGATGTGGTATAATCCGGTCGATTATCATCACCGTTATCGTTACCGTTATCATCGTTGCCGCACACTGTCGCTTCTTCGATGTACATCATATCATCTTCATACGCCAATTTGATGTATACCGTATAGCAGCCTGTAGTGTTGCAACGTATGCCATTTGCAGAAGCAGTAAAATTGGCATACGCTCCATATGGGTCAAGTACACCGATTGCCCATTCTGTGGCATTTTCATCGTCATATGCAGTAAGCATATCACCTGCATTAAGAGCAATAGCGTCTGTTTTGTACTGGGTGCGTCCTTGAAAATCCTGTTCGCCTGTAGCATAGGCAGGATAGTTCTTGCTACTATTGATACGTACCGAAAAACTAGCGGCAAATGTAGTACATGCTGCTAATAGCAGCATAAAAAGAGTAATCTGTTTTTTCATGTTCTTGATAAACTTAAAAGGTTAAGCATAATCAGTTTACAAAGATACGAAAAATGGCTATAACAACGCGTGTGGTAAATCTGAATTGCAGAATAAGACCGATGAGTGGTGTGATAATGCAGACGGTTGAAGTCGTTATTATTCTACATCGGTAATAATCACTTCATTCTCGGTAATGCGAAAACGTACATTATATCCTTTGTAACCGATACCGTATATTCGTGCCGAATCGTGCTGGTAAGCGGGACGAGGGTCTTCTGCCAAGATGTCTGTAATCTCCAGCCATGTCTTTGGGGGTAATTTACAACGTAAATGAGGGAGGATTGTTACCGGCAGTCTGTATTCCAGACTTTTACTTGCAAAACCATTATCGGCTTCAGGGTGAGAGTCGGTATAGGCAAGATAGGGTTTTATGTCGTAAATAGGCGTTCCGTTCAGCAAGTCGGCACCGCTTACTATGAGTGTTAAGCCATCTTCTGTAGTTTGTTCGGTGCGCAACAGACGTACCGATGATAAACCTATAGGATTCGGACGAAAAGGTGAACGCGTGGCAAATACGCCTATGCGTGTATTGCCTCCCAATCTTGGAGGGCGAACCGTAGGCGACCAATCTGCATGTTTTTCATTGGCGGAAAATCCCCAGATTAACCATAAATGCGACCATTGTTCAATACCTCGCAAGGCATCCGGATTACGATAAGCCGATGCAAATACAATGCGAGTTTCGACCGATTCCACTCTGCCGCTTTGGCGGGGAATACCGAATTTTCCGTCATAACCGTTTCGGGCGTATGCTATAGGGATAAGGGATTGCATAAACGTTGCAAAAGTATAAATTATTTTGCGGTATTGCAAATTTGCACATAGGTACAACAAGGCAACCGCATCAAAAACATAACGTATAGATAACCAGTCATGGTGATTTTTCGCTTAATGCATAGATATGCAGAAAAGTATATTTGATAATCAGTACTTTAAGTTTCTGATAAAATTTGATGCGGTTGCTCTGTAGGTACGGTTCTATACTATTGGGGGATGTGTAACTTTTGAGATTTGAGCAGGTTGTTGGGATTGACAGAATGACATCTCGACACGGTCTCGTTATGATCTCGTTATGGTCTCGTAACTGTCTCGTATAGCAGTACTGATAAGAAATGATATGTATGATAGGTAAGATGGTGTTAATATGTTGTTGTTTTGAATGAAATAATATAATTTGGATAGTTGCTGTGTGCGTGGTAATGTGAGAGGTTCTGTAAAAAAAACGGACTATAGAATCTTATGGAATACAGCACGTATTTATTATCATGCCTTTTGTGGAAAGTCAATAGAGTATGATGCGGGTTATTGCTTTGTGAATTTCTCTACCTCTCCGTCAATACGGATAATATAGTGACCGGTAGGAAGTAAGGAGGTGTCAAGCAACAATTCTGTACCAGTGTATGTTGTATTGGGGTGATATTTAGTGCCTGTTATGGATATGGTTTCTATGATAGTAGGTTTGTCGTTCAATGCGACGTGTAAATTGCCTGTTGTAGGATTGGGATAGAGTTTCAGACTCTTATCGGTAATATTGGTCAGAGCATCTGCTATTGGAGCATTACGGTCGTAGAGTGTATAAACAGCCATACCGTTGGAAGGGCAATATAGGTAAATACGGGCACTATCTTGGTTGATAACTTCTGCAAACAGCCAGTTAGCACATGACATATTTCCCTCTTCTCCATAGCCTTTCGTTCCGATGGGGTCGACGGAAGTGATAACCTGATTGGTAGTTATATCACGAATTGTAAAACCACCCTGATAGTTGGCGCCTGAGGGATGAATAAATATTTTATGTCCTGCCAAAGTAAAATAGTCGCCTCCTATAGTAGTGTTGCGCATGGGAGGGGTAGTTCCGGATCTGGTTGTAAAGAAATCGCTATTGTCGCCACCGTTATACAACTTAAATCCGGTACTACGTACTTGATAAATCCAATTCTCACTATTGTTGTTGACAGGAATAACATAGCCTGCCGTAGAACCGGTCATGGTCAAGTTGTCACAAAGTTCGGTATTGATAACTTCCCCCTTGTTGAATGTGATGATATTTACGGCGTTTTGTTGGTTGGGATACATGTATACATATCCTATACCCTCCAATATGTTTCCTGAAGCAGAGATGAAATTGGTCTGTCCTGCGGCCGGAACAGTGACAGATAACTCCAATGGTGCGGCTGTATATTCAGTGGTTGTTCCTGCAGGATAGATCAGGAAACCATGTTCGATGCCGGTACTTTTATCGTTACGTATGATGATGTTGCCGACATCGTCGAGTGCCGTACCCCAACCTGCACCTCCCGGCAATGAGCCTAGGCAACCGGTAGAGTTGAATACGTACAATTTTTTATCAACGCAATCGTTTACATAGAAACATCCATTCGCAGCACCTCCTTGTTGAGCGTTTGCACCATGAATGTGTTCCGGCTCATTCCCCAATACGGTACTTCTTTCCCAGTCTTTCCTGAGTTGAAAATCGGCATCTTCGCGTGGAAGAGAGTCTTCTTCTAAGGTGCAAGAATATATGTATATGCCTGCATCGGAAACAAACAGATAAAGATTGAGTTGTCCATTGTTTAATTCGATATGAGCATTCTTATAAGCATTGCTTTCAGATTGAATACCCTCATCGGGGAGCCATTGAGAAACTAATTTGGCAGCATTGATGCCTTTCGTAATATCCAACATCGCCAATTGTGCCATTTCGTTGACTGCCACTGCATAGACTTTGCCTGCTATGCGCAGATAGTTGAGTCCTACTGCGGCATCGGTAAGCATATCTGCTTTGAATCGGCTATATTCTTTTATGTCGCCTTCTTCCCAACGGAATGTATATTCGGTAGGTTGCATATATTCGCTATCCATAATGATATTGTTGCGGTGCATGGGTGACACCATTATGTTTGGGTGTGTTTCCTGTAGAGCCGATATGTAATCGGAAACGGTAACACAACAAGTGTTTTGTATGTTACTATTTCTTAATTGCACACCTATCAAATGATAAGCAACGTTGGGTTGAGATTGTAAAGCAGTGTAGCTATTGAGCCAGATATAGCAAGACCCTAATTTACCACTCAGTGTCATTTCACCGCCTACGATTGCTTGTTGATAATCGTTTGCAAGTTTGCTCTTGTCAAGTGTCAGCAGTTTTTTAGGTTTTGCCTTATCGTTGTCCCATTGATAAATATGCAAATCTTCGGTTGCGATTGTGGCTTGATTGCATCCCAATAGTATCCCGTCGGCAGTAAAAGCCATATCGCTCAAGGGGTTTGTACCTTCAGTAATACCGGTTAAATCCATGCGTTGTATTTCTTTTCCGTCTTTAGGATTGATGATGCTCAAAAGCGGAGTGTTATCCGATTGTGTGGCAAGAATATACAGTTTGCCATCTTTTAAGAGGGTTTTGCGTATGATAGTTTCGGTGAGAAAATCAGGTAAAGCGGTTTCGCTTACAAGAGAGGGATTATAAAGTCCTTTTATGGGGGCATCTGTAGTGGGATAATCGATTTCGTTAGGCAGAAGAGTATTATCCACGTCAAGTTTTGGTAAATCGAGAGGCTCCAAACGGTCGGTAGTGATAAAATCGCAACCCATATTACCAAAGGATTTGTAAGCATCGTTGGTATTTACAGTCCAGACATTGACTTTGATATCTGCGGCATGAAACTTTCGTACTGTTGTTTTGTCAACACCATCGTTGCGGCAATCGACATCAATACCATACGTGGTGCAGAAATCGTAAGCGGCATCCGAAAGACTATATACCAAATACTGCAATGTTATATCCGGATAGTTATTGCGGATATACTGCAAACAAGGTTTCATACTGGTGAGTATGATGCAAGTTGAGCGAAATCCTTTGCTTTCGATGAGCGAAAGTAAGGCAGGTATATTGGAGCAATCATTGTTATTGATACCTGTAGCCCATTTGAGTTCGATGAGAGGATAGACGCCGTATTGTTTGCATATGTCCAGATATTCGGCAATAGAGCATAAGTGTCCGGTGTATTTTACTCCACTACGCGTTTGCGATAGTGTTTCCGCTTGTAAGGCAGCAAGTGTGTTGCTTGCGATGGTAAGCGAACCTCCCCAGGTGGTAAGATCGTCGTTGTGACAACAAACAAAGTGCCCGTCTTTTGTTACTTTTACATCGGTTTCTAAATACTGATAGCCCTTGGTAGCCCCATTGATAAAAGACTCTGAAGAGTTTTCCAATCCCCAAGCACTGCCTCTGTGTCCCACTAATAGTGGTTGAGCCTGCAAACTGATAGCACAGACGAGCAGAATGAAGAGTGATGTGTGTTTCATGATAAGAAATTTTTTGTAAGTAAATATGGTTATGTAGGCAAAAATACTACAAAATTACCATATACAAAAGTCTTAAAAATATGTTGTACAACATAATATAAGCACTATTTTATGCAAACCATGACGGTTTGTCGGAAATGCTTTATGGGTGTTGATTATGCCACAAATGTATGTAATGATTGGATTGTATCGAAGGATGTAGTTATTTGAATTGTAAGGTATGAGACTTTGATGATTTGGATAGTTTTTTTGCATATAGGTTTTGAATCTACATTAGTTTGACGTATCTTTGCCCTCAAAATAACGACCATGCAAATTTCTTATTTCTATTCTTCATTCGGGTGGATTAAAATATCTGTCGAAAATGGTGTTTTGGTAGGGCTTGTTTTTACCAATCAAGTACCGCTTTCTCCTCAGTATATGAATGTTTTCGAGCAAAAAGTGATAGAACAGGTAGAAGAGTATTTGGCAGGTACTCGTCAATGTTTTACATTGCCATTTCGGTTTCGAGGTACAGATTTTCAGCAACGGGTATGGCAAGCACTGTTAGCAATTCCTTATGGACAGACACGTACTTATGCCGATATTGCGACTTACATAGGTAACCCCAATGCTGCTCGGGCTGTAGGAGCGGCATGTCGTGCCAATCCGTTGCATCTGATTATTCCTTGCCATCGGGTTGTGGGATCCAATGGAAATTTGACAGGTTATGCAGGAGGTGTTGACCGAAAATCGGAATTGCTATCCTTGGAGCGAAAAATACAAGCATCAGTTTTGTGATATTGTTTGTTTTGTGGTAGCACTTCTCCTAAAAGAACCGTATTCGTGCGGGTCGCTTTTCTATAGCGTGGAGGTTCGCGAACGAAATTCGGATAAGGTGATAGCAGTGGCTATAGCAACGTTGAGTGATTCGGAAGTGGTTGCCCCTGCGGGATAGGAAGGTATCAGCAATGAATTACTAATGAGTGGACGCACTTCGTCGGATATGCCGTTACCTTCGTTGCCCATAACAATTACCCCTTGCGGACGCAGCGATTGTTGATATATATTCTTGCCTTCGAGAAGTGTTCCGTAAATGGGTAAGTCTTGCTTCCGTACACTTTGTAAGAAAGCATATAGGGGAGTGTAATATATTTGTACGCGGGCAAGCGCCCCCATGGTGGCTTGTACTGTCTTGGGGTTGTAAGCATCCGCAGTTGTTTCCGAACATACGATATGGCGAATGCCGAACCAGTCTGCCGTACGGATAATAGTACCCATATTTCCGGGGTCTTGAATGCCATCGAGTACTAATATCAAATCTTTCAGACAGGCAGAAAGTAGAATATTCGGGTTGAAAGTGGCGGAGGGTAATCTGAATACGCCAATGACTCCCTGAGGTGTTTGTAGTGATGACATTTGCTCAATCTCTTTCTCAGTGGCTTCCAATATCGGTATGGGAGATAGTTGTGCCATATGTTCAGGATGACTGCTGACCACCCATACAACTTCAAACCGGTGCACCAGTTCGCTAATACATTTTATTCCTTCAGCAACAAAGAGTGACTCGCTTTCTCTGAATTTCTTTTGACGCAGACTGCGCACTAACTTTATCTGATTCTTACTGATGTGCATACAACGGATCATTTTAGTGCAAAGGTACGCTTATTATTTGGAAAATCCAACAAATAGGCGTATCTTTGCAAAGCTTTTTGGTTATTATGCGTAACTGCACGCGATTCATATTATTGGGAATATTGGTGGGGCTGACGGCTTGTCAGACAACCAAATTTGTGCCGGAGGGCAAGTATTTGCTCAATAAGGCTAAGGTGCGCGTGGAAGATACGAAAGATGTTTCATCCGATAATCTGAAAACCTATCTTCGGCAAACACCGAATACTGAAATCTTTGGTTTTTGGAAACTACAACTTGATGTATATAACTCTGCAGGACGCGATACGACCAAGTGGATTAACCGCCAACTTATGAAGATTGGTGAACCGCCTGAGGTTTTCAGCGAAGAACAAACCGTTTCATCTATGCAACAGTTGCAACGAGCCATGGAGAATATGGGCTATTTCAATGCAGAGGTTGATACTACAATGAAAGTCAAGAAGCGGAAAGTAGACCTCACCTATAACATAAAGGCGGGCCCCCCCTACTTGCTACGTAATTACAAAGTGCGTATTGAGCAGCCCGATTTGTATGCCATTGCCACTAACCGATTCTCGGAGATAAAAGAGGGAATGTTGTTTGATACCGACAAAATGGAAACGGAACGCCAGCGTATCACTACACGGATGAGGCATAAGGGCTATTACTATTTTGAGAAAGATTATTTGCAGTATATTGCCGATAGTGCTTTCCGTTCTAATGAGGTTGATGTGATGCTCTATTTGCAGGACTATATAGTCAATGCTCCCGATTCCGTACAAGCACAATTGTTTACACGTTTTAAGATAGCATCCGTTACATTTAGAACAGAGTATGATAGAACTAAGTTTACGGAAGCAGATGTTGTTGTTGAAAACCATAACGACTATGCGTTTGTTTATGCGGGTAAACCCATGTTGCGTCAGCGTACTCTCATTAAGAATTGCCCCATTGTACCGGGCGATTACTATGACGAACGCAATGTAGAGCGCACCTATGCGGCTCTCAATGCACTCGGACCGGTGAAGTACGTAAGTGTCGGTTTTGAGCAGGTCGGTGCAGATGAGTTGGCGTGTACGGTGGTGCTTTCGCGCGATAAGACACATTCGGTAACGGCGGAGGTTGAAGGTACTTATTCGGCAGGAGATTGGGGTGTGGCGGCAGGAGTGGGATATACCAATAGAAATATATTTCGTGGAGCAGAAGAGTTCTCGGTGAACGGACGAGGCAGTTACGAATGGCGGCAAACGGGCGGAAGGGCTATCGAAGCAAAAGCAGAGGCTGCTCTCAAGTTTCCTAATTCTACAAAGATAAGTGTTTCGTATAACTACCAAAACCGTCCTGAAGAATATACGCGTACCATTGCCAATGCAGGTGTGCAGTATTCGCTTGTAGGGAAAAACAATCGTTTGAAGCACTATTTCAATATTGTAGATGTCAGTTATGTTTATTTGCCGTGGATATCGCAGGAGTTTAGTGACTATTTTCTGCAAAGTAGCAACTTGTTACGTTATTCTTACGAAGATCACTTTATCGTAGATTGGGCATATGCAGGTAGTTATTCTTCCTATCGTGCTTCGCAACCTTTGCGTAACTATTGCACTTTGCAGTATTCGGTAGAAACAGCGGGCAATTTGCTTTATGGGCTCAGTAATCTCTTTCATATGCCTAAAGATGAGGATGGTGCCTATAGACTTTTTAATATACGCTATGCGCAATATGCCAAGGCAGATGCCAATTTTACGTATCATCAAATTTTCAATAAACAGCATCGTTTGGTTTGGCATGCAGGATTAGGTGTGGCCGTTCCTTTTGGTAATGCGTCTTCTATTCCGTTCGAGAAACGCTATTTTGCAGGAGGAGCCAATAGTGTACGGGGATGGTCAATCCGAAGTTTAGGTCCCGGAGGTTATAGAGGAAGCGGTAGTCGTATAGACTATAATAATCAGGCGGGTGATATAAAACTCGACTTAAACCTGGAATATCGTGTCAAACTTGTTTGGGTGTTGGAGTTGGCGTTGTTTACCGATGCGGGAAACATTTGGACCATTCGTGATTACGAAACTCAGCCGCACGGACAGTTTCGTTTTGATGAGTTTTATAAACAGATAGCATGGAGTTATGGTATCGGATTGCGCCTTGACTTTAGTTTTTTTGTCTTTCGTGTCGACTTTGGCGTAAAACTCTACGACCCCTCACGTATATATACCGATGGACGTCAATGGCGTACAGCACCTAACGGACTTGGTTGGAACGACGATATGGTGTTTCACTTTGCTATAGGATATCCGTTCTGATAAGTTTAACTTTAGCAGGAATCCAGTTGGAAACGTCTTCGCCATTGGATAATCGTTGGCGTATTTCTGTAGAAGATATAGGGAAGATTGGGGCGTCGGGAAGAAAGGTTACATTGGGATAAGTTGCTTGCAATGTGGTTAAATCATTTCCTAACCGAGGATATACAATTAGCGGATAATCGCGTAGTATGCTTTCCCACTCTTTCCACTTGGTAAATATAGTAAGATTGTCAGCCCCCATAATGAGTGAGAATTTGTGCTCAGGATAGCGTTGCGTGAGTGCGTGTAACGTGTCTATGGTGTAAGACGGACGTGGTAGTTGCAGTTCAATATCGCAAGCACGCAAGCCTGTTTTTCCTTGCAGTGCTTCGCTTAGCCAAGTATAGCGCACTTGTTCGTCACAGAGTTCGTTGCGTGACTTAAGCGGATTGTTGGGGGATACGGATAACCATACCTCTTCTATTGAGGTATGGTTGAGTATATATTCTGCCAAACAGATATGCCCTTTGTGGACAGGATTAAACGAACCGGGGTAGAAACCAATGTTCATATCAGATGTCTTAGAGCGGACAGCAAACGATATTGTATTTGGCAAGGAGTTGTTGTAAGTTGCTCTGTGCTGTGGCGAGGTCGTCGTTGATGAGTATTTCGTCAAACAAGGGGGCATCTTCCATTTCTTTGCTTGCCTTGGCAATGCGACGCTCTATCATCTCTGCCGAGTCGGTACCTCTATTGGTAAGCCTTTTGCGCAGTTCTTCAATCGATGGGGGTTGTATGAATACAGAAAGGGCTTCTTTGCCAAATTTCTTCTTTAAGTTGATACCTCCTTTTACGTCTACATCGAAGATGACGTGGTGTTGATTGTTCTGTATGCGTTCTATTTCAGATTGTAGAGTTCCGTAGAAATAATCGGGATAGACTTCTTCGTATTCGACAAAACTATTTGAGGCAATCAGTTCTTTGAATGCTTCAGCACTGAGGAAATAGTATTCTCTGCCATGTTGTTCTTGTCCGCGTGGGGGGCGTGAGGTTGCTGATATGGAGAGTTCAAAATTGCTGTATTGTTTCAGCAAGTAGTTCACAAAGGTGGATTTCCCCGAACCTGAGGGTGCGCAAAAAATGAGTATCATAGGACGTTGAGAACTTGTTCTTTTATTTGTTCGAGTATATCTTTCATCTTTACCACGATGATTTGCATTTCGGAGTGATTTGATTTGCTGCCCAGTGTGTTGATTTCACGTCCCATTTCTTGTGCGATGAAACCGAGTTTTTTGCCGACACTGCTTGAGTTGTCTTGCATGGTTTCGTTGAAATAGCGTATATGATTGCGCAGACGTACTTTCTCTTCGGTTATATCCAACTTCTCTAAGTAGAAAATCATTTCTTGTTCCAAACGGTTAGTATCGATGCTTTGGCGTGTTTCGGCTGATAATTTTTGCAGATTGTCTTCCAATCGTGTGCGAATCTTGTCGATACGTTCTTGTTCGAGCGGTTCTACTTGTGACAAGAGCGACAGTATGCCTTCTAACTTTTCGCTGAACATTGCTTGCAGGGCATTGCCTTCTTGTTGGCGGAATGCCGTAAACTGCGTCAGTGCACTGCAGATACTATCTTGCAGAGTTTTCCAATCTTCATCGGTCAGAGTCTTGGTGTCGGGTACTTTAGTAACATCGGGCATCCGCATTGCCAATGCTAAAAGCGTATTATAGTCGGTAGGGAGGTTATGTGCTGTGGTATAGGCCGATAGTTGCTCCATGTAATAATGGAGTGCTTCGGTGTTGATGGGTGTGCAAGTTGCAGTATTTACACCGTTTTTGTCGGCAATGGAAGAGTCGTCTTTGTAGATACTGACATCGACTTTTCCACGTTCTGTTTTGGGGGTAATAAGTGCACGAATGTCGGCTTCCTTTTCTCGGAATTGAGAGCAGATGCGTAGCGAAAGGTCCAATTGTTTGGAATTGAGCGAGCGTATCTCAATTACATATTTTTGGTTATTGAGCAGACATTCAGTTCTTCCATAACCGGTCATTGATAGCAGCATAAAGATATATTTTCTATAAATGGTCTTTATTGGGTACAACACCGAACATTCATATATCGTTCGGTAGGGCTGCAAAGTTACAAAAAATCTCTGGAATAACCGAATAAAATGGAAGAAATGGCATAGAATGGCTTAGAGGAAAGGCATTTGCGAAACCAAAGGGTGACAGCGGCAAAAATCGGGTAACGCAAAGAAAAGCGGAATTATGAAGTAGAACGGTTTTCAAATCGTTACCCGCCGGAAAGTGATTTTTAACACATCGTGTCGCATTTGGCAGCTTGTGGTTTCGGTTGGCTTACATGGTCTAACTCGTTGATATTTAACTTTGCAATCAAAAAAACGAGTATGGCAAGAAGCACATTCAAAGTGCTGTTCTACGTGAACGGCAGCAAGGAGAAAGACGGTATTGTCCCCATTATGGGACGGGTTACCATCAACGGGACTGTGGCACAGTTCAGTTGCAAGCAGAGCATTCCCAAGACGCTTTGGGACGTGAAGGGCAACAAGGCGAAAGGGAAGAGCCGCGAGGCACGGGACATCAACCTCTCGCTTGACAACATCAAGGCGCAAATCATAAAGCACTATCAGCGCATTTCCGACCGTGAGGCGTTCGTTACGGCTGAAATGGTGCGCAATGCCTATCAAAGTATCGGCATGGAGTACGAGACCTTACTCAAGGCTTTTGACAAGGAAAACGAGATGTTCAAAAAACGTGTAGGGAAAGACCGTGTGATGGCAACCTACCGTTCTCGTGTAGTGGCAAGAAACTATGTGGCGGCATTTATCAAGTCGTTTTACAAGCGGAACGATATGTCCATGTTAGAACTTACCCCAGACTTCATCAAGGAGTTCGCCGCATATCTTTCAACGGAAGCAGGGCTACACAATGGGACAATATGGGAGAAATGTATGTGGCTTAAAGGCGTGGTGATGCGTGCCCACTTCAATGGGCTGATACCAAGAAACCCGTTTGCGCAGTTCCATATCAGCCCGAATGTGAAGGAACGTGAGTTCCTGCAGAAGATGAACTGAAAGTGTTGATGACACATGAGTTCGAGGACAGCAAACTCGCATATATCCGAGATATATTCATCTTTGCCAGTTTCACGGCATTGTCGTTCGTGGACGTGCAGGAGCTGACGAATGACAATATCGTCGAGGTGAACGGCGAGAAATGGATATTGTCAAAACGCCACAAGACGAAAGTGCCGTTTCAGGTGAAGCTGCTGGATATTCCGTTGCAGATAATCGAACGCTACCAACCGATGCAGAAAGACAATCTCATATTTCCCAGCTTGAACTACTGGTCTATCTGTAAACCGTTGAAAAAGATGATAAAAGAGTGCGGAATCAACAAGAACATTAGCTTCCATTGCGCAAGACATGGATTCGCAACGCTGGCTTTATGTAAGGGTATGCCAATCGAAAGTGTAAGCAGGATTTTAGGACATATGAATATTGTCACAACACAAATCTATGCGAAGATAACCACGCAGAAACTCGACAATGACCTGACGATATTCGGGAACAAACTGAGCAAGGCGTTTAACGGCATAACAATGGCATAACAATGGCATGAGTATGAAAAGAGGATCCTTACAATGGGTGAATCCGGCAATATCACTATGCCGGAGATTGTCACAGACATTTGGATGGGTGAACCGGAACTTATGGAGCTATTCGGGGTAGTCGTCCCGACACTCCGTGCCGCAATCAGAGCCGTGTATAAAAGCGGTGTCCTGAAAGCATACGAGGTTGAGAAATATGTGCGGCTGGAGAACGGATATTATGCCGATGTGTTCGGCTTCCCGATGATAGCGGCACTTGTTTTCCGTATCAATACTTTGGTGCGGAGCAGGTGCGCAATGCCATTCTTGAAAGACTGTACTTGCGAAAAGCGAAAACAAGCATCTTCTTTTCGCTGAATGTCAATGGCATGGCGGCACCAAAGTTTCAGGCATGAATATATGCAACGATTGCATTTATGGGAGATTTAAGTCTTCATGCACCAACCCATTGCCGATAAAACGTATTACTGATAATGCGTATTGCTGCTAAAACGTATTGGTGTTCAGTTGAACAAACGTCGCACTGTATTGCCACTAATACATACTGATACCAAAACCCGAAGATACTGCCATTAAAGTGGCTCTTCTTCGGGTTATATTTTGTCCAGTTAATGCCAATTCAAAGAAAATTATACGTGAGTCATATATGAGTTGTTAATCGGTCTTGTTTCGATTGTCGAATTTTGTGCTGAATAAACAATGATAAGAACATGAAGCAAGAAAAATTCAAGAAAGAGGAGTTTATCCGTGTCGGTACAACGCTCTACAAGATTGTGGAGCAGCCGAGACTGAACGGAGGGTATGTAAGGAAGCGCATCGCATGGAACAACGAGACCCTGCGTCAGGACTATGGCAAGGACTACATCGGCAGCGTACCGAAGTATGACGGTTTTTGCACCGTTCCCGAACACGTCAATTATCAGCCAGTAGTCGGCAAGTTCCAGAACCTTTACGAGCCGATAACCCACCGACCGAAAGAGGGCGAGTTTTCGCATATCCAATCTTTGGTACGGCACATCTTCGGGGAACAAAACGAGTTGGGGATGGACTACCTGCAACTGCTCTATCTGCAACCATTCAAAAGTTGCCCATCCTGCTGTTGGTATCGGAAGAACGCAACACAGGCAAAAGCACCTTCCTGAACTTTCTGAAAGCCCTGTTTCAGAACAACGTCACTTTCAATACCAACGAGGATTTCCGCAGCCAGTTCAATTCGGACAGGGCAGGGAAGCTGCTTATCCTTGTGGACGAGGTGCTGCTCAACCGCAGGGAGGACAGCGAGCGGTTGAAGAACCTCAGCACCACACTCTCCTACAAGGTGGAAACCAAAGGCAAAGACCGTGACGAGATAGCTTTTTTCGCCAAATTCGTGCTGTGCTCCAACAACGAGTATCTGCCCGTCATCATCAATGCAGGAGAAACACGTTATTGGGTACGTAAGATAGACCGCCTGCAATCCGATGATACTGAATTCCTGCAAAAGCTGAAAGTGGAGATACCTGCCTTTCTCCATTTCCTAATCCATCGGGAACTATCAACGAAAAAAGAAAGCCGTATGTGGTTTGCCCCCTCGCTGCTGCATACCGAAGCCTTGCAGAGAATTATCCGCAGCAACCGCAACCGTCTTGAAATCGAAATGTGCGAACTTATCCATGACATCATGGAGAGTGTAGGCACGGACACTTTCTCCTTTTGCCCGAATGACATCCTTATGCTATTGGTAAACACGCAGGTCAAGGCGGAAAAGCACCAAGTGAGAAAGGTATTGCAAGAGTGTTGGAAACTTGTACCTGCGCAGAACGGACTGACATATACCACCTACCAGCTGAACTACAACCGGGAATGCCGGTATGAGCCGATAAGGAGAGTGGGACGCTATTATACCATCGCAAGGGAACAACTTGAATCCCTGTAATTCCATCATTTTTTGTTGAATTGATGAATAAGAATACAACCATGCTGATAATAAACGATATACGCTCTCAACAAAATCTCAACACACCAAAAGAAAAAGAAAAGTTGAGGATAAAGCCGAGTGTAAAGCACCGAACGATTGTTGATTTCTCTTTTGGCGAGTGGTTGGTTGAGAAGCCGTTGAGAAAGCATAACCCTGTATATAAGGATATTAAACTATCCATTCATCAACTCAACGTTTTTTCAACAATTATCAATCCATAGAAATATCATATTATGAACATCCAAGAAGCAAAACAAATTAGGATTGCAGACTATCTGCAAAGTCTGGGCTATTAGCCCGTGAAACAGCAAGGCGAAAGTCTGTGGTACAAGTCTCCGTTCCGTCAGGAGACGGAAGCGTCATTCAAGGTGAACATCAACCGTAACCTGTGGTTCGATTACGGACAGGGCAAAGGCGGCAATATCATCGCACTGGCGCGGGAACTTTATTTCTCCGACCATGTGCCCTATCTGCTCCGCAAGATAGCGGAATAGGCTCCAAACGTCCGTCCCGTGTCTTTCTCCTTTCGCCAACAACCATCCGAGCCATGCTTCCAACAGTTGGAGGTACGGGAACTCGCACATCCGGCATTGCTACGCTACTTGCAAGAGCGTGGGATAGATACAGCATTGGCAAAACCGGAGTGCAAGGAGCTGCATTTCATCAACAACGGCAAACCCTATTTCGCCATCGGGTTCCCGAACGTGGCAGGAGGATATGAAGTGCGCAACCAATTTTTCAAGGGCTGCATCGCACCGAAGGACATCAGTCATATCCGGCAGCAGGGAGAACCGAGAAAAAAGTGTCTGGTATTCGAGGGCATGACGGACTACCTCTCCTTCCTCACGTTGAGGATGAGGAACTGCCCGACCATGGCCAACCTTGACAGGCAGGATTACGTCATCCTCAATTCGGTAGCCAATGTTTCCAGAGCCATTGACGTGCTGCACGAATACGAGCGCATCCACTGCCTGCTCGACAATGACGAAGCAGGAAGAAAGGCGTATCATAATTTGGAAATCGAGTTTGCCGGACGCATCCGGGACTTCTCTCACAACTATCACGGGTATAAAGACCTGAACGATTACCTATGCGGAAAGCGGCAGAATTTAGTCGTCAATCCTCCACCGCGAACCATCGTTAAACCCAAGAAAAAAGGTTGGGATTATGACATCACGAATGGGAAAAAACGGGAGATGCCCGAAATTCATCCTCCGGGAATCGTGGGGTAGCAAGTTTGTGTTTCGGGACACCCGAAACTACTTGCCACCCACTCCCCAAGTCGCAGGGAGCGGCATCCCGTTGGTCTATACATTAACTACAATAACAACACTTGAAAATGGAACATAAGGAAGATAAAAAGCGTAACAAGGGCGGTCGTCCGAAGAAAGGGGCAACCGAGAAAATGACATACCCTGTCGCCGTGAAGATGGCAGCGGCAGACTATTTCCGTCTGCTGACTCGGGCGTATGAGGCAGGCGTGTCGCCGAGCGGATACATGAGGGAATGTTTCCAAAACGGTCATGTGAAGGAACGGCTGTCGAAAGAACACTCCGACCATGTGCGCAAGCTCTGCGGCATGGCGAACAACCTCAACCAGCTTGCACGCAAGGCGAACGCCGGAGGCTATTCCGAAGTAGGCTGGGACTGCAAGGTGGCGGTGGCAAGGATTCACGAACTTATAAGCAAGATTGGGATATGATGGCGAAAATTGTAAAGGGAAGCGACTTTAAGGGTGTGGTGGACTACATCCTTGACAAGAGTAAGGGCACGCAGGTAGTGGCTTGCGATGGCTTGTTCATGGAGAATAATGAAACAATCGCCATGAGTTTCAATGTGCAGTCACAGATGAACATCAAGGTTTCAAAACCTGTAGGGCACATCGCCCTGAGTTTTTCCAAAGAGGACGCACCACGCCTGACAGACCGTGCAATGGCAGGAATCGCCCTTGAATATATGGAGCGGATGGGGATTGTAAACACGCAGTTCTTCATCGCCCGGCACTTCGACAAGGAGCATCCGCACGTGCATATCGCCTACAATCGGATAGACAATGACGGCAACACCATTTCAGACAGAAACGAGCGGTTGCGCAGCACCCGTATCTGTAAAGAGCTTACTTTGAAATATGGCTTGTATATGTCAAACGGAAAAGAGGACGTCAAGCGCAACCGCCTGAAAGAGCCGGACAAGACGAAATACGAGCTACACGACATCCTCAAAACGGAAGTCGGCAGGTGCGGTAACTGGAACGTGCTTGTCGCCAACCTGAAGCGGCAGGGCGTGGAAGTCCAATTCAAACACAAGGGGTAGAACAACGAGGTGCAGGGTGTCGTTTTCACCAAGAACGGCTACCACTTCAACGGCTCCAAGGTAGACAGGCGTTTCAGCTACTCCAAGATTGACGCTGCCTTGCAGCGCAACAGGAACGAGGAACGTATGAACCTGATACCGAAAGCCTATACAACAGATGTGCCAAACGTAACTTCCGGCACTGCAAGAGGTGAACTTTTTAGCGGCTCATTGGGGTTGCTCAACGGCAACGCTCCGTCCTATAACGCCACCGATGCAGAAGCCAATCAGGAGATGGCAGAGATGCTTCGCCGAAAGAAGAAACGCAAACGTGGAATGAAATTATAAAAATGTGTTGAGCTTAACGCATATGCAACAAGCTTTTAGCCGAGAATTGGCATTATCGCTGAATTACAATTGATGTAATCATATAATGGCATTGTCTATTGCAGACATCAGAAGGCTCGCTAAATGCAATTTTCTTATAGCATCCGTCCTATCTACGACAACTCTTTCATGGACTCTCGGATTACGGATGCATCGTACACTACCGGCAAATAATTCCATATATCCACGCTGAATATCTCGACCAGTTTGAGTGGAAATATCGCCCAATACAATTATCGGACTTTTCTCGGAAAATGCCTTTTGCATAGCGGCAGTCCCATCGACATCGTCTCCTGTTTTATCTCGTACAATAGTTTTGACTCTAATCGCAATCTCTAAAAATGCAGCTTCAACAGCCTCTGGATAATGTGAATTCTCGAATAACTCTTGAGAGGATTTAATTATTTCCGGGTGAATTTCAGTCCAAAATGTCGTATCTCTATTTGCAGCGATATGGGCTTGAATATAGCGTAAGGTAGCAATTAGTTGCCCAAAGACAATCGGGTTAATACCATTGTTAGGTATAATTATCTGCTGTCCGAATTGATTGTACTGAACCGTATTTTGCAGCTTTATGTTCGGAAGAATTATATCGCGTAATCTCTTTTGATACAAGTCTAATGAACGGGGGAATAACGGCATTAACTTGTATAACACCGCATACAAACTGGAATAGTCGATTTTTTCACAGGGCACACCTCGTTCAATATTAGAGACTACTGCCTGTATAGTATCTACACATATTTGCAGTTGTTCAGTAAATGCCTGTTCTTCCATTTATTATATCGTTATATAATTTTTCTAAGTTATCGAAACGGATTTTCGTTTTAAGTTGGCATTGCCACACGACAAGAACTTTATATCCCAACTTTTCTAATTCTTGCCTCTTTCGTCCATCTCGCTCTACATTATCGGCAATCTTTTTCTCCCAATAGTCCAAATTCGTAGCTGGCAGATGCGCCGGTTTGCAGTCTTTATGCCCATGCCAGAAACAGCCATTAACCAATACAACCGCTTTATACTTCGGCAAAACGATATCAGGAGTTCCCGGCAATGCTTTTACATTCTTCCTATATCTTAAACCACGAGAAAACAAATATTTTCGTACGATAATTTCAGGTGTAGTCTCTTTACCTTTTACTCGAGACATTATTTCGGAACGTTTAGACGCAGGGAAAATATCAGTCATTATGCTTTGTTAAGTAATTGAATTATACGGGCTTTTATATTCTCGTATGTTGCTGAAAGACGGCTCTTTGCTGCTTTTGTTAATCGAGATGTGTGCGACATCGCATCGCGTATAGGCTTGTATTCTACTGCATCTCTACGTAATGAAGCTTTTTTGATCTTATCGGTCTCATCATCTGCTAAATATGCCAGATCATCCATTGCACAATAAGATAGGTCCGTTACACTTTCTCTAATTTCAAAACTTATATTCGCATTATTTTTATGATTTTCAGCTTTACTTTTCCAATCGTCTATTTGTGTTTGTAATTTTTGCGGAATGCTTATGCTTTTATCTACGATATATTTTCGCAGCAAATTTTCAGCGACAAAACATTCTCCATATGATTCAAAATTGAACTCGGCATCTTGACTGAGATCGTTAATCCATTGCTCGACTTTAGATCTACTCGCAGTATTGGATTTTGGAGGAATAAAATCATCCGCGACAGCATTAAACAACTCTTTAGATTTACGTTCTTTTTTTGTAAGTCTTTTATTTTCAGAGTCACCATCTTGTTTCAGTTCTGTGCGCCAGATATCCCAATCATCAATGATGATTTTTATAATTTTCTCTATATCCTGTAAAAAAGCCTTGTATTTGGGATCGTCCGAGACAACCCCTTCGCGACTACTCGTAAATCGATCAGTTTCATCATCTAATGCATTATAATGTATCTGACCATACAAATAACTTTCGACTATTCGTGCGGTTGGGATATGTTTTATAATATCCTTTTCTCGCAGTCGCCCATTAACATATAAGTCAACGCTGACTTTCTCCTCCGAGCCCCTTATTTTCAGCATCGACGGTTTTTCTACAGAAGCGATGAAGCCAGAAACGGTCTGAATTGAAGATACTAACTCTTTTTCTCTTTTCAAGTTTCCGCTGGCATTTAATGTCTCTGTGATATACGGATCGTTAGGCTTGTTAATTTTCCACAAGAGCTGAGTGTTATTAACTAACTCTTTTAACTCATTTAATGTAATTTGATCTCCATTTAGATAAATATTAAAAGATGTGTCCAATAGCGAAAATCTGAAATATAATGCGACCATCTTGCGGATATAGTCTATTCTATTTCGAATACCATCATTGATGTCTTCAAAAAAGATTATTGTTCCTGACGACATATCTTTTCCGAATTCATTGAGTAATGCCGCATCCGGAACAGTTAAATGATACTCATTAGTAGAAACATCATCTTTAATAGCTTCATCAAGACCAGAGTTATCTATGACACCTCCGATAAATTCGGTTTGCGCTGTTTTTGTCCAAACGGTAATTTTTTTTGCGCAAGACAATAGAGCTAACTTGCCGATACCTTTACGTCCGATAAATGGACGCCCATTTTCTGTAGCAGAAATATCATTCTTGCGTTTAGAGTAGCCTATTTTCAAGAATTTATTTTGAAAATCATTGCTATTCATTCCGCGTCCATCATCTTTGATTATGAGTGTATTTCTATCTCTATCAATGACTATATGCACATTTTTAGCGTCAGCGTCCCAAGAGTTTGATATAGCTTCGCCCAAAACGGTAATAAAACTCCTATAAAGATTTCTTCCGAGATGATTTAAGATGCTTAATGAAATATTAAACGTATAGGTGGGGTTTTCCATAAATTTATATTGTTGTTATAGATTCAATATGTTTGATAATACTTTCAGCTATAACCTCTCCTAATTTTGGAGGTACGGCATTGCCGATATATCGAGATGCTTTGGTGATAGCCACATCTTTTTCATTTGCAAAAAACTTATATGTTTTAGGAAATGTTTGTATTAATGCAGCCTCTCTTACCGATATAGCCCTGTCCTGCTCCGGATGTCCGAAACGACCATTTCCTAAACCTGTACATTGAGTCGTCATAGTCGGTGCAGGCCGTTCCCATACCATTCTACCATACACGCTGCCGAATGATCTTCCTTTCTCTGATTTATGGCATTTCAAAATCAATTCTTCCGGCCAATTGCGCCAACTGCCGCCGTAAGGCGTACTTCTAATTCTCTGCATATTCAAAGGCGATAAAACTTTCGCTCTATGCAAAGGGTCGTTTTTATCCGTTTCACCTGCTTTCAATTCAGGCAAATTGCCGATAACATCTTTGACTTTAACATAATTATCTATAGTATGTGTAGGCGGTATCAGTTCTATATTACCGAATTTAGATGCTAACAATACCAATCGGCGTCGTGTTTGCGGCACTCCGTAATCGGGACAATATACAGGATTAACCCATACTTTGTAGTCTTTCCTCCTCAAAAGCTCGACAAAATCCTGCAATACTGGTTTTTCTTTGAATGACAGAATTTGCGCGACATTCTCCATTGTAACGATATCGGGTTCGACATCTTCCACCAGACGACCGAATTCATACAAAAGGTCGTATTTATTGGGATCTTTCTTTTTATTTTTGAAAGCATATGAAGAGAACGGCTGACACGGAGCACATCCGGCCAATACCCGAATAGAATTCTTGCTATATTGGGAGCGTATTTCATCGGCAGATACGGTCTTTATATCTTTGTATATGAACTTAGCCTCATTATTCGTTTCGTAAGCATATTGACAAGTCGAATCAAGGTCGTAACCTGCGAGAATATCGAAGCCCTTGCTTTTCATCCCGAAGCTCAGTCCACCGATTCCGCAAAATAAGTCTATAACCTCTATTTTGGGAATCTTCTTACAACTTTTCTTCATCGTTATCTTATTGATATTTAGTTGATTATTCGGATAGACGCATTATCTCTGCGCATATTTGATCAACGATGTCTTTGTTTGCAATCTCACCATCCAAGCTGAATACAATGAAGACGTCACCGCCGAATTGTTCTTTGAACGACGCGAAGCTCGCTTTCATTCGCTCGGTCAACGAATAGCAGCCGAAATTGGCACTCGCCGTTATCGGTTTTATTTGTATTCCGATACATTTGTCGCCAACCTTTGCTATGTAATCGACATCTCCGGCGTGATCTAATTCCGGGTCGCTTTCTTCAAATACGATGTTAGGAAATATCTTCGCTAAACCATCATTGACAACCGATTTCTCTCGCAGATATCCGTCATAAGTACGATTTATCGTTAGATTATAGATATAATCAATGCAGTCTTGCTCCGTCAGCTCTCGGAATGCAGCTTCCCATTCGGGAATAACCACTTCCGTAATTTTCGCATACAGCCTTTCACCCAACTCTTTTAGACTCTCGATGGTTATTTTCGTTGAATTCTTGCCTGCCGTATGTGCATTCTCGAAATACCAAGTTTTCCATTCTTCGAATGAGGCCGGCTGACAATCTCGTATGAGAGCCATGACAGCACCTACCTTGTTAGGTCGAGAGAGTTGGTATGTTTGGCAAGCGTAGTTCAAAACACGTTCTTTCTTGCCGAAGTTCATTGAGTATCTTTCCATATCTATGGTATTATGTTATTTTGATTCGCTTGATTCCAAGCAGTTTTAACTTCTATGCTTATAGTGTTAATATCCGCAGCTCTTGCAACAAGCGCTTTAATATAATCAGAAACTTCTTTTTTATTATTAGAACGCCAATATCCTTTTTTAGGAGAACTTATAATGATATTTCCTTGTTGTATCGCATATCTAATTAACGATCTCGTTTCTACTTGATTTCCATCTGTTGGGTAGTTAAGCGCAAGGGCAATATCTTCCGCATGCATTGCATTCTGTTTTCCGAATGGAATGATACTTAATAATTGTTGTACTTCTTGTAGAGTATTAGCCATATTAGTATGCCATGAATTTGAGTTTATATTTATAATTCATTTTTGTGTCCACCATAGCTAATTTGTTTTTTAGCAAATGTGCGTTAATGAACGTCTTATTGTCCAAATATAAATAACATAGGAGGTTATTATTATCGTCATATTTTACATCGTCGAAACGCATGTAAACTTTTCTTCCTTTTGTTTTACCTTTGATATATTCAATAGCTTGCTCGGACACATTTGCATCGGGGGTTATCCCAATAAGTTTGACAACCAATCCAGTGTTAAGTAGAATTAAATTAGGCGATATTATCTCTTTTACAGAAAAATATTCCTCGCGCTCTTTGCTGCTCTTATCTATTTTAGAGCCGAACTGCAATTGTTTGATGTCTATTTTACTATCCATCTTATGTGGGTCGTTGAACATATAGGGCAGCGCTCTCATTTTGTTGTTGATGTCGAATTTTGCATCATCCTGTTCAAATGAATATTCCGCATCTTCGAACAACGATGCTGAAACTACCTTCTGCTCGTAATACTGCCTGAAGTCGGAATTGATTTCATATCCGATAGAATTTCTTTGCAGATTGCGAGCCGCTAATGCCGTCGTACCGCTACCCATAAATGGATCGAATACGGTTTCTCCGGCAAAAGAAAACATCTTTATCAAGCGACGTGGAAGCTCTTCCGGGAATACAGCTATATGTCCGTCTTGTTTCGCTCCTCCAAAGTTCCAATGTGACGCAAAAAAGGTATTCCATTCCTCTTTCGACATCTCTGAAAGTTTCTTTTGCTCGATAGTCGGGACAGGGGCTTTGCCTTGTTTCTTGAAGATGAGTATAAACTCATAGTCTATTTTAAGAATGCCATTACGCGGATAGGGGAAACTGCCCATAACAGCACCGCCGCCGGTCGTATTCATCGTGGTCTGTTTCTGCCATATGACAGCTCCCATATAATCCATTCCAAGCGTCTCGCAGAAACGGATTATCTCGGTTCTAATAGGGATAACCTTATATCTGCCGTAATATACGGAACGGGCAAACTGGTCGCCGATATTTATGCACAAGCGGCAGCCGTCATGCAACACGCGATAGCATTCTGCCCAAACTGCGTTCAGATTGTTTATATAGCTCTCATAGCTATCATGGAACCCGATTTGTCCGTCGTTCCCATAATCCTTCAATTGCCAATATGGAGGCGATGTAATTATAAGATGGACGGATTTATCTTTTATACGAGACAAGTTGCGACTATCTCCCTTTATTAGTCTATGCGTTGTTTTCATATTCTGCCGTATTACGAGTTTCTATTACCATTTGTAATGTCTTATCCGCCAAATCGTATTCTTCATGAATTATAGAGACAATTCTGTCGGCTAACCATAAACATAGCAAGTCTTCAGTTTCGACATTGAGAATCTGCGAGAGAGTAATTACTTGTTCTCGCTTTGCCCGACGCTCTCCGCGCTCGATACGGCTATACATAGGCACATCAATGCCCAATGAATTTGCCATTTGGCGTTGTAGCAATCTACGACTCTCACGTAACTCTTTTATCTTATCTCTGAACAACATCTCGAATCAATTTGTCATTATTTGGCAAATATAGTGATTTTATTCCGAATATGGGTATAAATAGTCCGTTAAAATTTTAAATTTAAGTGTTGGCGATGGATGAGATGGGTTACTTGCGTTGTGCAGGTTTGCTGAAATTTATTTAAGTCAAATTTGCCTGTCAGTGCAAATGTCTCATTATTTTTGTGTACTTTTGCACTAAGATGAGAGGTCATGTTAAGCAACTCACAGCAAAGCGCAGAAATAGGAACGGTTGCCAATTCGTTACCCAATTTTCTGCCATTCTTCCGAACCTCCTATGCTTAAGGAGGTTATACGATTCTTCCAGAATTACTGAAAACGCCTTAATCCGCCAAATGGTTTCTTATTGTATGTAGCGTGATTACATAGATTGGGGAGCCTAATTGTTATTTCAGTTAGCAGCTTACCGATATTGACAAAATGAAAGGTCGACGAGATCTCGTTAAGGTCTCGTTAAGGTCTCGTAACGATGTACTAAGGGTATATTTGATTGAATTGTAAGCAATGGCGGCTATATGAATAACGTTATATTGTTAAATTGTATAGTATTCTGTTATTTGGTTAGTATTGCTCAGGATTGTTGCATGTCGACTAATTTGCGGTAATATCCGTTGAGTTGATAGAGGTCTTCATGTTTTCCGGTTTCTACAATTTCTCCTTCGTGCATGACACAGATGACATCTGCATTGCGTATGGTGCTTAAACGGTGTGCTACTACCAATGTAGTGCGGTTGTGCATGAGTTGTTCCAATGCTTGTTGTACCAGTTTCTCCGATTCGGTGTCTAATGCCGATGTTGCTTCGTCTAAGATGAGAATTGCAGGGTTTTTGAGAATGGCTCTTGCTATAGAGATGCGTTGTCGTTGCCCTCCTGATAGGCGGGAACCTCGATCGCCTATATTGGTGTTGTATCCGTCGGGGGTGTTCATTATGAAATCGTGTGCATTGGCAATGCGTGCTGCAGCGATGACTTCATCCATTGTGGCGTGTTCGACTCCGAAAGTGATGTTGTTATAGAACGAGTCGTTGAAAAGAATGGCATCTTGATTGACATTTCCCATTAATGCTCTCAAATCGTAGGTACGCAGGTTGCGTATATCAGTGCCGTTGATGCGAATAGCCCCTTGGCTAACATCGTAGAAACGCGGCAGTAGGTCAACCATGGTAGTTTTACCTGAACCGGATTGGCCTACCAGTGCAACGGTTTGTCCTTGTTTGATGGACAGGTTGACGTGCTTTAGTACGGGGCGGTCTGCTTGATAGTGGAATGATACGTTGTCGTATTCGATAAACGGCCGGTTTTGTAGATTAGTAGTAACGTCGATTGTTTGTGGGCAGTCCGGTTCTTGTATGTTAGATTCTGTTTGCAGTATTTTATCAATACGTTCTAACGAAGCCATACCTTTTCGTATGGAGTAGGAGGCTTTGCTGAGATCTTTAGCGGGGTTGATGATGGAGTAGAAAATGACAAGATAATAGATAAACTCCGGTGCGCTGATTGAAGAGTGGTCAGAGAGAATAAGTCCGCCTCCGTACCATAGGAGTATGGCAATCATCATGGTTCCCAATGCTTCGCTTACGGGGTGTGCCAGTGCATATTTGCGATGTATGCGGTTGAAGGTACGGCGTGTTTGGTTGTTGAGCAGTTCGAAACGATTAATGAGTTTGTTTTCGGCATTAAAGGCTTTTACAACGCGCAATCCTCCTAATGTTTCTTCGATTTGTGACAATAGTTCTCCTGTTTGTTCTTGTCCTTTTGTGGAGCGTTTCTTCAGGCTTCTTCCCACTCGTCCGATAGCCCATCCCATGGTAGGCAAGAGCAAGAGAACAAAGAGTGTGAGTTCCCAAGAAAGGCAGAATAGCGTGACCAAATAGATAAGTATCATTATGGGGTCTTTGAAGAGCATATCCAAAGATGCCATGATACTATTTTCCACTTCTTGCACATCGTTGGTCATGCGTGACATGATATCGCCTTTTTTCTCTTCGGTAAAGAATCCGATAGGTAGAGAAACTACTTTTTTGAACAGATCGCTACGCAGGTCGCGCAATACGCCGGTGCGTATGGGTATCATGTAGAATGATGCCAGCCATGCAGTGGCGCATTTCAGTGCAGTCATTACAACGAGGAAGATACCTAATAGGAACAAAACCCATCCTGCACCTTTAGCAAGCATTTGTTCTTTTAGCAGAAAGAACAGGTTGTTTTTCAGAACGTCCAACACTTGTTCGACCGGCATATCGGTGTCGAGTGCCATGTATTGCAAATCGGGGGTTGTAAGTCCGAATAGCAGTTGTAGTACAGGAATGATGGCAGCAAAACTGAACAAACTTAAAACAGTACTCAGCAGGTTGAAAAAGATATTGAGTGCTACCTGACTTTTGTAGGGCGGAATAAAGCGACGAAGAAGGTGGAAGAAATTCATGCGTACACAGACATAATACTGATACTTGCCGCTCCCGATTTAATGAGAGCGGCAAGTGAGACTTTTAATTAGAGCGATTTGATAAGTTCGGTCATGATAAGTGTCATTAGCGGTTGTTTTTCATCGCCTATTTGTTGTACTTCTTCATGACTCACTTCTACAATTTTACCGGGAACTCCCAAGTCGGTAATGATTGACATACCGAAAACACGCATACCCATGTGATGTGCAACAATGGTTTCGGGTACGGTGGACATACCTACGGCATCGCCGCCAATAGCCCTGAAATATACATATTCAGCAGGTGTTTCAAAGGTAGGACCTTGTGTGCCTACATATACTCCTTCCATTACGCGGATTTTGTGTTGTTTGGCAATGGCTTGTGCTTTCTTGATGAGTGTGCGGTCGTACACTTCGTGCATATCGGGGAAACGAGGTCCTAATTCATCGATGTTTTTGCCTCGTAACGGATGTTCGGGGAATAAGTTGATATGATCGTTGATAATCATCAACTCTCCAATTTCGAAATTAGGATTCATACCTCCTGCGGCATTTGATACAAAGAGTGTTTCAATGCCCAGTTTATACATTACGCGCACCGGGAATGTTACTTTAGCCATATCGTAGCCTTCGTAATAATGGAAACGACCTTGCATGGCAAGTACATCGACACCTCCTAATTTACCAAGAATAAGTTTTCCTGAATGTCCTTCGACGGTAGAAACGGGGAAATTGGGTATGGTGGCATAAGGAAATTCCTGTCGGTCGGTTATTTGTGTGGCAAGGTTGCCTAATCCTGTACCGAGAATGATACCCACTTTGGGTTGTGTTTTCATTAGTGACCGCAAATAATCAGCGGTTTCGGTTATTTTCTGTAACATAGTGTATAATTTGGTTGTTAAATGATTCTTCAAATTCACAGAAATCTGCCGTTATAGGTAGAATAAATACGGATTTTTTGAGTTCTTCCGGGAAATAGGGAAGATTACGTAGTCGGGCAGCATCTTTGGCAGTAGTGATGATGCCGTCGCAAGCCTGCTTTTTGTAGCGTGAGCATAATGTCAGCATATCTTTTTTCGTATAGCGATGGTGGTCGCTAAAAGTGAGTGTCACACATTGTCCGCATACATCCTCTACATGTTGTATAATGTATTGGGGTAAGGCTATGCCTGTTAGCACGAGTGGATTTTGGAATGTTTCCAATGGTAGTGCCGATGTGTGTTCGAATATGGGAATCAATGAACCATAGTTCATCTGCGAAAAAAACAAGTGTTGATAGGGCGGTATCTGCAAGGATGCGTCAATGATTCGTTTGTCTATCGGGCGAATATCTGTCGGACATTTGGTTACTACGATGGCATTGGCACGCAAACTCCCGTGCGATTGTTCACGCAATCTGCCATACGGTAGCAAATGGTCGTTTACATACAGATTGTCGGCAGCAGTGAGCAGAATGTAATAACCGCAACGCAGACGACGATGTTGGTAGGCATCATCGAGTACAATGGCATCCAAATCGGGATATAGTTGTTGCAGTTTCTTTATTCCGTGTACACGTTTTTCGCATACGGCAATTACAGTATCGGGTAAATCAAGATACATTTGCATGGGTTCGTCGCCAATAGTGTCTGCCGTTGCATTACTATCGGCAAGTACAAACCCTTTTGTCTTGCGCTTGTATCCTCTTGAAAGTACGGCAATGCGAAATCCCTGCCGTTGCAATAGACGAACGATGTATTCGGTGTGAGGAGTTTTACCGGTTCCGCCCACAGCAATGTTTCCGACACAGATAGTCGGCACTTTTACTGACGATGAATGCAGAATATGTTCATCGTATAGGAAGTTACGGATTCCTATGGCTATTCCGTATATCCACGAGGCTATGATGCGGAATAATTTCATTATCGAATATTTAAGTTGTATGGCAACCGTGCTTGCATGGCGGGTTGTTTCAGCATTTGTTCGATGGTTTTTATTTCGCGTATGATTGTCTTTTCGGAGTCGGTGGTTCCTGATAGTGTTTCCAACAGTTTGGTCATAGAGTCGGTTTGCTTAGGATACTCAGCGATGTCGTACGTATATAAATGTGCCATGTCAGCGGCAGTTTGTATGGCATCGTTGATATTTCCCAATTTATCTACCAACCCAATTTCTATTGCTCTTTTTCCGCTCCAAACACGTCCTTCCGCTATTTTTCGGATAGCCTCATTGGTCATGTTTCTGCCTTCGGCGCATCGTCCTACGAAAAGGTCGTATCCGCGGTTAATCATGTTCTGCATGAGTGCTCGTTCTTCTGCATTCATACCTTTGAGCATCATGTCGGTTGATAGGCTACTGAGGTGATGTGTTTTAACTCCGTCATAGTCGATACCCAATTTGTCGGTAAGGCCACTGGTGTTGGGTATGAGTCCGAAAATGCCAATGGAACCTGTAAGGGTATTGTCTTGTGCTATAATAGTATCAGCCATGCATGATATGTAATATCCTCCTGAAGCGGCATAATCACCCATAGAAACAACTAATGGTTTCTCTTTTTTGAGCAGTGTGAGTGCATGCCAAATTTGTTCGCTGGCATAGGCACTGCCTCCCGGAGAGTTTACGCGTAATACGACCGCCTTTACTTTGCTATCTTTGGCTATTTTGTCAATGGTTTTTACCAATTTGCTTGCTACAATACCATCGCCTTCGTTGTCGGTTATTTCGCCTTCGGCATAGATGATGGCAATCTTGTCTTTGATATATTTTTTATTGTCGGGCAGATTGAGCATGTCCGTATGAGAAATTAATTGATAGTTGTCGCTACCGGTAGATTGTTCCAAAACGGCTTTCATATCTTGTTGGTAAACAAGTTGGTCTATCAATCCGTACTCCACTGATAATTCGGCAGGCTGAAAGAGCATGTTCATTTCGGCATATCGATTAAGTTGCTCGGTGGTTAAGTTGCGGTTTTGTGCTACATCGGCAACTACTTCTGCCCAAATGTCTTGTAACATGGTGTTCATTTGCAAGCGGTTGGCATCGCTCATGCCGGTGGCAATATACGGCTCTACCGCCGATTTGAATGTGCCGACTTTTACTACTTGCATTTCGATTCCCAATTTATCGAGTGTACGTGAGAAGAAAGCAATCGTAGTATAGAGTCCTGCCCAATTAACACTTCCTTGTTGGTTAAGATATATCTTATCGGCAACAGAAGCCAGATAGTAGTTGCTTTGGCTATAGGTATCGGCATATGCAACGATGAATTTTCCGGATGTCTTAAAATCCGAGAGAGCCTCTTTTATTTCTTGCAAACTGGCATAACCTGCAGAGAGATTTCCTCCGTAAAGATAGATGCCATCGATGTTAGGATTTTCTTTGGCTATACGTATGTTGTTAAGCAGGTCGTTCAGGCCTATTTGTTGTTCGATGCTTTTTCCGCTAATTTCGCCTATCGCTTCGGCAAAAGGATTATAGTCAGCGCGTTCTGTCAGGGTGCCGTTGAGATTGATTTTATAAACGGAATGCGGTTTTAGAATGGTAGTCTTTTCTTGCATGGCCACCAATGCGCCGGTTATGCCCGAAAGAACAAACATTCCTATTATTGTGAACAGAAATAAGCCTGTAACGGTTGCTAAGGTGTACTTGAGAAATTGTTTCATAAACTGTTTGGTATGGTTGGTTAATCTAACTTTAGTGAAAGGACAAAGTATTCACGGATGCAAAGATACGACATTAAAACGGATTTATCAAACCGTAGTTGCGCTTTTTTATGTATCTGTTATTCACAGACCTTGGTCTGAGGAGCAGACTGTTTTGAAAAAAACACATAGTCCGATTGGGCAAACAACAAGATATGTGGTCTCTACTTATTTAATAATGTCGTATTGTAGTACGCAGATTCTCCTTTTTCTGTCAAAATATCCACACCGAAAGATAAGAATAGATGTACTTTTGCAGCATAGATAGTATATTGTTATGAAAAGAACTCTGTTATATCTCATTTTTAGTATTGGTGCAGTGGTTGTATCTGCTACCAACTACTATGCATCGCCGACAGGAAGCGGCAATGGTAAAACCTATGCCAAACCTTGCTCTTTTGCCAATGGGTTGAAATATATCACCAATCCCGGAGATACTTTATTCTTGTTGGGAGGGCAATATGATTTGGCGAATACGAAAGTACAAAACAAATCGGGCAATAAACAGGCAAATATAGTTATTGCAGGTTATCCCGGCGAAAAGGCAATTCTCGATTTCAGGACAACTGCTTACGGAACACGCGGCTTACAAATAGCCTCATCCTGCTCTTATTTGCATGTAAAAGACATTACATTGCGCTATTCGGGCAAAAACAATCTTTATAACGAAGGCAGTTATTGCACGTTTGAGAATTTGGATATTTACGGATCTTCCGATACAGGCTGCCAAATGAAGGTAGGGGGAAATAATCTGATAATCAACTGCGACTCGCACGACAATTTCGATTATCAATTGGGAGGTACGTCTGCTGCCGATTTCGGGGGGAATGCCGACGGATTTGCCGATAAACAACATTCGGGTAATCCCAATACCTACATAGGATGTCGTGCATGGAACAACTCCGATGACGGTTGGGATTTCTTCCAGCGGGTGACATCCGGCACTACCCTTATGCAAAACTGTCTTTGCTACAACAACGGACCGAAAGAATACGATATGCGTAATCATCCTCGTTACGATACTGACAAGGCGTGGTTCGACAAGTTCGCTGTCGCTCAAAAAATTACCGATGCCGATGGAAATACAATTACGGTGTCGTTGCAGCACTATACCAATTTGGGTAATGGTAATGGTTTTAAGTTAGGTGGCGGGCAAACCAATCATAATGTGCGTTTGGAACATTGCCTTTCGGTGGCCAACACCGTTAGGGGATTCGACCAAAACAATAATTTCGGTACAATGACCATTTACAATTGTACGGGTTATAACAACAAAGGGGGCGATTTTGTTTTCGGTAACACGAATGGAGGTGTACTGACTATTCGTAATTGCCTTTCATATAATACTGTTGCTGATAATAGTTTTCGCTGCTCCACTACTTCTGACCATAATTCTTGGAATACGAAGGGTATTTCGGTTTCGGCAGCCGATTTTATAGGACTTGATGTTACGGAAACGCTTGCCGAACGTACGCAAGGCGGCGAACTGCCGGATATAGCACTTATGCATTTGGTGGAAGGTTCGCGTCTTATTGATGCAGGTGTAGATGTAGGACTCGCTTATGCAGGGAAAGCCCCCGACCTCGGATGCTACGAGTATGGCGAAAGTGTTCTGCCTGCCACACTTGCTTGCACAGCGGGCTTGTTGCAACAAAGCGTGCGTGCAGGTCGCACCATACAACCCATTGTACTCACATGGGGTGGGGCTGCCGAAGGAGTTACCTATAGCAACTTGCCCAATGGTTTGACGGCTACTCTCAATAATGAAGCCAAGACACTCACCATTAGTGGTGCTTTGTCTTTGCAGGGACAATACGATATTACGGTGACAACTACAGGTGAAACCGATAGTAAATCGCTCACGATTACTATTTTGGTTAAATCAGCAGATGCGGTGGCTATAGCCTATGTCAGTGTTCCCGAGTCGGATGCAGATCAACTCATTTTGCAAAGGCTTAATGCCAATACGCAATTAAGTGTTGATGTCGTGGATGCTGCGGTTGTTAATAATTACGAACCTTATGACCTTGTAATTCTTTCGCCTGTTCCCAATAGTACGGCAGCGGGATTGAGTGTGCTGAAGGGTATTAATAAGCCGCTGATTATACTCAAACCGTTCATGTTTAAGAATACCGTATGGAATTGGGGAACACCGCAGAATACATCGGAGACGCATATACGTATTATGCAATCGGAACATCCGCTTTTCAAGGACTTGAATACCGATTCGCCCGAATTGTTTTCTGTGGCAAATACCAATGCTGTAACCTGTATCACTGCATGGAATAATTCGGTGGTTACCGAATTGGCACAAACAATGGAAGGTACGGGTACTTGTATTGCCGAGGCTGCTGCGGGTACATCGATGAATGGTACTATGCTTACCGAGAAAATGCTCATGATAGGTTTGAGTGAGTATTCTACTGTCAATCTTACAGATGTGGCTTTGCAACTCTTGGAAAATGCGTGTGCTTATATGCTTGATATTGTTATTCCAAGTGCTGTTGAAAATGTGATTGCAGATATGGATGTCCGACAAACAGCCGAATCGTTGGCAGTGAATGATAGTAATGTAACGCTCATGCGATTGATAGGTGTGGACGGACAAGTGGTTCGCCAAGTGGCAGGAAATACTATTTCAACCACATCTTTGGCAGCGGGGGTGTATGTGCTGGAAATACACGTTGGAGCCGCTACCGGTTGCCATAAAGTGATTATACATTGATATTGTCGTAACTATAGAAAACGGGTTGCATTGTTACAATGCAACCCGTTTTCTATAGTTACTGCTCTTGATTTTTCAGCGCAAGAACATACGTATCATCTTGTCTTTCCATGTGGCAAAAGGCTGATAACGCAGGGGTAAATCCAACCAATTGCGTTTTTTTACTACCGCTTTGGTGTGACTGAATGTTTCAAAACTCTTCTTGCCGTGGTAACTGCCCATTCCGCTATTGCCAACACCTCCAAAGGGTAAAGCACTCGTGGCTATGTGCATAATGGTATCGTTGATGCAACCACCGCCAAACGATACTTCGCGCATGAAACGCTTTTGAGTAGCCTTGTCGTTGCTGAACAAATACAATGCCAATGGTTTCTCACGCTCGCGCACGAAATTGTAGGCATCTTCTATCGAATCAACCTCCAAGATGGGCAATACGGGACCGAATATCTCTTCTTGCATCACTGCATCGGCGGGCGTAACATAGTCTAATACGGTCGGCTCAATTTGCAATGTCGCAAGGTCGGTCTTTCCGCCATAAATAACTTTGTCGGTATCGATTAATCCGCAAATGCGGTCGAAATGTTTGCGGTTGATTATCTTGCCATAATCCTTATTGTTGAGGGCAACGGCTCTATATTGACGAGTGATTTCTTTCTGTAATAATGCAACGAACTTGTCATGTACGGCTTTCTCCACCAATACATAATCGGGGGCAATACAGGTTTGCCCGCAGTTGAGCCATTTACCAAAAGCCAAACGGCGTGCTGCCAAATGTAAGTCTGCTGTATGATCTATTATGCAAGGTGATTTTCCTCCCAACTCCAATGTTACGGGGGTTAGATGGCGTGCTGCTTTCTCCATTACCATTTTTCCTACCGTAACACCGCCCGTAAAGAATATATAATCAAATCGTTGTTCCAATAAACTCTGATTCTCGGCACGTCCGCCTTCCACTACCGCCACATACTCTTCGCTAAACGCCTCGCGCAATAGCGTTGTCAGTACGGCACTTGTTGCCGGTGAATAAGCAGAAGGTTTCACTACGGCGCAGTTGCCTGCAGCAATAGCCCCTGCCAACGGTTCTAACGAGAGCAATACAGGATAGTTCCAAGGTGACATGATAAGCGCAACTCCGTAAGGCTCTTGTACAATCATGCTTTTGGCGGGGAAATTCGTTAAAGGGGTGGGGCGGCGGCGAGTGCGGGCCCACCGGCGCAAATGCTTACGCACATGGGCTATTTCTGCCAAGGTGAGTCCAACCTCGCACATATAGGCCTCTGTTGCCGATTTGCCTAAATCGGTCTTTATTGCATTCAATAAGTCGGATTCGTACTTGCGGATGGACTGCTCCAAACGGCGCAATGCTTGTAAGCGAAATTGAAGATCCAACGTGGCTCCCGATCGGAAATAGGCTCGTTGGGCGTTGACGATAGGTGCTGTATCCATAATGCTCTTAATAATTATCGGTTTGTTTTTGCCAAATAATAAAGGTGTTCGAGTTCTTGTCTATCCATTAATACGGGAACGGGGTAGAGCGGATTTCCCTCTGCATCTGCATGGGTTGCCATTTCGGGAATGTCTTCTTCGCGTATATCTGCCACTGTGGCAGGTATGTCCATTTTTGCATTCATTTCTTCTATCCATGCAATGAAGCGTTTGGCGGTATCTTCATCCGATAATTGGTCGGTCACTACTCCAGCATTGCGAGCCAAACGTGCCAGTTTCTTATAGACGGCACTGCCGTATTCTTTCAGTACGATAGGCAGCAATATGGCATTAGCCAAACCATGAGGGGTTCCGTATTTACCTCCCAACGAGTGGGCTACTGCATGCACATAACCTACATAACTCTTTGAGAAAGCGATACCGGCACAATAGGCGGCACGGAGCATTTTCTGACGTGCTTCACCATCGTTACCATCTTCATAGGCTCTGTATAGATAGCGGTGAATGAGGCGGGTTGCATTTTCTGCCATGGCGCGGGTCTGTTTGGTGGTGGAACCTCCTATGTAGGCTTCTACCGCATGCGTCAGTGCGTCCATACCCGTAGTGGCAGTTATGTGTTTGGGAAGACCGGTTGTCAGATGCCAGTCGAGAATGGCATAATGCGGTATAAGCGAAAAGTCGTTGATAGGGTATTTGTGGTGTTTGCGGCTATCCGTTATTACGGCAGCAAGTGTTGTTTCGCTACCTGTTCCCGCTGTTGTGGGTATTGCAATCAGTAGCGGCAGACGCTTGTGCACACGCAAAATTCCTTTCATTTGCGGAATTGATTGCTTGGGCTTGACAATACGCGCTCCGGCAGCCTTTGCGCAGTCCATAGAAGAACCACCGCCCAAGGCAATGATTGCTTGAGCATCAAAGTCGAGGTATTGCTGCCGGGCAGCCTCAACATTGTCGATGGTAGGATTTGCCACTGTGTCGGCATATATGGTATAAGCAATTTGCGCAGCATTCAATACATCTTCCAATTGCTTGACTATACCTGCTTTTACCAAACCTTGGTCGGTGACTATCAGTACGCGTTGCTTCTTCTTTCCTTGCAATATCTCAGGGATACGCGTTAATGAATTAAATTGTTTCGGGTCTCTGTAAGGAAGAACCGGTAGTGCCAAATAGAATACACCTTGAAAGGTACGGCACCAAAGTTTTCGTAGACAATTCATAGACGTTAATACCTTTTATTCAAATAGTACGTAACGTCATTGCAAAAATCATACCAAAATTGAGAACTGCCATTATTGGAGAGGAAATGCACTTGGCAGGGTAGGTGATTTAACGGGAAAATCCTTGCAGAGTAGCGGTATGTTTTTTGTTTTTATGGGTGACTCTATTGGTTTATCCAATGCATAAAATCGCCGGTGCGAACGCGTGAAACAAAAATGTCGTCTTCTACGGGAGGAAGTAGTTGGAGTTTGAAACGTCCTGAAAAGTGGCGGGTTACCAACTTAATGCTATTGATGTTGGTGATACATTGTCGGCTGACACGGAAAAATACGGAAGGGTCCAATTTTGTTTCGACGGCATCCAACGAGAAGTCCATGATGTAACGTTTGTCTTGTGTGGTTACTAAATAGGTAGTCTTCTCTTTTGAAATGAAGTAGGCAATATCTTCCACTTTGACAATGCGAATCTGGTCTCCCAAGCGAACGATGAAACGCTGCTTGTATCCACCGTTCTGTTCTTTTTCGCTGTAAAGCGGGCGAAATAATTCTCCTGTATTGGGAGCGTCGGTTTTTTGTCGGCATTTATTTACCGCCTCGATTAACTGATTTTTGTCTAACGGCTTAAGTAGATAGTCGATGCTATTTACGCGAAAAGCACGAATGGCATAATTGTCATAGGCAGTGGTGATAATTACCTTGGCGGTTACATCGATTTGTTGAAATATCTCAAAACAAGTACCGTCAGACAACTCTACATCCATAAAAATGATATCTGCTTCGTTCTGTTGCAACCAAAGCACTGCTGCATATACAGAGTCGGCTACACCTACAATATCCATGTCGGGGAAACAACTGTTGATCAATCTGCGCAGATTGGCTTGCGCTGCAAATTCATCTTCTACAATAAAAACTTTCATATGGAACAATCTACTTAAATTACATGGTTTATATTAAGGGCAGGCGTACGGTATAATCCATTTCCGTTTCTTCTACCATAATGTGTTTGTCTGTCAGTACTCTGTATTGTTCTTCTAAATTCTTCAAACCTATTCCGTTGTTAGAGCCTGATAACTTGGGCTGAATGTTGTTGCTGACAAAGAGCATATCGTTCTCTATTCCAATGGAAATGTATAAAGGACGTGAAGAACTTACCACATTGTGCTTGATGGCATTTTCGATTAATATTTGCAGACCGAGTGGGACAATGCTACGCGATAAGTATTCGTCAGGAATCTGAATATGTAGTTTTAGACCTTCGGGAAAGCGTTCGCGCAATAAATCAACGTACATCTCAATAAAATCACGTTCGGTCTGTACGTTTACGAAGTCTTGTTCTTCGATATGCAGCAGATAACGGTATACACTTGCCAATTTGCGTATAAACTCACCGGCGCGCTCTTTCTCGTTGTTCTGTACCAAATAGTCTAAAATATTGAGGCTATTAAAGAGAAAATGTGGATTTAATTGTGCTTTGAGTAGCGAGTAATGATATTCTGCTTGTGTTCTTCCGTTTTTTTCGTCTTGTAGGCGACTGCGCGATTGACGAAAAAAAGTAAGCAAATCGAGTACACTTACATATACTACGTTGATGAACAATAGGGTCAAATAGGAAAAGCAAATGCTCCAACGTTCAACGATTCCGAAATTCGATGCTAAGGCATCGTGCAAATGCAAGGGGATTAATCCGCATAACGATACCATACATACAATACCGATGTCTATCCATAAACGACGTGAAGAATTGTCAACGTACGACACTTTCTTGCTAACTCTCAGAACCAACAAGGTGTCTAAGCCGAAAGTGAGAATGCATGCCCATGCATTCTCAAAAAAAAGGTTGAGATGATTGGCGGTCTGAAAATCGAATTGTTGCTGAAGATTTCTGTAGATATCTACGTAGAAGATGCGGAAGAGTAGTACAACAAACACGATGCAGACAATCTGCAGTATGTTATTTCGCAGTTTTCCCGACATTGTTGTTGCGTTTCGTCTTTGTGGCTATCAGCCATGTGCTCCAGCCTAATACTTCGGTGGTTAAAAAAGTACATATAACATTGGAGAGTGCATGACCATAAACGGAAGTGAGCGGTTGTAACAATTCGCCTCCTTTGGTTCCCATGAAGAAACCTGCAAAACAGAAGAGTAGTGCCATTACCGCAGATAGATCAAGCGGAAAACCGTAGCCGCGGGCTACCATGATAATCATTAAAATGGTAAGGAATGTAAGCGGAATTTCATCTCTCCATCCTAAAGTAGCAAAACATACCACTACCAAAGCATGTGCAACTGCGAACAAATGAATAAGCAGATGAGTTCTAAACGTAGTGTTCTTCATAATATGTGCAAGTTCTGTTTATCTCGCTATTTACACCCGGCAAAGTGCGGAAGACTGCTGCAATGTAGCCGTCGCATTGCGCGAGTAGATATGAAATAGACGGCAAAGATAAGAAAAATATCCCAACTTGCAAAGGTTGATAAAAAAAAGAGTAAAAAAGACTTGTTTTATTTGGGAGATTAGAAAATAAGTTGTAATTTAGTGCCCGAATTAAACCTCTTAAATACTAACCCATACAAAAACACATAACACTATGACGAAGACTGTAACATTTAACCAATTACGCCAAGTAAAAGATAGTCTGCCGAGTGGCAGTATGGTTACCATAGCAGAAGAGTTGGGTATTACGCCCGATGAAGTACGCAGTTATTTCGGTAGCGAAACGCCGAACGGTACAGGATTGCATATCGAACCGGGGCCTGACGGAGGTTTGGTGGTGTTGGATAATACACGTATATTAGAAGTTGCCCTGCGGATTGCATGGGAAAATAAGAATGTCTGACCAACTAACGCTTTTGGACGAACCATAATAAGAAAGACGTTCTGAAATATCGGGACGGCTTTCTTTGTATATGTCTGTAAGTGTGATGTGAAACGAATATAATAACATTAAAATAGTAAGTGCAAATGAAGAAATCTGTTTTGGTGATGGCGCTGATGTCCATTATGAGTATTACCACAGTGCGGGCATTCGAATTCCCCGGTTTTGAATGGGGGGTGGGTGCTGATATTACTTCGTCTTATCTGTGGCGTGGTATGCGTTACGGCGGGTTGGCGTTTCAGCCCGATGTGAACATAGGCTTTGGCGGATTGAGTATTGATGCTTGGTGGAATTTGAGTCCTTACGACTATACATTCACAGAGTTTAATCCTGAAATGGATATTACTCTCTCTTATGCTGTAGCGGGGTTGAAGATTGGTGCAACGCACTACTATTATTTTGATGGCAGCAAATATTTTGGTTTCAAAGATGCCGAAAATACTTCGCAGTTGGAGGTGTTTGCCGAATATAATTTGGGCGATGTTGTTGAGGCTGCTCCTTTGCATATAGGTTGGTATACCTTGGTGGCGGGCGATGATATGTACGAAGTGCCGGGAGCAACGGAAGATGCCGCACCTGTTCGGAAACGTGCATATTCGTCTTATGTGGACGTGTCGTTCGACATCAATCTGCCGCTCAATTTTACGCTCACCCCAACGGTGGGTATGACACCGTGGAAGAGTTTTTATACCGGATATGAGGGCGATTTTGCGGTGAATAACGTATCGCTCAAACTGAATTGGGAACTTAATGCAGGTAAACATTTCTGCATGGATATCTACGCTATAGGTATGCTTAATACTTATGGTATCAACAAGGAGAATCTTGTTCCTGAGGTGAAAAACAGTTATGCCAATCAACGCCTGAATGGTGCGATAGGCATAGGTATTTGGCTGTTCTAAGCGATGAAAGATTACGGACGTATATTAAAACCGGTCAGTGCTGCACTATTGATTATTGTGGCTGCGGTGTTCTTGTGGTGCTTTCCCGATAAAGAAGATGCTTCGGAGAAGTATTATATAAATCAGGGCTACATATTTGGTACTTATTACAATATACGCTATGAGGCGTCTGCCGATTTGGAAAACGATATATTGGCGGAATTGGCAAGGTTTGACCGATCGCTTTCTACTTTTAACGACTCTTCTGTCATATCGCGTATCAATAAGAATGAAAATGTGCTTACCGATGCCTATTTTGACACTATGTATGCTACGGCGCAGCGCATAGCGCAACAAACTCATGGCGCATTTGATATTACGGTAGCACCATTGGTTAATGTATGGGGATTTGGTTTTCGCAACAAAGAGCAGGTTACACCATCTATGATTGATAGTCTACTCACTTTTGTGGGGTATAAGACTATCTCTTTGTCAGAACATCGTCTGCAGAAGACCGATGAACGGACGATGTTGGACGCAAGTGCCATAGCCAAGGGGCAGGCATGCGATGTGGTAGCGGCGTTGTTGCAAGGCAAAGGGCTTGCCAATTGGTTGGTAGATATTGGAGGTGAGGTGGTCTGCCAGGGCTTGAACGATAAGGGCGAACTTTGGAAAGTGGGTATAACCAAACCTCAGGACGATACGAGCGGCACACAAAACGAGTTGCAGGAAGTGATTGCTTCCACTTCGTTGTGCATGGCAACATCGGGTAACTACCGTCAGTTTTATTACGAGAATGGTATTAAACGTTCGCATACAATCGATCCGCGTACGGGCTATCCTGTCAATCATAGTTTGCTCAGTGCAACTGTTATTGCTTCCTCTTGTATGGAAGCCGATGCTCTTGCCACTACCTGTATGGTGTTGGGTGCGGATAGCGCTTTGATGCTTATCGAGCAACTGCCTGATGTGGCATGTTATTTGATTTGTGCCGAGGGTGATAGTTTGACGGTACGTACCAATCAGCGTATGAAAAACTACTTATCGAGATAATGGTTATGAAACGTAAAGTAATTATTAGCATAAACAGCCTGCTGACATCGCTGCTGACTTTTTTGGGATTTGGGTGTACTCTTTTCGGAAATATGTATGGAACGCCTCCTGTTGAATGTATGTACGGAGTGCCGTCGGCAGACATAAGTGTATCGGGGCATGTCAGCGACAAGCAGGGACAACCGTTGCAGGATATAGAGGTTTCGGTATATGGGATGAGAAATGATGAGTATCCGCTAACGGACGGAATTTATACCGATAAGGAGGGCAATTATAACGCACGGATTTCGGCCTTTCCTATTGACTCAATTATGCTCATAGCCAAGGATACAGCAGAGCAATATGCTCCCGATACGCTCAAAACCGAACTCGATTACGATATGTCTAATGCCGATAATTGGTATGTTGGTGAAGCAGATGTGCATGCCGATTTTATCTTGGAGAAAACTCCTGCGAAAGATTCGGCACAGTAATTGTAAGCACATAGCAAAGATGTTGTAAAGTGGAGCGGGAGAGATACAAAAGATACTTCGGTAAATAAATTTGGAGAATCCCGAAATTAGTTGTACTTTTGCAACCCGATTTAGTAGAATGAGTAAAAAGGGATTTATAATAGGTGTAATAGCCTTGTGTTGCGTTGGTTGCAGCGAATATCAGAAATTGCTGAAGTCTACCGACCCTGCGTTGAAATACGACAAAGCCATTGAGTATTTCAATAAGAAAGACTATGTCCGTGCCCAAACTCTATTGGATGATGTGTCTCCTTACTACAAAGGAACGGAACGTTCTGAAGATGTGCTTATCTATTTGGCGCGTTGTTATACGGGTCAGAAAGATTATACGGGGGCTACCGAATACTATCAGGTGTATATTCGCAACTATCCCAAAGGGCGTTTTATTATTGAAGCCCGTTACATGATAGGGCATTGTTACTATCTTGATTCGCCCGATGCACGTTTGGATCAGGCGCAAACACACAAGGCTATTGAGTATTTTACGCAGTTTATCGAACTCTATCCTGAAAGTCCGTATGTGGCACAAGCAGCGCAAGAGATGAACGAGATGTACGATAAGTTGGCACAAAAGGAGTTCTTGTCGGCACGATTGTATTACAATTTGGGTTCGTATTTGGGCAATAATTACGAGTCGTGCATCATTGTGGCGCAGAATGCACTGAAAAAATATCCTGGAAATAGTTATCAGGAAGAACTCTGTTGGTATATTTTGCAAGCCAAGTATCAAGAGGTACTCAATAGTATAGAAGAACTTAAAGAAGAACGTTTGCGCGATGCAGCCGATGAATACTATAATTTCGTTACGGAATACCCCGATAGCAAACATCGCAAAGCGGCAGACCGCATAAATAATGACCTCCGGAAAAGGGCAAAGAAATAAAGCGAAAAGAATAATAAACATACATTTAGATATGGATTACAAGAATACGAAAGCATCACAAAGCACCATTACACGCGATATGAGCGTATTGGATGCTAAAGTGGGAAATGTGTACGAAAGTGTGGCTATCATTGCCAAACGTGCCAATGAAATTTCTGCGGAACTGAAGAAAGAATTGGATGCTAAGTTGCAAGACTTCACCATTCCTCAGGAGAATATTGATGAGGTGTTTGAGAACAGAGAGCAAATCGAAATCTCTCGTTCTTACGAATTGTTGCCCAAGCCAACGCTTATTGCAACGCAAGAGTTTATAGATGACGAACTCATCTATCGCAATACCTCAAAAGACAGAGCATTGTAAAAGATGCTCTATTGCCGACTATGTTGCGCAATAAACATATATTGGTTGGCATTTCCGGCGGTATAGCCGCCTATAAGATACCCGAACTTATACGTCTGCTGCGTAAAGCAGGAGCGGAAGTTCGGGTTGTTGTCACGCCTAATGCTCTGCAATTTGTTACGTCGCTTACTTTGGAAACGTTGTCTGACGGGCAAGTCTATTCCGATGTGTTTGCGCCGCATAACGAGCATCATACCGAACATATATCATTGCCTGAATGGGCTGATTTATTCATGGTTGCCCCTTGTACTGCCGATGTGATAGGGAAAATGGCGAATGGTATAGCCGATGATGCTCTTACCACCACTTTTTTGGCTACCGACAAGCCGGTACTGATAGCCCCTGCTATGAACGAACGTATGTATCTGCACCCTGCAGTACAACAGAATATGCGTACATTGGCTTCGTGGCACCATGTTACGTTGCTTGATGCTCCGGCAGGTGAATTGGCTTGCGGTACTACGGGAAAAGGGCGGATGCAAGAGCCTGCAGCCATTCTTGAGGCGGCTGATACCATTTTGCAGCCTAAAACCATGGTTGGCAGAAAGGTACTGATTACAGCAGGTCCTACACAAGAACAGTTAGACCCCGTTCGGTATATATCCAACTATTCTACCGGCAAAATGGGATATGCTCTTGCCAATCTGTGCCGCAAAAAGGGAGCAGATGTAACACTTGTTTCCGGTCCTACCAACCTCCGTTTTGAGGGAGATACAATTCACGTAACGTCTGCCGACGAGATGTATGCTGCTTGCATGGAGCGTTTTGCAGAAACCGATATCTGTATTCTTTGTGCTGCTGTTGCCGATTTTGCTCCCGATACAATAGCGACATCCAAAATCAAGCGGGGAACTGATGCATTGCAACTCTCGTTGCGCCCCACACACGATATTGCACGCAGTTTGGGAGAGCGTAAAACAGGTAAACAACTGCTTGTCGGTTTTGCGTTGGAAACCGACAACGAAACGGCAAATGCCTTGGGCAAGATGCAGCGTAAGAACTTGGACTATATCGTGCTGAACTCATTGCGTGAAGAAGGGGCAGGGTTCGGTTGCGATACCAACAAAGTAACGGTCTTTTCCAAAGACGGACATTCGCAAACCTTTCCGCTTAAAAACAAGCAAGAGGTGGCTGCCGATATCCTTTCTTTTATAGGTCTTTAATATATTCCTTATTATGAATGATATTATTGCAGCATCTGCTATTATGCAGACTCATGCCTATCGTATCCTGCAAGAGAGCCGGTTGGCAGATATTTGGCAGAGTAGGGGGGCAAGTGTTCATATTGTAGGTTCCTTGCGTATGGGATTGCTGATGAAGCATCGGGATATTGATTTGCATATCTATTCTCATGATTTCTCTTTGACCGATTCGTTTGATGCGATGGCAGCATTTGCAGCCAATCCGTCGGTAGGAAAAATCACATGCCTCAATTTGCTCAAAGAACAAGACAACTGTGTACAATGGCAGGCTGAGTACAATGATGTACTCAGCGGACAATGGCAGATTGACATTATACACATGCCTGAGGGGGCGCGCTATGCCGGCTATTTCGAACAAATGGCTGAGCGTATAAAGACTGCGTTGACGCAAGAAACGCGCTACGCAATACTATCACTGAAACATCAAACACCCGATTGTGAAAAGATTATGGGGATTGAATACTATCAAGCCGTGTTGCGTGATGGTGTGCGTACTTGGAGAGACTTTGTAGTGTGGCGTCAGCAACATCCTATGGAGGGCATTATAGAATGGATGCCCTGAAAGAGAAACGCTTGTTGTGTTGCTGTTGTCAGAATCGGTCGGTAGTCTTTATACTGCGCAGATAGAATAGTATCTGCTTACAGAGATACTGTTGGTCGGTTTGCTCATTGGTCTGAATCATAAAATGATATACGTAGGGTTCTTCGCTTTGTACTCTGCCCGTCTTAAAAGTGGCATTAGCCGCTAAGGCTAACCATGCGGTGGGTAAAGTATCTTGTAGGCTAAGGTCTATCAATAAGTCATACGAACTGCTCTGTAATATCCTGATTAACTCTTTGCGAGGGCGTCCGAACAATCCTATATCTTGCTTTCCTAACAAACGAAAAGCATCGTCGGGAGACGTTGTTATTTGCTTCTTCTCAGCATATCCCCATGCGGTAACCTGTTTTCCCTCGGCTTGTAATTGCCGTATGATTTGCGCTATTTGCGGGTTCTGTTCGGTATTGTCGCTTTCGAAGAGCAAGAGGATGCGTTTTATGTTGGCATAGTCAGGAAACGCAGGGTGCTGCTTATTGTTATGTTTCTGTTGGTGGTAGCGGAATATGTAGTGAGCGATGTTCATGTGCGCAAGTATTAGTATGAGGTGATTGTTATTCGTTCAGCAGTTGCATAAACTCTTCTTCGCTGCGGATAGGTATACCGAGTTTGCGGGCTTTCTCCAATTTCTGCGGACCCATGTTGTCGCCTGCGAGGATAAAGGTGGTTTTGCTTGATACCGATCCGGCATTTTTCCCCCCATTGTCTTCTACCATTTGTTTCAGTTCTTCCCGCGAATGGTGTACAAATGTACCGGAAATTACAATGGTCTGACCTTGCAGTTTGGTTGATTGCAGTGCTTGTTCTTCGGATGCTGTCAGTTGTACACCGGCGTTTTGCAGACGTTCTACTATCGTGCGGTTCGCCTCGTTGTCAAACCATGCAATAATGCTCTCTGCTATCTGCGGTCCTACATCCTCTGTTTGAATCAGTGACTCTTTATCGGCTTCTGCCAATAGTTGTACAGATGGAAAACGACGTGCCAATTTCTTGGCGGTTGTTTCGCCTACAAAGCGTATACCCAATGCAAACAATACACGACTCCAAGGTACTTGTTTCGATGCTTCGATGCTTCGTACGATATTTTGTGCCGATTTTTCTCCCAAGCGTTCTTGTCGTGCTATGTCTTCCTTGCTTAGGCTATAGAGGTCGGCAATGTTGCTGAGCAGATGCTGTTCGTAAAGCAAGTCGATAGTTTCCTCTCCCAATCCGTCAATGTTCATGGCTTTGCGTGCCACGAAATGGATAAGTTTGCCTTTCATCTGTGGTGGACAACCTGTTTCGTTTGGGCAATACCAAGCAGTTTCACCTTCGTAACGAATGAGTGGTGTGCCACATTCCGGGCAATTTGTGATAAAGCATACAGGTTGGCTGTTCGCCGGACGTAAGTCGATGTTCACGGCAGTAATCTTAGGTATTATTTCACCTCCCTTTTCCACCCACACCATATCATGTTCGTGCAATCCGAGTTCTTGCATAAAATCGGCATTATGTAAGGTGGCTCGTTTGACAACAGTACCCGATAGTTGTACGGGTGCCAAATTGGCGACCGGGGTTACCGCTCCTGTGCGACCTACTTGATAACTTACGGACAGCAGTTCCGTTTGTTGTTTCTCTGCTTGAAATTTATAGGCTATTGCCCAACGTGGACTCTTTGCCGTGAATCCGAGTTGCTTTTGCTGCAGCAGGTCATTGACTTTCAGTACCACTCCGTCAGTTGCGACGGGCAGATTCTTGCGTTCGGTATCCCAATAGTTGATGAAAGACATAATGTCTTCTATCGAGTTGCAAAGATGTATGGCCTCTGATATCTGTAGCCCCCACTGTCGCATGGTTTGCAGACTATCGTAATGCGTATTGGCAGTAACTTCTTCTCCTAAAAGATAATACAGATAGGCATCCAAACCACGGCGGGCCACCGTAGTGGCATCTTGCAGTTTGAGTGTGCCTGATGCTGCGTTGCGCGGGTTGGCAAAGAGCGGTTCTTCTTGCTCTTCACGCTCTTTGTTAATGCGTTCGAAGGCTTGCCAAGGTAGCAAAATTTCGCCTCGTACCTCAAAATGTGCGGGGATGTCTGTCGATTCGATATGCCATGGAATAGTGCTTATCGTTTTGACGTTTTGCAACACATCATCACCGCGAATACCGTCACCACGAGTTACGGCATGGGTCAGTTCTCCGTTTTCGTACCATAGCGATATGCTGAGACCGTCATATTTCAGTTCGGCAACTATTTGCGGGGCTTTACCCAAGTCTTTGCAGAGGCGTGTGTACCAAGCGCGTATGTCTTCTTCGGAATAGGTGTTGGCGAGTGAGAGCATCGGATAACGATGTGGTATCTGCTTGAAACCGTTGCTCTTTTGCAGGTCAGAACCTACTTGTTGTGTTGGCGATTGAGGATCGAACAGTTCAGGATGTAGGTTTTCCAACTCCTGTAAACGGTGCATCTTGGCGTCAAACTCTTGATCCGACAAGTCGGGAGCATTGAGCACATAATACTTGTAATTCTGCTCTGTCAGTTCTTTGCGCAGTGAGCGGATTTCATCCTGTTCCGAAGTGGTTGTATCGAATAGATTGAGTTGCATATCAATCGGTTAGTGTATCATAAACTTGAATTGTTTCACTCGGTTTTCTACATACACGTTAAGTATGTAAAATCCACCGGGCAAAGTGGTGTCTATGGTGAAGTCTTCGGTGCTGACCGTTCCGCTGTTGAGCATATTGCCCATGATATTGTAAAGGCGGAAATAGCCCCCCTTGGCATAACGTACAACAGGTTTTCCTTCGCTCATCGTGATATTGCAGAGTGCATAATTGGATGTCTCAATGGGAGTCATTCGACTACCGAGTGCCAAACCTACCAATATGGGGTCGTGGTCGGAAGATCGAAACATGGTTTGATCAGACGATTTGTCGTAAGTGAATCCGTCATGTTCGTCAGAATTGATGTGGTATGCAGCCATGCCGGTCACTTGGGTGAGCATAGTCTCGTTGGCAATTGCATGGTCGAGGTAGCCGGCTTGGTCGTGGTATACATAACTATAGGAAGAATCGGCGTGGAAGAATCGGTGTAAGTCGGTCATGCCGTCTTCAAGGAAGGTTACAATAGGATCTTCTTTGGCATAGGCATTGAGGTCGCCCATAATAAGAATATCTTCATCGCGATAGTAGTTCTTTTGGGTGTTGTAGAAACTGATAACCGACTCGGCTTCTCTTACCCGGGTGGCATTGAATATACCTTGACCATCCCCTTGGTCGGCATCGGCACCTGTGCCGCTGCCCGATTTGGCTTTGAAGTGATTGATTGAGAATATGAATCGCTCTCCGCTTGCTTTTTCCGTAAAACCAATCATCTTCTTGCGGTTGCTTATACCTATATTGTTGTTGGTAAGTGTACCGAATGGCTCTACCGTTTCCGTACAGTATACATATCCGGATTTGGTATAACTGCCATAACTGCTCCCTCCGTCATCAATATAACTGTATTGACGTCCGGTCTGTTCGCTGAGCGATGCAGCCAATTTTTTGAGGGCGGCTTGTCCTTGTTCTATCTCTACAAAACCGAAGATATCGGCAGGTATATGGCTCAATGCATCCATTATTTTGGTGTGTTGCTTGGCCGATGCAGTAGTGTTGTCCGGACCGAAACCTGTCCCCAAGTTGTCTACCAAATAATATTCGAGGTTAAAAGCGCATACAAGCAAAGTATGTTCGCCGCGTAAATCAACCGAAGGATGTCCTTTTTGCATATCGCTACGTGTATTGCCATAGAAAGTTTGTGTGCCTACAGCCGATAACGATGAAGTATTGTTAACACGTACCGTTAGGTTTATTATCTGTTCGCCCATGCGGTGATAGTCGCTAATGCCGGTTAGCGTGATTTCTCCTTTCTGATTGGCGGAAACTATGGTGTTGTAAGCGAGCGACCCCGGCAGTGCTTGGTTGGTGGGCGAGTAAATACGTCGCGGTGCAATGGTGTAACTACCCTGGCGGTAAGAATAGTTGTTACAGATGTAAAAAGGTACATCAAAAGTAATGGTTTGACCAATGTATTGCGACAATTCGGATGCCGACCATGTATCGGGATTCGAAATGTGTACTTTGGTCTGTGCGTTTACAAACCAACAGATAGTCAGTGCAATGCAGAGCAGCGAGAATTGTTTTTTCATAGATGTGTATCTGTAGGGGAGGGGCATAAAAAGTCTTGTGAAAACCCTCACCGATTCAGTGTGCGAAGATAAAACATTTTTATGACATCAGCAAATTCTCATTGCGGTCGCTTCTTCGCATCTGCTCTCATTTCTGATGTCCTCGTTTTAGATATAAGAGGCGAAAACTGTTTTGAAATTACACACGCATGGTGCACCGGATGGTTGAGAGTCGGATGCAGGAGAACGGCGTGTGGTGTTTTGCGGAATGAAATCTTTTGCGTACCTTTGCAGAGTTCATCTTTTGTGTGTCATGAATTGGAAAAAGATAGTAGACAAAGTTCCTGCTTGGTTAATGAATAAGTACTTGATTACGTGCGCTGTGTTTGCTATAATATTGGTCTGCTGCGGTGAACAGAGCCTTATCGAACGCACGCGTCGAATGCGCCGTATTCATGCCTTGGAAGAAGAATTGGACAATAACAACCGAAACATCGAACGCTATCGTACTGACATGGAGGCACTGCAGGCCGATCCTGCCAATATAGAGCGTTTTGCGCGCGAGCATTACTATATGCACGCCGATGATGAAGATGTCTATCTTATCGAAGAAGAATGAAGAATATATATAGTATAGGGATGTATCTATATGGACTACTGCTTCTCTTGGGGGCAGTGTTGGCGGTGTTTGATGTACCGTTTGCCGTATGGATTTTTGCTGCAGGAGCATTGCTGGCTGTTGTGCAAGCGTTTTTGTATGCATTGCGCAATCGTTCCGACAATTGGCGCGAGGCGCGGTTGCACCGACTGAATTTTGTGGCATCGCTTTTCTTGGGCATAGCGGCATGGTTTATGTATAAGGAGAATAACGCTTGGGTGGTGATGCTTTTGCTCTATGCGTTGTTGGTGCTGTTTCTGAGTTTCAGAGGAAAGAAATAAGACGTGCGGACCGATGCAGGATAAATTGGTAAGACAGCATAAGATTTTGGGTATTGACCCCGGCACCACTTATATGGGGTTCGCTGTGTTGAAGACCGATGGTATGCGGAGCGAAATGGTTGATATGGGAGTGCTCGATTTGCATAAGTTGGATAGTCATTATGAGAAACTGCAACGTATATTCTTCTTTGTGCAAGACTTGATAGGTAGGTATGAGCCATCGGAAATGGCTATAGAAACGCAATTTGTTGATAAGAACGTGCAGACAATGCTGAAACTGGCGCACGGACAAGGAGTGGCTATCGCAGCGGGATTGTCTAAAGATCTGCCAATCAATGAATATTCGCCCATGAAAATAAAAATGGCCATAACGGGCAATGGGCATGCCACCAAAGAGCAGGTGGCAAGTATGCTGCAACGTTTCTTGCATATTCCCGATGATAAAATGCCTCGTAAATTGGATGCTACCGATGCTTTGGCCATAGCCTATTGTCATTTCTTGCAATTGGGTTCACCGTTTGGTATGGAGAGTAAGTATAAGAATTGGGCGGATTTCGCCAAGCGGAATGCTTCTAAAATACACACATAAATATAATCCTATAGTATGGCTGATACAAAATACATCTTCGTGACAGGCGGTGTGGCATCTTCACTCGGTAAGGGCATTATAGCCGCTTCGCTTGGTAAACTGCTGCAGGCACGCGGCTTTAGGGTAACAAATCAGAAAATGGATCCCTACATCAATGTAGACCCCGGTACGCTGAATCCGTACGAACATGGTGAGTGCTATGTAACGGTCGACGGGCATGAGGCGGATCTCGATTTGGGACACTACGAACGATTCCTGAATACGGAGATGCACAAGATAAACAATGTTACTACGGGACGTATCTATCAGAACGTTATCAAAAAAGAACGACGTGGCGACTACTTGGGCAAAACCGTACAAGTCATACCTCACATAACGGATGAAATAAAGCGCAACGTAAAAGCCTTGGGGCAGACGGGTAATTTCGATTTTGTGATAACGGAAATAGGCGGAACGGTAGGCGATATCGAGTCATTACCGTATATTGAATCTTTGCGTCAACTCAAATGGGAACTGGGGCACGATTGTTTGTGCATTCATCTCACTTATGTGCCTTTTTTGGCTGCTGCCAAAGAGTTGAAGACCAAGCCTACGCAACATAGCGTGAAAGACTTACAGCAAGAAGGTGTGCAGCCTGATATTATAGTGTTACGCACGGAGCATGCTGTGTCTGAAGATATCAAACGCAAGGTTGCCTTGTTTTGCAACGTAGAGCCGGAGGCTGTCATGCAGTCGGTCGATGCTTCTTCCATTTATCGTGTACCGCTCAATATGCAGTCGGAGCATTTGGATGAGGTGGTGTTGCGCAAGACGGGATTTGATGTCGAACAGGTCCCTGCTGCCGATATGCATTCTTGGAATGCTTTCCTTTGTCAACTGGAGGGGGCTACGGAAGAAGTACGTATTGCTTTGGTCGGAAAATATGTACAGTTGCAAGATGCCTATAAGTCGATAAGGGAGAGCCTTTCGCATGCAGCGGCCTATAGTAATCGTCGGCTGGTACTGACAAGTGTCTTGTCAGACGATTTGACGCACGAAAATGTGGCGGATTATTTGGCGGGTCAACAGGCGGTGTTGGTGGCTCCCGGGTTTGGCTCGCGTGGTGTGGAGGGTAAATTTGAGGCATTACGTTGGTGCCGGGAAAATGATGTTCCCTGCTTGGGAATTTGTATGGGAATGCAGGCAATGGCAATCGAGTTCGCTCGCAATGTGTTGGGCTATGCCGATGCCAATTCTTTGGAGTTTGATGAGCGCACAACGCACAATATTATTGATATGATGGAAGATCAGAAGACACTCATCAATATGGGTGGCTCAATGCGTTTGGGGGCTTACCAGTGCAGGTTGCGTAAGGGGACGAAGGCATATGATATATATAACGCTTCGATGCTTGAAGAAGAAGGGCTGATAAGCGAACGGCATCGCCATCGCTATGAGTTCAATCATCACTATCAGGCAGAGTTTGAGCGGAATGGCATGTTGTGTTCGGGAGTTAACCCCGATTCGGGACTGGTGGAGATTGTCGAACTGCAAGGGCACAGATGGTATATCGGAACGCAGTTTCATCCCGAGTATAGTTCAACAGTGTTGCGCCCGCATCCGTTGTTTGTGTCGTTCGTGAAGGCTGCTATCGAAAATAAATAAGTAAAGTTTTGCATAAATGAAAAAGTTGCACTAATTTTGCAGCGCAAAGTAGTCCCCGAAATATTATGGGGTGGTAAAGAATAAAAGAAAGAAGAAAATATATTATAAAACAAACTAAACATTATTTATTATGGCTTACGTTATTTCAGAAGATTGCATCGCTTGCGGTACATGTATTGATGAGTGCCCGATGGGCGCAATTTCCGAGGGCGATATCTATTCTATTGATCCGGATATGTGCACCGAGTGCGGTACTTGTGCAGATGTTTGCCCAAGTTCTGCTATCCACAAAGGATAAGGTGTGGAGTAAGTATGGTTATTGCCATACAAAAGAATCTTGTATTCTCCTGTATCGTAACGATACGGGAGATTTTTTTTTTTAGAGAGGGCTTCGGCAAATTGTCTACAAAAAATGACTATATTTTGTAATGTGAGGTTTGCAAATATCGGATAGAATATGTAATTTTGCACCGAGAAACTATGCGTTGTCTGCTCTTGTTTATGGTGTGAGTAGGCAAAAGGCAAAGTATTGTACGGCAAAATGTTGAAGGCATTCTATAAGACACACGACTATCTGCTGGAGCATCTGGATGTTCCGGTACGGCGTTTGCTGATGGATGAGATTGATTGGTCCGACCGACTGATAGCCGTTAAAGGTTGTAGGGGAGTGGGAAAGACTACTTTCTTGTTATCCTATGCAAAAGAACGTTTCGGCACGTCGCGCGAATGTTTGTATGTGAATTTCAATAATTTCTATTTTGCACGCCATACATTGGTTGAGTTTGCTGCTGAGTTTGTACAGAATGGTGGAACTACTTTGTTGCTTGACCAAACATTCAAGTATGAAAACTGGTCGAAAGAACTGCGTGCTTGCTACGACCGTTTCCCTGCTTTGCATATAGTGTTCTCCGCATCACCGGTGATGCGTCTGCTGGAGGATAACGACGATTTGCGCGATGTGGTGAAGATGTATAATCTTCGAGGTTTGAGTTTTCGGGAGTATTTGAATCTGCAGGCCGGGCAGGCATTCCCTACATATACGTTGCGCGACATTATGTTTAATCACGAGGAGTTGGCGCGACATATATTGAGTAATGTGAATCCTCTATGGTATTTCCCCGATTATTTGCATCATGGTTACTATCCGTTTTTCTTGGAAAAACGCAGCTATTCGGAAACGTTGCTCAAAACGATGAATATGATGTTGGAGGTCGATATCTTGTTGGTTAAGCAGATTGATATTGCCTATCTTCCCAAAATACGGCAATTGTTGTATATGCTGTTGGAGGATGCACCTTGTGTTCCCAATGTTTTGCGTATATCTACGGAATTGGATATTTCGCGTGCTACGATAATGAACTATATCAAGTATTTGAAAGATGCACGTCTGCTCAACTTGCTTTATATGCAGGGAAAGCATTTTCCCATGAAACCGCAGAAAGTCTATATGCAGAACACTAACTTGCTTTATTCGTTGCCGACTCGACAAGTAGAACCGCAGGCGGTAGCCGAAACCTTTTTCTATAATGCTTTGCATGCTTGCCACAAGGTGAATGCTACCGATAGAAATGCTCTCTTTGTGGTTGATGGGGTCAACTATTTTAATGTGGCTGCCCGCCCATCGGTAAAGACCGGTTTTCGCATGACGGCTATCGACAACATGGAGGTGGGAACGGGTAATCGTATACCGCTCTGGCTATTCGGCTTTTTGTATTGAATAATAGGTGATTGGAAAAATAATATATATAGTAAACAACCAATTAATAAAAACAGGTAATAACAATGAAAGAAAAAAAGTTTTTGACGTGTGATGGTAACACCGCTGCTGCGCATATTGCGTATATGTTTACAGAGGTGGCTGCTATCTATCCTATCACGCCGTCTTCGCCTATGGCGGAGAATGTGGACGAATGGGCTTCGCAAGGAAGAAAGAACCTATTCGGAGAAACTGTTCTCGTACAAGAAATGCAGTCGGAAGGCGGTGCTGCCGGTACCGTACACGGCTCTTTGCAGGCAGGAGCACTTACTACCACGTTTACGGCATCACAAGGATTGCTCCTCATGATTCCGAATATGTATAAAATAGCGGGAGAATTGCTTCCTACCGTATTCCATGTGAGTGCACGTACATTGGCGAGCCACGCATTGTGTATTTTTGGTGACCACCAGGATGTTATGTCGTGTCGTCAAACCGGTTTTGCCATGTTGGCAGAAGGAAGTGTGCAAGAAGTGATGGATTTGGCAGGTGTGGCTCATTTGGCTACAATCAAGTCGCGCGTTCCTTTCTTGAACTTCTTCGATGGTTTCCGCACCAGCCACGAGTATCAGAAAGTGGAAGTGGTAGATATGGAAGATTTGCGTCCGTTGGTAGATATGGATGCACTGAAGGCATTTCGCGAGCGCGCTCTCTGTCCGCAACACCCCGTTATGCGTGGTATGGCAGAAAACCCCGATGTATTCTTCGCACACCGCGAATCAAGCAATTCGTACTACGATGCGGTAGCCGACATCGTTTCCGACTATATGGATAAGGTAAGCGAAATCACCGGCAGAAAGTATCGTCCTTTCAGTTACTATGGAGCATCGGATGCAGAGAATATCATCATCTGTATGGGATCGGCTTGCGAGGCAATCCGTGAGGTGATCGACTATAAGGCACAACAAGGCGAGAAGTTGGGTATGATTAATGTCCATCTGTATCGTCCTTTCTCGCTCAAGTACTTGAAAGAGGCTATTCCTGCTTCGGCTAAGCGTATTTGTGTGCTTGACCGCACAAAAGAACCGGGAGCCAACGGAGAACCTTTGTATCTGGATGTAAAAGATGCACTTAACGAACTCGGATTGAACGATATTCTCGTAGTGGGAGGTCGCTACGGATTGGGGTCTAACGATACCACTCCTGCCCAAATACTCGCCGTATACGAGAACTTGGCATTGCCAATGCCCAAGAACCACTTTACACTGGGTGTCAACGACGATGTTACCTTTACTTCTCTGCCAGTAGGTGCGGAAGTAGCAATGGGTGGCGAAGGCATGTTCCAAGCCAAATTCTATGGTCTGGGTGCTGACGGTACTGTAGGTGCCAACAAAAACTCGGTGAAGATTATCGGTGAAACAACGGATAAGTATTGCCAAGCCTATTTCTCTTACGACTCCAAGAAATCGGGAGGTTTCACTTGCTCTCACTTGCGTTTTGGCGATGAACCTATTCATTCGACCTATTTGGTAACCACACCTAACTTTGTGGCTTGTCACGTACAGGCATATCTGCAGATGTATGATGTAACACGCGGTCTGCAGAAAGGAGGCACATTCCTCTTGAACACAGTATGGGAAGGCGAAGAGTTGGCAAAGAATCTGCCCAATAAGGTGAAGAAGTACTTTGCCGATAACGATATCAAGGTTTATTATATCAACGCTACCAAGATTGCTCAGGAAATAGGATTGGGCAATCGTACCAATACTATTCTGCAATCGGCATTCTTCCGTATTACAGGCGTTATTCCTGTAGAGAAAGCCGTCGAAGAAATGAAACATTTCATCGTGAAGTCTTATGGAAAGAAGGGTGAAGATGTGGTTAATAAGAACTATGCGGCAGTTGACCGTGGCGACGAATATAAGTTGCTCACTATTGACCCTGCATGGAGCAATCTGACCGACGAACCAAAGACCTACAAAGATGGTGATGATTTCATCAACAATGTGGTACGTCCTATCAATGCACAAGACGGCGACCTCTTGCCCGTTAGCGCATTCAAGGGAATTGAAGATGGTACATGGTATAGCGGTACGGCAAAATTCGAAAAACGTGGCGTAAGTGCTTTCGTTCCGGAATGGACTGCAGAGAACTGTATTCAATGTAATAAGTGTGCTTATGTATGTCCTCACGCATGTATTCGTCCGTTCGTTTTGGATGAGAACGAATTGGGAGGATTCCAAGATGCCACTATCGAGATGAAGGCTCCTGCTGCTATGAAGGGTATGCACTTCCGTATTCAAGTAGGTGTACTCGACTGCTTGGGTTGCGGCAACTGTGTAGACGTATGCCCGGGCAATCCTAAATTGGGTAAGGCACTCAAAATGGTTCCGCTCGAAGGACAGAATGCACAGGCTGCTAATTGGGATTATTGCGTAGAGAATGTAAAGAGCAAACAAGCCTTGGTTGATATACAAAGCAACGTAAAGAATTCGCAGTTTGCAACTCCTCTCTTCGAGTTCTCAGGTGCTTGCTCGGGATGTGGTGAAACTCCGTATGTCAAACTTATCAGTCAACTTTTCGGTGATCGCGAAATTATCGCTAATGCTACCGGTTGTACAAGTATCTATTCGGGTTCTGTACCTTCCACTCCGTATACCGTAAATGAAAACGGACATGGTCCTGCATGGTCGAACTCACTCTTTGAAGACTTCTGCGAGTATGGTTTGGGTATGCAAATCGCACACAAGAAGATGAAAGAACGTTTGGCGCGTTTGATGACGGAAGCACAGACTTGCACTTGCTGTTCCGACGAACTGAAAGCAATGTTCACAGAGTGGATCGAGAATAAGGATAATGTCGAAGTAACCAAACGTTTGTATGCTCCTATCGTTGCCGGTTGCGAGGCTTGCGGTTGCGACATCTGCCAAGCTATCTTGGCATGCAAAGACCACATCATTAAACGTAGTCAGTGGATTATCGGTGGTGACGGTGCTTCTTACGACATCGGTTACGGCGGATTGGATCATGTTATCGCCAGCGGTGAGGATGTAAATATCTTGGTATTGGATACCGAAGTTTACTCTAACACGGGTGGTCAGGCAAGTAAGGCTACACCTATCGGTGCTATCGCTAAGTTTGCCGCTTCCGGTAAACGTGTACGCAAGAAAGACTTAGGTATGATTGCTACTACCTATGGATACGTATATGTTGCACAGATTGCCATGGGCGCTGACCAAGCACAGACTCTGAAGGCTATCCGTGAGGCTGAGGCTTATCCCGGACCTTCGTTGGTAATTGCTTATGCTCCTTGTATCAACCATGGTTTGAAAGCCGGTATGGGCAAGAGTCAGGCAGAAGAGGCAAAAGCCGTTGAATGTGGTTACTGGCACTTGTGGCGTTACAACCCGCAGTTGGAAACCGAAGGCAAGAATCCGTTCTCGCTCGATAGTAAAGAACCCAACTGGGAACTCTTCAACGACTATCTGAAGGGTGAGGTTCGTTTCGCTTCTGTTATGAAGCAGTTCCCTGCTGAGGCAGCCGAACTCTTCCAAGCAGCACAAGATAACGCTAAGTGGCGTTATAAGAGTTACCAACGTATGCTCTCCACCAATTGGGGTGAATAAGCATTGCGCTTATTTATAATGCAGTCGGGCATGACCAACAAGGTCGTGCCCGACTTGTTTGTAGGGCGTTACGATGGAGTAATTTACAATATATATCAGAAAAAAACAGGCGTAACATTCGGTTACGCCTGTTTCCAGGTTATTCTGTCAGAGAGTGATCTTGTCAGAAATTATTCTTTAGTTTATGGTCTTTTATAATGCGTTGGATAGCGAATTTACCCGTAACAACGGCATTGGGTGTTCCTCCCGGTGCCTGCAACCATTGTCCTGCCAAGTACATATTGCTCACGCCTTGTACGCGTCCGTTATGCGTCTGCTTCTCGTTGTCGGGAGTCAGAGCAAAACTCATGAGTGCTCCTTGGTAACTCTTGCAAAAACGATAGGTGGTGGCAGGTGTACAGATGTCCAACAACTGCATAGTACCCTTTAACTCGGGGAAACGATCAGCAAGACACTCTTCGATGTGTTGTGCAATGAGTGCTTTCTCGGCTTTGTAAGCCTGCATGTCGTTCTGCCGCAGGTTGTTCCAGTAATCATAGTCTTCGCCGTATTGGGTAATGAGTACTTGCAGAATACTTTTACCTTCGGGAGCAAAGTCCGGCTCGTAGTTGAAGTGCTTCATGAACGCATTGCTTATCTTTGTACCATTTATTTGCAGGTTCTGTATGTCCAATACTATGGCGCAGGGAAGAGTCTCTGTAATGTGATCGACTGCGAAATAGAGGTCAATACTGCTATAGGTGGGATATTTCTGCGGAGCGGTGATAAAATGTTCGGTCATGTAGCGGTCGATACACTCTTCGGGCAACAAGTGTTGCATGGTGTAGTGCAGGTCGCATGCTGCAACGATATAGTCGGCTTCTATGGTTTCGCCGTTGCTGAATTCTACAGAATAGGCATGTCCTTGCTGTATGTTTACTTTGTTGGCTTCATAGCCGGTTAATAGTTTCCCGCCAAGACTTTCGTAGCGTGCCTGCATGTGGTCAACCATTCCTTTGGAACCTCCTCGTGGCAAGTCGGCATTATCATGGCAAAATGCAGCGAAGGTGTAGAATAACGACGATACATTGTAAAACTTCGGGAAGTAGACCGTGAGGAATTTGCGAATAAGCGGGTGCTTGAAACGTTGGGCGTAATCGGGAATGGACATGTACTGATAGATACGGTGCACTTTACCCACCTTACGCATACGCCAAATGAGTTTAGCATAGCCTAACAATCCTTGCTGCTCCAATGGCTTGTCCGCAACTAAAACAACGTTGTTGTAGGTTCTGCAGAGCGCAATAAATTCTTCAATAGCGGGCGCATCTTCGGGCGAGAGTGACAACATATCGGTACGCACACGATTAAGGTCGCGCCATAAGTTTAGACTTTGTCCGTTGCGTTCTACCTGCATGAACGATGCGGGACGTAACACTTCTATGTTATTGCCTAATACACCTACATCTTCCCACACTTTATAGATGTCGGTGTTCTCGCGGGTTCCTGTAAGCCAATGTACGCAATTGTCAATAAGAAATCCTTTGCGTTTCCACCAACATACTAATCCGCCGGGTATGGTATGTCGTTCGTAAACAATGCTCTCAAATCCTGTTTTTTGTGCATAAATGCCTGCTGCCAACCCTGCTATTCCCCCCCCGATAATTGCTATTTTTGCCATAGCCTCAAATGGTATATAATGAAACTTGTTAGTTGTTCCTCACCCAAAATATCCGCTCTGCAAAGGTACTACAATTAACTCAATACGGCAAGTGTGCGTTATCGATTGTCAGGGCAATCGTATCAAAATCCTTCAAGATTGTAAGTGTGCGAGAAGGATGCCGGCTAAAAAGACAGGGCATGCCGTAGTGGCACGCCCCGTCGGATGTTAATGATATATGCTACTTCTTAACCTTCAATGCATACGTTCCATGCGTATACGTTAGCATCGCTGTAGTCGATAATGACATCGGTTTCTTCGGTAAGAACAACATTGGCTATACCCTCGTATGTTCCTGTTTCTTCGCTTAAGCCTTTTATTTCTTTATCCCATCCGCCTTCACCGCGTACTTTAACTTCGGCATTGGGAGATGCGGAAATAGTAGCAGTATATTTGCCTTCGGCAACTTTGGTAAGGGCTACGGGAGCAGAACCCCAATCTTCGAAAGAACCTACCAACTCAATAGCGAACTCTTCATCGCAGAATGCGGGTACGAATACGGTAATGTTGTAATCTACAGCCGATACGCACTCGCTGCTCTGCCAACCTCCAATAGTAACATACAGCAGACCGTTGGTGCCTGTAATTTTGATATTACCGCCATCAGGTGTTTCGTATGCCACTGAGGTGTTGCTGTCGTCAACTGTCCAGTTGATGGCTTGTCCTTGCCATGAACCGTCGTTGGTATAGACGAGGCATATTTTTCCTTCAAGACCTGCTTCACCCAATTTGAAGGTTGCGGCATACCATGTCTTGCTATCTTCGATAGGCGTAAAGAGGATGGCTTCATCTGCCGATACGGTAGCACTCTCTAATCCTACATAAGTGTCGGCTCCACTCCAATCGGCACCGTTGAGCGTACCTTTGAATGCGATACCGTTGCATTCGGTTCCCTCGGGAATGTTGATGGCGATAGTTACATAACCGTCTTCGGGCTTGGTAATTTCGGGCACTTCATCACCGCTTTGCACGGGAGGAATAACTACGGGTGGTTGTTTTTCAGGGTTACATGAAGTGATTGCAATTGCGCCTAATAATAAGGCGGCTGCGAACATCTTGTTTGCTTTCATAATAAACTTAAATTTAGTTGATTTATAATAGTAGTTAATTAATAACCGGGGTTTTGTGTAAGGTTGGCGGCATTGGCTACAATGTCCATGTTGGGAATGGGGTAGATGTTGTAGTGTGCATCTATTTCTTTTGCCGGCATGCGTACATCGGTATTACCTTCGAAAGAAGGTTGCCCTGCTCGTCCTTCCCAGTTCATGGTGGCGTTAGTGCCGGTAAACTGTCCGAAACGTATGAGGTCGATGCGTCGCCGTCCTTCGTGATAGAATTCGCGTAGCCATTCGGCTAAGAGTTCTTCATCGTTGAGTTGTTGCAACGGTTTAGCATGTGCTCTGGCGCGTATTTTGTTGTCGATGATGTCCTTTGCTTCATCGGTCTTGCCTTGACGATACAATGCTTCAGCCAATGTCATATAGGCTTCGGCGGCACGCATGAGAGGAACATCGGTATCAACGTATTTGCTGTCGTGCGGTGTCGAACCGTCTGAATAGAGATTGGTCCATTTGCATATACCCCAACAATAATCGAATCCGTCTCCCGATGGAGGAACCGTTCCCTGAAAACCTGCCACATAGGCACCGTCGTGGGTACTTTGGCAGAACATGGCACGGTCATCACCGGCAATGGCAGGAATGTCGTATTCATCGCCCTCGATTTTTGCTATTTCGCTTCGTGTCTTGCCGGGGAAGAATGTCATGATAAGTTCGGGGCACGAACGCCAACATCCCCAGTTGTTATCGGATGTGCCACAATCGTTCATAGATGAGTTGCGGCACGATGCTATGGTGTATTGGCTTCCTGCATAAGAACGAGTGAGCATTCCGTCGCAAGCGGCTAAAAAGACCATCTCTTCGGCAGAAGTCTTGTCGTTGTCACCCATGAAGATTTCGGCGAAAGGTTCGTGCAGAGTAGGATAAACGTCAATAACCTTTTGAGCATATAGGGCTGCGTTCTCCCAATCGGCGGTTCCCGTATAAACTTCGGCATTCAGATATAGACGTGCAAGCAGCATGTATGCCGATGATTTGGTGGCACGATAGAGGGTTGTTTGACCTCTGTCGTATAGGTCGTTTACAAAACCGTTGTTACCGTTGATTTCTTCTACTAACCACTTGTAGAGGTCGGCGCGTTTTATTTGTGTGGGCGAACTCATGCTGACAGTGGTGGTAAACGGAACATTACCGAACATATCCAGCAAATGATAGTAGTTGAGCGCACGGATGAAACGCACTTCGGCACGTTGGTGAAGTGTCTTCTCATCGTTGAGTCCTTCGGTATTGTCAAGGAAATGGTTGGCAAGTGTAACGCCGTAGTTGAGACGATTGTAGAGTTTCTCTACAAATGGATTCGTGGAGGTCCATGCTATTTGCAGCAAATCGGAAACACCGGCATCGTTCCTCCATGTCCACCATCCGGCATCGGTGGGAAACTCGTTCAGAACGCACAGAGTACGGAAGAATCCGGAGTATCCTTCATCGTCGGTAATAATATCAGGATCGCCTCCTTCTCCCTTCTGTCCTGTTTGCACAAAAGAGGTGTAGAGTTTGTAGAATACGGCATCTTGGTCGAATGTCTGATTGACATTGGGGTCGATGGGCTGCGTGTTCAGGTCGTTGACGCATGCGGTGAAACCGAATGCGGCAGCGAGTAGTAAAACGAATATCTTTATAGTTGTTTTCATGTGCTTGGTATCTTTTAGAATGTGATGTTGCAACCAATGAGTGTGGTCATGGCACGAGGATACATGTTGTTGTCGATTCCGTCTGCAATTTCGGGGTCAAGACCTTTGTAACCGGATATAACGAACGGATTGCTTACGGTAAGGTAAAGTCGTGCATTGAGTTTTGGTTTGTTCCATGTATAACCGAGTGTAATGTTATCGCAACGCAAGAAAGAGGCGTTTTGCACGAAATAGTCGGTGAGTACACCGTCGGTTTCGTTACGCAGTTTGCAGTTGTCGTAATAGTAAGCATTGTATGCTTCTTTCAGAACGTTGTGATAGCCCTCGAATTTGGCATCGTAAATGGTGGTAACATATTGCAATTGGTCTTGCAGTACGTTGTTGTACACATAGTTTCCTATAGAGGCACGTAATGTGATACCGAGGTCAAAACCATAGAACTGGAACTTGGTGTTGAATCCTAACAATACATCGGGGGCGGGGGAATGGTAAAATATCTTATCTTGGTTCGCATCGATGGAGTATCCTTTGTCACCGGGGAAAAGTTCGGGGTTCTGTTGGTCTACTATTACGAGATTGCCTTCTGTGTCGTATTTTGTTTGGTAAACATAGAACGAAGAAGCGGGATGACCTACGGCATGTGCCTGTACGGTTTGGCTGTTGCCGATATCTCCTTGTGGTATGAAATACGATGGATCGTCGCTATTGGTAAGTTTGGTAATACGGTTTTGGTTCCATGTGGCATTGAAGCCCAAGTCCCATTTGAAGTTCTTGCGGTCAATGGCCACTGCATTGATGGAAAATTCAACACCTTGGTTAAACAACGAACCGATATTGCTGATTACACGTGTTTTGAAGTTGGTGCCTGCAGGTACGTCAACCATGTTTATCAGGTCTGTCGTATTGCGATAGTAATAGTCGATAGCACCCGAAATGCGGTTGTTCAAGAAAGCGAAGTCGATACCTGCGTTGTAGGTAGTGGTTTTTTCCCACGTAAGTTCGGGGTTATACTCGTTAGGACGGTAGGTCTTGTAGTAAACATATCCGTCGTTACCTATCTTATAGTCTACGCCTTCCGTGAGACCTGTTAGATTGGCTTGATCGGGTGTCTCTCCTATAGTAGAATAGGCATCCGACTGATTGACTACATAGATAGGCATGTACGGATAGTCACCCTGGTTTATTTCCTGTTGTCCGGTAATACCGTAGCCCAAGCGAAGTTTGAGTTCATCCAACCAGTTGACGTCGCGTAAGAATGTTTCTTTGATTTTCCAGCCTAATGCCACAGAGGGGAACAAGCCCCAACGATGCTCAGGAGCAAAACGAGAAGAACCGTCGGCACGGAAAGTGGCAGTCAGCATCAACTGATTCCAACCAATCCAATTGGCACGTCCGAAGAACGATACCAAATAACTCTCGGTGGCAGAGTTGTAGGTCTTGAAATCTTTGGGAGTACCGCGTAGTGCTGCATCGTTGTTGGTGGTGGGATACATACCGCCGCCTTGCTGATAATAGTCGTTATAGAAATGTTGCCATTCGTAACCTGCCATTATATCGAAATGCTGGCTCTCGGAGAAATCTTTATAGTATTGTGCATAAGCATTGAACAAGAGGTTGTACTTGTGCTTTTCTTCTGAACCTTCGTAGCCATAATAGCCCCAAGCGGTATTTTGTGAGTAAGGCGACCACGAAGTACGTTGTTTGCCATAAGAATAGTCGGCACCGAAATTGGCATGCAAGCGCAGATCTTCCAAACCATGAATCTTATAATCGGCTTCCAAGTTGCCTACAAATGCACCTGAATTGGCACGGTCGTTCTTTTGGTTGAGTATCGACACCGGGTTGGCTGCAGTCTGCGAGTTGAACATCTTACTCCACATAGGGTCGGAATCGTTCAGCGATTTGCCGGATTGTGTACGTCCGTAGTAGCCGTCGAATAGCGTCAGGCTCTCGTCCATTACCGGACATGTCGGATCGTAGGCTATCGAACCGCCCACTACACCACCATCGGCATAATGGTTGTAAATATATAGTCCTTTGGCATTCAAGTTGAGTGTGAGGTGATTGTCGAAGAACGACGGACTGAGGTTCATCGCCACTGTTACACGCTGCATGTTGGAAGTCTTGATAATACCGTTTTGGTCGGTATAACCAATCGAGAAACGGTAAGGCATATGTTTCGTGCCTCCGGTTAGACTGATGTTGTGGTCGGTAGATATGGCTGCCCGATAGATTTCGTTTTGCCAATCGGTATTGGCTGTTCCGAGTTTACTGAGTTTGCTTGCGCTCAGCCCTAATTGACCGGCATACGTGCGCAGTTCGTCACCGGTCATCACTGCCGTTTTTTTTGTCAGGTTACTCATGGATACGTTGCCCGAGTAGTTAACTTTCAGTTTCTGTCCGGCAGCACCTTTTTTGGTGGTGATGATAATCACACCGTTGCTGGCACGACTACCGTAGATAGCCGTTGCCGATG
>JAMPAY010000012.1 GCA_023666945.1 Paludibacter sp.
CTGCCGAGAACGTAGTTCCATCGGCATACTGCTGTACTTCTGCAGTAGAGTAGGTTATTCTAACTGATGCACTCAAAACAACCTATACGGGTTTTTTCGCTAAGCTGAACCGTACGGTGTCAGTGGGCATATAAAAATATAAAATATATAAAAATATATAAAAATCGAGAGGGTATGCCCACATTCTTACAAAGAATGGCAAAAGAATAAGAATAGTTCAAACACACGACAATATCGGGTATAGTGTCGCCCTACGCTAAAGACGGGCGAGACGCCAAGCGTCGGGGGACATTTAGCACGGACTACACTACGTGTATTCCTTTACCTAACGGTGTAAAACGCTCGACTACGTCTCACTCTATGTAGAAAGTCCAAAGGGTAACCGATAAACGATTACCCTTCTTCTACATTTTCATAAGGTAACGGCAAAGCCGTTGTTACTTAAAGAAAGTACTAACAGTACTCAAAATTAAAGCAAATACTATTAACACAAGCATAAAAGCCAACAAAGACCAACCTAAAAGGCGACAAAGTTGTTTTATTTTACGAATATATTCTTCCATAACGCAAAAGTAATACTATTTTGCAATATTAGCAAGGAATTGCAAAATAGGACCTATAAGAGGAATATGATCCAATACATTATTAGCATCATCGCACCACTCAAAGAAAGCATCTAAACCATCAGATTCATAAGACAATTTAGTATATTTACTTTTCTTCCAACCTATATGCCGCTTAACAAGAAGTTCATATTCACGTACTTGCTCCTCTATAAAAGAGTTAGCAAGCCGCGTTTCTTCAAGAGTTAAAGAATCTTTCCAATTTTTACGAGACACAGGATCTACCAAACGATTATACATTTCTTTAGCAGTATCTAATTCAACTTGAGAAAGTTTATGCTCATCAGCATACTTTTGCATCTCAGCATTAAAACGCTCCTGATCATGCTTATTTAAATTATTCTGTGTAACAGTTTGAGATTTTACAAGACCAGTTTCAGCATTAGTTTTTTTAATACCTGCAGCAGTATCGGCAGCAATAATATTACCATTCTCATCAACTGCAGTACCATGACGGAATTTTTCAAGAGCCATTTCAATATTGCCTTGTGTTATTGCAAGTTTACGCTTGAAAAGATAATCCATAATTTGCAATTGAGTTTCATGATCAAATTGATTTAACTGAGTTTCCAAAGTTAAAGCACGGTCAAGAGCTTTTTCCTTACTTTCTTGTTCACGAGCTTCCCTACGAGCTTGCCTTGCATCATCTATCTGAGTTATTAGATTCTGTTTATCAGCCTCCATCTGCAATTTCTGCAGTTTTTCTGCGTTAGCAAATTGTTCACGCATTTGACCAGTATTACCAAAGTCTTTGCCAATGGAGGACAATATTTCAGACGCATTTTGAAAGCCTTCATCAGACACTTGAGCAGCTTGAACTTGAGCAGTATTCACAGGGGCGGGGGTATAAACCCCGCCTCCTTGTAATGCACTTAATGCACCTGCCTTAGACATACCAGCAGCACGCATAAGATTTACCTGATTAGTTGCCTTACTACGATTATACGCTTTTTCTGACTCAGCAGCCTGAGCGACATTAGATTCACGAGCAAGAGCGATATTAGTATCATTTGCATCCTGTTGTAATTCCTTATTTGTCTTATTACTGACAATATTAGAGGCAACAGAGGTACCAACACCTGCAAGGCCGAGAGCCAACATTATCCACAAAAAAGGAGTCATATTATACAGTCATAGAGGGCACAGGCAAAGCATGTTCTACAGCTTGTGCGTGGTGAATATCAAACCAGAACGTAGGAGATGATAACGAGTCGGACACAAACATATCCAAACGAGGGTGACAGTGAACAAACTGATAATTTAATGTAGGATAGTTATTCCGAGAGGACGTACCATACGGAGAGAACTTACGAGAGAATGTATAGATATCCATTTCATCCAACAATTCACCGTGAATTTCATCTTGTTTACTTTTGTAGTCATAGTATCTACCTTGATAGCCGAACACATTTTGCACAGACATGAATAATTCATCCAAATTCAACGACGATAAATCAAGACCTGTATCCATTAGTTCACGAACGTAAACGGCATCCATACCTATCTGTGCGAACTCAGGCCAAGCGTAATCAAACTTATCCATACGGACAAACTTACGGTCAGTACCATAGCCATACGACAATTCAGGCATAACAGAGAACAACGAGATTATAAAACCATGCTCTTCGACAAATCTATTCATCTTCATACCATTAAAATAGCCGTAGGCGTTAGCAGCCTTATCACCTGCAATACTTTGAGCAGTGGTAGTATTATTAGTGATAGTATCCAAACGAACAAGAGTAGATTCACCGCTTATATACTCAGGGAGTTGAAGACGAGCGTCAGAACTACGAACTTTCCAGTGTGTCCATAAGCTATCCTGAGGACGATTACCATAGATTAAAGCTTTCTGCAACCATTTCTGCATACGTTGAGCACGATTTAACATATCTAAAGAGAATCCCTCGGAATGTCCGGATAAAACACTTTCCGTACCTTGTACACCTTGAAGATAGCGAGTAGGTAATTCAACTTTCGTACCATCAGTAAGAGTATACGACACAACATCCATACCTTGAACTTTAGCATTTTCAGCATCAAGAACAGTTTCAGGAGAGAAATTACCAAGGCGAGTCATATTCTTAGTACCTGTAGAAATGATATTATCAGTTCTCACAACCATCGAGCCAGTACCTGTATTAGTCAACGCAGTAGTAAATGTATCCTTACTCCAACATCTATAGCGAGGAATGAGGAGGCAAACGATTTCCGTATCAGTAACAGTATCTTCAACAGAGGGTTCAAAAGCATCGGTCTCAAGTAATTGATCACGATAGTACCAATACCATACACAATAGTTAGCACGAATAGGCAAGAAATTGATAACAGAATTAGAGAGTATAGTAGGCATTTCGCTCGTATCCCAGACGTTAGGAAATGAAATACTACCTTGAGATAGATTACTATAATAATAATAGTAAGAATACAAGTAATACAACACAAAAAAATCCTTACGAGACAAAATAGTACAGTTCAACATATCCAAAGTACTACCAATACCAACAATAGGTTTAATAGCATCATAAACAGAAAGCAGCATACTCACAAAACTACTATTAAAATAGAACGGCATCTGAGTACTATTTATATCAGCATACGAATAAAAATATTGTGTCAAGAAATCACGCAAATCATACGTAATAGTGTCCAAATCCTCAGGGAATGTAAAAGCGGGGTCAGCATTAGAACGACTTGAAAGAGGTGTAAAAACAATATTGTAGCCGTCATACACACGAACTGTTTCCCTATATGTAGTACGATAACTACTTGAACGAGGTTTTTTATACGCCGAAGTACCTACGAGAGAAGCACCAGGATGGTCATTTAACCACTCCGCAGCAGCAGCATCAGTGTTAAAACTATACTCTTTATTTTCCAAATGGTAGGCAGTATTAGTATAAGCGAAGATAGGGAGTACCTCAAAAGCAGTAGCAGAACCATCATCATAGAACTTGTAACCGGAATCGAAATACGTATCTATATTCAGAAACATATTTTCAAGAACCTGAAGAACCTCATCGTATAGATCTTTCATACCATACTTATTTAAGAAAGATGAGTGCAGTATATTAGTAATTTGAGTAGGTAGGGAGAGCATCACCACGCATAGCAGCAAGGAACATCTGCATACCTGTTAGTGCAAAAGATGGGTCTGTTTCCGATGGCAACGAAGACAAGGAAGAGTGAACGAAAGAGACGGCTCGAGGAATAAAGCGTTCTCTGAATTGATTACGAGTCATAAAATTAAAATTAAAATAAAGTTTTAGTCTTATTATATATTTCTTGATTATGTTTACGAATCAAGAGTACATTATTATATACCTGATTTAGTTGTTTCTTATATTCTTCCATAGTACCATAATGAGACAAAACATAGTCACGAAACTCCATCTCATTAGCCTCACGAAATTGCTCAAAAGGCTTAAGAATATATTTTACAAGATTACTATACATCTGCTCCATTTGATTTAGGACATTTATCACAGATACAGAGTGTATATATTCATACTTACGAGTATGTCGATTATATTTGTAGCACTCATACATAGGCACATCCATTAAAGGAGTATCTACACCTACATTTAAAAGATAATACACATTATCTACTACATCATAGAAATCTAAAGATCCGAATACTTTTGTACGGAGGCGGGAGGGTATAACTTCTTTTCTATTTCCACACACCAAGCCTGTAACATCTTCGTAACACGCAATAGTAGTGCAAAAGTCCATGACATAGGAGAAGAGTGAGAAAGTACAAGACGGTGAACACGGAGTACCATTTTTTTCAGATAAGCGAACAAACGGGCAAATAGACTGTTTGACCTTACGCGTAAAGAAGCGAGGGAATACAAGGTCTTGTCCATGTACTCCAAATATGCGCAAGTATCCTCTTTGAAACTTTGGAAGGAATTCCGATAGGTAAGCAGAACCAATAGCAGGCGACTTAGAGCAGCACATAAAGGAGCTATTATCCCGTATATAGTCCTTAAAAGTGTAATCCTCAGGGTCTTTATACTCTGGTATATCCTCTTCATCAGGATTATACACTTGTTCCATAAAAGCGATTCGATTTTCAATCGCAAATTTTTCCTTACATTTTTCATAAAGTTTATAGTGATATTTTAGAGTTGGTATTTTCATGAAATCGAAATCTTTATATAGATACTTACACACATATCTATAGGCTGTCATCTCATCAAGACCATTTTTTTTACTATTCTCTTTGACGTCCTCAAAATCAACATGACCAAAAGACCAAGAGGCTTGAAATTGTTCAGGAGTAATAGCTTCATTTGTCCATACTATTGCATGGTAATGCGGACGACCGTAATTATGTCCATATTCACCGACAAGCATATACTGTAACTTTACACCTGTATTTTTACGTAGTTTTTTCCAATATAGTTGAGTATGTCGTTTACACAGAGTTAAAGGAGATAGAAGATATTTACCTTCCTTATTGATTGTATGTCTGACACAATGCAAGTCATCTATACTTGCAGCGTCATCACGAAGCAAACGCTCCATTCTCGAGGAACTATAGGTTAGAGTGATGAAATAAGTATACGTACTATACATACTCTGAAGAGTCATACGAGTAATCCACTCACTTACACGAGTATTTCTACAATGTAAACAATGTCCGCAGGGTACCTCACGAGTTTCCTGTATATGTGTTACAGGGTTTACAAGTTGTATCTTTACAGGAGAAACACAATGTCCGTAGATATACTTTATATCTAAATTCATGAACGTTGAGAATATCTTACAATTATATTACCATGTTTATCATAGAATGCATTACGGCATATAGTTTCCGTGCGCAAACGAAAAGAGGTATATTTACCGTTAACGAGGTATTCGTAGATGCCGGGATACTCATACTTTAGACTATGAAAGCCAAGGTCATCAAGACGCATATAATCGTCAGAATTGACACACTTGAAATAGACATATTTGAAACTATTCATAACTATGAAAATTGATTACAGCGCAAATATAATACTTATTCTTACAGAATTGGTATTATGTAAAATAGAAGTATAATATACATCAAAAAGAAAAAAATGTATAAGATAGATTACCACAAGGGCGACCCTATCTTATACATTTTCTATTGGAACCATTTAGGTAAGACTTCAACTCCCCCTACTTTCAATCTCCTGTAGTATAAAAAACTAAAAAAATGTTTATAAGTTCAGATACTCTTTAAGTGTTTCGACATATTCCACAAAAGCCTTGCGACCTTGTACGGTAACTTGGCATACCGTTCGAGGTTTCTTGCCTACAAATACTTTCAGCATAGAAATATATCCGGCGGATGAGAGTTTGTCAAGTTGAACACTTAGATTACCTGCGGTAGCATCAGTCTTCTCTTTGAGGTAAACGAAATCCGCCTCGTCAACATTCATAAGTATTGACATAACCGCAAGACGGAGTTGAGAATGCAACAGCGGATCAAGTTCTTTCATAAATTATTTTTCGCTTTATAGTTGATTACATGCCCCGGAATAATCATCATACAGATGTAAGCCCCAATAAATAAAGGCATCACCCATGCGGCGGTCAGTGCAACTCCCCCTGCGATGCAGCAAGTCAAAATTATCCCCACTAAAAATCCGATTGCTCCACCCCACATATAGGATGATTCATTGAGCACTATGCCATTTGCAATTTCAGCAAACGGGACAATAATTAGAGCGAATACAAACATGGCACTCCAAGCGTCTACCCCACATGTAACCAAAAGACCAAGGCACACAAATGAACAAACGATTGCACTCCAACCTACAATAGCCCATAATTGAGATATGATTTTGTCGGTATAGTTTTTTACTCCTTTCTTTATATTTTTCTTTTTTGCCATAACCGGAGTTACTATTCCCCCAATTATCCAAATGAGAAACCACAGCCATTGTACTGCCGGATGGTGAGTTAGCGCAAGCAATAGCCATACTAACACACTAATCCCAAGGGTAAGATACCCCCACATAAGCATTATATTTCCTTCTCCGAGATTATAACGCTCTTTTGTGCGAGCAATCATAGAGGTGATAATTTCGAGACTCTCCCTCTCATTGATTTTCTTGTCTTCCATATTAAATGAGTATTATAAAATTTATAAATAGGTTTATAATATAAACCATTAGCATCTAAAATAAAGAGTGGCCGCGCGCACCTCTCTTATTTCGTCTGCAAAGATAATATAGTTTATAATATAAACCAAATTATTGAGTAACTTTTTTAGACCATAAATAACGAAACGACATAAATGCCGTTGTTACCAACTATACAACTAATCAACACAATAAACATAGAGAAAAAAATCATACTACATATAAAAGACTCTTTTATATAGTATGTTATATTACGAATTTCTTGTATATATTACGAAGAAACATTACTTTTGCAGCCTTTTTGATAAAGAATAATCAGACATGACAAATTGGTTGGTAGAACTCTTTACCGGTACATCGGTAGCACACACTATATTAGTGTATTGCATTATCATAGTGTTGGGTACGGCATTGGGCAAAATACGTCTTAAAGGCATCTCGTTGGGAGCAACATTTGTCTTGTTTGTCGGTTTGTTATTAGGTCATATAGGTGTACACTTGGATACGTCGATTACCGACTTTCTGAAGAACTTCGGTTTGATACTGTTTGTCTTCTCCATCGGATTGCAAGTGGGGCCCGGTTTTTTTGCTTCGTTCAAGAAAGGCGGATTGACACTGAATGCCTTGGCGTTCGGTATTTTTGCATTAGGAGTGTGTCTGTTTTTTCTATTGTACGGTCTGCTAAAAGAACGTATCGGCATGCCTATGTTGGTAGGTATTATGTGTGGCGCCATAACATCGACCCCTGCTTTGGGAGCCGCAGAAGAAGCATTAGGACAATTAAAAGCAGGCGGTGTAATACAAGATATTCCCCATATCAGTTTGGGGTATGCTGTAGCCTACCCCATGGCTATTATAGGCAGTATACTGGTAATGATGCTTTTGAAAGCCATCTTTCGTATTGATATAGCCCAAGAAGAACAGACCTTGCAGAACCAACATGACCAATCGGAACAACCTGATATACTCACGTTTCGTATCACTAACTCGGAAATGGATGGTATGACATTGGCTACTTTGAAAACAAAATTCGGGCATCAGTTGGTAGCAACCCGCGTATTTAACGGTAGTGAAGTGTTCATTCCACATGCCGATACTATTTTTCATTTGTCGGACATAGTATTGGTAGTTGCCCATCATGCTTTCAAGGAAGATTTATGCGCCCTATTCGGTGAGGAAACTGAATTTGAGTGGAAAGATTATGAAAGCACCATGGTATCTCGTAGAATTGTGGTTACACGCAGCAACATTAACGGTAAGACCATAGGGCAATTGCATTTGCGCAGTGCCTTTAACGTGAATGTAACCCGTATCAACCGTGCCGGTGTTGACTTATTGGCTCGTCCTGACTTGGTATTGCAAGTGGGTGATAAGGTTATGGTGGTTGGACCATCTGCCGGTATTCAGAAAGTTGAAACTTTGTTAGGCAATACTCTAAAACGTTTGAACGAACCGCATATTATCACCATCTTTTTGGGCATACTCTTAGGTATTATATTAGGGGCCGCCCCTGTATATTTTCCTGCTATGCCAACACCTGCCAAATTGGGTTTGGTGGGTGGTCCATTGGTAGTAGCCATCCTGTTAGGGCGTTTCGGCTATAAACTTAAACTGATTACTTACACTACTCAATCCGCCAATCTGATGTTGCGCGAATTAGGGCTTAGTTTGTTTTTAGCCAGTGTAGGTTTGTCGGCGGGAAGTGAATTTGTAGACTCTGTGATATCGCACGATGGTCTGTTGTGGTTGCTTTGCGGTACGCTGATAACCATGATACCTCCCTTTCTGATAGGTATAGCAGCACGTTTACTGAAACTAAACTTCTTTACCATTTGCGGACTGATAGCCGGGGCTCATACAAATGCTCCTCCATTGGCATATACGGCAGCCTTGTCGGATACAGACGAGCCTGCCGTTTCCTACTCTACCGTATATCCCTTGATTACTTTTTTGCGCATCCTATCCGCACAAATGATAGTGTTGTTTTTCACCTAACCTATCTGCAAAGGATTTGCGCATATCTGCTTTTTTTTCTACTTTTGCAGTCGAAACAGAAGGTATAGTTAAATCGTATGTGTAGAAAAAATGCCGAACAAGGCATTGTTTTACTCTATGAGATTGATTGGTAACATTCTTTGGTGTCTGTTTGGCGGATTGGAAGCCGCTATAGGTTATATGATTGGTGCAATCGTATTGTGTTGCACTCTTGTTGGTATTCCCTTTGGTTTACAATTATTCAAGATAGGTTTACTCTGCTTATGGCCATTCGGTGCTGAAGTAAATAACACTTCCGACGAAAGCGGTTGTCTATATATGCTATTGAATATCTTATGGTTCGTTTTCGGGGGTATCTACGTTCTATTCGTTCACTTTTGTTTTGGTGTGTTGTTATGCCTTACTATTGTAGGTATTCCTTTTGGCAAACAACACTTTAAGTTATCAGGATTGGCTTTGCACCCTTTTGGGCGTAACATACAAATATAACATATATGAAGATTGGTTTGGTATTGGAAGGAGGCGGCATGCGCGGCATGTACACTGCGGGCGTGCTTGACAAAATGTTGGATAACGACTTTACTCCCGATGTTATATGCGGTACATCGGCAGGAGCGATATTTGGTGTAAATATGGTTTCGGGACAACGCGGACGTACGATTCGCTACAACAAGAAGTACGTGGGCGATAAACGTTATATCAGTCTACGCTCTTTCTTTACTACCGGCAATATGATTAACCGTAAATTCGGTTGTGAAGATATTCCGCATCGGTTAGACCCATTTGATGAAGTTGCTTTTGAGCAATCTCCCATACGCTTTTATGCGACCATTACCAACATGCGCACCGGCAAAGCCGAATATGTACATGTGAAAAATTGTTTCGAGCAGATGGATGTATTGTGGGCATCGTCTGCACTTCCTATTATTACCCGCCCCGTACATTGGAAAGGCGAAAAATACCTGGACGGCGGACTTGCCGACAATATTCCTATGGAGGGATGTGTGCAACAAGGCTGCGATAAGTTGGTAGTGGTATTGACACGTCCGTTCGGTTACAGGAAACACGAATTGATTTTCTTGATATGCAGTTTGATATACTGCCGTTATCCGAGGTTGCTAAAAACGATATTGCACCGCAATCCTTACTACAACAAACAGATAGACAAGATACTGCAATTAGAGGCAGAGGGCAAGATATTCGTTATCCGCCCGAGCATAAAAATGAATATAGGTCGATTGGAAAAGAACCCCGATAAACTGCAACAACTATACAATTTGGGTATAGCCGACACAGAGAGTCAGTGGGAAGCCCTTCAAGCCTATTTGAAGGCCTAACGAGGAGATTCCGGATTGTGCTGATGCTCTTTAAGAGAGCGGGTAGGTCATGCGCAAGTAGTCTTCCCCAAAGAGGTATAAGATATTTTCGGGTCGGAATCCTAATGTTTTATAGAACTGCATAGCCATACTATCGGGTATGACAACAAGCGTTGCCATATTACAAGGATAGGTGCGTGCCCTGCTAATAGCATCCAACAACAATTCCCGTGCTATACCTTGACGCCGAAATTCCGGCATTACAGCCAAACTATCGAGATAGTATTCTCCCGCCACAGTTTCATCGACCATAGTTTGCGCTTCAACTGATACCAGGTCGCCCAATCGTTGGAATGTATTTTTGCGCAAGTCGGCATAGCGTGCTCCCTCGTAAGATACCAAAGCACCTGCCAACTTTTCACCTACTACAGCCACATAGGTATTGCGCCATGAATAGAGCGTATCTTCTTGTTCGCATATAGTAGTCATGCGCATCAATTTTGTGCGTTTCTCTTCTGCAGAAGCATTGCGAAAGTCTTCTCCTAAGGCTGCATATACACATTCGGCGACAAAAGGAGCATCAGAGAAAGCGGCAGGTCGGATTGTAAGATGGGTAGTAGGCATAATAAGTATTTAGTTTTCTCTTATAATTTGTTTATCGTTAAGTTGTTTGCGTCGTGTTTTCCAATCAGGTATGCGTTCTGACATGAGTTGCCAAAAGTCGGCACTATGATTAGCAATACGCAAATGTGTAATTTCGTGTACTACCACGTATTCTATCAGCGGAATCGGATATTTAGCCAATTCGAGGTTGAAACGCATGGTACGGCGTGCAGGAGTACAACTCCCCCACTCTGTTTTCATGGTTCGGATACTCCATGCGACAGGGGATTCGCCCACTTGTTGCAGCCACGTCTCCACAAGTTGCTCCAATACAACAGCGAGTTGCTTACGGCGGAAATTATCTACAATGGCTTTTCTGCTCTCTTCCGTGCTTTGAGCAGAGCATTTGAGGAGTATATGATTGTCGTACAAACGCACACTATTTCCTACATTAATATATTCGACTTGTAGTAAATAGGGCTTACCAAAGAGCGGGAGTTGTTCTCCCATTTGGTAATGGACGGTACGTTGTTGTGCTTCTGCGCAAATGCGTTGTCGGGTACGCAGAATCCAATCGGTATTTTTTCGTACAAATGCTTCTCCCTCTGTTAGCGGTACTTGCCAAGGCAATGAGAGACGGATATTCCCCTCGGTAGGCAGTATCCGCAAATGCATTCTGCGTATAGGTTTTCGGCAGACCTCAACGGACAAACCGTCGATTTGCAGCAGTATGGTATTATCGTTTTTCATTTTCTGCCTTTAGGGCAAGATATTTCCAGAGTGGTGCTGCATGAAGTGCTTGTACGATTTCGCCGTTGCAGAGCAACTCCTTAAGTTGTTCGGGAGTAAGGATGTGCGTTTGTATGTCTTCGGTAGATTCTTGATGTGCTTCATCGATGCGTTGAACACCGGTAGCAAGGAATGTATAGGAGCGATTGGTATGGTTAGTAGGATTGGGTGAGAGGCACATAAATTCTGTCCATTCGCCTCCTCCAAAACCTGTTTCTTCCAACAATTCGCGTTTTGCCGCTTCCAGCGGTGAAGCATCGGTAGGGTCGATGACTCCTGCACAGAGTTCGTAGTGCGTTTCGCCTATTGCATGACGATACTGACTGATAAGCACAAAATTGCCTTCGTTGGTAGTCGCAATGACATTGACCCAATCGGGGAATTCGAATATGTACCAAGAAGGTATTTCCACCCCGGAGGGGAGTCGTACGTGATCTTTGCGTACGGTGTACCAATCGCCCTCTTGAGCCAGATAGCGGCTCTCGAGCACTTCCCATTTACGATTTTCGAGCGGTTTCATAATTACCATTGATTGTGATGTATATTATCGGTATTGTATTTCTGTTTGACTGCCGGATTTTCTGCCGGATAGCCGACAGGAATGATGCAGAGCGGTATGATATGTTCGGGCAGATGAAGAAGTTGTTGTGCCAAGGTTACTCTATCCATGGCAGGATGCAGTCCAGTCCATACGGCTCCCAACCCCATGGCATGTGCAGCCAAAAGAATGTTTTGCGCTGCAGCCGAGACATCGTTTACCCAGAAATCTTGTGCGGCTCCAGGCAAAGTTTTGGACAAATCGCCACAAGGAATAATACAAAGTTGGCAATTGTTGGCTACACGTGAGTTAGGGAATTGCTCTCCCAGAGTACGCAAGATTGTAGAATCGTCAATAACTATGAATGCCCATGGCTGTGCGTTCATAGCCGAGGGAGCCGACATGGCACACCTCAGAAGTGTATCGAGTTGTTGCTCGGTGGTTTTTTGCTCTGTGAAACTGCGTACGGAAACGCGCGTCTGCATGACGCAAATAGCAGATGTTGTTGTCATTGTAGTGTTGTTATTTGTGCATCCGATGCTGATAAGCACCAAGAAGGCATACAAAAAGATTTTTTTCATAATGCTATAGAATTGCGTAATTGCTCCCTAAGAGCACTCTGCAAAGGTACAACAAAAGTTGCAAAGTAAGAAATGAGTATGCATAAGTTTTTGTGGGAAAGGCTTTGCTTCCCTGCTGATCGGAGGGTATTTTTTTACAGATTTGAGCGTGCTGTCGTTTTTGACAGAATGAAAGTTCGATAAGATCTCGACGAGATCTCTTGAGATACCGTAACGAGTCCGTAGGAAAAAAACAGGCTTGAGCGAGTATAGGTGTAAGTAAGTCAAAAAGAATATAAAACAAAACGCAAGTATTTATAGCAAAACAAAACCACAAAGACAAAAACGCAAAAAAAAGAAGTATCCGTAGTGAAGCAGTGGAAGCGGTAATCAATTGGTCTGCTCGCTTTTTGAAGTTCACAAACCAATTCGCCAAATTTGCACTTGGTAGTTGAAAGTAGGGCCACACTTGTTTGGTCTGCCGGTTTCCACAAACCGAAAAAATGTTGTATCTTTGTGCCGTTTTATAAATTAGGGTATATAGCGGTTCCTCCCACTTAGTAATCTACAAACAGAAATACTATTGGCAGACATCCGCATTCCCTTTCAGACGGATCAGACAGACAGGCATAGAGAAAATGACACTATACGATCTATTAGGCTATTACCGGCAACATACAGCCCTCGCTTCTCTCGCTCAGGAACTATCAAGCAAGCGCATTACTCATACCGTAGCAGAAGGTTTATACGGTTCGGCACAAGCCTTGGTAATTGCCGGTTTATTTTTGCGCAGCCACCGTCATCAACTTATCGTTATGGATAATGCCGATGATGCAGCCTATTTGCTAAACGACTTGAAACTATTGCTCCCTCCTGAGGAAGCAGGAAAAGAATGGGTATGTTTTTTTCCTGCCTCGTTCCGCATACGTCAGCGTAAACACGGAGTTGATGCCGCCTACGAAATAGAACGCACCGCCACACTGAACCGCTTAAGCAATAATAAGAACGCTTGCATAGTGGTGACTTATCCTGAAGCGTTGACAGAATCGGTAGTAGCCCGACAACAATTTCAGCAAGACACTGTCTTGTTGAAAAAAGGACAAGAGATAAGCATCGGACAGTTGCAACAACTCCTATTGGACGGTGGGTGGACAAAAGTGGATTTTGTATACGAACCCGGACAGTTCTCGATAAGAGGCGGCATAGTGGACATATTTTCATATTCGCATGAGATGCCTTACCGAATAGATTTCTTTGGCGATGAAATAGATTCTATTCGCACATTTGATATAGAAACACAACTCTCTAAAAACAAAGTGGATAGCATTGAAATAATTCCTGATTTTGATCAGTCATCCACAACATCGGAGGGCGGTAATTTATTCGACTATTTTCCAGAGACCATGTGGCTGATATGCAACGATATGGCATTCTTACACCACAAGTTGGCATCGACCATAAGCAACGAACCTAATGAGCCCCGACACATGGGTATGCTGCTATCGGACAAGGAAGAGGCGTTGCCCTACTCGACGTTGGAGTTGTGCGGCAAGTCGGTATTCAATGTATATAGCAAGGCAACCTTTCATACCCAACCTCAGCCCATCTATCATAAGAATTTCGACTTATTAGATGAGGCCCTGCAACAATATGCCCATGAGGATTATCAGATATACATACTGTCGGACTCACAGAAACAGATAGACCGTCTGCAGAACATCTTGCGCGAAAAACAGAATGACGCTACAGAGCGTCCTTTGTATGAAGGCAGACTGCAAGGCATCTGCCAAACTCTGCATGCAGGGTTTACAGACAGCGATTTACATATATGCTGCCTGACCGACCACCAACTGTTTGAACGTTTCCACAAAGTGCAACAAAAAGCCGATACCGCCCGACAAGGTAAAGTATTGCTCACCCTGAAAGAACTGAACCAACTGCAAGTAGGCGACTATGTTGTGCATGTGGATCATGGTATCGGACGTTTCGGTGGCTTGGTACATACAACTGTCAATGGGAAGCGGCAGGAAATGATAAAGTTGATTTATAGGGATAACGATATTCTTTTTGTATCGATTCATTCGCTGCACCGCATTTCCAAATATAAGGGAAAAGACGGTGGCAGTCCGAACATCTCAAAATTGGGTTCGGGGCAATGGGAGAGGATGAAAGAACGCACGAAGTCGAAAGTGAAAGACATTGCGCGCGACTTGATACAACTCTATGCCCAACGCCGTCAGGAGAAAGGTTTTGCCTATTCGCCCGACTCGTATCTGCAACACGAGTTGGAGGCATCGTTCTTGTATGAAGATACTCCCGACCAGCAAAAAGCCACGATAGAGATGAAGCACGATATGGAGTCGCCGATACCTATGGATAGGCTTATCTGCGGTGATGTGGGTTTTGGAAAGACGGAAATAGCCATGCGTGCCGCTTTCAAGGCGGCTACCGATGGCAAGCAAACGGCTGTATTGGTACCGACAACCGTATTGGCACTGCAACACTACAATAGTTTTAAGGAACGTTTCAAGAATTTCCCCATAACGGTGGAATATCTATCGCGTGCGAAAACGACCAAACAAGTAAAAGAAATAGTACAACGTTTGGCTGCCGGAGAAATAGACATACTGATAGGTACACATAAGATAGTAGGCAAAACGGTACAATTCAAAGATTTAGGTCTGCTTATCATTGACGAAGAACAGAAGTTTGGTGTAGCGACCAAAGAGAAACTGCGTCAACTGAAAGTGAACGTAGATACCCTGACCCTGACCGCCACTCCTATTCCTCGTACGCTGCAATTTTCGCTATTGGGAGCCCGCGACCTATCGATAATGCACACTCCTCCCCCAAACCGTTATCCGGTTCAGACAGAGATTATTACCCCCGATGATGAAGATATTATACAAGAAGCCATTCGGTTGGAACTGAATAGGAACGGTCAGGTGTTTGTAATCAGCAACCTGATTCAGCATCTCCCCACCCTGCGCAACAAGATACAGCGTTTGGTGCCCGAAGCCCGTATAGCCCTTGCACACGGACAAATGCCCCCCGAAGATATGGAGAGTATACTGACCGACTTCATCAACTACGATTATGATGTATTGATAGCCACCAGTATAATAGAATCGGGCGTGGACATACCCAATGTAAACACGATCATCATCAACTCTGCTCATCGTTTCGGTTTGAGCGATTTGCATCAGATGCGTGGGCGTGTAGGACGCTCCAACAGAAAAGCCTATTGCTATTTGGTAGCCCCTGCCTCGGAACTGCTCACTCCCGATGCAAAACGCAGGTTGCAAGCCATAGAAACATTTGCCGATTTGGGGTCGGGTTTTCATATTGCCATGCAAGACCTTGACATACGTGGAGCCGGTAACATGCTGGGAGCAGAGCAATCGGGCTTTATTGCCGACTTGGGTTATGAAACCTATCAGCGCATACTGAACGAAGCCGTATTGGAACTGAAAGAGGAGGAATTTCCCAACCTGTTTGCAGATGATCAACCCCAAGGAGGTTTGCAAAACACGAGCCGATATTGGGTAAACGATTCACAATTGGAATCGGACTTGGAAATAGGTTTCCCCGAAACTTATGTAGAAAATATATCGGAGCGTATTACGCTATATCGCGAATTGGACAACCTACAACAAGAAACCGAATTGGTGTCATTTGAGCATCGACTGATAGACCGCTTCGGAACGATGCCTCCCGAAGCACAAGAGTTGCTGATGGTGGTACGATTGCGTTGGAAGTGTATGGCATTGGGTATTGAAAAAATAGTGCTGAAAATGTCGCGAATGGTATTGTATTTTCCATCTAACATACAATCGCCCTACTACCGGTCGGAAACATTCGGACAGATACTTACTTATATAGTGAGCAATCCGCGCCGTTGTCAAGTGCGCGACCAAAACGGTAAACGATCTGCCGTAATTGCCAATGTACAAACATTGAGAGAAGCATACGAAATCATCAACAAACTGACAAATACCGATTCATAAATGACCTATCCATCACCTACGTTATTCTGCAAGACAAGCACAAAACTACTATTATTGCTGTTTCTATGCCTCTTATCCCCCTCAATGAAAGGTCAGGACTCGTTGCTTGTGCATAGGAAAGTATTACAGGGTTACTCCGGTGGCATGATGTTGCATGCCGGTTGGTTAGGCGGACAACGTTCAGCATATCCTTACAATCCGCAAGGGGCCACAGTAGGAATAGGCGGTGCATTGAGGGTAAACCTATGGAAACATTTGCGCGTAGGCGGCGAGGGGTACGTATCGAACATGCCGACAGGTATGACAAATGCGCGAGCGACATTGCAAAAAGGCAGTTATATACGCAACGGCTGGGGAGGCGTGTTGGCAGACGCTTGCTGGCGCATGGAAAAATGGTGGCCTTACGTAGGTGCCGGCATGGGAGGCGGAGCCAAACGGAGTCTGTTTATTGTGGACGGTTCGCAAGATGATTGGCAGAACGAAGAAGAAAGCATATTTAACAAGCAATCGTATTTCTACATATCTCCTTTTGTAGGATTTGACTATGCGTTGACCCATGCCGTACATCTATCTTTTAAGTTGGATTGTATGGTAAGTATTCATAAAGGTGACTTGATATATCCGATAGGTCCAAGACTATATATAGGCTTTATGTTTTGCCATTAAGTGCAGGGAATACGAATGCAAAAAAAGAGGCGTAATAGGAAAATAAATGCTTATAGGCTTGTGTAATCGGAAAGAAAGCCGTATCTTTGCAGCCGCTTTCAGAAATGAGGCATAACAGAAGGAAAGTTGTCTGAGTGGTCGAAAGAGCCGCACTCGAAATGCGGTGTACGGGTAACCGTACCGGGGGTTCGAATCCCTCACTTTCCGCAGAATAACAAAAAATATGAACCAAGAGGAGCACCTTTCTCTTGGTTATTTTTTTGAGATGATGAGATTATTGAATAAGTTGGTTATATATTTGATATGAAAGGTATTAGCGGGTTTTTTCAACCCAAATTTTTCAGTCTGTTCAAGAAAGGAAATTATGACAAACAGACATTCGTTTCCGACCTTATTGCCGGGATTATTGTAGGTATTATCGCCTTACCGCTTGCCATCGCCTTTGGTATAGCATCGGGAGTAAGTCCGCAGCAAGGACTGATTACCGCTATCGTAGCAGGTTTTTTGGTATCGCTATTCGGCGGTTCTCGTTTTCTCATAGGCGGACCTACCGGTGCTTTTATCGTGATAGTTGCCGGAATTATAGCCCAATACGGTATGCAGGGTTTGCTAATTGCCACAATAATGGCGGGCATATTCCTGATTATAATGGGTGTATGTAAGATGGGTATCATTTTCAAGTTTATCCCCTATCCTATTGTTGTGGGATTCACCAGCGGTATTGCCTTGACTATCTTCTCTACACAGATGAAAGACTTTTTCGGTTTCAATATGGATGTACCTGCAGGTTTTATCCCCGAATGGATATGCTATTTCCGGAATATAACGCATATCAATTGGGCAGAAACAGCCATGAGCGTTGCTTGTCTGCTTATTATCGTTGTATGGGGGCGTTATAGCAAAAAAATACCGGGTTCGCTGATTGTGCTGATTGTAGGTACGGCTGCTTCGGTGTTGCTGCATCGGTTTGCAGGTATCGACCTTGCCACCATAGGTACAAAGTTCCCTGAATTGGCAGAAGGCTTGCCCATGCCCAAACCTGTGGCTCCTGCTTTTGACTATGCCACTATTAAGGGGTTGGTATCGCCCGCTTTTACCATTGCCATTTTGTGTGCTATAGAATCGTTATTGGCAGCAATGGTGGCTGACGGTGTAACCGGTAAACATCATAATTCGAATACGGAATTGATTGGGCAAGGCATAGCCAACATTATAACCCCACTCTTTGGGGGTATACCTGCCACTGGCGCCATAGCCCGCACCATGGCGAATATCAACAACGGTGGAAAATCGCCCGTTGCCGGTATTATTCACGCCATTGTGCTTTTGCTTATCTACTTATTCCTCATGCCCTATGCCGTATATATTCCACTATCGTGCTTGGCTGCTATATTGGTGATGGTAGCCTACAACATGAGTGAGTGGCGCACATTCAAATATCTGCTACGCGGTGACAAATCAGATATTGCCGTACTGCTTATTACTTTCTTCCTCACCGTTTTGATTGATTTGACGGTGGCTATAGAAGTGGGAGTGGTGCTTGCCATAGGTTTGTTTGTACGCCGTGTAATGCAAACATCGTCGATACAAGTGATTGAAGAAGCCGAAGTATTGGCAACGGAAAATGAGGAAGTGATAAATCCTGATGATACGGAACATTTGGATATTCCCGAAGGAGTGGAGATTTACGAAATAAACGGTCCTTTCTTCTTTGGCTTAGCCAGCAAATTTGAGGAATTGGACAAGAATCGTAAAGCCGGTGTTAAGGTACGTATTATCCGTATGCGTAAAGTGCCTTTTATCGATTCGACGGGTATCAACAACCTGCATAACCTTTGCGAACGTACCCACAAACGCGGCATACAAGTGATATTGTCGGGCGTAAACGACGAAGTGCGTACATCGCTACTGAAATTCGGAATGGACAAAGAGATTGGAGAAGAATTTATTCAACCGCATATAATTCCTGCATTGGAAAAAGCCAAAGAAGTATTGGCCAAGCAATGACATGCAACGATTGCCACCGATACTGCAAGGCATATACATTGTGGTTGAGCGTTTTCGTTTTAACAACAAAGCATTATGACATGGAACAGAGAATCGGCACATACACAAGCCGACAGAGACAATCATTCTAACCAACTAAACCCAAACAACGAAGAGTACACACATTCAAGGGGCGACAACGACTAAGCAGCGGTTTGCAGTTGTCGGAATTTAGTTGTAACTTTGCAATTGTAATATGTAACTTAAACAATCATGTACTCTGCAACTGATAAGATGTCAGACCTAATGTCGTCTGAACCGCAAGCATTGTCTGTTATTGCACGTTTTGGATTGCCATTGGGCGTGGAAGACAAAACCATACAAGAGGTGTGCGATGAGCATAATGTGCACATCGCCACATTCTTGGCCATCGTCAATTATAAAGCCGATGACGTTTCTACCGATATACCTCAACTATCCATTGAGACACTGCTCAATTATCTTAGAGCAGCCCACAACTATTTTCTTGATTTTGCGCTCCCCACTCTACGCCGTAAACTCATAGAAGCCATCAATACTTCGGTAAATGCATCAAAGATTCCCCTCCTCATCATTAAGTGTTTTGACGAGTATGCACACGAAATAATGCTGCACATGCAGCAGGAAAATGAGGCGGTCTTTCCCTATGTAGAGAGCCTGTTGCAAGGTAAGAAAACCGAATATAACATCGAACTTTTTGCCAAGCAACATAGGGCTGTGGATGATAGGAATATTGTGGTAAAACTCAACGAACTGAAGAACCTCATCATCAAATACTATCCGCAAACCGAGACCAACCTATTGCTTATTTCCGCACTATGCGACCTCTTCGGTATTGAAACCGAATTGGGTACTCACTGCGCCATAGAAGATAACTTGCTCATCCCGCTTGTCAGACATCTGGAACAACGAAAAAACACTATACTTCCTACCACTGACAGCGAAGAGCAAACAGAAGAACTATCCGACCGCGAAAAAGATGTATTGAGAGAGATTGTCCGAGGATTGAGTAATAAAGAGATAGCAGATCAGTTGTGCATATCGGTGCATACCGTTATCTCGCACCGCAAAAATATCTCAAAGAAATTGCATATACATTCTCCTGCAGGACTCACGATTTATGCCATCGTAAACAAACTTGTAGACATAAACAGTTTGAACTGATATGCCCTTGCTCCATTAAGTATGCTCAGAAGAATACAGCAATATATCAAGCACCACGACCTACTATCACCAACCGACAAAGTATTGGTAGCACTAAGCGGCGGAGCCGATTCGGTGGCGTTGCTCGACATCTTGCTCAGAGCGGGATATACTTGTGTGGCAGTGCACTGCAATTTTCACCTGCGCGGAGAAGAATCTGACAGAGATGAAGTTTTTGTACAACACCTCTGTCAGCAACTCGACACCCCGCTCTTGATTAAACACTTTGACACACAACACTATGCAAAAGAGCATGGCATATCCATAGAAATGGCTGCCAGAGATTTGCGCTACGAATGGTTTGCGCACTGCCTGCAGACCGAACAATGCCGGGCAGTGGCAGTGGCACATCATCGGAACGACCAAGCCGAAACGCTCTTGCTCAATCTTAAGCGCGGTACCGGATTGAGGGGATTGTGCGGTATGCACCCGCGCAACGGACACATTGTTCGTCCTCTTTTGTGTGTAACGCATGAAGATATACTCAACTATTTAAGCATTAGGCATCTTGAGCATGTAGAAGACTCAACGAATACCGACACAGCCTATCGGCGCAATGCCATACGTGCATGGTTGCAAACATGTTCTAAAGCCGAAACCGAACATATAGCCGACACTTGTACGCATATGCAGGGCTACAAACAAATAGTACAAGCCTATATTGACACCTTGCGCCCTACTCTGCTAAGCAGCACTGGAAACGAGATGCGCATAGACATTGAACGTTTGCTTGCCGCTCCCTCTCCGGAAATAGTACTCTACGAACTATTGCTCCCATACGGATTCACACAAACCGATGACATATTCCGCAGTCTCAAAGGGAATGCCGGAAAACAATTTTTCTCCCCTCGGTATACGGCAATCAAAGACCGTACCCACATTATTATAACACCTACCACCGAGTGCGAAGATAAAACACCGGAATTAACATACATTATTCGCCTCATTAAGGCAACCGAAACATACCCCAAAGCAGCCGCATTGCAAATGGTGGCAGATAGCCGCATTGCAGACGAGCCACTCACTATCAGACGGTGGAAAGCAGGCGATTGGTTTATACCTATTGGTATGAAAGGCAAACGAAAGGTTTCCGATTTCTTAAAGGATCTGAAAGTGCCGCTCACAGAGAAACAACAAGTGTGGGTAGTATGTTCGGGAGAAAATATAGCATGGGTTGTAGGGTACAGAATTGACAATCGATTCAAAGTAACTAACGCCACCCAACAAGTGGCAGAGATAAAAATAACTTTTCCTGCATGAGATATTTTGGTATTATAGGTAAGCCCTTAGCACACTCGTTTTCTGCCCAATACTTTACCGAAAAGTTTGCGCAACAACACATTGATGCCATCTACACCCTCTACCCGCTTGATACGATAGATGATTTCAGACTATTACTTCAACTGCACGATTTTACGGGTATGAATGTTACCCTCCCCTATAAAGAACAGATCATTCCGTATTTGGATGCATTGGACACTACCGCTCAGGCTATTGGAGCCGTTAATGTAATTCGTTTCTTAAACGGTCAACTCACAGGATTTAATACCGATGTTATCGGTTTTCGCAACTCTCTCTGTCCGTTGCTGCAGCCGCACCATACGCATGCTTTGGTGTTAGGAACAGGCGGAGCCGCCAAAGCCGTATATTACGGATTGCAAACCTTGGGAATTGAACCTACCTATGTATCGCGCAGACATCAACAAATAACCGTAGGCAATACAACGACCGATACCCTTGTGTATGATCAACTCAACGAAACAATAATTGCACGCAATACACTGATTGTCAATTGTACGCCCTTAGGCATGTATCCGGAAGTGGACACATGCGCCCCCATTCCATATAACCTGCTTACCGAACAACATCTGCTCTACGATGTAGTATATAATCCGCAGAAGACCCTATTCCTACAACGTGGAGAGCAACAAGGATGCCGCATACAGAACGGTTTAGCAATGCTTTGGGGGCAAGCCGAAGCCGCTTGGCGTATTTGGAACAGAGAATAAATATTCCTCCATACATACAGTACCTCCACACATAGCCTATTCATTGCCTATTTGGTTAGGTTTGTCTATGGAAAAAGACACACAGCAAAACAACTGTTTCTATTTGTGAGCAGATAAGTTGCGAGTTGGTACAACATCGCAGATGTTCTATCGGTAAGCAAACAACAATAACGTGATACACAATACGCAAAGCAGTCCATAAGCCATCTACTGCTAAACCGAAAGCGTAACTTTGTATTTTCGATATTTTGTTGTATCTTTGCCCGATAAATATGGTAATCCTATGAAAAAGATAAGGTTTCTACTCGCTTTGCTTGGTATGGTACTGACAGCGAATGCCCAAGACATAACACAGAACGACGGTTCTCTCGTTTACTATATGCCTAAACAGGTATTGGTATTTGACATCGAATATCAGGAAGCAACACAAGAGCGAGGGATATTTTACCAATACTCTGAACGTTATTTGGGAACAAAAGACATTGTTACCGAAAACCAAACCACGTACACCCTTACCAACATTGCACTCCATACGCAAACCCAAGCAGACAAGGCACGTGCTTATAGAGTTTATTTTAACGAGAAATACCCCATTTGCTCTTTGCTGAATCTGACAGAAAAGGGATTGTTGGCAGGCGTAAACCTACCGGCAGCGTCTTGCCCCAAACCTACAAAAAAGTTAAGCAAGCAACAGGCTGCCGAAACACACAATACTACGGTAATGCCTCTGCTGGAAGAACAATTGGTTGCCAACTCTACCGCTAAAATGGCAGAAGGTACTGCGCGACAAATTTATCGCATTCGCGAAACCCGTCTTAATCTGTTGGCAGGTGATGCCGACCATGTACCTGCCGACGGTAAAGCGATGCAACTCGTATTGGCAGAATTGGACAAACAAGAACAAGCACTGACCGAACTCTTTGTAGGGCGTACCACAGTAAAGACCTTACACAAAAAGGTTATTTACACGCCCGAAACAAGTACGGAGAATGCTATTCTATTTCGTTTCTCCGCTTATCAAGGACTTGTCGATGAAAACGATCTAAGTGGTGAGCCTTATTACCTGACCCTACAATTGTATAGGCAAAACGCCAATACGGACAACGATAGTCCTAAAAAACAGGCTGCACTCTCCCCTATTTACTACAACATTCCGGGAAGTGCCAACATCACTCTATTCAACGCCGAGCAAACATGGATAGAAACCACTGTTGATATTCCGCAAGCAGGCATAGCCAAAGCCCTCCCGCTTGCACTATTTAATAGTAACCTACAGGTTCGTTTCAACACTAAAACAGGCGCTATTCAATCGATTACACAATGAGAAAAAGCAGTATATACCGATGCTTTGCCATAGCAACATCTCTGTTGTGTTTCACCATAGGAGTGCAGGCACAAGAGTTGGCATGTACGGTAACCGTAAATGCCGACCAAATAGAAGGGTCGAACAAATCGGTGTTCAATACCTTGCAGCAAGCCGTTTCGGAATATGTGAACACGATGCGTTGGACCAACATGACCTTTACGGAACAAGAAAAGATCGAGTGCAGCATGATGATTATTGTGAGTGCCGTATCGGACAATATGTTCACTGCTGAATTTCAAGTGCAATCGCGCCGTCCCGTGTATGGTTCTTCATACACCACCACTCTGCTCAACTTCAAGGATAATTATTTTAATTTCACCTATCAAGAATACGACCGATTGGAATATCAGGAAAATGTATTCACCACCAACCTGACTGCAATGTTGGCATATTATTGCTACTTGATAATCGGTCATGATATGGATAGTTTCGCTCGGTTGGGCGGCACCCCTTATTTTCAGCAATGCGAGAACATTGTTAGTGCAGCCCAATCCGCTTCGTTGGAAAGCAGCGAACAAACCGGTTGGAAAGCCTTTGACAGCAATCGCAACCGCTATGCACTGATCAATAACTTGATGGATGAAGCCTTTAAGGGGTATAGAAATTTCTTCTATGAATATCATCGCTTGGCATTAGACCAAATGGTCAACAACGTAGGCAACGCCCGCGCACGTATTGCAGAAGGCTTGCCCGTATTGCGCGATGCCAACCGTGCCCGTCCTGCCACCTATGTAATCAACACATTTCTGGATGCTAAAGCCGATGAACTGACCGACATCTTCAGCAAAGGAACCGAAGCCGAAAAGAAAGCGGTGTACGAAGTGTTGATGGATATCGACCCCACACGCGGCAATACCTACGAAAAGATAAAAAAATAATAATCCGTAAGTTACTTCTATAGCGATAAAAAAATAACACCAAAATAGTTACGCTATTTTGCTATTGCGTACATTGTGAGTATATCTAAAGCACTGCAATAGACAAATTGAATCATCTGAATTAATGGGTTTTAAATAGTAAAGGATGCCGATAAGTATACAAAAAGCCACGCCAACAGATTACCCCAAATTAACTGAAATATGGGAACGTTCCGTTCGTGCTACACATCATTTTTTGCAAGAGGAAGATTTAGCAGAAATAAAAACGGCATTACCCACTGCCTATTTTCCGAATGTTGATGTATGGATTATAGTTGAAAATGACATTTATATTGGATTTATTGGTATAGCAGAAAGTACGATTGAAATGTTATTTATCGATTCACATTATCAAGCATTAGGATATGGTTCTAAATTGATTGCATTTGCACTTGTACATGGCGCAACGAAAGTTGATGTAAACGAACAAAACATACAAGCATTCGCATTCTACCGGAACAAAGGGTTTCGTGTTATTGGACGTGATGAAACGGATAGTGCGGGTAAAGCATATCCTATACTGCACATGAAATTGTAATAGATATGGATATAAAGGAATATAAATCAAAGGATTTACCTGCTATTGCAAATTTGTTCTACAATACAGTACATACAATTAACATAAAAGACTATACCCGCGAACAAGTATATGCATGGGCCACTGGTAGTATTGATATGGAACAATGGGATAAATCTATGCATAAACATACTACACTTGTGGCATGGGAAGACAATACTATTATAGGATTTGGAGACATTGATGCCAATGGCTTCTTAGACCGATTGTATGTAGACTCCAAACACCAAGGCAAAGGCATCGCCACTGCGTTATGTCATCAATTGGAACGTTCTGTAAATGTAGAACGTATCTTTACATACGCATCCATTACAGCAAAACCATTCTTCGAAAAAAGAGGCTACAAGGTGATTAAAAAACAGACCATTGAGCGAAAAGGAATCTGTTTGACCAATTTTCTAATGGAATTACACAGGCAGAAAACCGATAAAAGCATATAACCTGTCCATGGACATCATCACAACAACCTCCATCGCGATAAGATTCTTCAAGCGGAAATCGTAACGGTATATTTGATATTCTCAATAATTATTGCTACCTTTGCCCTATGTTATTTTAGGATAATTGGGCATATGTTAAAGCATTTACATATCAGTAATTACGCACTTATATCGCAGTTGGATATAGACTTCGTAAAAGGTTTCGGAGTTATAACAGGCGAAACAGGAGCCGGTAAGTCGATTATATTAGGAGCACTCAACCTCTTGATGGGCGGCAGAGCCGATAGCAAAATGATAACCGAAGGAGAACAAAAGTGCATCATTGAAGCCGAATTTGAAACAAGCGGAGATGAGTTGGAAACACTTCTGCAAAAATACGACCTCGATTACGATAGCAACTGCCTACTTCGTCGCGAGTTGGCGGCTAACGGCAAATCGCGTTCTTTCATCAATGATACTCCCGTTACACTCGGTATATTACGCGAAATAAGCGACCACCTGATTGATATACACTCACAGCACGAAAATCTATTGCTACAAGACGATGCTTTTCAGTTGGCAGTCGTAGATGCCGTTGCCAAAGATGAGCAGGAACTCAACAACTACCAACAAGCATGGCAGTTGTATAAACAAACAACAGAACGTTTACAACAACTCATAGCCAAAGCCGAACAAGAAAAAAAAGATGCCGATTACATACATTTTCAGTACACACAACTGAAAGAAGCACACTTAATACCCAACGAAACAGAAGAACTGGAGCAAGAACTGCATACACTGGAACATGCCGAGGATATAAAAACCTCTCTCTCTAATTGTGTACAACTCCTTGACCAAGAAGAAAACGGAGTATTAGGAATATTGCAAAGTGCCTTGGGACAATGCAAACATATCGCAGAATTTCTCCCCGATAACAACAATACGGCAGAACGCCTGCAGAGTGTCTATATCGAACTCAAAGACATAACAGAGGAGGCTGCTGCATTGGCAGAACAGACCGAATATGACCCGGAGCGACAACAACGTGTTGCCGAACGACTTGACCTGCTCAATACCCTATTGCAAAAACATCGCAAGCAAAGTGTAGAAGAACTGATTGCACTGCAAACACAATTGGAAAGCCAACTGCAACAATTGGAATCGTACGACGAAGAAACAGAAACTCTGAAAAAACAGCAACAAGAGCAATTGTCAATACTGGAAAAAGCCGGTAAAGCACTCACAAAAGTACGCTTAAGCATCAAGCCGTTTATCGAACAACAACTGACAGAACAACTCACCAAGTTGGGCATTAAACATGCTCAAATCGAAGTACGTATTAATGAAATTACGCATTTCAGTTCCAATGGGAAAGACGATGTACAATTCTTCTTTGCTGCCAACAAAAACCAAACACTACGCAATGTAGCCGAAGTGGCTTCGGGAGGAGAGACTGCACGTATCATGCTATGCATAAAAGCACTAATTGCCGATAAAAAAGGCTTACCCACCATCATATTTGATGAGATAGATACAGGTGTATCAGGCGAAGTGGCAGAGCATATGGGGCATATTATGCACCATATGGCGCAAGAGCGACAAATACTCACCATTACCCACCTCCCACAAATAGCAGCACAAGGCGACACACACTACAAAGTGTATAAAACCGACACTGATACCCGTACGGAAACAAGTATTCGAACACTCACATCCTCCGATCGGATTACCGAAATAGCCCAAATGCTATCGGGCAACAATATCAGCGAAGCAGCCATAACCAACGCAAAAGAACTCTTAAACAATCGGCTATGAACACACTTCCCTTGGCAGAACGCATGCGGCCGAAAACTTTGGACGACTACGTCGGACAGAAGCACTTGGTAGGCGAAGGTGCTATACTGCGCCAAATGATAGAGAATGGTAGACTATCATCGTTTATATTGTGGGGACCTCCGGGAGTGGGTAAAACCACATTAGCCAAAATTATTGCACACCGATTGGAACGCCCGTTCTACACACTCTCCGCCATAACATCCGGAGTGAAGGAAGTGCGTGAAGTAATCGATAAAGCCCGTCGCGAAGGAGGTATGTTCTCTCGTGGAAATGCTATTCTCTTTATCGACGAAATTCATCGTTTCTCCAAATCGCAACAAGACAGCCTATTGGGTGCAGTAGAAGACGGCACTATCACACTGATTGGTGCTACAACGGAAAATCCATCGTTTGAAGTCATCACACCATTGCTTTCACGTTGCCAAGTGTATGTATTAAAAAGTCTGACGAAAGAAGACTTGGCAAACTTACTGCAACAAGCCTTGACTAAAGACGAGATTCTAAGCACCAAAACTATTCAAGTAGCAGAAACAGAAAGTATATTCCGCTATTCGGGCGGCGATGCACGCAAGCTGCTCAATATATTGGAATTGGTGGTAAACGCTGATAAAGGCGAACGCATCGTTATCGACAACAACACAGTAACGGCACGACTCCAACAAAACCCCGTTGCCTACGACAAAGACGGCGAACTGCACTACGATATAATATCTGCCTTTATCAAATCAATAAGAGGAAGCGATCCTGATGCCGCACTCTATTGGTTGGCTCGTATGGTGGCCGCCGGCGAAGACCCGAAATTCATAGCCCGCCGTTTAGTGATTTCTGCCGCTGAAGACATCGGACTTGCCAATCCGAATGCCTTACTCATTGCCAATGCCTGCTTCGATGCACTAACCAAAATAGGTTGGCCTGAAGGACGTATTCCTCTGGCTGAAGCCACCGTCTATCTGGCCACCTCACAGAAAAGCAATTCGGCTTATCTTGGGATAGATACCGCACTGGCAGAAGTTAGGCAAAGCGGTAATCAATCAGTACCTCTACATTTACGCAATGCCCCCACCCAACTCATGAAAGAATTGGGCTATGGCGAAGAATATAAATATGCCCACAACTATCCCAATCATTTTGTAAAACAACAGTTCTTGCCGGATGAATTGCAAAACAAACGTTTTTGGTATGCACAAGGTAGTCCCGCCGAACAGAAAATGGCTGATTGGATGAAAACCCTTTGGGGAGAAGACAAAGCATAATATATGGCAGGCATCTATCTACATATTCCATTCTGCAAATCGCGCTGCAAGTATTGCGATTTCTACTCTACTACCCTTTTGAGCAAAAGAGAAGAATATGTGGCAACACTATTACAAGAGATACAATTACGCCAAGACTATCTTCCCGACAAACAACTACAAACCATTTATATAGGCGGAGGCACTCCCAGTCTGCTTACAGAACAATCGCTTAAGCAAATCATCGAACAGATTCGTACCTACTACGATGTGCTACAAGATGCAGAAATAACTTTAGAAGCAAACCCCGGTGATCTAAACGCACAGAAACTGTACACACTGCGTAACATAGGTTTCAACCGATTGAGTATTGGCATACAATCGTTCCAACCTCATTTGCTGCAACTTATGGGCAGAAGACACCTGGCTGAAGATGCCATTCGTGCCGTAAAGCAGGCACAACAACAAGGTTTTTACAACATCAGTATAGACCTTATATACGGACTCCCTAACCAAACACAACAAGAATGGGAAGCCGACCTGCACACAGCCTTGTCACTGAATGTTCAGCATATCAGTACCTACTGTCTGAGTTATGAAAACGGTACTCCTTTTGCAGATATGTTGGGCAAAGGCGAACTTACTCCTATCGACGACGACCGGGCTAACCAAATGTACGAAACCGCCATAGCCACACTACAACAACACTATTTTACACACTATGAGGTGTCTAATTTCTGCAAAGACGGTTTCCGCTCACGCCACAACTCTTCTTATTGGAACAATACGCCTTACATCGGCATAGGTGCTGCCGCCCATTCCTACAATGGACAGTCACGCCAATGGAACATTGATAACCTACAGCAATACATACAAGGTGTGCAAACACAATGTTTGAACTACGAAAAAGAGATACTGACAGACACCGACCGCTATAACGAACGCGTCATGCTTGCTCTGCGTACAGCAGAAGGTATCGATCTGACCAATTTATCTAACCAAGAAGCCGCCTATTGCATTGAGCAAGCCCAAGAATATATTGATAATGACTTATTGGAACTGCAAAATAATCATTTAACAGCCTCATTAAAGGGCATTGAACTACTTAATAGAATAACCGAAAAACTAATTATAGCATAGTATGGCTACAAAACAACCGCAATCAACTTTCAAAAGGCGTTTTGCCACATGGTTCTGGGGCTTATTTGCCGCAGGCATACTTTTAGTTGTACTCATTTTCTGGATGATTACAAAAGGCTGGTTAGGCTATCTGCCTCCGTTGGATGAACTGCAAAACCCTAAAAATGTGTATGCTACAGAAGTATATTCTGCCGACATGCAAGTGTTGGGCAGTTACTATCGAAAAGAGAATCGTGTAGGTGTACAGTATGCTGACATATCTCCCTATATGATTGATGCTTTGGTATCTACAGAAGACGTACGTTTCTACCAACATCCGGGCGTAGATATCAAAGCACTAATGCGGGCAGTATTGAAGTTAGGAAGAGCCGGTGGCGGAAGTACGCTGACCCAGCAACTCTCCAAACAACTCTATTCGCCGCAAGCCAACAATATATTCGAACGTGCATTGCAGAAACCTATAGAATGGGTTATTGCCGCTCAATTGGAACGACTCTATTCGAAAGAAGAGATTATCACAATGTATCTCAACCAATTCGATTTCCTCTACAATGCCGTGGGAATAAAGTCTGCATCACAGGTCTATTTCAACACTACTCCTAACGAATTGAAACCTGAGCAGGCAGCTATGTTGGTAGGTATGTGCAAAAATCCGTCGTTATACAACCCTATCCGTCATCCGGAGCGAGCCAAAGCACGACGCAATACCGTTCTGTCGCAAATGTATAAAAACAACTGTCTTACAGAGGCAGAGAAGGACTCACTGCAGCAATTGCCTTTAGTGATTAATTATCGTTCGGTCGACCACAAACAAGGTTTGGCACCTTATTTTCGTGAATATCTGCGCTTGATACTCACTGCAAAAGAGCCTAAAGAGAGTAATTATGCTTCGTGGAACAAGGCACAATATAAAATAGATCGCAACCAATGGGATAACAATCCCTTATATGGTTTCTGCAATAAGAACAAAAAAGCCGATGGTACTCCCTACGACCTCTACAACGACGGATTGCGCATCTACACTACCATCGATTCGCGTATGCAACAATATGCAGAAGATGCTGTTAGCGAACATATGCAATATCTGCAAGGACGGTTCTTCAACGAGAAGAAGAAAAGCAAAACCGCACCTTTCTCACGCGACTTAAATAAAGCCGAAGTGGATGCCATAATGACACGTAGCATGAAACAAAGTGAACGCTATCGACAAATGAAGAAAGCAGGAAAAAGCGAACAAGAGATAGAAACTGCATTTAATACTCCCGTAGAAATGCGCATCTTCTCCTATCAAGGTATGATAGATACAACACTTACTCCATTGGATTCTATACGCTGGCAAAAATATTTCCTACGTTGCGGTTTCATGTCGATGGACGCTCGTTCGGGACATGTGAAAGCCTATGTAGGCGGACCTAACTTTGCCAACTTCCAATATGACATGGTAAACGTAGGACGTCGCCAAGTAGGTTCTACGGTAAAACCTTATATATATACCCTTGCTATGGAAGAAGGCATGTCGCCTTGCGATACGGTTGCCTATCTGCCCGTTACATTGCTTGATGGCAATGGTATAGAATGGACACCAAAAGAATCACACAAAGTACCCGATAGCGACTTAGGAAAGAAAGTAACACTCAATTGGGGATTAGCCCAATCAAGCAACTGGATATCTACTTATCTAATGGGCAACTACACTCCCGAACAATTGGTAAAAACCATGCGTTCCTTTGGTATAGAAGGACAACTTGACCCTGTTGTCAGTTTGTGTCTCGGACCTTGTGAAGTATCCGTAGCAGAAATGGTGGACGCTTACACCACCTTCCCCAATAAAGGTATACGTGTTGAACCCTTGTATGTTACCCGCATAGAAGACAACAACGGCAATGTGTTGGCTACCTTTACTCCACAAACACACGAGATTATCGGTGAACACACCGCTTACAAAATGCTCTACATGCTTCGCAATGTGGTTGACCACGGCACAGGTGTACGTGTACGTTTCCGATATGGTTTGAAAATGCCAATGGGCGGCAAAACCGGAACCAGCCAAAACAACTCCGACGGTTGGTTTATGGGCTTTACCCCCTCGCTTGTAAGTGGTTGTTGGGTCGGTGGCGAAGACCGTGCCATCCACTTCGATGCCATGTCTGAAGGACAAGGGGCCAATACCGCCCTACCCATTTGGGCACTATACATGCAAAAAGTACTTGCCAATCCCGACTTAGGATATAGTGCCGATGAACAATTCGATATTCCCGATTGGTTAAATGCAGACTGCCAATAAGGCAGTCTGCATTTAACCACGCTTGAGTTTCAAACACAATTACGTCGACATTAACTGTCAGATTTACTCCGGCGTAAACCATCATACAAAAATAGGGTTGCCTTTTGGCAACCCTATTTTTGTATGACTCTCTCTAAAAGTCGTTCTCTATAAGCCAATTAGGCTTACTCTACGTTAAGCGTTACACGCTTGAAATCTGCAACAGTGATGTTTGCTTTTTTCAGAACGTCTTTTACCAATGCTTTGTCTTCCGACATTACATAGATTTGCTCAACAAGCGTCGATTCTTTCAAGAACTTCTGCAAACGTCCTTGTGCAATCATCTCAACCTTTTTCAAGTTGATGTTTGCCTCGGCTTCAGCAGCTACAGTTGCTTTGATTTCACGAGCCTGTGTTGCCTGTTCCGGAGTAATCCATCCCTTGGCGGTATTCGACTCGATATGATCTTCGCTATCAACGTGTGCAGGATTAATGCCGGCCTTACGCAAAGCATTTTCTACTGCTTTATTAACTTCATCTTGCTTGGTCTTGTCTACAGCCACGCTTAATTCATGTTCTTTTACTTCGGCAGGAACATGATCGGCATCCAATGCAATAGGAGCCATAGCAGCCACCTGCATAGAAATACCATGTACTATATCTTGTTGTGCATCAGCCTCCTCTACAGCAACCAATGTTGATAGTTTGTTGCCAAGGTGGTTGTAAGCATCTACTTTTGCAGCCTCAAGATATACATAGTCGGAAAGTTCCATCTTCTCGCCTGTCACACCCGAACGCTCAGTTACAAACTCAGCAACGGTATGTCCATCCAAAACGATGTTGCTTAACTCTTCCAAAGATTTGGGTTTGTTAGCCATAGCCACATCCAAAATCAGTTTTACCAATCCTACGAAGTCGGCATTCTTAGCAACGAAGTCGGTTTCGCACTTCACTGCCACAATGGCACCAAAACCATTTTCTGCTTTTGCCAAAACACAACCTTCCGATGCTTCACGATCAGAACGTTTGGCAGCGATGGCTTGTCCGCGCTTACGGAGCAAGTCCTTTGCTTGTTCAAAATCGCCATTAGCCTCTTCAAGTGCTTTTTTGACGTCCATCATACCTGCGCCTGTAATATCGCGCAGTTTTTTAATATCAGCAAGTGTTACAGCCATATCTATAGATATTTGTTGTTACAATAAATAATACGCCACCTGCTTATTCAGCAACAGCCTCTGTTTCTTCAGACGGAGCAGCAGTTGCTACCTTTTCAGCCTCTTCTTTAGAAGCGGTTTTCTTTACACGCTGACGACGTGGTGCGGGTGCTTCTCCTTCGCCACCTTGTTGAGCGGCAGCAGCTTCATCAGCCTTTTCCACTTTACGTTCTTCCAAACCTTCTTTTATGGCATCGCAAACAGCAGAGAGTATTACCTCAATAGACTTTGTTGCGTCATCGTTAGCAGGAATAACAAAATCGATAGGTGTAGGATCGGAATTGGTATCAACAATACCGAATACGGGAATACCAAGACGTTGTGCTTCACGAACAGCAATGTTCTCTTTCATAACGTCTACAACGAACAAAGCAGAAGGAAGACGTGTCAAATCTGCAATAGATCCCAAGTTCTTCTCCAACTTTTCACGTTGACGTGTAATTTGCAATTTCTCTCGTTTGGAGATATTGTCAAAAGTACCGTCTGTCATCATCTTATCGATACCCGACATTTTCTTCACAGCCTTGCGGATAGTGGGGAAATTGGTAAGCATACCACCGGCCCAACGTTCCGTAATGTACGGCATACCTATTTCTTTTGCTTTTTCAGCAACAACTTCTTTTGCTTGTTTTTTTGTAGCAACAAACAGAATCTTACGTCCGCCTTTAGCAATATTCTTCAAGGCATCGGCAGCCTCATCAACCTTGATAACGGTTTTGTTAAGGTCAATGATATGAATACCATTGCGCTCCATAAAGATGTAAGGAGCCATAGCCGGATTCCATTTACGTTTCAGGTGACCGAAATGTGCACCTGCTTCGAGAAGTTGATCAAAATTTGTTCTCATCTTGATAATGTGTTTTTAATAAATTATATAATTATTTTTATTCTTTGCTTTCGGTCTGCCCGATAATCGGATTTATTTTTCACATAGTGTATAAAATATGACTCCAACAGGCGAGAACAGCCTTTAAGCAACCGAAAGAATCCTGCAGTAATCCACGAATGGAGTCTGCAGGATTTTGAAAAAGTATCGTATTAACGTTTGCTGAACTGGAAACGCTTGCGTGCTTTCGGACGACCCGGTTTCTTACGTTCAACCTCACGAGGATCACGCGTCATGAATCCTTCTGCTTTCAAAGCGGCTTTGTCTTCAGGATTGATTTTCACCAAAGCACGTGCTATAGCCAAGCGCAATGCTTCTGCTTGTCCTTTGAAACCACCACCATCAAGATTCACAGTGATATCGTATTTTTCAGCAACACCCAATTTGTTCAATGGCTGCTTCACTACATATTGCAGAATAGGAGAGGGAAAATACGTTTCCAAGTCGCGCTTGTTGATCGTAATTTTGCCTTGTCCTTCTTTAACGAAGACACGTGCAATTGCCGCTTTTCTTCTACCTAAAGCATTTATTACTTCCATTGTCCCAATTATTTAAGTGTATTCAAATCAAGTTGTTTAGGCTGTTGTGCCTGCATATTGTGTTCTGCACCTGCAAAGACATACAAGTTAGTGATAAGTTTATCGCCAAGACGATTTTTAGGGAGCATACCCTTTACCACTTTCTTAATAAGGCGATCAGCACCTTTGTCCTTCAAGTCTGCCGGTGTAAATTCGCGTTGCCCACCGGGATAACCTGTGTAGCGAACATAGTTACGTCCCGTCCACTTGTTGCCGGTAAGAGCCACTTTGTCGGCATTAATAATAATAACATTGTCACCGCAGTCCACATTCGGAGTGAAACTCGGTTTGTACTTGCCACGCAGAAGCTTGGCAACCTTTGAGCACATACGTCCCAATACCATATCGGTTGCATCAACAACCACCCATTCTTTTTGAGCGGTAGCCTTGTTAACCGAGAGGGTCTTGTAGCTTAAAGTATCCACTGTTTTGTTTGTTTTTTAGACCCAGCCTACAGACATCTTTCCACTGCACAACTGAGCGTAATTAATTAAAAATAAGTTAGTTCGTGTGCTATACACACCTCCGCATTAAAAACGGCTTGCAAAAGTACTGCTTTTCTTTGAATTACGCAATAGATAATACAAAGTTTTTTTCTAAAAAATCAGCATCTTATGTTACTATTTGTATGGATGCTGTTATATGTGGCGCAATGCTTTGTATCACCTGAGTGCTTATCAACCCCACTCTAACGATTGTCGGTTTGCCTCGTTAACTGATTTATAGGTTAAAATTCCGGATGCCGTATTTCAACTTGCAGATATAAGAGAAAAAGAGTACCTTTGCAAACAAAATATACAGTATATACAACAATTAACAATAGGGTTGAGTACCCTTTTATTATATCAAGTCTACTTTTTATGGATAACGAACAGCCATCCGCTTCAAGCACTCCCCTAACCTACACTATGCGTTATGGTTTGGTAACAGGTGCTTGTTTTACAGCCAATTTTCTTTTATCGGCAGCAAACAACATGCAGTTAGCGATGCTCACTTATTTAATAAGTCTCTATGTATGGATATTTACCTATAAAAACACATGCACTTTTCGAGACAAAGCCTGCAAAGGGGCTATAGGCTATTGGTCGGTAGTATCGTATATAGCCATGCTGTTTTTCTTTGGCTCCTTGATAGCAGGTACCATAATGCTTATCTACACAAAATATATTTCCCCCGATTATTTGAACAACCTCTTTGACCAATCGATGCTGCTTTTAGAAGAAATAGGTATCGATTTGCCTGAACCACAAATAGACCAATTACACAACTTACTACGCCCAAGCAACTATGTTTTACAATTTATCGCCGGCAAATGTTTAGGCGGTTGCTTATTGGGCATGTTGTATGCATTTTTTATCCGTAAACAAGCAGACGTATGAACATATCTGTAGTTATTCCTTTGTATAATGAAGCCGAGTCACTACCCAAATTACAAAATTGGATAGTACGTGTTATGGATGCCAATGGCTTTAGTTATGAAATTATCTATGTCAACGACGGTTCCACCGACCAATCGTGGCAAGTTATAGAACAACTGCATTCGCAATCTTCGCATATTCACGGTATTAAGTTTCGCCACAACTATGGCAAATCGGCTGCTCTGTATTGCGGTTTCCAACTTGCACAGGGTGATGTTGTCATAACCATGGATGCCGATTTACAAGACTCTCCCGATGAGATTCCCGAACTCTACCGCATGATTACAGAAGAAAACTACGACTTGGTAAGCGGTTGGAAGAAAAAGAGATACGATAATACATTCACCAAAAACATCCCTTCCAAATTGTTCAATGCAACAGCCCGCAAGGTAACAGGATTGCATTTGCACGACATGAACTGCGGCTTAAAAGCCTATAAGAAAGAGGTGGTGAAAAATATCGAAGTATTCTCTGAAATGCATCGATATATTCCGTATCTTGCCAAAACAGCCGGTTTCACTCGCATAGGTGAAAAAGTCGTACAACATCGTAAACGTGAATTCGGCACCAGCAAATTCGGATTAAATCGTTTCGTAAATGGCTATTTAGACCTGATGACCCTATGGTTCTTGACAAAATTCGGAAAACAACCCATGCACTTTTTCGGTTTTGTGGGTACAATGATGTTTCTGATAGGTTTAATCGCAATTATAGTGGTGGGTTCCCACAAATTGATTGCCATAGCACAACACACGCCTGCCATATTGGTAACCGACAGTCCGTATTTCTACTTATCTATCCTAGCCATGATTCTGGGTATGATGCTGTTTCTTGCCGGATTTCTTGCCGAACTTATCATCCGGAATTCTCAAGAGCGCAACAACTATCTGATAGAGAGTAATTTCTAATACTACATCCTCTTACGTAACAATAGCGACAAAGTACGCATCATCAAAAACAAGAAACTCGACTACAAAAGACATGTAGTCGAGTTTCTTGTTTTACAACCATTCCGCTTTATCGTTAGCGTAACAATTCTATGTTATTCATTGTCATTTCAATCGATTTATACAATCGAAATAACACCATCATAGTCCGAATGTCTTTCTAATATCCTCTATTCGGTCAAGTTTCTCCCACGTGAAGAGTTCTACTTCACGCGTAAAGGTTTGCCCATTGCCATCAACAAACGTTTTCGTAACGGTTTGCGGTGTACGTCCTACATGTCCGTACGAGGCTGTTTCTTCGTAGATAGGCTGACGCAATTTGAGCACTTCTTCTATAACTCCCGGACGCAAATCGAATAGTTCCGTTACTTTTTGTGCTATCTCTGCATCGCTGAATGCAGTAAGATTTGTCCCATAAGTGTTGATGCAAATGCTCACCGGTTGCGCCACTCCGATAGCATAACTCACTTGTACCAACACTTCGTGTGCTACACCTGCTGCCACTAAGTTTTTGGCAATATGACGAGCCGCATAGGCAGCCGAACGGTCTACCTTACTTGGATCTTTACCCGAAAATGCTCCGCCACCATGAGCACCACGGCCACCATAAGTATCTACAATTATTTTACGCCCTGTAAGCCCCGTATCGCCATGAGGTCCTCCTATAACAAAATTACCCGTAGGATTCACCAATAGTTTGTAATCGCCTGCGGCCAACAATGCAGCGTACCGACTATCACGCGTTGCCACACGCGGCAACAATATATCGACAATATCTTGGCGAATTTGCTCTTGCGATACCTCAGGATCATGTTGTGTAGACACCACAATTGTATCAATACGCATAGGACGATTATTGTCGTCATACTCAATAGTAACCTGCGACTTTGCATCCGGACGCAACCACGTCATTTCTTTTCCCTCATGGCGAATACGTGCCAAGGTATAAACCAGTGTGTGAGCAAGATCGAGTGTGAGCGGCATATAATTTTCAGTTTCATCGGTAGCATAACCGAACATCATACCTTGATCACCCGCTCCCTGTGTAAGCAATTCACCTCTTGATACACCTTGATTGATATCGGCAGATTGTTCGTGCAATGCTGTAAGAATACCACACGAATCGGCTTCAAACTTGTATTCGCTCTTAGTGTAGCCAATGCGCTTAATGGTATTACGCGCCACTTGTTGAACATCAACATAAACATTGCTGCGTACCTCTCCCGCCACAACCACCTGTCCGGTAGTAACCAACGTTTCGCACGCTACATGTGATGCTGCATCTTGTGCCAAAAAAGCATCCAATACTGCATCGGAAATCTGATCAGCCACCTTGTCAGGATGCCCTTCCGATACAGATTCTGAAGTAAACAAATAAGACATAATTTTAACAATGTATTTGCATGTACAAATGCCAACGCCTTTGTCCACACGGGTTAAACTTATAAAATTATGGAGAGCTTATCGGTCGTTACAAAAGAACGATTTTAGCATTTTTTCGTGTGGTTGCAAGCAGTCCAAATCTATCCACATGGCTTGGGCAAAGTATTTTACCCCCCATTCCCAAATCGGGCTGCAAAGGTACAAAACACTATGCGATACTGCAAGTTTTTTCTTCGTTTTTTCTCCAACATATTTGTTTCGGGCTAAAAATGTTGTATCTTTGCAAATTAAAGATATAATATAGATATAATATAAATATATACCAAAAAAACGTGACTGCCATGCTGAAAACCAAAGAAGAAATAGTAGCCAATTGGTTACCTCGTTACACCAAACGCAATTTGGAAGACTTTACCGAATATATTCTGCTAACCAATTTCAACCATTATGTGGAATCGTTTGCAGAAGAAAACAATGTTCCTATTATAGGCAGAGACGGCAATATGCCCAATGCCAGTGCCAATGGTATCACTATTATCAATTTTGGTATAGGCAGTCCGAATGCGGCTCTTATCATGGATATGCTTTCCGCCATTCATCCGAAAGCCGTACTCTTTTTGGGAAAATGCGGTGGACTGCGCGACAAAAACAAAATAGGTGACTATCTGCTACCATCCGCCGCTATACGTGGCGAGGGAACAAGCAACGACTATTTCCCCATCGAGATTCCCGCCTTACCCGCTTTCAATTTGCTACGTTCTGTTTCAACCAGTATCCGCGATTTCGGTCACGACTATTGGACGGGAACGGTCTACACCACCAACCGCCGCGTATGGGAACACGATGAAGCCTTCCGAGAGTATTTGCGCCAAACACGTGCTTATGCCGTTGATATGGAAACAGCAACCTTGCTGACCGTAGGGTTTCATAACAGCATACCCACCGGTGCATTGCTGCTTATATCTGATATGCCCTTACAGCCCAACGGCATAAAAACAGATGCCATGGACAAGAAAACCACCGCCCTATATGCCAAAGAACATTTGGAGATAGGCATCAACGCACTGACAGCCATACAAAACAACGCCACAACACTCAAACACTTGCGTTTCGAATAACCCCATGGCGAAATATAACGAAGTAATAAGCGCACTGCAAAAACAGCACTATGCACCCGTGTATTTTCTATATGGGGAAGAACCTTATTACATTGACTTGGTTGCCGATTATATAGAAAATAATGTGCTCGATCCGATGAACCGTGAATTTGACCAAACCATTATTTACGGTAAAGACTACGAACGCGACATGGCGCCCATCATATCCGCCGCCCGACGGTATCCGATGATGGCACAACAACAAGTTATCATCGTAAAAGAAGCACAAAACATAAAGAATTGGGAACCTTTAGGCATTTATCTCAAACAGATGATGCCCACTACCCTACTTGTATTCTGCTATAAATACGGCACCCCCGACAAGCGACAAAAGGTGTTCAAGGAGTTGGAGAAAGCAGGGGGAATTATGATGGAGTCTGCCAAAGTCAGAGACTATAAGATACAAGCATGGATAGCAGACTATATCAAAGAATGGAATGCACAAAAAGGGCAACAAATACATATCGACGAAAAAATAGTAGCACTCTTAGCCGAGAGTTTGGGTAATGACCTGCAACGAATAGTAAACGAATTGCAGAAATTAGTGCATGGTCTGCCTTCAGGAGAAACCCGCATTACTGCGGAAATAGTAGAACGCAACATAGGCATCAGCAAAGATTTTAATATATTTGAACTGGAAGATGCCTTGATAAAGGGTGATATACAGAAAGCGAACCGTATCGTCAAATATTTTGCAGAAAGCAAACAACATCCGCTACAAAAAGAGATACTCTCGCTGTTCGGTTTCTTTCAGAATCTGCTTATCTACGAATACCTTCCTAACAAGCAAGAGCATCTTGCAGCCCAAGCATTGGGCATCAATCCTTATTTCATAAAGAACTATGCGGCTGCAGCCAACCGTTTCAATGCAGGAAAAACTTTCCGCATAATAGGCTACATCCGAGAAGCCGATGCACGCTCGAAAGGTATCAACTATCCGTCTGCCAACGAGCAAGAAATATGGAAAGAACTTATATATAAAATTATGCACTAAAAGTTACCTGCGCCTAAAGTTAACTTTAGGCGCAGGTAACTTAATGTACGCTTGGTTAATCGGCGTCGTTAGCGAATAGTTACCATTGTTGCACCAAAGCCATATTCGCGAAAAGAGGCATCCTGATAATCACACTTTGGATATTCTTTCTTCAATAGTTTCTCTATTTCCCTGCGTAATACACCTTCGCCTTTACCATGTATAAAAACTATCTTTTGCCCCCGATGTGCCACATGCGCTTGCATCGTATCGCGCACCACTTTCAACTGATAGAGCAACATATCGGCATTTGACATTCCCAAGGTAGTATCCAATAACTGATGGATATGCAAATCAACCTCCACAATCTCGGGGTTCTTTTTCTTGTGTCGTGGAAGTTCGGTAACCACCTCCTCCACCTTATGAACATTCACGGGAATATGTGTTTCGTGTTCCACCTTTGCAACACGAACTTCCCCCTTGGTGTCGGTTGCCGTTTGTAGTGCAAAATCAGAAGCAATAACAACACATTGTGAGGGAATAACAGGCAGTTCAAATCCGTCCTCATCTATAACATATACCAATTTGCGTTGTTCATCAATGCGAGTAACAATGCCACCACCTACTGAATCTAAGAAGCGAATGTGGTCGCCTACATGCGGATATTCTATTTGTCGTATCTTCATACTTTACTTTTTTTATCAATGGAAATTGATGTTCCAATCTTTAGGATATTTAATTGTATAGCCTACCTGAATTTCTTTAATTTCACCGGGTTGCAACGTAAGGTCGTATGTAAGCACACCATTATCGGTATCACACTCCGTCCAACGTGTTGTTTTATCGGATATACTTACGTCTATTCCTTTGGTTGCGGAAATAGGATACGTTTCTTTCAGTGTTACAGTGGCTGCCGTGGTCAGATTATTCTTCACTGTAATCTTATAGAGTACCGTTATCTTTGTTTCGTTAGCAAGTTGCTTGGTTTGGCTATATTCGTTGATTCGCTCTCGTTTGACTGCAATCAGCGGTTCTTCTCCTAATGTAAGACTTATCTTTTTGTCTGCCGCCGAGAACCGCATATACTGCTCTCCATAGTATGTTCCCCTATAAGAAACAGACACATTACCATCTAACAACATCCCGCTCGGGAAATCAAGCAACTGGGCTGCCAGATAAACCGTATTATCCATTTGCGGCAATGTGTACCATCCGTAACTTACATTGTCCACTGATTGCATTCCCAAGGCAATCACCTGCGGTTTACCGTTGGAAAATACCGTATAAGGCGTCGTTACATCAAATACTCTTCCGTCTCTGTCGGTATTATCTGCCGACGAAGCACCGGCAGCGGCATCTTCCATTTCGAATACTGTTTCTACTGCATCGGTTGTCATCATATTGGTTCTATACAATACGGCGGCTTTGGGTCTAACCTGCATTTGTTGGCGTAATAACCATTTCGTTGGTTCCGGTGCGCTCAATCCCTGATGCGGCAATGCCGTAGAAAGCGTCAGATGCACATTCTCCCAATCAACTCCCGTAGTTTGTGTAAGTAGTGCTTTGGAGTGCAACACCAACGGATCCTCTTGCGAAGCAACCGTTACTTCATAAGTGGGTTGCCACGATGCCGCATGCGTAAAATAGCATACTTTCACCTCTGCCTTGCAGGCTTGTGGTGCATTCAAGTGCAACGACAGCACACCTGTTTTACCTACATTATAGGCATTTGCCTGCGCAATACGTTGCTGCAATTCTGCAATACGTTTCTTAAGCAAGGTTTGCTCTTTTTCCGCCATGCTTTTTTGTGCATATAAACTTTTGGAGCGTTGTGCATAGTAATCAAGGTTTGTGTCTATCAAAGTACCTGTAATCACTTGCCGCTCTGCCGACATGGTCTGCCCCACTCCTTCATTCAAAAGGGTGAGCATCTGTTGCACAGTGGCTATTTCGTTTTGCAACACCTCATAGCGTTCTTCCAAGGTTGTCAAAGAATCGTTCATCAATCGAAAAGCGAGCGATGTCTTTTCTATCGATAGATTGTCTATACTGTATTCGTGCGCCACCAAATTGACTCCATTTGACAAGGTTATCCTAAAAGTATTGACATCAGCCACAGGACTTAATCCCTCCAACACGATTGTATTGTCTCCCTTTTCAACCGCCACATCAGCCACATGATGCAACTCTGCACCGGTACGAAATACTACCACATCGGATAGGGTTGCCGATTGTGTAATAGCCTCTGCAGACAATGAGCAAGCCAGCATAACAATTGCTCCCAAACATTTACCTCTATTCATAACTGCAATATTGATTGGTTAATATCTATATCTTCTCACACAAGAATACAAAATCCATGCCAAGCCACTCAGGGCAAGACATGGATTCGATATTACACCTTCCGGCGAAAGGTATCATACGTAATCAAACATCATTTATATAGAAAACGTTTGATGCTCTTTTTGGGAGTTTTTTCAAACTCGTGTTCCATCAGTTCGATTTTGCTCACTTTGCTATATCCCGGCAACATATCATTCAGTTTCTTCAAGTTTTCCATCATGATATCCATAATGCTTTTTTCGCCTTCTTCTTTGCCATCTAAAGCATAGTCGGGGAAAACCAGTCCTATAAGTCGGCCGTTACGCTCAACCACAATGCTCTCGGTTACTCCCTCCAGGTTGTTGAGTTTGTCTTCTATTTCTTCCGGATAGATATTTTGTCCGGATGCTCCGAGAATCATGTTTTTGTTGCGTCCACGCAGGTAGATATAGTTGTCTTTATCAATGGTTCCGAGGTCGCCCGTCCGCATCCAACCATCGGGTTGCATTACGGCTTGGGTGGCTTCTTCGTTCTTATAATATCCTTCCATAACGTTTCTACCACGAACATAAATCTCTCCTATTTCTCCCCCTTCTTCCAAAGGCACTACCTTAGCCTCCATTCCCGGCAATATTTGCCCGCATGAGCGTGCTTTAAACACTTCGGGTTTTGATCCGCTCACCAAGGGGCCGCACTCGGTCATGCCATATCCTATACTAATCGGGAAATGTATATCCATCAGGCACTTTTCTACCTCCGGATTGAGTGCAGCTCCTCCGCACAAGAAATATCGGATGTTCCCACCAAATGCGTTGATAAGTTTCTTCTTGACCTGTTTTTTCAGAAATGATCCCACAATAGGGCTCTTCCACATTTTCTTGAAGAATGATTTGCTAACCACCGGATAGATACTCTTCTTATAGATTTTCTCTATCACCAACGGTACGGCAATTATCATATAAGGATGTACTTGCTGGAAAGCCTTAAGCAATGTTGTAGGCGTAGGTGACTTGCGCAGATAGTACACATGACACCCCGTGCATAACTGATAAAGGAAATCGCCCAACTGTCCGTACATATGCGCCAAAGGCAGCATGGAAACTTCTTCTTCGCCCTGCTTATTGGGTAATACTTCGCACGCCTGCTCTACATTTGAAGAAAGGCTTCTATAGGACAACATCACTCCTTTCGGGTCACCCGTTGATCCGGAAGTGTAATTGATGAGTGCCAGTTCGTCCAAGTTATCGGTAGGAAAGCAAACATCGTCTTTTCCATATCCGTTGGGATAAGTTTCGTTGAAAAGTTGTTCACGTTGTGCAGCCGATTCGCTTACGGTATCGTCTTTGGCATAGATAAGCGAAAAATCTTCGATAGAGATGATGGCCTTTAACTGAGGCATTGCTGCTGCATCAAGGTTTTTCCAAACGTAAGGTCCTACAAAAAGGATTTTAGCATCTGAGTGATTAACCAAGCCGTGTATATCTTCACTCTTGAAATCTTGCAGTACAGATACGATAACTCCTCGGAATGCTGCTATCGAAAGATAACTTATAACCCAATTCGACGAATTGCGTCCGCAGATTGCCATTTTGTCGCCTGCTTTCAATCCCAATGCCTTAAAGAGAGTACCCAACTCTGCAATTTTCCGCGCCATTTCTCCATAAGTGTAACTGCAATCCCCATCCAAATCGGTGATAGCCGGCTTTTCCCACTGTGCTTTGACAATGTCTTGCAAATAAGAAAAATAATGTTTAATCATATTTTTTTAGTATTTAATTTTGCTGCGCAAAGGTAGCGATATTTTTCCAATCATCCAAAATATGGGTGGTTCGAGAGTGTGTTCTGCCTCGATGTAGGCTATCCGAAATAATAAGATTGCAAGAGGAAAAGATATTGTCGGCTAAATATGGCGAGTCGTATGGTGCATATCGTAGGAAAGTGCATCGTTACATCGGACGCCGTTTATAAGAGCGAGGCGATGCCTTTTTGCGTGAGTCGGGAAAGGGCATAGTCCGCCAACGATTCCTCCGCTATGATAATCTGTCCGTCATCGGGTTGCAAAGCATCGGTCTCAACCAAGAAAAAGCGAGCGTGAATACGTTGGTGCGACAACAGGTGTACCAAATCGGGGCTTTGACGCACTACCCTTCCGCTCTGCAATTGTTGCATAAGTTCATTGGCAGACAATAGATGGTCCGATTCATACAATGGAAACTCATACAGATGCTGCCAAATGTCTTTGTGTTGGCGTTGTTGAATCACCGTCCTATGATTGCAAATGTTAATGACGTAATTGAAATAGCGGTCTTTAACGCTTGTCTGCTTACTCTTTACGGGTAAGAATTGTACGGTTTGATGTGCGCATGCCAAACATGCGGAATGTAACGGACATTGTGCACAATCGGGGTTTTGCGGTGTGCATCGCAAAGCCCCCAACTCCATAATAGCCTGATTATGCAATCGCGGATTAGCACGAGAAAGCAAGGTGTCCGCCAATTGCATGAAACGCTTCTTTCCTGCAGTGCTATCAATGGGCGTTGCATCATCGTACAAGCGCGCCAATACCCGATAAACATTGCCGTCAAGCACTGCATAAGCCTGATTGTAGGCAAACGAACAAATGGCTGCCGCAGTATAATCTCCTATCCCCTTAAGCGCGCGAACCGATGCGTAATCGCGAGGAAAAACGCCTTCGTACTGCTGCAGCACTTGTTGTGCTGCCTGATGCAGATTGCGTGCGCGGGAGTAATAGCCCAGTCCCTGCCAAAGTAGCAACACTTCATCTTCTGAAGCCGCTGCCAAATGACGTACAGTAGGAAAATGTTCGATAAAACGAAGATAGTAATCGTAGCCCTGAACCACACGTGTCTGCTGCAAAATAATTTCTGAAATCCAAATACGATAAGGGTCGTCCGTCTCACGCCACGGCAAGGCCCTTTGGTTGCGTTCATACCAATTAACCAACTGATGCTGTATATATTGTGGATTCATGAAAAATATATTACTTTTGCGGTTGCAAAGATACGCATTATTTATGAACATGAAAAAACTGACTTTATTTTCGTTGCTGCTGCCGTTCTTGATGGCGTGCAGCCCAAAGTTGGAAATTCGCGGCACAGCAGACTCCGCTTTGAACTTAGAGGGAAAAACCGTAACGCTTTATGTAGAAACCGATACGGCTGAATTTGATGTCACATATACAAGCACTATCAGCAACAACGCATTTGCTTTCCACCAACCTTTACCCAAACCACAAGTGGCAACCATGCGCATAGAGGATTATGGCGATGTCCATGTGGTATTGGAAGCCGGAAAAATAGTATGCCACTTGTCACAAACCGACGATTCACAAGGTAACTTGCAGCATCATTTTGTATGCAACGGAACTGCAAACAACGATTTGCTCACAGCCTTCCAAGAAGAAAATAATCGTTTGACATCTTTGTACGAAGCAACTACCGACAGTACGGAAAAAGCATCGTTAGAAACACTCTATATCGATTTTGTGTCCGAATTTATTCTTGAGCATATCAATACATTGGTTTCCAACTATCTGTTTACGCAAAGTTATTGGTTGTTCGATTCGGAGCAATGCGAACAAATTTTGTCCCGGTTGACAGATGAAAGTATGAGTTATGGTACAATTCCTCGTATCTACGAATCCTGGACTGCCACCAAAGCGACATCCGCAGGATGTCCTTATATCGATTTTTCGCTTCCTACAACCAATGGCGATACCTTAAGTTTGTCCTCAATAGTGGGCAACACACCTTATATATTAGTCGATTTTTGGGCATCTTGGTGCGGTCCGTGTCGTGCTTCAATGCCCCAAATGTGCGATTTATATGCCCGCTATGCTGATGTATTGCAAATTTTAGGTGTATCTTTAGATGCCGATGCTGCCGCTTGGCAAAATGCCATAGACAAATTCGGACTTAAATGGCTACATGTAAACAATTTGCGAGGATGGCGTTCGGAGCCTGTAGTGCGTTATGGTGTAAATGCAATACCTGCAACCGTATTAATTGACAATCAGGGAATTATAGTAGGGCGCAATTTGTCGTTCCAAGAATTGGAAACTATTCTAAGTGCCACAAAATAAGTTTCATGGCACTTTTTAGCGCAACTTTTTCGTTAAAAGTTTGCCAGACTCAAAAACTTTGCTTAATTTTGCACTCGCTTTTCGCCTGATTCTGGCAGGTGCATGAAAGGGCGGATTGAATAAGTGAATACATAAACTATAAAATAGCATCATTAAAATGACAAAAGCAGAACTTGTTAATCAAATCGCATCGCAGACGGGTTACGACAGAGTAACTATTCTGAATGTTGTTGAGTCGTTTATGAGCAATGTTAAAGACTCGGTGTGCGCAGGTGAAGCCGTTTACCTCCGCGGTTTCGGTTCTTTTATTACGAAAGTACGTAAAGAGAAAATTGCTCGCAATATTTCAGCAAAAACGACCATTGTGGTTCCGGAACACAAAATCCCGGCCTTCAAACCTTCAAAAGAATTTGTAAAAACAATTAAATAATTACGACAATGCCAAACGGTAAGAAACACAAAAGACATAAGATGTCTACTCACAAACGTAAAAAACGTTTGCGCAAGAACCGCCATAAGAAGAAATAAGGCGGAAAGTTAACCGATTGAAAACAAACTTGGATTACTCTCCGTAGGAATCGCGAGTTTGTTTTTATTTATAAACCTGTCTTGCCAATTAGTAACAACTATTTCGGGCGCGATTAGTGATGGGCGAGACTTAAAATGTTAATAAAATAGTGAAAAGTGAATTAGTAGTAGATGTTCAACCTACGGAAATTTCGGTGGCACTATTGGAAGATGACCGATTGTCGGAAATCAATCGCTACAAACGCGAGAAGACTTTTGCTGTCGGTAATATCTACCTTGGTAAGGTAAAAAAAGTAATGCCTGCGCTAAATGCCGTATTCGTAGATGTTGGTTACGAAAAAGACGCTTTTCTTCACTATCTTGATTTGGGAGCCGGTTTTTTACGTTTGAACGGATTTACACAATCGGTGCTCACCGATGGACAAAAAAAAGCGTCCATGAGCAAGTTCCTTTCACAACCGGAAGTGGGAAAAGAAGGGCGGATAGCCGATTTCCTCACTACCGGACAAGAGATATTGGTTCAGGTATCAAAAGAACCCATCAACACAAAAGGACCGCGGTTGACAGCCGAAATTTCATTGGCAGGCCGCAATATGGTGCTAATTCCTTTTGCCGAAAAGGTGATGGTATCTAACAAAATCAAATCCGAATCAGAAAGGAGTCGCTTACGCCAATTGGTACAAAGCATCAAACCCAACGGATTCGGTGTTATTGTGCGGACGGTGGCAGAAGGCAAACGAGTAGCAGAATTGGATGGCGAACTCAAATTGCTATCTAAACGTTGGGAAGAAACAGTTGCAAAACTTCAGCCTAACAAAGGGGCAACATTGGTTTCGGAAGAAATCGGACGCGCCATCGGCATCATACGCGACGTTTTCAATCCTACGTTCTGTAACATTCAGGTAAACGACGAAGATGTTTGCAACGAGATTCGTACCTATGTAGAACTGATTGCTCCCGAATGTGCTGATATAGTGCATCTTTACAATGGAACTCAGCCGGTGTTTGACAACTTTAACGTAACCCGACAAATGAAAACGGGTTTGGGACGCACCGTAAGTTTCAAGAATGGAGGCTATCTCATCATCGAACGGACGGAAGCACTTTTTTCCATCGATGTCAATAGTGGCAGCAAAAAACAAGGCGATGACCAAGAAGAAAATGCCTTCAATGTAAATATGCTGGCAGCTGAAGAGATTGTACACCAATTGCGCTTACGCGATATAGGCGGAATTATTATAATCGACTTTATCGACCTCTCCAAAGCGGAACATCGCCAAGCACTCTATGAGCACATGGTAAAACTTATGGGACTTGATAGAGCAAAACACAATGTGTTGCCACTCTCGAAGTTCGGCCTTATGCAAATAACACGTCAACGCGTGCGCCCCGCTGTGGAAGTGGATTTGCGAGAGGTATGCCCAACGTGTTTGGGAAAAGGAAAAATTCAGCCGTCGTTACTCTTTACCGATACACTGGAAGAGGAAATCGAGGCTTATACAGGGAAGTTCGGAAAGAATATATATTTGTATGTGCATCCCTATGTATTTGCGTATGCCGACCGAGGATTACTCTCGTCGTTACGCAGCAAATGGAAACGAAAGTTCGGAGTAAAACTCATACCCGACCAGCAATTAGGACTGCTGCAATATCGTTTTACAGATACAAAGAAAAACGAACTGACAATAACTGAAGATAGTAAGAAAAAATAAATGTCTTTTTCTTAATGCAAAGAGGATGCTCCCTATCGGAGTATCCTCTTTTTTATAAACCTACTCGCCCTACATTCTCCTATTGGCAAAAACCATGTATAGCGTAGAGAGTAAGAAACCTGTTGTGTATTTTCTACTTTGAAAAAAATATAGTACCTTTGCAAAGCGAAAAAAGTGTGGCAGAAACACTCTTTGACTGAATCTGTACCTGCTACTTCTTTCGCTTTTAGATTGAAAAATAATTAGATATACAATATGGAACTTTCAGAACAGGAATTGATAAGGCGACAAAGCCTTCAGTCGATGCGCGAGATAGGTATAGACCCCTACCCTGCGCAAGAGTATGTGGTCACCGGTTATTCTGCAGATATTAAGCAGCAATTCACCGATGAAACATCAGGAAAGGAAGTGACGGTAGCAGGACGTCTGATGTCACGCCGTATTATGGGGAAAGCCTCTTTTATCGAGTTGCAAGACTCCAAAGGACGCATTCAAGTCTATGTGTCGCGCGATGATATTGCCACCGAAGCACATCCCGATATGTACAATGTCGTGTTCAAAAAACTATTGGATATTGGCGACTTCATCGGCATCAAAGGTTTCGTCTTCCGTACACAAACAGGCGAAATATCCATTCATGCACAAGAACTGACCGTATTGGCAAAATCCTTGCGCCCGTTGCCTATTGTCAAATACCGAGACGGAGTGGCATACGATAAGTTTGACAATCCCGAGTTACGCTATCGTCAACGCTATGTAGACCTTATTGTCAACGATGGAGTAAAAGATACATTCCTTAAACGTGCCACTGTCTTGCGTACATTGCGCAATTTGTTGGATGCAGAAGGCTATACCGAAGTCGAAACACCCACTTTGCAAAACATTGCTGGTGGTGCTTCGGCAAGACCATTCATCACACATTTCAACGCATTGGATGTCGAAATGTATATGCGTATCGCAACCGAACTCTACCTCAAACGACTCATCGTAGGAGGTTTCGAAGGCGTTTACGAAATCGGAAAGAATTTCCGCAACGAAGGTATGGATCGCACACACAATCCCGAATTCACTTGTATGGAACTCTATGTACAGTACAAGGACTATAACTGGATGATGTCGTTTACCGAACAATTGCTCGAAAAAATCTGTATTGCCGTCAATGGGTCTACCGAAACTGTTATCGATGGCAAAACCATCAGTTTCAAGGCACCCTATCGCCGTTTACCCATATTGGAGGCTATACAAGAAAAAACAGGCTACGACCTGAACGATAAAACGGAAGACGAAATACGTGATATTTGCCACACACTCCATGTCGAGGTAGAACCTTCTTGGGGAAAAGGAAAGATGATCGATGAATTGTTTGGCGAATTTTGCGAAGGTACATTCATTCAGCCTACATTTATCATCGACTATCCCGTCGAAATGTCGCCGCTTACAAAAATGCACCGTTCCAAACCCGGATTAACCGAACGTTTCGAACTGATGGTAAACGGAAAAGAGTTGGCAAATGCCTACTCCGAACTCAACGACCCCATCGACCAGGAAGAACGGTTCAAAGAACAAATGCGTCTGGCCGATAAGGGAGACGAAGAGGCCATGATTATTGACCAAGATTTCTTGCGGGCATTGCAATTCGGAATGCCTCCTACATCGGGTATTGGTATCGGTATCGACCGACTCGTAATGCTCATGACGGGACAAACCGCTATTCAAGAAGTATTGCTCTTCCCACAAATGAAACGCGAACAATAATCTTTTCCAACCAAAATCAAATATATGACCACGGTTACACAACGTACGGCTGCAACGCCTATGCTGCAACGCCGAATTGCCATTCTCGGAAGTGGCAGTTGGGCTACGGCTTTGGCGAAAATTGTGCTGTATAATGTCGCAGAAATCAATTGGTTCATGCGCCGACAAGAAAAAATCGAGGAGTTTATCCAATTAGGAAAAAACCCCTCCTACTTGTCCGCTGCAAGTTTCGATACTTCACGCATACATTTCACAAGCGACATCAACCAAGTGGTAAGCACATCCGATGTACTTATCATTGCCATCCCATCACCCTACGTAAAGTCTACACTCAAAAAACTGCGCCGCAGCATACGAGGAAAAATTGTTATCTCTGCCGTTAAAGGAATGGTAGCCGAAGATAATATGATTATCACCGACTACATACACGAACGATACTCTGTGCCTGTTTCACAATTGGGAGTCGTGGCAGGACCATGCCATGCCGAAGAAGTGGCGTTAGAGCGACTCAGTTACCTCACCATCGGATGCATCGATCGCGAACAAGCACGCGATATGGCAAAACTCTTTACCACACCGTTCGTACACACTACCGTTAGCGAAGATATATGGGGCTTGGAATACTCTTCCATAATGAAGAATATCTACTCTATCGCGGCAGGTATCTGCCACGGATTAAAGTATGGCGACAACTTTATCTCGGTCTTGCTATCCAATGCCATTCAAGAAATCGCACGATTTGCTACCGCCACCTACCCCATGCACCGCGATATAAGCGATTCTGCCTATCTCGGCGATTTGCTGGTCACAAGCTACTCACGCTTCTCGCGCAACCGACAATTTGGAGCCATGATTGCAATGAGCTACAGTGTACAAGCCGCACAAGTAGAAATGGAAATGGTCGCTGAAGGATACTACGGAACAAAGTGTATTCACCAACTCAACGAACGCTACCACGTGTCATTGCCTATTGTCGATGCCGTCTACGATATTTTGTATCGGCAGCAATCCCCCATACTGGTCATTCAAGAACTTACTACCAAACTAATGTAATAGAATAACAACTAACTTTTAACCACAATGGATATACAGTTAAACTACACGAAAGCCGTTACACATACCGAGGTAATGGCTTACAAAGAACAGGTGGCACAAGCACAACAAATGTTGCATAACGGCACCGGCAAAGGAAACGATTTCTTAGGATGGCTCAACTTGCCCGCAGAAATAACACAAGAACACCTTACCGACGTAATCGAAACGGCAGAACAACTGCGCAGCAAATGCCAAATTATTGTCGTTATTGGTATTGGTGGGTCCTATCTGGGCGCGAAAGCAGTTATCGACGCACTCAATAACTCATTCGCATGGATGAACAGCCAACAAACACAAATCGTTTATGCAGGACAAAACATCGGAGAAGACTATCTCTACGAATTGCAAGAACTGCTCAAAGATAAAAAATTCGGTATCATTTGCATCAGCAAATCTGGTACCACTACCGAACCAGCTTTGGCGTTCCGACTCCTCAAAACACAATTGGAAAAGCAAGTGGGAAAAACGGCTGCACAAGAACGCATCGTATGCATCACCGATAAGGCACGCGGAGCATTGCGCACGCTCGCAACACAAGAAGGATACAAAACCTTTGTTATCGAAGACAACATCGGTGGACGCTATTCCGTCTTGTCACCCGTCGGACTCCTTCCCATCGCATGTGCAGGATTCGATATCCGCAAATTGGTCGAAGGTGCTCTACGCATGCAACAAGTGTGCGGAATCGATACTCCGTTCGAAGAAAACCCTGCCGCATTGTACGCTGCTGCACGAAACGTACTGTATAACAACGGTAAGAAAGTCGAAATGCTTGTCAACTTCCACCCCAAATTGCACTACGTAGCCGAATGGTGGAAACAACTCTACGGAGAATCCGAAGGAAAAGAAAACAAAGGTATCTTCCCATCTTCTGCCGATTTTACTACCGACTTGCATAGCATGGGACAATACATACAAGAGGGCGAACGTATACTCTTCGAAACGGTCATCTCCGTTGCCAAACAAAACTATCGGGTCGATTTCCCGCACGATGACGCCAACTTGGACGGACTCAACTTCTTGGCAGGAAAGCGTGTCGACGAAGTCAACAAAATGGCGGAACTCGGAACCATGTTAGCACACGTCGACGGGGGCGTACCTAACATCAAAGTCGAAATGCCCGAACTCAATGAATACTATCTGGGAGAAATCATCTATTTCTTCGAGAAAGCATGCGGCATCAGCGGATACCTCTTGGGAGTCAATCCGTTCAACCAACCCGGTGTGGAAGCCTACAAGAAAAACATGTTTGCTTTGCTCGACAAACCAGGATACGAAGCCGAAAGCGAGGCCATACGCAAACGCTTGCAATAACGTTACAACCTACATATTGCAACCATACAAAAATAGCGGACACCTCTCACAGTGTCCGCTATTTGTATCTTATTCTATAGAAAACGAAATTACCTATCAGCACATTTTACAAATCTTCACCATTCGACTCATTGTATTTATTATCATAATACATACAGATATAATACTCTCCACGAAAGTCTGATATCATAAACCAAACAGATCTATTTAGAAAGGTTTTACTTTGCAGTTCTATGCCTTCTCCTATTAAATCTACCGTCTCCTTTAGCAATTCTATCGTTTCTCCATTTCCGGTGGAATCTGCCCAAGTTCTTAGCGACTCTATTAATTCTTCTCCGGTTTCGGTGGAATTTGCCCAATTCTTTAGCAATTCTATTACTTCTTTTACTGCTTCGGTTGCACTTGGATTTTCCAATAGTTCTTCTCCCATTTCTTTTAGATTTTTTAGAAATGTTTCTTTTAATACTTGAACCATTACATCTTGTTGGAGTAAAGAAGTCCCTTGTAGTTGCATAGACCTTTGATAGAAACTTGCCTCATAACGCTTCTTATGAACTGCCATTTCATAAGAGATATCCTCATCGTCCGGGATGGTATAATCTCCATTGGAAATGTATTTTGAATTATTAGCGAACTGTTTACAAAGCCTGTTAAATCTAATTTGAATATCACGTTCTCCACAAGGATTGGCGTCCCTTACCATAATACGATATACTTTATTATTGTTCGTTACCACACTCACATACACGTCTCTACCGTTGAATTCTCCTTCTAATAATCCCGATGTGGAGTCATACCGAAACCCTTTTTCTTTTAATTTGCGTATCATTTCCAACTTGCTCCCGTCAACCGGAATCCCCAAAAAACGAGTAACTTCTTGTTGCGCATATGCCAAAACCGAAAGCATAAGCCACATTGTAATAGATAGTAATTTTTTCATATTACCAAGTTTTTTTGCCCTCCGGTTCCGTGAAGACCTTTTATAAAAACAGAAGCGTGGAACCGCAAATGCCACGTCTGAATTGAAGGTCCTGAGAAAACCCTTAGCACGAATATGGTAATAGCAGCCCACGCTATAGCGTGAGAACCACTATGCCATCCCTTGTGCTGTTTTTTGAAAGTTTCTCAGGTTTTCAATTCACAAGATAAGCATAACGCTTCTTTCTTTCTAATATGTCTCAGACTGAGTTTCCTCAGACCGCTTGCAAAATTACGCAAAACTATTCGGTTCTGCAAGTCTTTCAAGAAGATAGCAGGCAAGATGTGGTAAAAGGCGGAGGAACCGAAACAGTTGAAGTCCTAACTTGCGGCCCTTCATCGTAAGATATAGTTGGAACTTGCACCGCCTACGCCCGAAATCGCCGAAAAGGAAAATGGTGGACGGCAGATTCCAACAGATGCGAAATAGAACAGATGGTATTCCGAAGATACATCGCCGCATATACGCAATTCGGCGAGCAATTTAACTGCCCGACATATCCTTAACGGACGTCTGCAACTCTATGCCAAGGAAGAGAACCGGCAAAAAGGCTTGAAATTATAAATAAAATGAGGGCTATACATAATTGAAAATGCTACCCGTTTTTTTAATTAGAAAAAAAAGGAGATTTATTTTGTGTATATCAAATATTGTTTGTAATTTTGCGAACAACAAACAGTAACTAAAATGGAAAATAAGGAATATACGACAAAACAAGAGCAACTTGCCCGTTTTGCAAAAGCGATGGGACATCCGACACGGCTTGCGATACTGCATTTTTTGGTTAAACAAAAGTGTTGTTTTTTCGGCGATATCCACGATGTGCTGCCGATTTCCAAAGCCACCGTATCGCAACATTTGAAGGAGTTGAAAGAGGCGGGGCTGATTCAGGGAACCATCGAGCCGCCAAAAGTGCGCTACTGCATCAACTGGGAGAATTGGGAAATCGCCTCCATGCTCTTTGCAGAATTTTTCGGACAAAGCACCTCTGAAAAAGGGAGTTGTCGCGATTAGCGACAATTTTTTTAATCAATATGTTCGTTGTTTTACGAATAACAAACACAAGTTTAACCAAATAAAAAGAAAAGTATGAATAAACTGATTTTAGTCTTGGCAATCTGTTCTGGATTGGCTGCCTGTAGCAGCAACAGTACAAAGAAAGGCGACACCGCAACAGTGGAGCAAACACAATCACGAGAAACAAAAGACCATGTGGAAATCCTGTATTTTCACGGGAAACAGCGTTGTGCTACTTGTATGGCAATAGAAAAGAATGCCAAAGAAGCTATCGAAATGCAGTTTGCAGATGAATTAAAAAAAGGAACGGTTGTTTTCAAAACAATCGATATTTCCAAACCGGAGAACGAGAAGATTGCAGAAAAGTATGAAGTCACTTGGTCGTCTTTGTTCATCAGCCAATGGACAGAAGGAAAGGAAACGTATGAAAATCTGACCGAATACGCTTTTGCCAATGCCCGTAACGCTCCTGATACGTTCAAAAACGGACTGATTGAAAAAGTCAAGGTTTCACTAAATAAAATAGAGTAACTATGGAGTGGTTACAGACACTATTGAATAGCAGCACAACCCCGGCATTTACAGCATTCCTTTTAGGATTGCTCACTGCGGTTTCTCCTTGTCCGCTGGCTACAAACATAGCCGCAATCGGCTTCATCAGCAAGGATGTTGCCAATCGTCGCCGTATATTCAGAAACGGTCTTTTATATACGCTTGGGCGTGTTATTGCCTACACGATATTGGGCGTCGTATTGATTCTGATATTCAGAGAGGGGGCGAGTTTGTTCGGTATTCAGAAGTTTATCGGTAAGTACGGAGAAATGATTCTCGGTCCGGCTTTAATGCTGATAGGTTTGTTTATGCTATTTGGCAACAAACTTAAATTACCGTCCTTTGGCTTCAATGGAAATGGCGAAGGATTGGCACGCAAAGGCGGTTTCGGTTCATTATTGCTTGGGATGTTGTTTGCTATGGCGTTTTGTCCCACAAGCGGAGTGTTCTATTTCGGAATGCTTATCCCTATGTCGGTAACGGCAACCCTGGGCTATCTGCTGCCTGTGCTGTTCGCCGTCGCAACTGCACTACCTGTTTTGGTCGTTGCTTGGATATTGGCGTTCAGTGTACAGCATATCAGCAGTTTTTACGGCAAGATGCAGACCGTACAGAAATTGCTGAATTGGATTGTCGGAGGGTTGTTTATGGGTATTGGAATTTATTATTGCATAATAACTTTATAACAATGAACACGTTAATTGAAACATTGGAATACTTCGTGTTTATCACGATTGAGTTGATAGCCTTGTTCATGCTCATCAGTGCGGCTGTAGAAATAATTTTAATGTACATACCGCAGTATAAAATCAGGCAATGGCTTTCCGGGCGTGGTATTCTTGGCAATGTCATGGCTGCATTATTTGGCGCTCTTACCCCATTTTGTGCTTGTTCCACTATCCCGATGACTGTGGGATTCCTTAATGCCGGAGTTCCTTTTGGCAGTACCATGTCGTTCCTGATAGCCTCACCACTACTTAATCCGATTATAATCGGAATGTTGGGGGCAATGGTTGGCTTCAAGGCTATGGCTGCCTATTTTATCATCGCCTTTATAGCGTCGGTACTGTTTGGCTTCATTTTGGCAAAAATGGGAATGCATAAGTATGTAAAGAACGTGCGTCTTCGGAACGAACCTAACGAAACCGGAGAGAATAAAAAAGCATGGTCCATACAACGCAAGTTGCAGAACGCGTTTACATCGGCATGGAACAGTTTGCGCCCCATATTAGCCTATCTCTTGATTGGTGTGGCTCTTGGCGCAGGCATTTACGGTTATATGCCACAAGATTTTGTATTGAAAATAGCCGGACCCGATAATTGGTTCGCCATTCCGATAGCCGCAGTGTTAGGCATCCCGTTATATATCCGTGCAGAAACGGCTATTCCCATTGGTGTGGCTCTGATGAGCAAAGGAATGAGCATCGGTACTGTTATCGCGTTGGTGATAGGCGGTGCAGGCATGGCGATACCCGAAATGAGCATGCTTGCCGGTATTTTCCAAAAAAAATTAGTGGCTACAATTGTTGCCGTGATATTTCTTACGGCAGTTATTACTGGCTATTTATTCAATGTATTACTATAAAATTCAAATAAAATGGAAACGAAAAAAGAAAACAAAAAAGGATTTTGGGCATCGTTGTTCTATCGGAAACCTTGCTCATGCTCATGTGCTGATAACTTGATTATTGAGGACACACAGAAACCGGCAAACTCTTGTTGCGGAAACAAAGAAGCCGCAACCAACGTGAAAATAAAAGAGGTCAAGGTACTCGGACCGGGGTGCGCCAAATGCAAAACAACCTACCAAGCAATTGAAAAAGTAATCAACGACTATCATCTTGATGTAACACTTACCAAAGTGGAGGATATTGCAGAAATCATGACCTACAATATCATGGGGTCACCTGCAATCGTGGTGGACGGAGTGGTAAAAGTAAAAGGACACGTTCCTACCGAAAACGAAATAAAACAACTGTTCGGAATTTAATGTGATACTGCCATGGATGCGAAGAAAGAACTGAAAATCCTTTTTTGGATTATCGTTGTTTTTGCTGCGGTATTCTTTTTACCGCTTGGAAGCGAGCGGTTTATGACTGCCCAGAATGCTACCCTCGACCTTGCCAAATGGTATGCACAAGAACATGTCGTATTATGTCTGCTTCCTGCTTTCTTCATTGCCGGTGTAATAGCCGTATTCGTCAGTCAAGGATCGGTGCTCAAATATTTCGGGGCAAATGCAAAAAAATGGCTATCCTATACGGTTGCAGCTATTTCGGGGGGTATCCTTGCCGTATGTTCGTGTACTATTCTGCCACTCTTTACAAGCATTTACAAACGAGGAGCAGGTTTGGGGCCGGCCATTGCGTTTCTCTATTCCGGTCCGGCTATCAGCGTGCTGTCGATTATTCTGACCGCACGGATTCTGGGCTTTCAAATGGGCGTGGCACGAATTATCGGGGCGGTACTGTTTTCGGTTGTCATCGGATTGGCGATGTCTTTCATTTTCCGCAAGGAGGAGAAAGCGAAGAAAGAGGAGCAGATGAATATAGTACATCCTCCTGAGAAACGCCCGATGTGGCAAACCTCATTCCATTTCTTCACATTGGTTTTGATTCTCGTGTTCGCCAACTGGGGTGCACCGGCCGCCTCCGATACAGGAATATGGTACAGCATTTTTACCTATAAGTGGTATATCACCGGTGGCTTGTCGCTTTTGCTGTGTTTGTCGCTTGTCAGAATACTGAAACTGCGTTTCTTGTGGGTGTTGGTTGGTGCTGTAGCGACTGCCATTTCTGTAATTCTTTCCAATATGTTTATTGACAATACGAAATTTGTCCCCCTTGTACCGATGATTGTGGCGATTGCTGCATTGTCTGTAATCCTGCTTTTTGATAAACGGGATGAAGAAAACAGGGAGTGGGTTTTGGCTTCGTGGGGCTTTGCCAAACAGATTCTGCCATTGTTGGCTATCGGTGTCCTTACGGCAGGTTTTCTGTTAGGTTCAACACACGATAATACAGCCATCGCCGGCATTATTCCGAATAGTTGGATTGAATGGGCAGTTGGGGGAAATTCACTGTTGTCGAATTTCTTTGCAAGTTTTACAGGGGCCTTCATGTATTTCGCCACGTTGACGGAAGTGCCGATCATACAGGGATTGTTGGCTTCGGGTATGGGAAAAGGTCCGGCGCTTGCTTTGCTCTTGGCAGGTCCGTCATTGTCACTGCCCAATATGCTGGTTATTCGTGGAGTGTTAGGGACGAAGAAAACGGTTGTCTATGTCGTTCTTGTTATCGTTATGGCAACCATATCGGGGTTTGTCTTCGGAAATTTGTTTTAGAATAAAGTATATAAATATGAGTTCTTTGCACCGACTATAGTTGCCGTCGCCAAATGGCACATGGCTTTTTGCAATCGTTTAATAATTCTATTGAGGTTTGTTCGGCAGGATGTGCACCTGCCGAACAAACTTGTCCTATGCCGATTGCGGCAATATAAGAAATGGATATTGACATTTCCGGGCATAATCCCAAATCTGTCAAACAATATCTTAACCAAAATGCGGGGTTTCGTATCGCCGGCAGATTTTAAGAAGAATACTCTCTCCAAGCCCGCCAAGCATCTTCTCTGAAAGTTAATCGGAAATCAATCACTACAAACGCGAGAAGACTTTTGCCACCAAACCCACCAAGCATCCTCTATCCAAGCCCGCCAAGCATCTTCTCTGAAAATTAATCGGAAATCAATCACTACAAACGCGAGAAGACTTTTGCCACCAAACCCACCAAGCATCCTCTATCCAAGCCCGCCAAGCATCTTCTCTGAAAATTACATCAAAATTCCTGTGCAGTTGATTTTCAATTGCACAATAACCTCTTGCTTACCCACTCCACCATCACAACACATTCCAACTTACTACGAACACGGAAACCCACCCGAAAAAACTCTTACCCACTCCACCATCACAACATATCCCGACAATAACTATCATTTTGCCACAAAATAATACATATTTCAATCAAAACAATTTCATAACAACCCATACGAATCTAACAACTCCCAACACCTCTACACCACCCTACGCTCCCAAACACCCCCCTAAGCAAAAGCATCGTCTGACACAAAATTAAAGTAACATTAAAGTTACATTAAAGTAACATTAAAGTAACATACAGCAACCAACTACCTGACGCTTACCACACCATCACCTACCCATACGCCTACCGAAAGCCGACAAACGCATACTTACATACTGATACAAATATAGCAACTACAATAACATTACGACAAAATCACATACCCAATACCTACCCTCCGCATACCTGCAATACCCCAAGCAACCGAAGCAAACACAACCAAACGGAAATTGGTATGATTATTGAACAATATCAACAACACATCCATATAGACAAAATAGAACACAAAAAACACAATATATAGCCGGTTCATGACAAAAACAAGGGCTTTATCTGCCAAATACATGTCACAAATATGCCAAAATGGCATATAAACCGTAATTAAATGAAGGAGGAACTTTTTTATGAGATACGAATTGGAGGGATTGTCCGATAACGATGCAAAAGTGGAAACACAAGTAATTTCAATAGTCGATGGCAACGACGAACACAATCGGATTAAAATCAACGATGCAGATGTGTTAGGGGTATTACCCTTGCGCAATATGGTATTGTTTCCCGGTGTACTGCTGCCTGTCACTGTTGCCCGACCCAAATCACTGAAACTGGTAAAGGCTGCCTTTGAACAGGAAAAACCGATTGCCGTATGTTGCCAAAAAGATGCCGATGTACAAGAGCCGCAGAGCAACGACATCTATATGTTGGGAACTGCAGCACGCGTATTGCGCACATTCGACCTTCCCGATGGTTCGCTTACCATCATACTGGAGGGCTTGGAACGAATCATGATCGATGAAATCGTAAGCCAACGACCCTACATGAAAGCACGCATCCTTACCGTCCCCGAAGTATTCCCAAAGCGCAACGATAAGCACTTTCTTGCACTTGTATCAAACATCAAAGACTTGGCTGTCTCTATCTTAAAACGAACCGACAATATGCCGCAAGAAGCAGGATTGGCACTGAAGAATATAGACAATCCTCCCTCTTTGGTCAATTACGTATGCGTCAATTTCAACATTCCTATCAACGACAAACAGGCACTCCTCCAACAAGAAAAGTTGGAAGACCGTGCTCTGCAATTGTTGGAATTTCTCAATAAGGAAATACAATTGCTCGAAATCAAACAGTCCATACAAGAAAAAGCACGCGAAGACATCGATAAGCAACAACGAGAGTATTTCCTGCATCAGCAAATTCAAACAATACAAAAAGAATTGGGCGACACGGCTGAGCAGAACATTACCGATATGCGCGAACGTGCCAAAACCAAAAAGTGGAACGAAGATATTGCTAAACTATTTGACAATGAGTTGAAAAAGTTAGAACGCCTACCCACCCACTCACCCGAATACTCCACACAACAGAACTATTTGGAAACACTGTTGGACTTGCCATGGAACGAATACACCGAAGATAATTTCGATATACCACATGCGCAACAAGTGCTCGATAGCGACCACTACGGTATGGAGAAAGTGAAAGAACGCATACTGGAATACCTCTCGGTACTCAAAATGAAAGGCGACCTCAAATCACCCATTATCTGCCTCTATGGCCCTCCGGGAGTAGGTAAAACCTCACTCGGAAAATCCATAGCCCAATCACTCGGACGCAAATATGCACGCATATCATTAGGAGGCTTACACGATGAAGCGGAAATTCGCGGACACAGACGAACCTATATAGGGGCTATGCCCGGACGGATTATACAAAACATCCGAAAAGTCAAATCATCCAACCCGGTCTTCGTATTGGATGAAATCGACAAAATGGCTGCCGATTATCACGGAGACCCCACATCGGCACTCTTGGAAGTTCTTGACCCCGAGCAGAATACAACTTTCCACGACAATTTCCTGGATGCCGACTACGACCTCAGCAAAGTACTTTTTATTGCTACGGCCAACTCCTTATCCTCCATTCCGCGTCCCTTGTTAGACCGCATGGAACTCATCGAGATGACGGGATATCTGCAAGAAGAAAAAGTGGAAATTGCAAAACGACATCTCATACCGAAAGAGCAGGAAGCACATGGAGTAAAACCATCGCAACTGCGTTTCTCAAAAGCCGTACTCAACAAGTTGATCGACGACTATACGCGCGAATCGGGCGTCCGAGAACTCGACCGAAAAATTGCTGCCATTATGCGCAAAACGGCAAAGCGTATTGCTATGGAAGAACCCTACAATACAAGTCTTACTTTAGCCGATTTGCAAACCTATTTGGGCAAACCGCGCTATTCACGCGACTTGTACGAAGACAACAAATACATAGGCGTTGTTACCGGATTGGCATGGACGCAGGTGGGAGGAGAAATTCTATTTATAGAAACATCCTTGTCTACAAGCAAAAGCCCTACGCTCACCCTTACAGGTAATTTGGGCGATGTAATGAAAGAGTCGGCAACCATTGCCTTAGGATATATCAAGGCACATGCCAAGCAGTTTGATATTCAGCAGGAGAAATTAGATACAATGGCTGTACATATCCACGTACCCGAAGGGGCTATTCCCAAAGATGGACCGTCGGCAGGTATTACTATGACTACTGCCTTGGTATCTGCTTTCACGGGGCGTCGCGTTCGCGAACGCTTGGCAATGACGGGAGAAATGACACTTCGCGGGAAAGTGCTGCCCGTCGGAGGAATTAAGGAGAAAATCTTAGCGGCAAAACGAGCAGGGATTACCGACATCATGCTTTGTGGCGACAACCGCAAAGATATAGAGGAAATACCGGAAATATATCTGAAAGGACTCACCTTTCACTATGTTAAAGACATCCAAGATGTAATCGCTTACGCCCTACTCCCCGTAGCAAAATAGCAAAAAACAATCTCGTTTCCACTCCCATCCGACTACTGATATTTTACAAAATACCCCCAAAAGTTTTGTGTTGAACTTTTGGGGGTATTTCATTCCTACAAATCCTGGAATGGAAATCCGATTATTTTGCTTACCTTTGCAAAGCATACCATATACTAACCCTTTTTACCAATCCACTATCTTCTCAAAGCATTATGGCAATAATTAAACTATCCGCCCCCATTCAAGCCATACAGGGCAAACTCGGCAAAGATGGAAATATCTCTTTCCGAACGCGATATGGCAAACAACATACCTATGTTATGCGTAAAGCCTATAGCAGACCGGCTTCACAGTCACAACAACATGCACGCAACTTGTTCATCGAAATGCGAAAGAAAGCCTTCGAAGAACTCAACGACCCGCTACGTTCCAACTATTGGAAACGACTTTTCGCTGCACAAAACAAGTATGTACGATTAGATTGTTTCGTTACAGCACAACTCATCCAACAAGAACAACAAAACAATAAGTAAACCGCTATTACATAAAATTAACACCTCTACACCGAAAATGTAAACACCGTATTGCATAATCAAACAGAAAACAGTACCTTTGCACTCTCTAAAAAAGAAATGCAAAAGAATTACTAATCTATAAAATCCACTTTACAATGGACAACAAGAAAAGAGTTTACACTTTTGGTAACGGAGAAGCGGAAGGCAACGCCCAAATGAGAGAACTGTTGGGCGGTAAAGGTGCCAACTGCGCCGAAATGAACCTCATTGGAGTACCCGTACCTCCCGGATTCACCATTACTACCGACGTTTGTACCGAGTACTACCAATTAGGACAAGAGAAAATCGTTGCACTCTTGCAAAACGAAGTCAATGCGGCTGTTAAGCACATCGAATCACTGATGAACTGCCGCTTCGGAGACACAGAAAACCCCTTGTTGGTTTCTGTTCGATCCGGTGCACGAGCAAGTATGCCGGGTATGATGGATACTATCCTCAACTTGGGTCTCAACGATGAAGTTGCCGAAGGTATGGTACGCAAAACCAATAACCCGCACTTTGTTTACGACTCCTACCGCCGTTTCGTACAAATGTATGGTGATGTCGTACTCGGTATGAAACCCGTTAACAAAGAAGACATCGACCCGTTTGAAGCCATTATCGAAGAAGTAAAGGCCATCAGAGGTATCAAATTAGATAAAGACCTCAGTGTTGACGAACTCAAATTGCTCGTAGCACGCTTCAAAACGGCTATCAAAGAACAAACCAACCAAGATTTCCCCAACGACCCCATGGAACAACTTTGGGGAGCCGTTTGCGCCGTATTCCGCAGTTGGATGAACGAACGTGCCATTCTCTATCGTAAAATGGAAGGTATACCCGACGAATGGGGTACTGCCGTTTCTGTTATGGCTATGGTCTTCGGTAATATGGGCGAAACCAGTGCTACCGGTGTATGCTTCAGCCGCGATGCTGCTACCGGCGAAAATATATTCAATGGCGAATATCTGGTAAATGCACAGGGTGAAGACGTTGTTGCAGGTATCCGTACCCCACAACAAATTACTATCGAAGGAAGCCGCCGTTGGGCACAACTCCAAGGAATTGCCGAAGAAGAACGTGCTGCCAAATATCCTTCAATGGAAGAGGTTATGCCCGAACTCTATGCGCAACTCAATAGCATACAGCAAAAACTCGAAAATCACTATCACGATATGCAGGATATGGAGTTCACCGTACAAGAGGGCAAACTCTGGTTCTTGCAAACACGTAACGGTAAACGCACCGGTACTGCGATGGTGAAAATTGCAATGGACTTGATGCGAGAAGGACAAATCGATGAAAAAACAGCCATTCTGCGATGTGAACCGCAAAAACTTGATGAATTGCTGCACCCCGTATTCGATACAAAAGCACTCAAGCAAGCCAAAGTTATTACACAAGGTCTTCCTGCAAGCCCCGGGGCTGCATGCGGACAAATCGTATTCCATGCCGACGATGCACAGGCTTGGCACAACGATGGACACCGTGTCATCATGGTACGTATCGAAACAAGTCCTGAAGATTTAGCCGGTATGTCGGCTGCCGAAGGTATCCTCACTGCACGCGGAGGTATGACATCACACGCTGCCGTTGTTGCCCGTGGTATGGGTAAATGCTGTGTCAGCGGTGCAGGGGCTATCAATGTCAACTACAAAAACAAAACCGTAGAAATCGAAGGAGTTATCTACAAAGAAGGCGATTACATCTCGCTCAACGGTTCTACAGGTCAAGTATATGCAGGCGAAGTTCCTACTAAGGCTGCCGAACTGTCAGGCGACTTTAAAGAACTGATGGATCTCTGCGACAAATATACCAAATTGCAGGTTCGTACCAATGCCGACACACCGCACGATGCACAAGTAGCACGCGCTTTCGGTGCTAAGGGTATTGGTCTTACACGTACAGAACACATGTTCTTCGAAGATCAGAAGATTGTCGCTATGCGCGAAATGATTCTTTCTGACACCGTTGAAGGACGCGAAAAAGCATTGGCTAAACTCCTTCCCTATCAGAAAGCCGATTTCAAGGGTATCTTGGAGGCTATGGACGGATGCCCCGTTAATATCCGCTTACTCGATCCTCCTTTGCACGAGTTTGTTCCTCACGATTTGAAAGGACAACAAACCATGGCAGAAGAAATGGGAGTTTCTGTTGAATACATTCAAAAGCGTGTGGCTTCTTTGGCAGAAAACAATCCTATGTTAGGACACCGTGGTTGCCGTTTGGGTATTACCTTCCCCGAAATTACGGCTATGCAAACACGTGCCATCTTGTCGGCTGCTTGCGAACTGAAATTGGAAGGAAAGAATCCTATGCCCGAAATCATGGTTCCGCTCATTGGTATTCTCTACGAATTGAAACAACAGAAAGATATTATACAAAAGGTAGCGCAAAAAGTATTCGAAGAATATGGAGTAGAGGTTGAGTTTGAAATAGGTACGATGATTGAGATTCCTCGTGCTGCCCTCACTGCCGATCGTATTGCTACCGAAGCACAATATTTCTCGTTCGGTACCAACGACCTTACACAGATGACCTTCGGCTATAGCCGCGACGATATTGCTTCGTTCTTGCCGGTTTATTTAGAGAAGAAGATTCTTAAGGTCGATCCTTTCCAAGTACTCGATCAGAATGGTGTAGGTCAACTTATCAAGATGGCAGTAGAGAAAGGTCGTGCTGTCCGTCCGGGATTGCGTACTGGTATCTGTGGTGAGCATGGTGGCGAACCCAGTTCTGTTAAGTTCTGTGCACGCGTAGGTATGAACTATGCTTCTTGTTCACCGTTCCGCGTTCCTATTGCTCGCTTGGCTGCTGCCCAAGCTGCTTTAGAAGACTAAACAGTAGTCTCTATCAAAACTAATTTAGGCAGTAATGTTCTGAAAATCAACATTACTGCCTAAATATTTTTTAGAGATTTGTTTAATTTGCGTGTATTTCAAAGTTTAGGATATTACTTTGCATACTTATTTTCAAAAAGCTGATAGTGGTCTTCCCCCCATTTCAGCATAGCATCAATAATCGGAAGCAACGACATACCTAAGTCTGTGATTCGGTATTCCGAACGTGGAGGAAGTTCCGGATAGATGGTTTTTGTAACAAGACCGTCTTGAACCATCTCTTTCAACTGAATATCCAGTACCCTCGGGGCTGCCTCCGGAAGACATTTATGTATCTCGTTTGGACGCATGGGCTGCCCGCTGCGCAGTTCATCTAAAATACACGACTTCCATTTAGATTCTATCAAACTCATTGTTAATCGTAAAGGACAATCTAAATCAATGGGGATTTTCTTTTCGTAAACCATAGTATTGTATGCATAATTTATTATGCAAAGATATACAATATATCTGGAAATCAGTATACCGAACAATTTTTCGGTATAGGAATATTTTTTCGGTACTTGCAGAAAACAAAATACCTACGTACTTTTGCACTCTATAGATAAACTTAAATATCAATAGTATATGAGATGTAAAATAGAAGAATATGCAGCGGTTCACGCTGCTGCTGAAAATTTTGTTAAAAGTGTAGCCGAAGGTAATAGTGCCTATGCTAAGACATTATTTACGAACGATGCCGTTTTGTTTGGTATATTAGACGGCAAGTTAGAACATGGCTCTATAGAGCAATTCTACAAAAATGTCGATGCTGTTGGCGCCGGCAATAATTTCGAAGCACGTATCGACATTCTTGCCATAGAAGAAACAGTGGCTGTTGTACGTGTATTGGAAGAGGGATGGGGAGATAGAATTGACTTTACCGACTATTTATTACTGCTCAAACTCAAAGGCGAATGGAAATGTGTTGCCAAAGCATATAATCAAAACTCTAACACTATACAACAATGAAAATTACTGTAATTACAGGAAGTCCCCGCACAAAAGGCAATACATTTGCTATGGTCAACGCCTTTATTGATACCGCACAACGGCTTGGTAACGAAGTCATACGCTTTGATTTTGCTAAAATGAAGATTGGCGGTTGCAGAGCATGCATGAGTTGTTTTCAAAGCGGAAAAGCATGTACCTTTGATGATGACTTTAACCTGATAGCACCTCATATTTTGGATGCCGATGCAGTAGTCTATGCCATGCCCGTATAGTTGGTATTCCATTCCGGCACAAATTAAAGGAGTCATCGATCGCATCTTCTCTTTGGTAGTAGGAGGCAAAGATATTGTAGACAAAAAGATGGGATTGCTATGCTGCTGCGAAGAAGAGGATAACACCGTAATGGATGGCGTAAGAATCCCTATGGAACGCACTGCCGCTCTATTGAAATGGGATATTGTTGGAGAAGTTCTTGTTGCAGGCGTGTTAAATGAGGGCGATATCACAAAAACAGATGGGTGTGAAAGAGCGGCAGCACTTGCCGAAAAATTCGGAAATATAGCAATACAATAATGCCTTTCAATTGCATTGCTGTATTAGGTACTATAGGACTGTTATAGAAAATTAATGGGAAAGATATAACAACACCGAGCATGCTCCTCAAAAAAGTAGTTGCTACTTTTAGGGGAGCATTTCGTTTTTTCCGGTATTTTTTCCTCAAAGTATTGCGGGAGTAAAAATATAGTTGTACCTTTGCACCGCTTTTCCCGAAAAGCATAGGGTGCTATCGTCTAGCGGTCTAGGACAACGGCCTCTCACGCCGTAAACCCGGGTTCGAGTCCCGGTAGCACTACAAA
>JAMPAY010000013.1 GCA_023666945.1 Paludibacter sp.
GACCTTAACGAGATCGTAACGACATCTCGTCGACCTTTCATTTTGTCAAAATCAACAGACTCTTCAATTTCCTAAAAGCACTTAGGTAAATGCCCGCAAAAAAACAGCATCCTATCGGACTACGGTAGGATGCTGTTTTAGCGGATGAACCTTTGGCGGGTTCATTAGTGTATCATTATACGTTCGGCTTTATCGTTTATTTGCACGAGATATATGCCTTGCGGTAGTGTTATCCGGCAGTCGGTAACATCGGTACGTTGAGCAATGGTTCTGCCAAGCATGTCAAATATGGTTAGTCTGACCGGTTGCTGAGCGGTAACGACCAAACTGCTGTTTATGCTTTGTATTGTTGCAAGCGGTGCTTGTTCGGCAGTACTGTCATCGGTATGTATTTTTGTTTCTTTACGATAAAGCGTAACGGCTTCTTGTCCTGATGAATAGTAGCGGAAACAATGTGCTGAGGTGTTGTAGCGTAATAGGGTTCCGTTCTTGGCGGTTATAGTTGCATTGCCTTGCGCTATTGCCAATGTCTGCGGGTCAATAACGGTCGCATTGGCGGTGAGGTTACCTTTGGTTTTTGTACTGCCCAAATAGTATCCCGAAGCAGTGCGTATGGCATAACCCCCGCTTTGTGCAATAATGCTTACCGAAGCGGCATCAACGGCATCACCGGCGGTAATCGTGTTGTTGCTGATACTTACACTCATGGTATTGGGAGTACGTCCTAATCCGTCGGCATCTTTACTGCCGTCCAGGCAAACCGATTCGCTTTCGTAAACAATAAGGTAAGTACCTTCCCAATCGGAGGGAGTCGACAATAGTTTGATATAGTCGCCTTGTGCTACACCGCCTTGCGTTGCATCATACCCATAGCCGCTCAGGGCGAGCGTAACAGGCGAACATTCGCTGCTTTCAATGCTAAGTTGCGCTGTGTGTGTGCCTACCGCCTCCGGGCGATAGATAATGGCTATCTCACATCCGTTCAGTGCTTGTTGCGCACTAACCGACGATGGCGATACACGAAAGGCAGCAGCATCATCTCCTGCAACAGAAAGCGTTAGGCTCTGCGTCAATAGCAATCCTTTCAGCGTAAAGAATTTCGAAGCATCACTCTGCAGAGCAACATTCCCGAAATCAATCTCTGTATTGGCTTTGGGTGTGGTTATGGTGGGGGAGGTCACTTGCATGCAGGCACAACCGCTCTTGTCAGAAGCCTCCCAAGCCGGATCGTAGGCCGACATCAGCAAGTCAAGGTCTACTGTCTCGTCCTTCTTCTCTCCCCAAAAGTATTCTGCCAAACAAGGGTAGTCTATAAAAGGGTTGCGGTTTCCCTGGGTCTGCTCTATGCCGTCGTTGCGGTCAAGTTCCTTTTGCGATACAGGGTCTTGGCGATGCCACTTCATCAGCAGTGTAATGCCATAGGCGGTCAGTCCGTAGTTGCCTGCGGCGGTATAGTTGCCATTAAAAGTCGACGAACCTTTGTCCTGCGTCCATTTGCCTTTCCACTTCACCATTGCGCCCAATATACCACGTGCAAAATCACCTTTGTACTCATCAATAGGTTCAAATACTACGTCGGAGTATCCCGGGATAGCGGATGGACCGCGTTTGCTGCCGTTGGCGGAAGTATAGGTAGGGGTTGAAACTTCACCAAAAGGATAGTTGTTGCGCATTCCGTTTACTTTTCCGTCGGTGGGCACAAGTATGAATATATCGCATCCCTGATTGGAGGTGGTGCCTCCCCACCAACTTTTTGGGACGGAGTGTTCTCTGTTGTAGCAGTCGCACTCACTTTGGTAATTGCCACATTTGTTGGAGTAGGAGAAGTCGCAGTTGCTATACATATCCCATATTCGCCCGTCGCGGCTGTCGGTTTTTGGATAGGCTGTATAGAGTCCGTCGTATCCCAAACTGTGGTAACCTTTGTTGGCACACTCGGAAAGAGCATTAAAAAGTGTTACACCGGACTTGCCGTCAAGTGTTGTATAATGGGTGTCGGAGGGTTTTGCGCAGAGCATGATGCTACAAAGCGCATACACACAAAGAAATAGGTTTCTATATTTCATCATGATAAAAGAGATGGTAAATGGTTGTCGTATTTTTGTTTATTGTAAGTGTTCTGCAAGTTGACTGAGTGTTACCTGCTGTTGCTCACCGGTGAACATGTTTTTGAGCATGACGGTGTCACTCTGCATCTCATCACTACCCACAATGGCTACAAATGGTATATGCTTTTGGTCGGCATAGTTCATTTGGCGTTTCATTTTTACAGGTTCGGGAAATACCTCCACGCAGAAACCTTGTGCCCGCAGTTGGGTCGCCCAACGTAGTGCATAACGTTGTTCTTCTTCACCGAAAGAGGCAAAGAGAAGTTGTGTCTGACCTGCAATAGTGGCGGGGTAGAGGTTTAACTGATTCAGTACATCATAAATGCGGTCCGCTCCGAAAGAGATGCCGACACCTGATACACCGGGCATACCGAAAATCCCTGTAAGATTATCGTAGCGTCCTCCCCCGGTGATGCTGCCTATGGCAACATCAAGTGCCTTCACTTCAAAGATGGCTCCCGTATAGTAGTTGAGTCCGCGTGCAAGTGTCAGGTCAAGTTCTATGGAAAAGGTATCGGTGAGTGTTTCGCCTTCGCTGATGGAGGTGTATAAATTCAGTATTGTTTCGGTTTCGGCAATACCCTGCAAACCTGTGGCTGATTCTGCCAATACGTCTTTCAAAACAGACAACTTCTCGGTATTGCTCCCGGATAGCGATAGTATGGGTTGCAGTTTTCCTATAGCTTCTGCAGGCAGTCCTTTCTCAAGCAGTTCTTTATTGACGTTGTCAAGCCCGATTTTATCCAACTTGTCAATAGCAACTGTTATGTCAATAATTTTATCGGCTTGTCCTACCATTTCGGCAATACCGGCAAGAATCTTTCGGTTGTTGATTTTCAGACATACACGAATACCCAACCGACGATAAACCTCACGCACAATCTGTATGAGTTCAAGTTCCGAAACCAACGAGTCTGTACCTACTACATCCACATCGCATTGGTAAAACTCGCGATAGCGTCCTTTTTGTGGACGGTCAGCACGCCATACGGGCTGTATTTGGTAACGCTTGAAAGGGAATTGAATCTTGTCGCGGTTTTGCACAACAAAGCGTGCGAAAGGTACGGTCAGGTCGTAGCGCAATCCTTTTTCGGATATTCGGTTGGTAAGTCGCGCCACGGTGTTATCCGAGAGTTCTTCACCTTGCAAGCCGGAGAGCCAATTGCCGGAATTGAGAATCTTGAAGAGGAGTTTATCGCCTTCTTCGCCATACTTTCCCATGAGCGTAGAAAGGTTTTCCAATGCTGGGGTTTCTATTTGTTGAAAGCCGTAAAGACGGAAGACATCGCGCACGGTGTCGAAAATATAATTGCGTCGCTCCATTTCTTGGGGCGTGAAATCGCGTGTACCTTTAGGTATGGAGGGTTTCATAGGCTGATGCTTAAGAGGCGGTGTTGTCTGCCTTGTCGTAGGCGGACAGTCGCAGTGTTAATGTTTGGTGGAGTGTTTTATAATTGTTAAACGTAGTGCCGATGCCCGAATGTAGGGCTTCGTTTACATCGTTGGTCTTTCGGTGGTAGGCTCCAAAGATGAGCGGTACACCGTATGTACAGAAAGGCTGCACATCAGGTAGGGAGGCATTGAAACCTCCTCCTATGTAGATAACTGAAGCATAGCAATATACATCGGATAGAGATACCGGAGTATCAATGAGCAGCATCTTGGCAGTAAACAGGTTGTTCTGCTTGGCTTCGGAAAGAAGAATATAACGTCCTTTAAAGCGGTTGAACAATTGGTGGAGACGCTTGCCGGATAGTGCGGCAGGAGCCAATATGAGGCTGCATTCAGGGTGGGCTTCTGCGTAGCGTGCCAATAGTATTTCGTCAGCCTTGTGTGTGTTGAAAGCAATGATAATCTGTGGTCGCTTTTGAGCAAATAGAAGCAATTCTTTAGGAGCGAATGGTGTTACGCCGTTCTGGGTGGGAGATATGGATGAGGATAACCCCGTTGCTTTGGGCTTGGGTTTGCGCCGGAACAATGCCGCTGTCTTCAGTATGAAAAAGTATAGACTCATGGGCTATTGAGTGGTAAAAAGCGGGGACAAAGGTACAAAATAATTATGAATAACCAATTTATTGTTGTAATTTTGTCGCCGAAACAGATGTTAACAACTATCGGCTTATGCCGTATTTGATGATACCAAGTATGAAACAGGGGATTATATTGGCTATAGAATCGTCGTGCGATGATACGAGTGCGGCAGTAATTCGTGATGGTATATTGCTCTCTAATGTTACTGCCGGACAAAAGGTACACGAAGAATATGGTGGTGTGGTGCCAGAATTGGCAAGTAGGGCACATCAGCAAAACATAGTTCCGGTTATTGATACCGCTCTTAAACGTGCGGGTGTGGAACGTCGTGAGTTATCTGCAATTGCTTTCACAAGAGGCCCGGGATTGCTGGGGAGTTTGTTGGTGGGAACAGGATTTGCCAAAGGGCTGGCACTCAGTCTGGGTATTCCGCTCATCGATGTAAACCATTTGCAGGGGCATGTAATGGCGCATTTTGTCACCGAGGGCAAACCGGAAGAACGGCATCCTGCTTATCCGTTTCTTTGTCTGTTGGTGAGTGGTGGTAATTCGCAGATAATACTTGTACGTGCCTTCGATGATATGGAGATTGTGGGACAGACAATCGACGATGCTGCAGGGGAGGCTTTTGACAAATGTGCCAAGGTGATGGGATTGCCTTATCCGGGTGGTCCTTGGATAGATCGTTTGGCAAAAGAGGGGAATGCCGATGCTTTTCAGTTTGCTAAACCAAATATAGCGGGATATGACTATAGTTTTTCGGGGTTGAAAACATCATTCTTGTATTTCTTGCGCGACCGACTGCAAGAAAACCCGAATTTTATAGAAGAGAATAAAGCCGACTTGTGTGCGTCGTTGCAAAAAACGGTGATAGATATTCTGATGAAGAAGGTACGGCGTGCTGCCAAAGATTTGGGTATAACGCAAGTAGCCGTGGCAGGGGGTGTGAGTGCAAATAGTGGTCTCCGTCAGGCGTTTATCGACTATGGAAAGCGGTATCGTTGGGATGTTTTCATTCCCCCGTTCTCCTATACAACCGACAATGCAGCTATGATTGCACAGGCAGGTTGGTGCAAATATCAGTTGGGACAGTTCTGCTCAATAGAGGAAGTACCCTTTGCACGCACTACGGTTAAATAATGCGTGAGAAAATACGTCATATCATTATGTCATTGCGCCCGTATAAGGACGTTGTCTTGTTTATGGTCGCATTGCTCTGTGCGCATTTCTTTTGGAAATTTACGGTTGATGCCGAAGAGTTGGATAGAGATATCTATTGGTTCGGCATGGATATAAGTCTGCCGTTTAATTTTATGTCGGAGCATATAGCGCGCGTGGTGTATAGATTGATTGGTTTGTCGCGCGATACCATTCATTATGTTGCCCCCGAATCGTTGCGCTTCGATTCGGGTACGGGCAGCATCATCGTGTGGGGATGTACAGGACTGAAACAAAGTTTTATATGGCTGGTAATCATGATGTTTTCCGGCGGATCGTGGTCGCGTAAATTGTGGTTCGTTCCATTGGGATGGCTGTGTATCTATGTGTTTAATATCATTCGTATTACACTGATAACTTTGGCTATAGAATTTCATCCCGATTGGTTCGAATTCCTGCATTCCTACCTTTTCAAGTATATGTTCTACTTTATGCTCTTTATGTTGTGGGTGTGGTGGACCGAACGCATAGGAAAAGCAAAAAAGTAAAGGCAAATCCCGATGCGTAATTTGGGATTGTGTCTTTTACCTCTTTCTCCCCTCCCTCCCCACACAAAAAAAACATTTTTTTTTTACTATCATTTTGGTAAAATTTAGTATTATATCTGATTTTACAACCCAACCCACACATACGTAGTTTGTAATCATAGTAGTTTGGTGCATTTGTTCTATTATAGTTATTGTTTGTTGATAATTATTTAACAAGTGTATATTTTTATATTATTCTTTAAAAATAACCATAATAATATAGAAAATATAGTATAGGTTATTTTTATTGCTTAACTTTGATGCGAAAAAATAGAATAATGATCGTTTTATGAGGTACTTTAAAAGCATAAATGTATTACTATTTATCAGCATATTTTATGCTTGCTCAAATAATTCGCTTAGTGACAGAGATAATTACAGTTCTACACAGGTTGTTCGTAAAATAATCAATGATGAAATAGAAGATTGCAAAGACGATGCAGATATTTTTTCTCCAATAGTTCCGATATCTTCAAGAGAAAATATAATTCCTTACGATAATATGGATTCGTATGCAGCATATGGTGTGTTAGATTACCAATTTGCTAGAGACTATGCATATGCAGAGTTACGTGCCAATTTAGATTTGTATTTTCCCGAACAGATTTGTATAGATCTTGATATCTTCGATATTATAGAACACCCGGATCAGTTGCTCTTTGCGAGTCGCCCGGTAATAGTTTATGATTATAATAATCGCCCTTACTATTACGAGTTTCCCCTCATCTTTAATAATAAAATAGTTTCCACGGTAACAGTCGCTGCGCAACCACATTCAGAAGAATTGATACATTATGTCTTTCCCGCTACTATACTATATAGTACATATGATTTTCAATATAATAGATACATTGGAGAATATCCATCTGTATATTATGGCTATGGAGATGGTACTTATTATAAACCTAAAGAATGTAATATTGATAGTGAATGCTTAGAACTTGTGGTGGATGAATATCTAATAAATGATCCGTATGAATCATTATTGTATAAATACGCAGATATTCCAACAGAAGAAAGGACATTAATAGATTCTGTACTACAAGAAGATCCTATCGCCGATGATGGAACAGAAATTTATAATTTAGAAACACTTATATACAATTGGGTTTTTCCTACAGACTATAGTGATTTTTGGTTGGCTAAAGTTTATAGGTATCACTTAAGCAATTCTGAGTTTGAAGTGCCGTCAACATGTCAGTTTTCTCCTTTGAGTGATGCTGTTATGATAATGATAGAGGAACAACTTAATGAAATAACAAATTCTGTGACAGGGTTTCTTTCTGAATATGACAATAATTATTTGCGCTTAACAACATGGGCAGATGCTTGTGGACCAGCTATTATGTCTTGGCTATATAGAGGGAAGTATGACAATTTTCGAGATTTTTATTTGCCTATTTATGGTGATGGAAATGGTACGGATTGGAGGTATTTAGTATATCCAACCCATAGTATCTATGCTATCGGAGGCGAAGCACACGAACAAGAGGATAGACGGGAAATTAGTTCAGCTATTGATAATGGTTTGTATTACGAATTTTACAAAGAGACTATTCCTGCAGGTTCAGGAGATGCTCTATATCAAGGTGGTATGAGACGTGGTTTGGAATATGTAACAAATGGAGAATATAGCATAAAATTTATTGTTGCTCCTATAAAATGGATGGAAACTCAACAACAACCTGTAGTAGTAGAGGGAATTCGAGGAAAAGCACATTATTGGGGAGCTATCGGTTATGGATATAGTTATACATGGTTGGGAACGAAGAAGAACTTGCGTCTGCTCGTTACGGATAATGGTTATATGCTTAAAAGCCATAATTATTATCCTTATTGGAGTATACTTGGAGGATTGAATTATGGTTGGAAACAAAATGAGTAATCTAAATAGAATATACATATGATAAAGTGTTGGTACTATGGCTTATTTGCTGCGGTAGCAGTATTGGCATGCGGGTGTACGGAAATAGTATTATATCCTTCTGTATTAACCCTATATGTTCCGGAGGGTGGCGTGCAGGTTCGAACATATCAGCCGGTTTGTGTAAGAGAAAATAATTTTAGTTACAACGAACAGTTGGAAGAATATGCTGCTTCCACTGCTCCCTATCAGATACTCGGTGAACAACTGTATGCCGTATATGGGAAAATTCCTGCCGATGCGAAAGGGAATAACATGTCTTTTAAGCGCATAACAGGTAATGGATGTTACTATATTTTAGGTGAGGGAGGACTTTATATCCATTCGGAAGAGACAGACCAAAATACATACTCCTCTTTGGCAAGTATTCAGATTGCTTATGATGCAGGTGTTTTCCCCTATTCGTGTGCAGATGTTATAGAGGAGATACGAAAACAATGTCCCAAGGCAGTAAGGGTTATAGATGATTACGAAGAACACGAAGTGCAAGAGAGTATACTGCATTGGTCTGAAGAGAATGCTGTCCCTACGATAACTCTCCCATTGGCAAAAGATGTGATAATCCCCTCCGATAATCCTCAGAGACCGATATGTACTGACTAATTTGATATACCGCAGAACGAGGCAAAGGGACAATAGCGACAGTGTCCGTTCTGGCTGCTATCGGGACGTGCTTCAATCTTGATGTCGGGGTTGAAAAGTTCTTCCAATACGTTGGTTAAGGCTCGACTAAACGCTTCGCGCATCTCGGCATAATTGTCTATGGAAGGTGTATCGCTGCCTTTGCCCGGATTGTAACAAATGGGGTGCTCCATGTCTTGCTCCCCTTTCTTCACATAATAGATATAAGGCGAGAGGTTCGCATTATGTGTGGTAGCCTCGAAAAGCAGACTGTAAATAAGTGTTTGGCGAACATGGTCACTCTTCCCTTTGTCGGGCGCGAAAAGACTGTCAAATTCGGGGAATGTGCTATGCTCGGCTCCTGTTTTATAGTCAACAATACGCGTAATGCCATCCACTTCGTCTATTCGGTCTATAATACCATTGAAACATACTTGTCGGTTGTTGCTGATTGTGAAACGTGCCCGACAGCGTAGTTCGGTCGCGATATAGTAAAACTGAGTATCTTTGGCAAGTTGTAGGTCGTGGAGAAGAATACTGCGGGCAAATTGTTTTATAACGTGTATGGGCAGTTGGTCTTTCCCTTGTAGGTGTGCGCTATTGTCATTGCTTGAGTGTAGAAATACGTCGGTATAGGTGTCTTCTACAAGCGATTCTTTGTTGAGTCGTTGTAGCATACTGTTCACAATATCTTCCGTGATGCGTGTGCGTGCAGGAGGTATAGCCACATACGGTTTGTAGAGTTGCTCCATTACACTATGCAATATTGTACCGAACTTGTCGTTCTGTATGTTCTCTTCTATTTGGTCGGTTTCCCGAAAACCGCATATATAAGTCAGGTAGAAATGCAGAGGACACTGCACATAGGTGTTGAGTGCCGATGGTGACAGTCCTTTACCTTGTTCTTGTCCCGGTGAAGGACAAAGACGTTCTGTTATTTGCCGGATAACAGTATCGTCTTTAGTGATTACTATAGGTTGTGTGGTTGCTGTTCTGGGTGTGTAATTGACCGTTATTTCGTCAATAGCGATGCCGTATTGATGCTGCAGTTGATGCAGGAAACGCGATTCTTCTCCCGATGTACGATCGTCGCTGATGGTATTTTGCAAAAGATAGACATCGTTAGCATGCGAGATGAGTCGATAGAAATTATAGGCGGCAATGGCATCTTGTTGTTCGGTGGTAGGCAAATGGAAAGCACACCGCAGGTCGTATGGGATATAACTGTTTTGTATTCCGTTCCCTGGGAAGGTTTCGTCGTTGAAATCGGTGAGTATTAGAGTGCTGAAATCCATTCCTCGTGCTTCCAATACTCCCATTATCTGTAATCCTTGCAAAGGCTCTCCTTCAAAGGGAACGGAAATGCCGGAACACAGACTGAGTAACAGATTGTAGAATGCAGGTACTTGTACGGGGATGTCCTCATGTTTTGTAAATAACGTGGTAAGCCGGTTTATTATGAGCAGAACTTGGTAGATATACTCGTTCTTATCGGGATGTGGTTTTGTGCTGTCATCGGCGAGTTGCGGAAGTAGTGTTCGCAAGTAATGTAGAGTATCCGGAGTGGTATCGAAGCGTTGAAATAGGAGTTGTAGTAAGGGTGTGCTGCTAAAAAGTGAGACAGGTATATACACCATGTTTTGCTTGAGTATGGTTTGCACGATATGTTTTACGGTATCTCCCGATTTATCGTAAATATACGGATGGTGTAATAGGCTGAGCACGGGCTTATAGTGGAAACATAGTTGGCCGTTTTGTTGTGTATAGAGCAGTTGAAGTTCGCTCAGATGTTGTAAGAGTGCAAATACGGGAGTGTCGGCAATGGGTAATCCCATTGTGACGTTGATGTGTTGTATGCTTTCGGGTATGGCATTGAGCAAGGGGAGTAACATATGCTCATCGGGAAGTACAATACCGATAGAGGTGAGTTGTTCGGCAGAAGGGTTGGTGGCGCATAGTTGTTGCAGTAGTTGGTATACCTGACCTGCTTGCCCAACATAAGAAGGTATCTTTATGAGGTGTAGTCGGGGTTTTGAAGCGGGGGGTAAAGGCAGTGCTGCAGATGTGGGAAAGGTTTCTGTGTTGTGCTTGTAGAAACGTGATGCCCGGTTGTTGTCGGCTTGCAGCCATTCTGATTCGTAGTCGAAATAGAAGTCGGCATGTGCGTGTTTTTGCAGAAAAAGCATGAGTGCTTCTTCTGTAGCAGTAAGTGCATTGAACCCGATGAAGACGTATTGTTTCTCAGGAACGGAGTGTAGATTCTCTATTACCTCACGTTGCAACATACCCATATAGGCGAGTCCGTTTTCTTTCAGTTCCCGACGGAACGTATTGTACACAGGCAAAAGTTGCTGCCAAATAGAGTGGAACTTATGGCGTAGTGCGCTTTGATTGTGGTCGGAGAATTGCTGTGCGAAGTGTTGTAGGGCTACCTTCTGGTCGTTGGGAAGTTCGTTGAAACGAAGTTCTATATCTTTTAGGTCGGCTAAGTTGGCAAATAGTTGTGTGGCATCAACCTGATGTCGATCTATGTCGTTGAAGTCGTTCAGCATCATTTGTCCCCAAAAGATGAAGTCATCGAACGTTTCGGTGAGTGTATTGCATGCAAGATACTGTTGTTGGTAAACTGTATACAAGCGGAATAGCAGATCAATAGAGTCGTCCAACTGCAAGTCAGATAAATCTTGAAAGAGTTGTTCTATTGTGATGGTTTCGGGGGCAAATATAGGGTGATTGGCTTGCGCTGCCAAATGTTTGCGGAAGAATAGCCCGGCACGTCGGTTAGGGAATACGAAACAGATTCCTGACACTTGTTCGTGGAGAGCATTCCAATAGTGTTGTGCTACACGAAAGAGAAATGAAGAAGATGGGGTGTCGGTTGTTGCTGTATTCATATTAGGTGTGTGGTGTAGTGGGCTGTATAATCAAAGGTATTGCCCGGTAAGGCTTTCGGGGTTGTTTCGTATGTCGTTGACGGTGCCTGTGGCAATAACTTGCCCGCCTGCTCGCCCTCCTTCTGGTCCCATATCGATGATGTGGTCGCATGCACGTATTACATCTATATTGTGCTCGATAATAATGACGGTGTTGCCTTTGTTGGTGAGGCGTCGGAGTACTCCGATGAGTACGCGTATGTCTTCAAAGTGTAGTCCGGTGGTGGGCTCGTCAAGTATATAGATAGTATTACCCGTATCCTTTTTTGCGAGTTCGGTTGCCAGTTTCAGGCGTTGCGATTCGCCTCCTGATAGCGTAGTGCTGCTTTGTCCGAGTTTGATGTATCCGAGTCCGACATCTTGCAGTGTTTTTATTTTGTTGAGAATGGCGGGTTGGTTCTCAAAGAATTCGACTGCTTGATTGATAGTCATGTCCAATACATCGGCAATAGATTTTCCTTTGAAGCGAACTTCCAGTGTTTCTTTGTTATAGCGTTTTCCGTTGCAGGCTTCGCAGGGTACATATACATCGGGCAGAAAGTGCATTTGTATGGTTTTATAACCGTTGCCTGCGCAGGCTTCGCAGCGTCCGCCTGCTGTATTGAAGGAAAAGCGTCCGGGTTTCCATCCGCGTATTTGCGACTCGGGGAGTTGTACGTATAGGTTGCGTATGTCGGAAAATACGCCGGTATAGGTTGCGGGGTTGCTTCGTGGAGTACGTCCTATAGGATTTTGGTCTACACACACTACTTTGTTAACCAATTCCAGTCCTTCAATGCGTTCGTAAGGCAGCGGCTCTTGTAGCGAACGGTAGAAATGTTGGCTGAGAATTGGATATAATGTTTGGTTGATGAGTGTCGATTTGCCGGAACCGGAAACACCGGTGACGCATATCATCTGGCGGAGCGGGAAATGAACATCGGTATGTTTGAGGTTGTTGCCGGTGCATCCGAAGAGTGACAAGTATTGTTTCGGTTCATCGGAAGCAGTGGCTGTGGCAGTTGGGATGGTGCTTTCTCCTTTCAGATAGCGTGCTGTAAGTGTATCGGATTGCAACATCTGTTCGGGGGTACCGCTAAATACCACTTTACCTCCGAGGCGTCCTGCTTTAGGTCCTATGTCTACAATATAGTCGGCTTCGCGCATCATTTGCTCATCATGTTCAACTACTATTACGGTGTTGCCGATGTCGCGCAGTTGTCGCAAAGAATCAATCAGACGTTGATTGTCACGTTGGTGGAGTCCTATGCTGGGCTCATCCAGTATGTAAAGTACATTGACAAGACGTGAGCCAATCTGTGTGGCAAGGCGTATTCGCTGATTCTCACCGCCTGACAGACTGTCGGAAGAACGTGAAAGAGAAAGATATTGTAGTCCTACATCCAGCAAGAATTGCAACCGTGTGCGTATTTCTTTGAGTATTTCAGCGGCAATGGTGCGTTGCTTATCGGTAAGTGTAGGTTCAACGGTATCGAAGTAAGCCAAGAGTTCGGGAATGTCCATGTCGGCCAACTCTGCAATGTTCTTGTCTCCGAAGCGAAAACTGAGACTCTCTTTGCACAATCGTGCTCCGTGACATTCGGGGCATTCGGTTTCTGTAGCGTATCGGTTGGCCCAACGCTGTTCTTCTTCAGATGCCGTATTCTCTTGTTGCATTTCGATGTATCGTATGATACCTTCGTAACGTCGAAACATGCTGCCTTGCAGGTAGTCGTCAGTGCCGTTCATGATGTCGTTAACCACTTCTTCGGGCAGTTGTTCAAAAGGAGTTTTCAAACCGAGTGTAATCTCTGTGCCATCGGGCAGACTATAGGGGCTATATTTGTCGAGAATGGCAGCGATAGACTCGAATATGGGCGTTTTGCGGTATTTCCCTAAGGGTGCTATGGCTCCGTCGTGGATAGAGAGTGAGGGTTTTGGAACCACTTTGTCCATATCAATTTGGTTGACCACTCCGAGACCTTTGCACCGTGGGCAGGCTCCTTGCGGAGAATTGAAAGAGAATGAGTGCGGTGCAGGCTCGGCGTATGACAATCCCGTGGTGGGACACATCAGTGAGCGCGAGAAAAATTTGGGTGTGATATGCGCTGTTGCGGCACTCTTGTCATCATCGGGCTGAGGTACAAGCATTATTACACCATCGCCTTGTTGCATTGCTTTTGCAACCGATAAAGTAAGCCGCTTGCGTTCTTCTTCGCTTGTTTGCGATTTGATACGTAGTCGGTCAACCACCAATTCTATATTGTGAATACGATAGCGATCCACTTTGAGCCCGTTGGTAAGTTCGCGTATTTCTCCATCAATGCGCACGTAGATAAACCCTTTGCGTCGCATGCGTTCGAACAGTTCTTTATAGTGTCCCTTTCTTCCTCTGACGAGTGGGGCCAACAGTAGGAGTTTCTGGTTGCAATAGTCTTTTACGATACGGTCTACAATCTGTTGATCGGAGTAGTGTACCATTTTCTCTCCTGTGATGTAACTATAGGCTACAGATGCTCGTGCAAAAAGTAGTCGGAGATAGTCGTAGATTTCGGTAACAGTACCAACCGTTGATCGTGGGTTTTTGTTGGTTGTTTTTTGGTCAATGGAAATTACAGGACTTAGTCCTGTAATTTTGTCAACATCGGGGCGTGTCATATTGCCGAGGAATCCGCGTGCATAGGCTGAAAAAGTATCTATGTATCGGCGTTGTCCTTCCGCAAAAATCGTATCAAAAGCAAGGCTTGACTTGCCGCTTCCGCTAAGCCCTGTTATTACAGTGAGTGCGTTGCGTGGAATGGTAACATTGATGTTCTTAAGGTTGTGTACACGCGCACCTGTAACTTCCACTGCGTTGGCGTTGTTGCTCTCAGTTGCAATAACAGATGATGTGGAAACAGTAGTCGGTGTGGTAGTTGTATGTTTCGAATCGGGCATATTACTCCAAATAAATGACAATGCAAAGGTACAATAAATTCTGCAGAGTATAAAATGCTGCTAATGCGTAAAAGCAGTTTGAGCAATACCGAATTGTATGTATCACATGCAGTTGATGCAGAGTAGAACCCGCAAGTAGGTTTTGTTGTGCTATTTATTTAGTATGGCTGTTTCAGGCAAACATATCAACATCTGTCTTTTGTATTTCTTTGCCGGAGAGAATAATGAGTCGTTCAACAACATTGCGCAATTCGCGAATGTTTCCCGTCCAAGAGCGTTGTTGAAGAGCGTGTACGGCATCGGTAGTAAAATGTTTCTTTGCCCATCCTTGCTCGGCGCAGATTTGTTCGTTAAAGTGTTGTACGAGGAGCGGAATGTCGTCCTTGCGCTCGTCTAATGTGGGAACGTGTATGGGAATGACATTGAGCCGATGAAAAAGGTCTTCCCTGAAATTGCCATTTTCTATTTCTTTGCGCAGGTCTTTGTTGGTGGCTGCCAAAACACGTACATTGACTTTTATGGATTTATCGGAACCTACTCGGCATATTTCGTTTTCTTGGAGTGCTCGCAGAACTTTGGTTTGTGCGGCAAGGCTCATGTCGCCTATTTCGTCCAAAAAGAGCGTTCCACCATCGGCTTGTTCAAATTTTCCGATGCGTTGTTTGATGGCAGATGTAAATGCGCCTTTCTCATGCCCGAAAAGTTCGCTTTCGATGAGTTCTGACGGAATAGCAGCGCAATTGACTTCTACCAACGGCATGCTGCTGCGGTTGCTTTGCGCATGTATCAAGCGTGCTACTACCTCTTTTCCTGTACCGTTTTCACCGGTGATAAGTATGCGGGCATCGGTAGGTGCTACTTTTTCAATTAGTTCTTTGACGTGCGCAATCTTTGGGCTTTCGCCTATCATCTGAAACTTTGAGGATACTTTGCGTTTGAGCACTTTGGTCTCTTGCACTAATGTCTTTTTGTCAAGCGCGTTTTTTACGGTGATAAGCAGTCGATTGAGGTCTATGGGTTTTGTTATGAAATCAAAGGCACCTTTCTTTATACATTCAACCGCAGTTTCAATGTTCCCGTGCCCGGAAATCATTACTATGGGTGTCTCTGTAACCGATTCGTGCAATGCTGCTAATAGTTCTATACCATCCATTTCCGGCATTTTTATATCGGAGAAAATGAGGTCGTAGGTGGCGGATGTCGCTTTTTCAAGTCCTTGTTTACCGTTTTCGGCAAGGTCAATCTGATACCCTTCAAATTCAAGGATGTCTTTGAGCGTGTTTCGGATGCTTCTTTCGTCGTCAATGATGAGGAGTCGGGTCATGGCAGTTGTTGTATGTGTGCGGTTGTGTTGAAAGAAAGGTTGTTTAACGATATGCTTTCGCAATTGCAGGCATGTCTAACTGTATTGCTTTTGTAGGAGCAATAATCGTGCCGCAGTTGATTGCAAAGGTACTGCTTTTTTTGTATATCCGCAAAATTAGTTGTATCTTTGCCGACTACTTGGAATATTGTTTTGTTTCTTGACTTATTTTGTATACGGAAGATTATTATGCTGAAAGTGTACCGCTATATGCAAAGCCATAAATGGTTGCTATATGTTACGTTGTGCGCTACAACGTTATTGTTCGTTTATTACGCATTACAAACTCATTTTGAAGAAAATTTGGTGAAGTTGCTTCCGCAAACGGAGAATAACTTGAATGTAGACCTTGCTTTTCAGGATTTGAAAGTGAAGGATATGCTTTTTGTGCAAGTGACGGGCGATGAGCGTGCGGATACCGAAACGTTGGCGGAGGCGATGGATGTTTTTATGGAAGGATTGCTTGCGGAATGTGAGGAGGAAGGCTTGCTGAACAATGCCTTGTATACGCTTGATCCATCGGGCTTGATGGAACCTGCGCAGTATTTATTGGTATCGGCTCCTGCATGGCTCGACTTTACGGATGCCGAGATGGATAGTCTTACCTCGGTAGAGCATATACGCACACAGGTGGAGGCCTACAACGAACTGTTGGAAACGGAAATGGGCATGATGTTGTATGACTTTATGGCATATGACCCTTGCGGTATTTTGCTTTCGCGCCTGAATGTTGTGCAAGGAAAGAGTGACAATGATCAACGAACCGGCTTCAAACTGCTGAACGGACATTTTTATTCGGCAGATGAGACGGTTTGTATAGGTTTCTTAAGTCCGCATATCAGTTCTACCGACTCCGGCACTTCAAAGAAGTTGTTGCGACATATTAAACACGTGTCTGCGGTGATGTCTGAAACTTATCCGGGCATACAGGTGTTGTATCATGGTACGATTATACAATCGGCAAACAACTCGGAACGTATCAAGAAAGACCTGATTCTAACATTGGGTATATCGCTTTTGTTGATACTGACGTTGCTGGCTATCTGTTTTAAGGACCCTGTATCAATGTTGCTATTGCTTTTGCCTGTGGCGTATGGTACGTTTATGGCGTTGGCTATATTGTATTGGTGTCAAGGAGGTATGTCGCTCATGGCATTGAGCATAGGGGCGATAGTATTGGGGGTGGCGATGAGTTACAGTCTGCATGTGGTGGTGCATTTCAAGTATACGGGCGATCGAGAACGTGTAGTTCGGGAACAATCCAACCCCGTGTTTTTGGGAAGTTTGACCACTATAGGCGCTTTTGCGGGATTGTTGTTTACACAGTCGGCTCTGTTGCGCGATTTCGGGTGGTTTGCCGCTCTCAGCATAACGGGTACTACGTTGGCAAGTCTGTTCTTTTTGCCGCATTTCTTCCCGAAGAAGAATATCCGCAACGAGCATGCATTCCGTTTTATGGAGCGTGTAAATGCCTATCCGATAGACAAAAATAAGTATGTGTTAATAGTGCTTTTGTGTTTTGTGACACTTACGATTGCTTTCTCAGGCAAGTATCGTTTTGACCCGAATCTGCGGCACATCAACTATACGGCTCCTGAAGTGCAAGAGGCTCTGCAACTTTGGGCTGAGAAACAAAACAATGGTTTGACGCAACAATACTATGCTTCGATAGCCACCGATTTGGATGTGGCATTGATGCAGTTGGAGGGCATAGAACATGTGTGCGACAGTCTGCAGGAAGCGGGTACGATAGGAACATATCAAAAAACATCTGCCATACTCCCCTCCTTACAGCGTCAGCAGGAGAGAATAAACCATTGGCAACGCTATTTTTCGGCAGACAAGAGGGCTGCGGTATGGCGCAATGTAGAGGTGGCTTGCCGGCAAGCCGGCATGGAGGCGGATATGTTTTTGCCGTTTGCCGATGCTATGCAAGCGGACTATACGCCCTGCCTGATACTGGATAACGACGTTATTCCTGACGAATTCAGGGCAGTGCTTGCCGAAAAACTGGGCGACTATTGGCTTGTGTTTATGCCGGTAAAAATGCCTGCCGATAGTTTGGCACATACCAACGATTGTCTTGCTGCTGTTGAAGGCTGTATGGTGCTCGACCCCTATTACTACTCTACCAATCTTGTAGAGATGATACACGATGATTTTGATACCATTCTATGGGTGTCTTCTGTTTTTGTCTTGTTGGTTCTGCTGTTGGCGTTCCGACGTTTGCTTTTGGCTCTGATAGCCTATGTGCCGATGTTGCTGAGTTGGTACGTGGTGTTAGGCAGTATGGCACTGACGGGGCAGGATTTCAATATCATAAACATCATTGTTTCTTCCTTCATATTCGGTATAGGGGTGGATTATTCCATCTTTATTATGGATGGCTTGTTGGCTGCGGCGCGCGGGGAAGATACGCATCGATTGGTCTATCACAAAACCGCTATTACAATGTCTGCCACTATATTGGTGGTCTGTATGGCATCACTCCTGTTTGCCGTTCATCCTGCTATCCGCTCAATAGGTTTTGCCTCGTTGGTGGGAATGATAACAACCATGTTCTTGTCCTATGTCTTGCAGCCGTGGCTCTTCCGCTTGGCATTGCGCAACGACCGTATACGAAAGAGTTGGACGGGCAAATGATGGTTGTCCGTAAGGCGGGGCTGTGGGATGTTGTTGATAACTCTCATTCCCAAGTTGTGTATGTGATAAAATAGTTGTATCTTTGCAACGTGAAATTAAACCACAATATCTATTTATCAATTCAAACTTTTTTCAACATGAAGAAATTTACTTCGTTGTTTGCGGCACTCTTTTGCGCTGCATTGTTCGTTAATGCTACCACAATTACTTTCGGTAGCGACGATTTATCAATCGATGCTATGACGAAATCGGGCGTAACAGTTACACCTGCCAAGACCGATGCGGGCGCTACAGCACCTGCTATCAACACGTATGAAGGTGTAAATACATTGCGTGTTTATGCCGACAATACATTGACATTCAATGCAGGCTCAGATAATATCGTCAGCATTACACTGAAACTGAATGGAAGCACCAATGCTAAACGTCTGACCACGATGACGGCTACAACGGGTGAAGTAGCGGTGGTTGGTGACCCCGATTGGATGGCTACTTGGACAAACGCTGGTGCGAATACCGTAACATTTACTGTCGGACACGATGCTACTTTGGGAACGGATGGTGCATCGAAACGCGGTCAGATTCATATTATGGAAATCATCGTAGAAACCACAGGCGAAGGTGGTGGCAATGAAGGTGGTGATGAAGGAGACTATACTTACGAATTTGAACCTATGGAGGTTACTACTATCACCGATACGTATGATTATGCAGAATATATGGTTGACGAAGAATATGGACTGATTGACGTTTATATGGTAGGTGAAATTTCTGTAGCCGAACTTTTGTTCTTCGCAAGCGATGTAACGAATGGTCTTCCTGCCGGTACATACACTATCAGCGAAAGCCAAGAAGACGGTACCGTAATGGCTTCGCCGGGCGGTGACGACGACTACGATTATCCTTCCTACCTTGCTACCGATTTTAATTCGGAAGGCTATTACACTTCTGCCTACTATATGATGAGCGGTACCGTAACGGTTAGTGTTGACGGACAAACAACGAAGATTGTTGTAAAGGCTAATTCTTACTATGGTTCAACACTTAACCTTACTTACGAAGGTGAAATGGAAGAGTATATCGAAGATGCTGTTGAGAATGTAACGGCAGATGCGTTGAACATACGTATTGACAATGGCAACATGATTGTTCCCGCACAAGCAGGTGAGCGTGTTTCTGTTTACAATGTGGCAGGACAAATGTTGTATAGCACTGTAGCAGCCGGTGAAACAACTGTACGTGGTTTGCAAGCAGGTCAAATTTTGATTGTACGTGTAGCAGACCAAGCCGCTAAGGTGGTATTCTAAATAGGGCAGACTCCCGGTTCTAACGGTAGTCTATAACAAAAAGACTCGATTGCCTACGCGATCGAGTCTTTTTGTATGTGCTATTCTGAAAATAAAAAGAATCGGTGGGCTTTATTCTACTCTCCACCAATCTACATCCAGCCAACCTCCGTCGTTCTTCCCGTTGGCGGCACGTGTGCAAAATAAACCTATTTTGGCGCCTATCCATTCGCCTGCGGTAGCCTGTACAGGCAATGAAATGGTTTTGTACTTTTTACCATCGAGGCTGTAAGCGAATGTACATTGTCCGTTTTCAGCAAATTGCAGGCGGAGGTAGACCCATTCTGCAGGTTTGATGCTTGTTACAGCCATATTATATATATCCGATTTCAGACTGAGTACGATGCCATCGGCAAGATTTTTCATGACCAAACAAGCGGATTTTTTTCCGGATAGTATGAGCCCTGCCTGTTCTCCTTTATGCTTGTCGCTTGGGCAGAAACGAACACGTGCAGTAACGGTAAAGGTGGGGGCTGTAATTTTTTGAAGGAGTAGGTTGGGAGTATTGGGTTCTACTGAGTAGTAGGAAAACAAGCGTAAGAGTCCCGCTTGGGCATCGCAGAAATACCACTTTGGATTTACATTCGCTGCCCATTGCCATTGTAGACCGAGCGTGTTGGTGTCAAATTCGTCCGACTCTGCCGGGGCACAAACCTTCCATTCACTATTGATACGGGGCTTGCGATATTGTGCTACGGGTTCGCCATATTTGCCGATTACAGGCCAATCGGATTCCCAATGCATGGGTTGCAGATGAATAATGCGTCCGTATACACCTTTGTCTTGGAAATGCAGAAACCAATCCTCGCCTTCGGGAGTATCTACCCATGCTCCTTGGTGAGGACCGTTTATGTCGGTGTCTCCTTGTTTCAACACTACTTTGGGTTCATAAGGGCCGTATACGGATTTGCTTCGTAGTGCTAATTGCCACCCTTGACGTACACCGCCGGCAGGGGCAAAGATGTAGTAATAACCGTTGCGTTTGTAGAATTTTGGTCCCTCACAGGTAGGATTGTCTTTATGACCATCGTAAACGATGCGACTCTCGCTAATGGCTTCTGTGGCAGTAGGGTTTAGTTCGAGTATGGCCAATACGCTTTTCAGGTGAGCACGCGATCCTGCGAATGCATGTACGAGGTATACATGTCCGTCTTCATCCCAAAGAGGGCAAGGATCAATAAGTCCGATGCCTGCTTTTACACAGATGGGCTGTTCCCAACGTCCGCGTATATCTTGCGTGCGTAGCATGTATATACCTCTGTCGGGGTCACCATAAAAAATATAGAACCACCCCTCGTGATAGCGAATGGAGGGAGCCCATACGCAGTTGCCGTATTGAGGGGCTTCTATGCCTTGTGTCCCGGGGAGAATATCAGGCAGTGCTGCATTGATGATTTCCCAATTAACCAAGTCTTTAGAGTGTAAAATCTGCAATCCGGGTACCGAATTGAAGGACGATGAGGTCATGTAGAAATCATCGCCTACACGACATACGTCTGGGTCGGAATAGTCAGCGTAGATAATGGGGTTGCGGTAATTACCATTGCCTAAATCGGCATTCCATACTTTGGCTTGTGTTGCGCAGGCAAGTATAAGCATTGCGCATAAGATGAGTTTCTGTTTCATAATTAGGGTTTTATAGGGTTTCTTTATGAAGAGTATCCTTGGTGGTAGAAGCCTTTATGCGGTTATCGGTCGCTTTGCCGTAAACGACATACCGCTGGAATACGAACTCGGTAAGGAAATTGAGCAACATGTTGATGAGGGTTACAAGGTAAGCATTCCATTGTCTGCTTTCGGCAAGCCAATCGCCCAACCATGTGGAGGTAGGGGTGAAAATGGCATAGTAGAGCAGAACAAGCAACATGGCACGGGTGATGTTCGCATTGGAGCGAAAGGTGAACTGACGATTAACGGTGAAGTTCCATAATACACTTAATAGCAAAGCGGTGAGGTAGCAGGGCCAATAGCGCCAACCGCTGAACTCGTTGAGTAGAGAGAACGAGCCCAATTCTATAAGTCCGGCACTGGCTGATACAAGGGCAAATTTACAAAAGCGAATCCATTCTTTCATATCAGTAGAGGGTTATATATTCGTAACTGTTACCTATGTGGGCAAGGTATGTTTCAAAGTCGTTTCGGTGGATAACCACCGTTGCACGGCAATCGTTGGGATGAAAACTCAATGTATCGGCTTTCTGTAGATTACTGTCAAGGAAGAGATGTACATGATTCTCGGTGTCGTTGATAAGTCCGAAAGGCGAAACACTTCCGGGTTCGAGACCAAGATAGCGCAACATGCGTTTCGCGGAGGCAAAAGTGAGTTTGCCTTGTCGGAGGTGTTGTTCAAGGTCGTGTATGGCAAGTTGTCGGTTACAATCGAAACAGACAAGATAGTGCCGGTTGCCTTTGTGGTTGCGTAAGAACAAGTTCTTACAATGCACCGAACCGTCATCTTGCCAATAGCGTTTGGCCTCATCTATGGTTTTTCCCTCGGGGTGGTGGTAGATGCTGTAAGGAATGTGGTGTTGCTCCAGCCATTTTTGCACCACCTCTTCGCGGTTTATATGCGCCTCTCTATTGTTTTCCATCGCAGTGTCATATAGAGTGTTCTTATTGCAAGATGTACGAAGTAACCTATATAGAGTGCTTGTATGCCGCATACGGAGTCAAGGCACAGATAGGTAATAATAAAACCGCTGGCAGCCCATATCATGCAGTCGCGCACCTCTTTGCCGGCGGTCGCGCCTATATAGATGCCGTCCCACAAGAAAGCGGCGCAACTGAGTAACGGCATCACCACAAGCCAAAACAAGTAAGGTAGTGAGGCGGAGATGATGTCGGTGTCGTTCGTAAGGATACGCACCATCTGCTCTCCCCATATGGCGTAAAGAATTGTACTGATGATTCCTATGCCCAATGCCCATAAGAAGAGTATACGTACAAGACGTTTGAGCGAGTGACGGTCGCGCTCGCCGAAGAAACGGCCGGTCAACGCTTCACCTGCATAGGCAAAGCCGTCCAGAAAATAAGAGTAGAGCATAAGCAGTTTCATCATAATGCTGCTCACCGCCAATTCCGTATCTCCATATTTCGAAGCAATGGAGGTGAAACCTACGTATACTACCATGAAACACAACGAACGCACAAAGAGGTTACTGTTGAGGGCAAAGAGTCGACGCATCTGTTGCCAACGCATGCATAATCGCAAATTGATGGTTCGCAGAATCTTACGGTATTTGCATAGGAGCAGACCTGCTACTGTAAGACCAGTGTATTGTGCAATAACGGTACCGTGGGCAACGCCCAATGCTCCAATGGGAGTATGCACGGCCAATACATAACTGGCCACAATGTTCACGACATTCACGGTAAGGTCGCATACCATAGGGGCTATGGTGTTCTGCATACCAATAAACCAACCTTTCAAGGCCAGCAAACTGAGCGTAGCGGGCGCAGCCCATACACGTATGAAGAAATATTTGCGGGCAAAAAGGTCCACTTCTGGCGAACAGGGTACCAACATGAGTACCAAGTTTACGAAAATCCATTGTATCAGCCAGATGATCACCGCTGCCGCAAGGGCTATGCCCATACTTTGGGTGAGGATATTTGCCATGGCTTGACTGTCTTTTCGACCATAGGCTTGGGCGGTCATACCTCCTGTTCCTACACGCAAAAAAGCAAAGTTCCAATAGAGTAGGTCAAAGAGCATGGTGCCAATGGCAATACCGCCAATAGCACTCGCATCGGCAATATGCCCTACTATGGCGGTATCAACGATGCCTACAAGCGGAACCGTTATGCTTGCCAATATGCTGGGAATGGCAAGACGAAGAACCTCGCGGTTTAATGTGTTAGTGCAAGTCACTCTCATATTCTATGGTCTGTCCTTCCGGCAGATAGTCGGATACTATACGAAGGTCGTTGGGCTGTTCTAATTGTTGCGGAATGGTAACCATAAGGCGTTCTCCGGGCAACAATGCTTTCAAACTCTCTTTTGAACGTGCGCTGCCAATGGCAAAATAGGCATCTCTGTATATGGGGGCTATACCTATGTTCTTAACAAGCAGTTGAGTTTCTTCTGTTTTTGTTCTGCAGTCCAATACTTTGAATTTGTATCCGCAAGCAATGCCGGCTGTTTTGCAACGCTCTGCCGTACCGTATTTCCCGTCTGGAGCATCATTGGCAATCATGAAAGTTATATGGTATTTGGCTGAGGCTTGTTCCCATGTGATGCCGTACAATCCTTGCGGATTCAGAAAATCATGTTGGTCTTTTGAGGTATAGTAACTGATTTCACCTCCGCAGGGGGCTTGTTGCCAACGTGTTTGTTTACCAATGGCATTCCAGCAATCTTCGTTATAACCTTCACCTTGGGTCTTGTCGTGTTCTTTGTGCATGAAAGAGTCGTCGAATAATCCGAAAGGCAGTTGCATGAGTGCCGAAGATGCTACAATAGGGGTGTACCCCTCATCCGCTGCATCAATCGAGATAAGCCAAGGTATATTCATCGTATTGCCGATGTGGGTGAGAAACTCGCTTTGATAGGCTTTCGAGGGGAAATTCGTACCGAGTTGCAGTTTTGTGCCGTAAATATGATATTCCGACCAATGCCCGAATCCTATTTCCAGAAAAGCAATACGTGGGTCATTGGCATAACGTTGGTTGAAATCGGTGTAGAACTGTTTGGTAAACCACTGCAATTCGCTGTTGCTCCAGTCTGCATAGTAAGTCGGACCATCGCCTCCGGGGTTCTTGCTATAGGTCTCGTTGTAGTCGGGCAGGGCTTTTATATAGTCGGGTACGGCAGTCGCTCCTTTCGTTCCGTTTACATCGGTGCTGCTCGGATATTCGTAGCGGAAACGAATAATGGCTTGGTGTTTGCGCGAGGCAATATCGTCAAGCAGTTGCTCAAACGATGTCCAATCGTAGTCAATGCGGTTGCCGGTTTTGCCGGTCACTACCTGACAAGGTAGGCAATACGAGAACTCCAATGTAAAGGCATCACCATAAGTGCTGTTAAGAGTTTTCGCAAGATAAGGCCAAAGCACTAATCCGGTCATGGGTTGTGTATGCGTAATGGACGATTGGAGTGGTATCGACTTATAGGTTGTGTCTATGGGAAGTCGGGTGGAATCCGTATCGGGTAAACGCGTGTCCGGACCAATTGAGTACTGATTACATGCGGAGCAAAGCAGGCTTACGAACAAGGCAACAAAAGTATGTTGTAGGGTTTGCATAGGGTTTGATATATTTTGATGCAAAGTTAGCAAAAAAAGGTTGTAAGTACAAGTAACTGATTGCATTTTTTTTCAATGCGGTTGCCATCTGATTGATGTACTCTGTTGGTATTGTGTGTGTGATAAAAAAGTTGTACCTTTGCCCCATAATTGGTGTAAGATATTGTCTTCTGCTGATTATTGTGGATACTTGTCATTGTTACAGTGCGAAATATATTATAAACAAATACATTAATTGAACTTATGTGGTTAAAAGATTCCTCGATTGGCCGTAAACTCGTTATGAGTGTTACGGGACTTGCTTTGGTGTTGTTCTTGCTCTTCCATGCTTCAATGAACATCGCTCTTATCTTTTCAGAAGACGCTTACAATTGGATTTGTGAGATGTTGGGTGCTAATTGGTATGCAATAATCGGTACGCTGGGTCTTGCTTTATTGGTGCTGATTCACTTCTTGTATGCGCTCTATCTTACTATTCAGAATCGTCGCGCACGTGGCAACGACCGCTATGCGGTAACTACACGTCAGGACGGTGTCGATTGGAACTCGAAGAATATGCTGGTGCTGGGCCTTATCGTATTAGGCTTTTTAGTGCTTCACTTGGCTAATTTTTGGTTCAAAATGCAGTTCCAGGAATTGTTCGGCTTGAAAACAGGTGCTTTCGATCCCCAGAATGGTGCTGCTTATGTGAAGTATCTCTTTTCGGGTGTTTACGATCCTGCCGCTGTGCAAGAGGGCGTTAACTTTACACCTTGTGCTTCTTGGATTCATCCCCTTTATTGTGGTCTCTATCTTGTTTGGTTGGCGGCTATCTGGTTTCACCTTACACACGGTATTTGGAGTGCTCTGCAAACATTGGGCTGGAGCAACCTCATTTGGCTGAAACGTATCAAGGTAATCGGCTGCATTTTTGCTACGCTTATCGTACTCATGTTTGCTAGCGTAGTAGTTTACTACTTAGGTATGTACGTAGGCACATACTGCGCTTAAGGGTAACTGTAAAATATACATAAAAGGAACGATATTATGGAAGATAAACAACAACGGCAATCAGACATCGTGTTTTTTCTGCTATGTCTATGCCTATGGTCTATCTATCACGTCTTGCATGGTAGATTATTTACACCTAATAGCATTTTTGAATATGCTTCATTGGTTGTGTTTTTTATTTTCTATGTTTCTGTATTCTTTATTCGTTTCCGAAAAAACAGTACAATACCTCTTCTCGGGAGCGTTGCATTGCTATCAAGTGCGATTATTGTATCTATAGGATGTGGTGTTGTGTTGTTTAGCAATGTTACAGCAATGGGCATAGTGCTAGTGCTGTTGAGCGGAATAATAAACGCATGTATATTGTTACTCTATATAGTATGTTATGTATTATATATGTTATGTATTATATAGATGCCGGATGATAAAGAATTTGTATTTGGTAAGTGTAATGGATATTACATATCTGTTACCGATTTGGTTAATGCCATTTCTAATGAATAATATTGTAGTCATATGAAATACAAATATCTTTTATTGATATACATCCTAACATTTATGATAATGAAGTGCTCATTATTGGAGATATAGAATACGATATGGATGATATTAAGAATATCGATGAACTTATTGATTCAGAGTGGAGTTTGCAAAAAATAGGACCTACGTCCGCCATTAAATATGTTTCTATTTACTAGTTTATTTGATTATGGAACAAAATAAGATATCTCTGCCCTATACAACATGGATGATATGCAAGGATTCCTTGTTATTGGCGGTACTTTACTTGTTTATATATCCGGCAAAATTAGTGACAATGCCAATCTCTGTCTTGTGGGGTATCTTAACCCTTTCTGTGATTGCAAGAATTTTAATTACTATTCATAAAGATAGCACCTATAAAAAGGCACGGAAAGTAATATATGATATTGCATTTATAGGGATAGCCATACTGGGGGCAATGAATCTATATTGGACTACAATGCCAACTTTGTTCCCGAAAGTTATCAGGCTTATAATTTTAGGAATAGGTTGTATAGCCGTCTTAATAGAGGCTTTTATGTATACAACAAAAAAAACTAGCACGAATACCACATTTTCATTATTAGAAATAACCGCCATTGGGATACTCTATGTGTCTATTGTGGTATATTTATAATTACAACAACACAAACTACTATATGGCAAAGAAAGAAGAAACCGGAATCATTACGCCTCAGATGGCGAAGATTCCCGAAGGTCCGCTGGATAAAAAGTGGACAAACTACAAAGACCATCAGAAACTGGTCAATCCTGCCAACAAACGACGCTTGGACGTAATCGTGGTAGGTACGGGTTTGGCAGGTGCTTCGGCAGCAGCCTCCTTGGCAGAAATGGGCTTTAATGTGCTCAATTTCTGCATTCAGGATTCACCGCGTCGTGCGCACTCTATTGCTGCACAAGGTGGTATCAATGCCGCTAAAAACTATCAGAACGATGGCGATAGCGTCTATCGTCTCTACTACGATACTATCAAGGGGGGCGATTATCGTGCACGCGAAGCCAACGTCTATCGTTTGGCAGAAGTGAGCAATAGTATCATCGACCAATGTGTGGCTCAAGGCGTTCCTTTCGCTCGCGAATATGGCGGCTTGTTGGATAACCGCTCTTTCGGTGGTGCGCAAGTAAGTCGTACCTTCTATGCCAAAGGACAAACCGGACAGCAACTTTTGTTGGGAGCATATTCGGCTCTCTCTCGTCAGATAGGCAAAGGTAAAGTAAAACTCTATAATCGTCACGAAATGCTTGACGTAGTCATGATTAAAGACGAGAACGGCGAACCTCGTGCACGGGGTATCATTGCTCGTAACCTGACTACCGGACGCATCGAACGTTTCTTCGGTCATGCAGTAGTAGTGGCTACGGGCGGTTATGGCAACACCTTCTTCCTTTCTACCAATGCTATGGCATCCAACGGCTCTGCGGCTATGCAGATGTACCGCCATGGTGCTTATTTTGCCAACCCCTGCTATGCACAAATTCACCCTACTTGCATCCCCAAACATGGCGATTTCCAGAGTAAACTGACGCTGATGTCAGAGTCGCTCCGTAACGATGGACGTATCTGGGTACCCAAGAAACTCGAAGATGCACAGAAACTGCAACGAGGCGAAATCAAAGGACGTGATATACCAGAAGAAGATCGCGACTACTATTTGGAGCGTCGTTATCCCGCTTTCGGTAACCTCGTGCCGCGCGACGTAGCCTCCCGTGCCGCCAAAGAACGCTGCGATGCAGGATATGGCGTTAACAATACGGGCTTGGCTGTTTTCCTCGATTTCTCCGATGCTATTCAACGTCTGGGTAAGGATGTGGTGGCACAGAAGTATGGTAACCTCTTCCAAATGTACGAGAAAATCGTGGACGAGAACCCCTACGAGAACCCGATGATGATATTCCCTGCTATTCACTATACCATGGGTGGTATTTGGGTTGACTACGAACTGCAAACAAGCGTAAAAGGTTTGTTCTGCATCGGTGAGGCCAATTTCTCCGATCATGGTGCCAACCGCTTGGGGGCTTCTGCATTGATGCAAGGTTTGGCTGACGGCTATTTTGTCTTGCCTTATACCATTCAGAACTATCTCTCCGACCAAATCGGTGTTCCCCGTATGTCTACCGATCTTCCCGAGTTTGCGGAAGCAGAGAAAACGGTCAACGATAAGATCGAACGTCTCATGGCTATCCAAGGTAAACGATCGGTCGATAGCATACACAAAGAACTCGGTCTCGTTATGTGGGATTTCGTAGGTATGGGACGTACTGCTGAAAGTCTGAAGACTGCTGTCGCCAAAATCGATGCTATCAAGAAAGAGTTCTGGACCAATGTCTACATTCCCGGAACGGCAGATAGTCTTAACAACGAGTTGGAGAAAGCACTCCGCTTGGCTGACTTTATCGAGATAGGTAAACTGATGGCATTGGACGCGCTCAATCGTGAAGAATCATGCGGTGGTCACTTCCGTGAAGAGTTCCAAACCGAAGAAGGAGAAGCACTCCGTCAAGACGATAAGTTCTCTTATGTCGCTTGCTGGAAATATACCGGCGAGGATGCCGAACCCGAACTCATCAAAGAGCCGCTCGATTATGAATTCACAGAACGTAAAACACGTAACTATAAAGCATAAGCACTATGGACCAGTTTATTAATATCAAAGTAAAAGTATGGCGTCAAGCCGGTCCGAAGGCAAAAGGTTACTTCGAGACCTACGAACTTAAGAATATATTCCAAGGAGCATCGTTCTTGGAGATGATGGATATTCTCAACGAACAACTCATCGCTGAACACAAAGACCCCATTGCATTCGACCACGATTGTCGTGAAGGTATTTGCGGTATGTGTTCGCTCTACATCAATGGTCATCCGCATGGTCCTGACTCTGCTATCACCACTTGCCAACTTCATATGCGTAAGTTCCACGATGGCGAAACTATCACTATCGAGCCATGGCGTTCGCACGCATTCCCTGTCATCAAAGACTTGATGGTCGACCGCGGTGCTTACGACAAAATCATGCAGGCTGGCGGTTTCATATCGGTCAATACCGGTGGTGTTCCCGATGCCAATGCCATACCTATCCCTAAAGCCAATGCCGATGAGGCTATGGATGCTGCTTCTTGTATTGGTTGCGGTGCCTGTGCGGCTGCATGCAAGAATGGTTCTGCCATGTTGTTCGTGTCTGCCAAAGTAAGTCAGTTGGCATTACTCCCGCAAGGTAAAGTCGAGGCCGCTAAGCGCGCTAAAGCAATGGTAGCCAAAATGGACGAACTGGGCTTTGGTAACTGTACCAACACAGGGGCTTGTGCCGCCGAATGTCCCAAAAGTGTCTCTTTGGCAAACATAGCCCGCCTCAACCGAGAATTTATCTGTGCCAAACTCAGCGACTGAGCATAAGCACATACTATTACTAACAACTCTTTCTTGCCTTCTTGAGCGAGAAAGAGTTGTTTTTTTATATGCCTGTCGTTTGTGCGTTGCAGAAAATAACACTACCTTTGCCCTTGTTAACGATAGTTGTTATTTGTAAATAGAGTCTGTATGCGACATGGCATGATGTTTTATTTGTTCATAGGCTTGTTGGTCTTTATCTTGGGTGTTGTCTATCTCGCACGACGGACGGCATTTTGCTTTGGAGTACGTCCTATGTGGTTTTATGTGGGCTATACGGCTGTCTTCTTGCTTTCGTTTACGCTTATGTGGTTGGCGCGTTTACCGTTTGCGGCTCATGTGTTTACACATATGGTATGTGTGGTGGCAACTTCGTTGGTGACACTTCTGATGTGCTTATTAGTGGGATTCCTGTTTACGGATATATTGCATTGTTTTGTGCGTTTCACACCTCGAATGTTTAGTGTTCTGGTGGGGGTACTGACGCTTGGCTTGTTTTTGTATGGCACGTGTAATGCTGCCTTGCCGCGTGTCAAAACAGTGTCGTTGCAATTGTCTGAAATGTCCGCACCATTGCGCTTGGTGCAACTCACCGATGTGCATATAGGGCAGTTCCGCGGACAACGCCATTTGCAGCACTTGGTGGATGTCACCAATAGCCTGCAGCCCGATATTGTCGTCATCACGGGCGATCTGTTCGATGCTTGGTACAATTGCTCGGAAAATACCTTGCAACCGTTGGCGCAACTGCAAGCACCGGTCTATTTTGTGGAGGGTAATCACGATATTTATGTCGATTCGCCTCGTATTAAGCAGATGCTCAGGAAGGTCGGAGTTCGGGTGCTGGAAAATGAAGTGGTTGTTGAGCATGGAGTGCAGTTGATAGGGCTCGACTATTTGGCTGCCGACCGAAATACAAAAGACAATATGCATGTGCCTGAACGAAACGAAACCATACAGAGTGTTTTGGCATCGTTGTTTGTTGATAAGGATATGCCGGCTATCGGACTGCACCATAATCCGGTAGGGGCACAGTATTTTGAGGCTGCGGGAGTGGAACTCTATCTTGCAGGACATACGCACGGTGGACAGTTCTATCCCCTGGTGTGGCTCAACGATAGAGGTTTTGTCTACAACAGAGGATTGGATAAATACAAGAATATGTACGTCTATGTTTCTTGTGGTTCGGGTACTACAGGGCCGGCTTTTCGCATCGGTACCTCCCCCGAAATAACGCTTTTCTTGTTGCAATAAATATATAATGCGAGATCGGATGAACGATATAACAAGCCTGTTGTTTGCAGAGCAGGATATTGCCTATGGCGATTTCTCTCAAAAACTGAACCCCGATATACCGCGCGAACGTGTAATAGGAGTGCGTACTCCTGCTTTGCGTAGCATTGCCAAACAACTGAAACATAATCAACAGGTAGAGGCATTCCTGTCCGCATTGCCGCACTACTATCTCGAAGAAAATACATTGCAGGCTTTCCTTATTGCCGATATTCGCGACTTTTCATTATGTATCTACTATACCGAACGATTCTTGCCTTACATCGACAATTGGGCAACGTGCGACCAGTTCTCACCAAAGGTGTTTGCGAAATATACGGAAGCTCTATTGCCCTATATACGTAGCTGGATGTGCTCGCAACACGCTTATACCGTTCGTTTCGGAATAGCCATGCTGATGCGTCATTTTCTCAAGGATAATTTTATTTTGGAGTATGCGCTTATGGTGGCGAATGTAAAGTCCGAACATTATTATGTCCGCATGATGCAGGCTTGGTATTTTGCTACTGCTTTGGTCTGGCAGTGGGATAGCGTATTGCCGCTATTGTCGTGTCTGGACGACTGGACGCGCCGCAAGGCTTTGCAAAAAGCCCGAGAGAGTTACCGTATTACAGCCGCACAAAAGGCCTGTTTGGCAGCATTGCGACCATAGTAAAGATCTGAAAGAAGCATCTATATAACAAAAGGAATGGATATTCTGTCCATTCCTTATTGTTATATATGGATTTTGTTTTATCGTTTCTTTCTGCGAAAAAGCCATCTTATTACAGAGAACCCCGTCCAAAACCAATTAAGTCCTGTAGAGGCAGTCGAAACTATCGACGATACACTATTCCACGACGAACGTATGCGCTCTATATCTTTGCTTACATTCTTTTCTTGCTTATGTAAGTCTTGGAGCAACCGTGTGCGTTGTTGCGCAATGTCTGTCGGACTACTTATCTGATGCATTGACTTCATGGTTCACCTCCTTTTCTTGTTCGGGCTCTTTGAATAGTATGCCGCTAAGCAATTTAATAAACGGATTGATAAAAATACGTTGTCTGCAACACCACAATACAATCAATATTGCAAGGAAAAATCCTCCCAAGATGCAACAGGCCACCCATGTTGGCATACAGGTAGTCATCCAACCTACTAACGCAACCGAGAAGTAGGCAATGGCAGCAAAGCCGAGAAATAGCGCAACAATCAGGGCTATAATAATGCCCAAGATGAGCGATAGTTTGTCCAATAGTTCCAAACGAAGCAAGTCGTACCCGGTTTTCAGGTACGCTTTGCTGTCGTTCAGAAGTTGCTGATATTGATTAGGCTTCGGCTCCATCATCTTCTGTAGGTTTCACTTCTACATCTATATGCAGCCCTTTGGCTTTGGCTATCACTTGGTCAACCAACTGCTCCAATTTTTCTTTCGAAAGGTTGGGCATCTTCTCTTCTAATAGTTCTTTAATCTTGTCACGTGTTTCTTTGCCGCTTTGTGGAGCAAAAAGCAATCCGATCAGTGCACCTGCTGCGATGCCACCGAGTAATGAAAATAAGTTTCTCATAGTGGTAGTGTTTTTTATTGTTTATACTACTTGAAAGAATACAAAAACTATTCCAAAAAGTTTCTCTATACGCCAAATTGTCCAAAATAGAAGAAAAATGGAGTACTACGTATCGGAATATATCGTTCTGAAAAGAATGTGCGTCAGGTGGGTTGCTTTTGTGGGAATGTTTTTGTATCTTTGCAGAATCAAATGTTGGTTTTGTGTAATCTTTAATCGAAAACGACTATGCTAATTACAATGTGGCAGATATGGGTAATTGCAGCCTTACTGCTTTTTATCGTGGAAATATTCACTACAGGCTTCGCTGTTGTGTGTTTGTCGGTAGGGTGTATAGGTGGTGCCCTGTTGGCTGCCTGTGGGGTGGGAATACTCTGGCAGGTGGCGGCTTTCGCATTGTTCAGTGCATTGGCTTTCGTCTTTGTGCGTCCGTTGTTGCTGAAATGGTTCTACAAAAACAAGCAAGGAGCAGCCGATACCAATGCCGATGCTATGATTGGGCAAAGGGCTCGGGTCGGGCATCCTGTGAGCGATTGCGCAGGAAACGGTACGGTCTTTATCTATGGCGAAGAATGGTCGGCTGTAAGCGAAGACGGAACAACAATCTCTACCAACGAAACGGTGGAAATCACGGCACGAAACGGACTTACGCTCACCGTACGCCGAAAGGCATAAATATGCATAGAAACAACATCCATATACTAATCTCTTAAATCTTTCTTTTATTATGGGAATATCTGCTATGGTTATTATCTTTTTAATAACACTCATTGTCGTTATTTTTGCCGTTAAGGGCTTGAAAGTAGTGCATCAGGCACAAACTATGGTGATAGAACGACTGGGAAAATACCATCGTACACTCACGTCGGGCATCAATATCATTTGGCCTATACTCGATCAGCCTCGTAAAGTCTACTATCGTTATACCAAAACCGATTATAATGGTTTCGATCATGTCTATATATCGCTCACCGATAGTATTGATTTACGCGAACAGGTCTACGATTTCCCGCGCCAAAGCGTTATCACAAAAGACAACGTAACCACCGAAATCAATGCCTTGCTCTATTTTCAAATTGTCGACCCTATGAAAGCGGTCTACGAAATCAATAACTTACCCAACGCTATCGAAAAACTTACACAAACCACATTGCGTAATGTTATTGGCGAACTCGAGTTGGACGAAACGCTCACTTCGCGCGACACTATCAATTCCAAACTGCGTGTCGTACTCGATGAGGCTACCAATAAGTGGGGAGTTAAGGTTACACGTGTCGAACTGCAAGATATCAATCCTCCCGAGAGTGTACGCAATGCCATGGAGAGTCAGATGCAGGCTGAGCGCGAACGTCGTGCCAAAGTGCTGACGGCAACGGGCGATAAAGAAGCACTTATTTTAGAATCGGAAGGGCGTAAGGCTGCACAAATCAATCAGGCAGAAGCCGAAAAGCAAACCAAAATCTTGGCTGCGGAAGGAGAGGCAAATTCGCGTACCATACAAGCGGCTGCCGAGGCGGAAGCCATACTCAAAATCAATGCTGCCATCCAAGGTTCGGGAATGTCGCCTGCTCAATATATGTTGGCGGATAAGTATATCGAAACTTTGCGCCAAATGGCAAGCGGAGAAGACACCAAAACGGTATATATGCCCTACGAAGCATCTTCTGTACTCTCTTCATTGGGATGTATGAAAGATATGTTTCAGCAGAAATAAACAGATTCCGTAATAGGTAATAGCAATCCGCCTCTCTCCTGTCTTGTATTAGGGGAGGGGCGGATATCGTTTCCGTGCTTTTTTTTAGACAGATTCTTCTATAGGTCGGGGTACATCGGGTTAGTGCCGTAGCGAAGACGGTCGCATGCTTAGTGCCAATTCTTCTTTGCGTGTCATCTCTGCACGTGTTTCAGGAGTTTTGTCGGCTTGACCTGTTAAGTGCAAAACACCATGAATCACTATACGAAGCAGTTCGTCTTCGTAACTGCAACCTACTTGTCGGGCATTGCTTCTCACTGTGTCTAAACTGATGAAGATATCTCCGGCAATCAGGTTGTCTTCCGAGTAGTCAAACGTAATTACATCGGTGTAATAATCGTGGTTCAGAAATTGACGGTTTACCTCTAATATATGGTCGTCGTTGCAAAAAATGTAAGTGATGTCACCAACGTGTTTCTTGTAGTAGGCGGCAACGCGCCCTATCCATGCACGTACCGCCGCTTCATGAAGGACGGGCATCTCTGTTTGTGCAGTAGTGAATCGTATCATTAGAATAGTCTTTTAACTTCAGGAATGTAATAAAAGGGTTTGTTTATATCGTGCTTATTCCGTAAGGCTATGGGCTTCGGAATAAAACTGTTTTCCATGTGTCGGAAAGGTATCTGAAAATATTGTTCCGGTTGTTCGGCGGTGCCGCCAATACCGAAAATCATAAAGACGGGTATTCCGGTTTCTTGCTCAAAGAGTTTGAACCGAACAAACTGCACCTTGCTCAATGCTGCCAATCCGTGTCTGGTAAAACGAGGACGCCAACAAGTGGCGATTCCGAATCGGTAGGTGGTCTCTCCATCCGTGTAATCACATAGCAGGTGGGGCGACAAGGCTTCAAACATATCTTCCGGCCATGGGGCTTCATAGCGGGGAGGATGCTCGCTGAAAGTGTATTGAGAACCGAAATGACGGGTCACTGTATGAGCAAAGACCGGGTTATATCGCTTGCGGTCTACCAAATATTCTCCCACGGTTGACCATTCTTCGGCATCTATCCACTCTCGAATCTTTCCCATCGGACCAACATAGTCCATCTGTCCCCATTTTACCAATGTATCAGCCTCCAAATCGGGAATCGTCTGTGCCTCTTCTTCCGTTAGTTCACCTTGCTGTACCGAGGCTGCAATACACTGTTCGGTTGCAGAGGGCTTTGGGGGTTGTATAGACCGCTTTTTTGCTTGCTTTTTTGAGGACGACAATTGGTCGGATACGGCTTTCTGTATCTCTATTTTCTCAAATAACGGCTGAAATATACGGGGGCGTTTCATCGATATGAACTTCTATATTAGTGGAAGAATAGGTAGGCTATCAATATGGCGGCAATAATACCGGCAAAATCAGCTATCAGTCCGCATACAACCGCATAACGCGAATCCTTGATTCCTACATAACCGAAATAGACGGCAAGTATATAAAAAGTAGTATCTGTCGCTCCCTGTAGCACGCTTACCAATCGGCCTACAAACGAATCTGCACCATATTGAGTAATGGCATCCACCATCAAACCCCTTGCACCGCTACCACTCAAAGGTTTCATCAATGCTGTGGGAAGAGCAGGAACAAAATCGGTATTGAGTCCTATCCAACCTACCAATGCACCTATGCCGCTAATCAAAATATCCATCGCTCCCGAGGCTCTGAACATGCCCACCGCCACTAACATTGCTACCAAATACGGAATAATACCTACGGCCGTCTTAAAGCCGTCTTTGGCACCGTCAATAAAGGCATCGTACACATTCACTCTGCGCACCATAGCGGTTGCGATAAACGTAACAATCACTCCCAATAGTATTACGCTGGAGATAATCCCCGTCCATTTGGTCAGTATGGCTTCGGGTAGTCTGCTCGCTCCCCACAATATGCAGGCAACCAAGGCTGTTAGAATACCCAATGTACCTACTATCACTTTATTAAAGATGTTTATCTTCTGTGCTATGCAAACCGAAAGCAATCCTACTAAGGTCGAAAAGTAGGTGGTGAGCAAAATCGGTAGGAAGACGTCGGTCGGATTGGCTGCGCCCAATTGCGCACGATATACCATTATGCTTACGGGAATAAGGGTCAAACCGGAGGTGTTCAATACCAGGAACATTATCATGGCATTCGAGGCCTTTTCTTTCTGTGGATTCAGTTCCTGCAACTGCTCCATGGCTTTCAATCCCATAGGGGTGGCGGCGTTGTCCAATCCTAACATGTTAGCGGAAATATTCATGAACATGCTGCCGTAGGCAGGATGATTTTTCGGAACTTCGGGAAAAATCTTACTGAAGAAAGGAGCCACTGCACGCGAGAAACTTTGCACCATTCCTCCACGCTCACCTATTTTCATAATACCCAACCAAAGGGTTAAAACACCGGTCAGACCCAGCGAAATCTCAAAACCGTTGCGGGCGGAATCGAATGTCGAATTCAATATCCGACCGAATACCTCCGTATCACCGCTTACAATACATTGTATCAAACCGGCAACAACGGCAACCAAAATAAAACCTGCCCAAATATAGTTGAGTATCATGCTCGAATCTCTGTTATCTCTGTTTCTGTGTATATTCGGTTCTTTATGCCGATTCCGCTACAAAGATACAACTTTTTCCGTATTACAACAACTTGTGTTAACAATATGTCTCCTACTTTGAATTCGGCAAGAAGTTTCAAGGCTGACGTTCCGGCTATATCTGTTTGTAATTGTCTAAATCATGCAATACTTGCCTTAATTGAAACGTTTTTCTTGCTGTGTACGACTGCCTTCTTACAACCCCGGTCGATTTATGGGTAAATTTTCCTACGAGACCATAACGAGACCGTAACGAGATCTCGACGAGATCTTGTCGACCTTTCATTTTGTCAATAAGAGCAACTCGTTCTATATGGGCGAGAGACTGACTAATTTGTCGGCAGGCTGTAAAAGCATACAACGCTTTTCTGTACGTTTGCATGTGTAGACCCGGCGTACCGCATAATGCGTTTGTGAGGTTGGAAATCTTTCTGTATATTTGCAAACCTTTAGAACAATATCTTACACATGAACCTTCGCTTGCTTACATATCGCCTCTGCTCATGGTTGCAGCATCGTCTGACGGCTGTAAATACATTAGGACATGGTATACACTCTCCTTATCTATATAATATGGTGCGTTTTGTCTTTTACGATGACAATGCTTACTATTGTTTCCGCACTATCGAATACGAACGGCAGAAACTGCTGCGTTCGCAGGAAATTGTCCGGGTGGACGACTATGGTACAGGCATCTCGGGTAATAGGCGGGTTTGCGATATTGCTGCATCTTCGCTTAAGTCATCGCACGAAGCACAATTCTTGTTTCGCTTGGTAAATGCTTTACAACCGAAATCTGTACTCGAGTTGGGGACTTCCTTGGGGATTACCTCTGCCTATTTGGCGGTGGCAGCAGGCCAAGGAAAATTGGTTACTATCGAAGGAAGTCCTGCGTTGGCACAAAAGGCACAAGATGTGTTTACACAACTGCATCTGTCTAATATCGTACAGGTTACGGGAAATATAAACGACACTCTTACGGAAACACTGCACGCCCTTGGTAGTGTCGATTTTGTCTTTATGGATGCTAATCATACGCAAGAAGCAACTGTCCGATATTTTGAAAGTTTGTTGCCTTATTGTCATGAAAAAACGGTAGTGGTAATCGATGATATTCATCATTCCCCCGATATGGAAACGGCATGGAAAATATTGGTGGATACACCCGACGTTACGGCTGCTTTCAATTGCTATTCTTTGGGAATTCTTTTCTTCGATAAACAATTCATGCGCAAGCAGTATAAGATGCGTATTTGGTAGACGACTTTTTTATACATACCATGAAAATATATACGAAAACAGGAGACAAGGGAAAAACTTCCTTGATTGGCGGAACAAGAGTAAGTAAGGCGCATCTGCGATTGGATACCTATGGTACGGCTGACGAACTAAATGCGTTTGTGGGCTTGCTGAGGGCAAAAAATATGCCGCATGAAATGGATCTTGTCTTGCATAATATACAAAATAAATTATTCAATTTGGGAGCCTTTCTGGCTACCGATACTACCAAGGTCGCACCACAAGGAATGGCACTTCTGACGGAACAGGATGTAGCCGATATCGAATATGCAATCGATTCTTTTTCAGAGGGGTTACCTGCATGGGAGGGGTTCGTGTTGCCGGCAGGAAACGAAAGAGTTGCGCTCTGTCACGTGTGCCGAACGGTTACCAGACGATTGGAACGACGCATGGTCTGCTTCTTGGATAACGATAACGAGGCAGGCTACGCATTGCAGTATGTTAATCGGTTAAGTGATTTTTTCTTTGTTCTGGCACGTAAAGTGGCACAAATTGACGAATGTGGTGTTTTTTTATGGGGAAAATAAGATGCCTATTTGCTAATGTCCAAAAAAAAATATACCTTTGCGCGGTATTTTGAATATATTGTATCTAAATCTGAGGAATCAGGATTATAGTTATGGTTTGGACTTTAGAATTGGCGTCAAAGATAGAGGATGCACCGTGGCCCGCAACCAAAGATGAGTTGCTTGATTATGCCACTCGTATCGGAGCACCTGTAGAGGTTATTGAAAACCTGCAGGAATTGGAAGATGAAGACGAAGTCTTTGAATCAATTGAGGACGTATGGCCCGATTATCCGAGCAAAGACGATTTCTTCTTTAATGAAGATGAATATTGATTCTCAAGTGGCAAGGTGAATCGGTAGATACATACTTGCTGCTTGTGGTTGTAATGAAATATGAAGAGATGTATTGTTCTTTGTTGGGTTCTGTTTTTGGCAATTGTGTGCCAGGCGCAGTTTGACCCTCAAATGGGACAATATATGTATATGCCGACGGCTTTTAATCCTGCAGCGGCGGGAGAGGACGATTTGATGAAAGTCAGTGGTTTGCACCGTATGCAGTTTACGGGCTTTAAAAATGCTCCGATGACTACATATTTCTCTTTCCAATCGCCGTTTGTAATCGGTAAGACGCGGCATGGTGCCGGTATCCGTTTTATGAACGACCGATATGGGTTGTTTACCAATCAAACGCTGCACGTTCAGTATGCGTATCGGCAAAAATTGGGAAAGGGATACCTTAGTGCAGGGGTCGATTTAGGGTTTGTAAGTGTGGGTTTTAAGGGAGATAGTGTCAATCTGGATGATTTGAAGGGTTCTTCCTATCATCAGCCCAACGATGAGGTGATACCTGCGGGAGAGGAAAGTGGTATGTCTTTTGACATGGCGTTAGGAATCTACTATACTGCCGATACGTGGTATACGGGCGTTTCTTACTCGCATGTAACAGTGCCGGAAGTGGAGTGGGGCGATTATACTACTATCCGATTGCGGGGAACTATGTATCTTATGGGAGGATACAATTGGCGATTGCGGGATAAGCGATTTGTGCTGAAACCGAGTGCCATGCTTATGACGGACTTCGTATCGTGGGATTTGAACTTGACGGCATTGTGTGAGTATAAGGAACGTTATCGTTGGGGAGTGGGCTACCGAATCGGAAGCAATGTGGGAATATTGTTGGGAATGGATATTATTACGGGCTTGGCTATAGGATATACCTATGAGTTGCCTACTAATAAATTGTTGTTGGAGAGTTATGGCTCGCACGAAATATACTTGGCATATGGTTTCGATGTATTAAAGCCGAAACGAGGAAACAAGTATAAGAGTATTAGATATTTGTAAGAGAATAAATATAGATAACAATTATAATCGCAATATAAATTATGAGACAGACGAAAATGTTGTCGCTATTGGCGCTTGTAGTAGCCTTTGCAAGTTGTAATAAGCCTGCGGGTGAATTGGTAGGTGCCGGTTTGAAAGGTGATTTTAAGGAGGCAAATCCCTACGGAATGGTCTTTGTTAAGCAAGGTTCTTTCATGATGGGAAGCAATACGCAGACGGCCATATTCAATCAGCCTGATAATCAGTTGATGGCAACGGTTAGTGCTTTTTGGATGGACGAAACGGAAATCACCAATAACGAATATAAGCAGTTCGTTTATTGGGTGCGCGACTCTTTGGCGTATAGCGCTCTTATTAACGCAGGATTTACCGAATATGCCATCCAGCCGAAAGATGATGATTTCGATGAGGAAAACTATACTATCAATTGGAAAAAGAAAATTCCATGGAATAGCACCGATGAAGAAATAAAAGAAGCCTTGGCTCCGCTTTTCTATGATGATGGTAAGACAATCAATACCAAATTGTTACACTATCATTATAGTTGGGTTAACTACGATGAAGCCGCTCAGGTACGCAATCGTTACGATGTAGCCAAAGGACGTTATCCCGAAGGGGCTTCCGTACGTGTTGATACGGCTTGGGTTGATGAGTTCGGTGGTATTCATGATAGTACTATCGTTCGACCGCTTACGCAACCTAAAGACCTCATTACGTCAATGATTATCAATGTATATCCCGATACCATGGTATGGGTGCGCGATTTCCAATTGGCATACAACGAACCTATGCTCTTGAAATATTTCTCGCATACGGGTTTCTCTGATTATCCTGTGGTAGGTGTTACTTGGGAACAAGCATATGCGTTCTGCAAATGGCGTACGGAGTTCTTTGCTACGCGTAGCGGAGTTGATGCACAAGTATATCGTTTGCCTACGGAGGCCGAATGGGAATATGCTGCACGTGGTGGGCGTAAAATGGCAACCTATCCGTGGGGTGGCAACTATGCACGCGATGCAAAAGGGTGTTTCTTGGCTAATTTCAAGCCTTATAGAGGTAGTTATGTCGATGATACGGGAGTTATGACTATGCAGGTTGCTCAGTTCCGTCCGAACGATTTCGGATTGTTCGATATGGCAGGAAACGTAGCAGAATGGACCTACTCGGCATACAATCCTTCATCGAATGTCTATGTTGGAGACTTGAACCCGTTGCATCAATACATGGCACGCAAAGACGACCCTGATGTACTGAAACGTAAAGTGGTGAAGGGTGGTAGTTGGAAAGATATTTCTTACTATCTGCAATGCGGTACACGTACCTACGAGTATCAATACGAAGCCCGCCCTTACATAGGTTTCCGTTGTGTGCGCTCCTTTATCGGAGAAAACTAAAAACACATAAATTGACTAATAAAGAACGTAAAATAAAGAATCGTAAAAATGGCAAAAAATGGAAAGAACGCATTTATGCGTTGGTATGAATCTTACAAAGCTCAAAGAATTGTAGGTGTTGTTTATTCGGTAGGTGCATCTGTGGTTATTATCGGTGCACTCTTCAAAATCCTTCACTGGCCGGGTGCCAGTCAGGTGCTTATGATTGGTATGTTTACCGAGGCATTCCTCTTTGTTATTGGTGCGTTGGATAAGCCTCATCCGGTATATCATTGGGAAGAAGTATTCCCGCAGTTGTTGGGCGAAGGAGCCAACCCTGAAGTATTGGCTGCGCATATTGATCAACCGCGTCCTACTTTGTTAGGCGGTGTAGGAGGTGGCAACACCGTTGCTACGGGAACACAAGCGGCAGGTGCCAACATCCCCTCTTTGTCTGATGCCGATCTCAAGTCACTCAAAGACGGAATCAATCAATTAGGCAGCACAGCTTCACAATTGGCTTCTTTGGGTCAGTTGGCGGAAACTACCAACAGATTGTCTGAAAAGATGACGCTTGCAGGAGAAGCCGCACAACAATTTGCTGAGACGCAAGGTACATTGTCCGACGCAACACAAGCATTGGGACAATCTTACCAAACAGTGGTTGCCGATATGAATAAGGTTACACAACAAACCAAAGAATATGCCAAGGGTGTTGAAAATATGAATGTACAACTATCCTCGCTCAATGCTGTTTACGAATTGCAACTCAAGGAAATGCAGGCACAAGCAACGGCAGTAAAGGCACAGACCGAAAAAGTCAATGCGTTGGGAACTGCCATGGAGCAACTCAATGCCGATGCCAAAGCCATGCAAACGGCTTCCGCTGCTTATCTGACGGCACAACAGACTTTGGCTGCACAAGTGGCTGATTTGAACAAAGTATATGGCAATATGCTCAATGCTCTTAATTAATCCGATTCTAATGTTTAATCTCAAACGATAATTAGATTATGGGTGGAGCAAAAAATTGTCCGGAAACCCCGAGACAAAAAATGATTGGTATGATGTATTTGGTGCTGACCGCTATGTTGGCGCTGAATGTTAGTACCGATATTCTTAATGGTTTCAAACTCGTTGACGATAGTTTGCATTCTACTATCGATGCCACAGAGGTGCGTAATAGTAATATGTATAATGAATTTGAGTATCTCTATCAGCAGAACCCTGTCAAGATGCAAGACGAGTGGGAGCATGCTATAGTTCTACGTCGGAAAACAGATAGTCTGTACAACTATGTTCAGAACTTTAAATATCAAATTGCTATTTTGGCAGACGGTCCTAAGAAAGCAGACCCTGAAGCACGAAATATCGATGGAAATAGTAACTTGGACATAACAGGAACATACGCTTTAGTAACGATAGACCCTAAAACCAAGAAAACGAATGGTGAAACCCTTCGAATGTATATTGAGGGCTATAAGGACTATCTTATCTCATTGGTCAACTTCGATTCTGTGATGATAGGGTCTTTGAATACGGTATTTGCAACGCCTATGGGTAAAGATCACGATGGCAACCCTATTTCATGGGCTGAATCGGTGTTCGATGGTATGCCCGTGGGAGCCTCTGTAACGATTCTTACCAAACTGCAGAACGATATCCGTACGGCAGAAGGAGAAATAATACAACACCTCAAAGGAAAGAGCGATGCCAGCGACTTTCGTGTGAATAGTTTGGAAGCATTGGTTATTCCTGTTTCCAGTTATGTTATGCGTGGCGGACGCTATAAAGCACAAATTGTATTGTCTGCGGTCGATTCTACCAAGAAACCTATCTACTATGTCGGTTCAACCCAATTGGGTGAAGATGGTATCTATGAGGTAGGTTGTGGAAGTACGGGTACTTTCAAATACTCGGGTGAGTTACGTCTTCCTAAGCACGATGGTACTTCTATCTCTTTGCCATTCTCCAGCGAATATAGTGTAGGAGAACCTTCGGTTACCATTTCCAATACCGACCTAAATATCATGTATCGTGACTACGAAAACCCCTTCGCTATATCCGTACCGGGTATATCCAGCGATCATGTTCAAGTTACGGTAACAGGTGCCACAAAGACACAGCGAGGCGACAAGTATATGATTAAACCCAATGGGAATGCCAAGGAGGTCGTTATTGCCGTACAAGCACAATTAGATGGTAAAATGCAGTCCATGGGGCAGCAAACCTATCGTGTTAAAGAATTGCCCAAACCGGGAGCCTATTTCAAGAGCGGATCTGTTGAGTTGTTCGAGGGTAACATATCGCGCAATGTATTGCTTAATTCCGATGCAAGTATCATCGCCAGTTATGGTCCGGATGGTTTGTTAGATTTGAAGTTTACTATATCATCTTTCAGTATACGTACAGCCAACGGAATTTGGAATACGAAAGGAAACAAATTCTCACAAGAGCAAATCAATCAATTGTCGAAACTGAAAAAAGGTGCTATTGTTAACATTACCGATGTCCGTGCAAAAGGTCCTACCGGCAAAGAAACTACTTTGCGTGGTATATCGCTTGTATTGAACTAATATCCTTTAAAAGGAGAATATAAATGCCAATATATATGAAGAAATTAAGTGCTATTGCAATTTTATTGCTTGGTGTGGTTGCGCTGAATGCGCAGCATCCTATTTACCCGTTTTTCGATGATAAGGGAGCGGTGAGATTGGAAACTGTTGAGTTAAACGATGCGTCTGATACTTTGGTAAGTGTCTTCCATCGTGCCGACGATATTGTTTGGTCGCGTATTGTGTACCGCATTATCGATATGCGTTACAAGCAGAATTACCAACTCTATTTCCCTGTAATTACAGAGCAGGGAACATCAGATAGGAATCTTTTTCGTGTAATATTGGATGCTATAGGAGAAGGATTGCCTGTATATCAGCGTATCGAAGGAAATATCAAACCGGTCTTTGCCGTAGATAATATTTTGCCTAAATCGCAAATACCTCCCACATTGATGGTGTATGACCAAGCAATTGCCGATGAAATGGCAGAACAAGGTGATACTTGCTACTCAAATGTTGCTTGCTCTAATGAGATGTTGTACAACTACAATGCAGAAACCGATCAATTGGTATTCAACGAATTTGCCTATTCCAATGGTGCCTTTATCCGTAACCAATTGAAATATATGATTCAAGAAATAGTATTCTTCGATAAGCATACATCACGCTTGTACTCAAAGATTATTGCCATTGCACCACTGCAATCCGATAAAATACAGACGCAAGACGATGTAATGACCGCTATTAATCAATCAATGCTCTTTTGGATTTCCTTTGATGAGTTGCGCCCCTATTTGGCAAGGCAATACATGATTCCGCAATCGAACGATACTAAGCGTATGACGTACGATGAGTTCTTTGCCAAGAAACTCTATACATCTTACATCTTGGGAGATAGCAATATGTACAATCGTATGTTCCCCAGTTATACACGCTCTGAGGAAGAAATAAAGAAGGAGCAACAACGTGTCTTTGACGAACTCCTCAATTTTGAGCAAGATCTTTGGGAGTATTAATTCTTTCATATTGACATTTGAAACAAGAATCAGTAGAAGTCTTATGGCTTTGTCTGATTCTTGCTTCTGTCTTCTAAATGCTATCGTACTATGACCAAGAGGCATCACCGTTTTTTTAATATGTATCTGACCACTACGGTCAGTATTGTGCTTGTGCTTTTTCTTATCGGTATGGAAACAATCTTGGTTATTTCCGCACACGACTTGATGCGGCAGATCAAAGAGAATATTGCACTAACCATTGTCTTGAACGACGATGCACCCGCCGATGAGGTGGAGCGTTTGGGACGTTTGTTGGATATCGCTCCTTTTGTGCGAGAATATCATCTTACCGATAAAGAAGAAGCGTTAGATTTGCATATCCGTAATTTAGGAGAAGATCCGTCTGCCTTCTTGGGGTTCAATCCCTTGTTGGCATCATACGATGTGAAATTAAATGCTGCCTATGCGCATGCCGATAGCATTGCCCATATTGAGCAACGTCTTTCAGTTTTCTCGGCAGTCAATAAGATAGTTTATCAAAAAGATATTATTAGTGCCTTAGACCAAAATCTGGGAAATGTTTCTCTCATATTGTTATCTGTTGCATGCATCTTATTGTTTGTGGCTGTTGCACTGATTGTTAATACAATTCGTTTGAGTGTTTATTCACGGCGTTTTCTCATCAATACGATGAAATTGGTAGGGGCTACTCCCTGGGTTATCAAGTCTCCCATTATTTGGCGTAATGTCAGAATGGGCTTGGTGGCAGGTATCTTTGCTTTAGTGTTGTTGGGAGGTGCACTGTTCTATTGCAGGCAACAATTGGGGCTTGTCTTATTGTCCTTAGAGTGGAGCAATCTGTTGATCGTGGCGGGGGTTGTTATCTTATCTGGCTTGTGTATTGCGTTTATGGCTTCATTGTTTGCTGTAAATCGCTATATACGAATGAAGACAGACGATTTGTATTATATCTGACAAATAGGTAGGTGCATATGTTTGCGCCTTTTACATACAAAATATAATTGTTTGACACTATGAAATACAATTTGGATAAATTAAATTTGATACTGATAGCCGTTTCTTTTCTGATTATTGTAATAGGTTTTGCTTTGATGTTAGGTGCTCCTAGTGGAGAAACGGAGTTCAATCCTGATATCTTTTCTGTTCGACGTGTCACTGTCGGACCAATGATTGCACTGCTGGGGTTTTTAGGCATGGTGGGGGCTATCCTATACCGTCCTGGGAAAAAATAATTTCGTACAGATGAGTTGGTTTGAAGCGCTTATATTAGGAATAGTGCAAGGACTTACCGAGTTCTTGCCGGTCAGTAGTAGCGGTCATCTGGAAATAGGGCACTACTTGTTAGGTACTTCCGGAGAGGAAAACCTCACATTCGCTATTGTTGTACATACGGCTACAGTCTTGTCTACATTGGTTGTGTTATGGAAAGAGGTTGCTTGGATTCTGCGTGGTACCTTTACTACCGTTCAATGGAACAAAGAGAAAGACTATGCGGCTAAAATACTGCTCTCCATGATTCCTGTATTCATTGTGGGTATGTTCTTTAAAGAAACTATTGAGCAGTTCTTTGGTAATGGCTTACTTTTGGTAGGCATCTGTTTGCTAATCACGGCTTTTTTACTCTTTATTAGTGAGTGGATAACCAAGAAACGTGAACGGCTGTCTCAAAACACAGAAACAGGTGAAGTGGGAAAAGAAATTTCTTATAGCGATGCGTTTATCATCGGCTGTGCGCAGGCGGTAGCCGTTTTGCCGGGTCTGTCACGTTCCGGTACAACCATCGCTACGGGGCTCTTGTGCGGAGTGAAGAAATCTGCTGTGGCGCAGTTCTCTTTCCTTATGGTACTTATTCCTATTTTAGGAGAGGCATTTCTCGATCTGCTCAAATATTTGCAAGAACCGACTGTAGTGTCGTCAATTCCTGCCGCCTCGTTGGTTGTAGGTTTTTTTGCTGCGTTCTTTACGGGTTGTTTCGCATGCCGATTTATGATTGAGATAGTGCGTAAACAGAAACTTATATGGTTCTCGCTCTATTGTCTTATTGTCGGTATGGTAGCAATCTTGGGTACTCTGATAGGTTGATTTGGTGTAGTGCATGAATTTTATTGAAGGAGAGATATTGGCTTTTGATAAGCCCTACGGATGGACTTCGTTCGATGTGGTTGGAAAAGCGCGTTGGATGTTGTGCCGTAAGTTGGGGCAGAAGAAACTTAAGGTAGGGCATACGGGTACATTAGACCCCTTGGCTACGGGAGTGGTCATTGTTTGTACGGGTAAGAAAACAAAGTTGATCGATCAATTGCAGTACGATGTAAAAGAATATGTTGCAGAATTGCAGTTGGGGGCTACTACGCCAAGTTTCGATTTGGAAAAAGAGGTTGATGCTCTCTATCCGACGGAGCATATAACGCCCGAGTTAGTAGCCGAAGTTTTGCCGCGTTTTCAAGGGGAGATATGGCAAGTACCTCCTGTCTTTTCTGCCGTGAAGGTCGATGGTAAGCGGGCTTATGCCTATGCACGCAAAGGTGAACAAGTAGAACTAAAGCCCAAACTGTTGGTGATTGACGAAATCGAACTGTTGGATTTCGATGCCGAACGTATGCGCCTTACCATTCGGGTCGTTTGTTCCAAAGGTACTTATATCAGAGCCTTGGCACGCGACATCGGAGAAGCACTCCAATCAGGGGCGCACTTGTTGTCGCTAAGGCGTACAAGGGTGGGAGCCGTTACTGTGGAACAATGTATGAATTTTGAGCAGTTTGCTGCATTGCTGGAGCAGACTGATAATATAATGAACTAAAAGCGATATAGATATGAAACTGTCACAATTTAAATTTCATCTGCCCGAGGAGTTGATTGCTCAGTATCCTGCTCGTTATCGTGACGAAGCACGTTTGTTGGTGTTACATCGAAAAACGGGGGATATCGAACTTAAGACAATACCCGATATGTTGGACTATTTTGATGAGGGAGACCATTTTATCTTTAACGATACCAAAGTGTTTCCTGCACGTCTGTATGGCAATAAAGAGCGTACGGGAGCCAATATCGAAGTTTTCCTTTTGCGTGAACTGAATCATGAAAATCGCTATTGGGATGTATTGGTCGATCCTGCACGTAAGATTCGTATCGGTAATAAAATATATTTCGATGAAGAAAATACCATAGTGGCTGAAGTCATCGATAATACCACTTCGCGCGGACGTACGTTGCGTTTCCTTACCGACTATCCTACAAGTGAGTTCCGAAAGCATCTCTTTGATTTAGGAGAAACGCCGCTGCCTAAATATATTAAGCGTGATCGAGAAAATCCCGATGTGCGTGATGTGGAGGATGCCGAACGTTATCAAACTATTTTTGCGGAAAAAGAGGGGGCTGTGGCAGTTCCTGCTACCGGGTTGCATTTCTCTAAGTCTATGCTGAAACGTATGGAAATTAGAGGTATTGAATGGGATTTTGTAACTTCTCATATTGGTTTGGGCATCTTCAAATCCATAGATGTAGAAGATTTGACCAAACATAAGATGGATTCGGAGCAAATGGAGGTCTCACAGGCTATAGTCGATATGGTGGAAAAATTGCACGAAGAGCAGAAACATATATGCGCCATAGGTACCGATGTTATGCGTGCATTGGAAACGGTTGTCGGAACAGGTGGTCACATTAAGGCTTATTCGGGGTGGACAAATAAATTTATTGCTCCTCCTTACGATTTCTCTGTGGCTGATACCATGTTGGCTAATTTCTATATGCCGCAATCTACGCAATTGATTATGGTGGCGGCTTTCGGAGGATATGAGAACGTGATGCATGCCTATGAGGTGGCTGTTCAAGAGGGTTTCCACTTCGGCGATTATGGCGATGCCATGCTTATTGTTGACTGATAGAAGTTGTTTGTGCTTTCTTAATCTGTTTGTAGTATGTTGGCGTCCTATATGATACCCGATGTTTTGGAAGCAGGATGCGATGAGGCAGGCAGAGGATGTTTGTGCGGCTCGGTATTTGCGGCTGCCGTTATCCTTCCGCAAGAGTTTCAAAATGATCTGCTGAACGACTCCAAACAACTGACGGAACGCGAACGATATGCCTTACGCCCGATTATCGAAAAGGAAGCGGTTGCTTGGGCTTTGGGAGAGGTTACTGCCGCTGAAATTGACGAAATCAACATTCTTAATGCTTCTATCTTGGCTATGCACCGTGCTTTGGCAAATTTAGCCGTTAAGCCGGAGCATATCATTGTTGATGGAAATCGTTTCAAACCTTATTCGTTCATCCCCTATAGAACGATTGTTAAGGGTGACGGTAAATATATGTCCATTGCAGCGGCATCAGTGCTTGCCAAAACCTATCGCGATGACTATATGCGCAGGTTGGCACAAGAGTATCCCTACTATGGGTGGGAGAAGAATATGGGCTATCCTACCAAAGAACATCGTCGGGCTATATTGGATAAAGGTATCACACCTTATCATCGAAAGACATTCGGTTTCACTACAAAAGATTTGTAGATGTAGCATAAACAAATACTACTCATAAAACAATAGCAGGTTTCTTGTTGTAGAAGCCTGCTATTTTCTTTTTTTGTGTCTATGTATTAGAATGTGATGCAGAACCCTGCATGTACGTTGATGCCTGCTTGGGCATAATACCAGGGAGAGTATTCGTAATGTCCGTCTTCAAAGAGACACATCCAATTGCCACCATTCGATTCATAACGTGCGTTGAATAGATTGTTTATTTGACAACGCAGGGCAATGTCAGGACAACGTTTGGGCAGGGGAAGTATATATTGCAAATTCAAGTTCGTAACGGTATAGGCTTTCAGCATGGCTTCTTCCGACATGGTATTGTCCAAATACTGTTTTCCCACTACGTTCGTCTGCAGGTCGGCTCTGAAACCTGCTACGTCAAAACTGAAGACAGAGGCTGCTGTGATAGAGGGCGAAAAAGCGATGTCTACATTGCCGAAGTTTATTTCTGTTTGTCCGAGGTCGTTCCAATCGGTATCGTAGGTATCCACCCAATCGGTGTAATTCAGTATCCTGTTGTGCGAGAAGGTTATATTACCTTCCCATGTGAAGATAAACCGCTGCTCTGTGCCAACAGGCATATCCACAATCTTTACACCTGCACTGATTTCTGCTCCTGTGCGATACGAATCTTTTACATTGCGTGTCAGATAAGCACCTGTGTCCGAATATTTTCCGGTCAATACAAGTTGATTGTCATAGTCCATGTAGTAGAGATTGATGCCTGCATGAAAACGTTCGTGCTGGTAAGTATATCCGAGTTCGTAGTCGTAAAGCCGCTCCGATGTAGGTATTTCGTAAGGCCCTGCTTCTGTATAGTTTTTGCGCGAGGGTTCGCGGTTGGCTATGGCAAAATTGAAGTAGGTCTGGTGTCCGCAGTTGCGATACGTAATACCTGCTTTGGGGTTGAAGAAGTTAAAGGTCTCCTCTACAGGAATCGGTTGCAGGTCCTCATCGTTAATTCCCCCAATCTGATAATGAACATATCGATATTGCATATCGGCATACAGAGTCAGTTGTTGGCGAGCCTGATTTATGATGCGCCAGTTGGCACGTGCATAAACGTTCGCATCAAATTTATCACCATGGTTGCGGTAGTACTCGTAATTCAAGGGTACATTGTACGGATAGAGTGAGTCACGCACATAGATTACGTTACCATAGTGTAGTCCGTTATAATTGTTTATGGCAGTTCCTATTTGTGCATCCACAGGTTCTGATACATATTTGAAAGAAAGCACGCCGCCGTAAAAATGATTGTTGAGATGCTTTTGGCGTATAAAGTCGCTTTTCTTAACGGTTTCTCCTGCTTCGTTGGTGTAGGGTTCTAATCCGAACGAACTGAATTTCTTGTCGGCTTTGTATTGTTCGTAGTAGCCTCCACCGTGTGTATAGTGCATTGTGGCATTTAACCAAAGTGAGGGCAGCAGTTGCTGGGCAAGATGTAGTTGTACATGTTGCTGTTGATAGTTATCGGTTTGGTTGTCATAGTAGGCTGTCTGACCATTGTCATCAGTATATTCTCCGGCGGGATTGTAGCGATGGTTGGTTTGTAAGTCGGCAGCCGAAACACCGTCCCATGCCATATAGGTCTTCTCTTTTCCTCCGAATACAGACAATTCTACCTTTGTTCTGTGTGTGTCATATCCCAATGCGGCATGATACGAATAGAGGTCTGAGGCTGCTCTTTCCAAATAACCGTCAGAGTTGACTTTCGAGAATCGTCCCTGAAACCATAGATTGTTTGGAAGTACTATTTCTGCGGCTATCATCTCTTTAAAGGTGTTGTACATACCTCCATTAAAAGCCAATTGTACATGGTTTTCACGATGTTGGTTAGGTTGCGGAAGTGTACTCATGTTCACTGAGGCTCCAAAGGCTGCGGAGCCGTTGGTTGAGGTTCCTACGCCGCGTTGTATGTTCAGTTGGCTTAACGAAGAACTCATGTCGGTCAGGTTTACCCAAAACACGGTTTGGCTCTCGGCATCGTTCAGAGGAACATCATTCACGGTCATATTGATGCGTGTGTGGTCGGTACCTCTAACGCGAAAATAGGTGTAACCTATGCCCAAACCGTCATCGGAAGTAGTAACGAGCGATGGGGTGGCAGAAAGCAGATAGGGGAGGTTCTGACCGGTGTTGTTCTGATTGAGGGCTTTTGAGCCGATAACAGTGTGGTTGTCGGTGGGTTGTACTACATTGGCACTTACCTCAATCTGTTGAAGATTCCGGGCGATTGTAACAGTGTCTTGTTGTGCCTTGGCAGACAAGGCTGCCGTCGTAACGGCAAGTAAAAAAAAGATAGGCTTTTTCATTTTCAAACGTCCACGACGGGGAAAATGCGCAGCCAACACTTTCTAACATCCTTTGGCAGCATTACCTGCCCAAGTTCATAGGGTATAATCTCAGCCGTTAGGCACCCCCATCTGGAATACGGCGGCAAAGGTATATCTTTTTTTCGGAATGTACAAATCTCTGTTCCTAACTGATATTTTTTATACAGTCCCCAATGCCGTTTATAGAGTTCGCTATACAACAAGAAGGGAGAATGCACTCTATCGCTTTCTCCCTCCTGTTGTCTTTTATTAGGATTGGTCTTTTATACCACACCGCTAAAGCCCATAAATGCCATGGCAAGCAACCCCGCGGTAAGCAGTGCTATAGGAGTTCCCTGCATGGCTTTAGGTACATTGTTCATCGATAGTTGTTCGCGCATACCGGCAAACAGAATCAATGCTAAGGCAAAACCCAGTGCGGTGGCAAAGGCAAAGATAGTACCGCTGAGCAATCCGTATTCCATACCGGCAGGCAGTTTGTAAGTGCCGTTGGCTACCAAGATAGCCACACCCAAAATACAGCAGTTGGTGGTGATGAGTGGCAAGAATACACCCAATGCCTGATAGAGCGATGGAGAAATCTTTTTCAATATAATCTCTATCAACTGCACCAAAGCAGCAATAATGAGAATGAATAAGATGGTTTGCAAGAACTCCAACTGGAAAGCCACAAGTACATACTTTTGCAACAGGTAGGTAACTACAGTGGCAAGGGTTAAAACGAAAGTCACTGCAGCACTCATGCCAAGTGCCGTATCAATCTTCTTGCTGACGCCCAAGAACGGACATATGCCGAGGAATTGCGATAACACGATATTGTTTACAAGTATCGCGCTGATGAATATAAGAAAATATGCCATATCTGTTAAGTTTCGTGTGAATAATTATTTGCGTACTTTGTTAACGATAGCCATCACGTATGCCAAAGCGATGAATGCACCGGGTGCCAATACGAAGATGAGCATTCCGTAGGTTTCCGGATAAAGCATCTGATTAAACAACTTGCCGGTACCAAGCAGTTCGCGAATGGCACCTATCACCGTGAGTGACAGGGTGAAACCTAATCCCATACCCAAACCGTCAAGAGCCGATAGACCTACATTGTTCTTGGCAGCAAAGGCTTCTGCACGTCCGAGCACAATACAGTTGACCACGATCAGCGGAATAAAGAGTCCGAGCGATTCGTAGAGCGCGGGCAGATATGCCTGCATACAGAGTTGTACCACCGTTACGAATGTGGCAATCACCACTATAAAGGCGGGAATACGCACTTTGTCGGGGATAAGGTTCTTAAGAAGTGATATCACTACATTGGAGCAAACCAATACGAATGCCGTGGCGAGACCCATCGACATACCGTTGAGTGCAGAAGTGGTCGTTGCCAAGGTCGGGCACATACCCAAAACGAGGGCGAACGTAGGGTTCTCGCGGATAATACCGTTGCTGAGAGTCTTCAGTGCTTTATTCATTGTTGTCTTGTGTATTAGCGTTGATAGTGTTGTCTTGTGTATCGGTGGCGATGCTGTCAGTGCATGCAGTTTCTGGTTCTGTGGTACTGCCTGTGGTACTGATAATTGATGCACCGCTTTGTGCTTCGGTCGGATCGGCTCCTGCATAAGCACTATAGGCATTGCGCACAGCCAATAGGAATGCACGTGAGGAGATGGTGGCTGCCGTTATGGCATCTACGTCACCACCGTCTTTCTTTACGGTGAGGTTAGCGTTTGCAGGGTTCAGTCCCAATACCGACTGATTGTTCTTGTCTGTCTTGAACCATTCTACGATGTGTGTTCCTAAGCCCGGAGTTTCAGTTTGTTCCAACACCTCATAGTTAACAATGTTGCCTTCTGCATCGAAGCCTACCATTAGTTTTATCTTACCTCCGAAACCGTCTGTTTCTGTTTCCACAGCAGCACCGATGAATATATCATCGGCATAGGCACGATAAATGATATAGCCGTTGCTTTGCTCGGGTTCGGCAAGGGTCATGTTGTCTGCCTGGGGCAGTACGTTGCCGATTGCGTTTTGTTGCTTTTGCTCTTTCTGTTGTGCAATAGGTTCTTCGGTGAGCAGATACACACCGCCTAATGCTCCTGCTGCCACCAAGGCAATAAGGGTGAGCGAGAGCACCATGTTTGTAAATGTTGATTGTAATTTTGCCATAATATATACTATTATTTCTGTTTATTCCTTATCTTCTTTTTTCAGTATGCAGTCTGTCGGTACGGAAAATTTATCCATCCAATCCGGATCCTGCCCGTCTTCCACTTCATAAATTCCCTCATCGGCTTCCAAATGCCATTCAATACGTCCGTCAGGTAGTAACCGAATGTAACTATATTGACAGCAATCATTGTGTAATACCTTATCCACAAATGCTAAATGTAATAACGAATCCATAGGTGTGCATCCCGCTATTATACAACTATTGTTAGCATTGATAGGCACCCTCATATTTCCATCGTGTAGAATAGTCGGCAACGTTCCCATTTTTGAAATGGTATCCCCTTGTTGAATCAATGTATAGTCTCCTATTAATGTTTGTCCTTTTATAAATTTTGAATCTACTTCCACTACTTTGAGTTTTATGGTAAACTTAAGCGGATCGTTTTTATATTCCCATGTTCCTACATAACGATTTAGGTTGGAAGTGTAGAATATAATTGGTTCTGCATTGCAGATTACCGTAATTAGTAATAAAAATAGGATATAGCCGTACTTGCGTTTCATGGTTATAAGCATGGATTTTTGAATTGCCCGTTTGTTTGAATGGCATCCCAATGGTTAATACTATAGGTGTCGATATCTGTTTGGGTGCCGAATAAAATACTTAAACCACAATCTACTTTAAGAATTTCAGAAAAAAAAGTATAATATGCCTCCTCGAATGAGTTGTATGTAGTATTGGTATTACACAATGAACGATATGGTTCTAACATTGTAGAAAATGAAGTCAATAATTTGTTCTTATCCGTAATCTGAATAACAGTAGTTCCCGTAGCACTGACAATAATAAAACTATAATGGGCAATATCCGTTATATTATCCCTTTGGCATAGATTATATATCTGTTTCAAATCCGATACGGAAGGGATGGCAACTCCCCCCGGATGCAGGTGGATAGAGGTACGTATTTTCGATTGATTGGACAATGTGTTGATGCTATATCTTATTTGGCTTCTCAATTTCTGGGTAGGATCAATTATCGTTCCGTCTTCGCAAATCATACAACCATCTTCTAATTTCGCTGTTTCACAACGTTCTGTATAATAGTTGATTAACGATACTATGGTTGTATCTTCCTGCAGTTGTTTCAAATACTCGCAGGGGTCTGTCCCAGATCCTGTCGGTGGATTCATCCCTCCTCCACCTACGCCTCCGTTTTCTAAACGGTCTTGTAGCAGATCATAACGTGATATATCCACCAAATCGACATCCGCTTTTAATTCCACTAATCGGCACGTATGGTCTGTTACTTCACAACCGTTCAATTTAGGGTCGGATACATAATCTCCGCAAATACCATAATAGTAATAGCAGGTAACTATGTCATAACATACGGTGCTGAATCCGTTACTCACATTTCGCTTTCCGGATGCATATCTCTCGTTATCAATAGGCTCTATGGCCGATACAATTGTTCCGTTTTCTATACCCCATCCGTTTATAAAGTATCCGTTTATAGTATAAAAAAGCAGTGCACCATCCAATAAAGGGTCTTGTTGCAGATAGGTATTGCTCTTCAGCATCTCCAGATGTTCTTCAATATAGGTGGCAGATGGAACAATAACCATACGTACTGCATACATTGTCTGTTCTTCGCGATTTTGTAACACTACCAAACGTTGAAACTGACAATTATCATGAATAAATTCCGGTCCTGCTTCTTCGTAAGTTTCTCCCAACGAGAATATCTCGCTTATCGTTTCGTATTCCCATGGAACGATTACAGCAGCCCATGTGCTGTCATATTCTTGTAATGCACTTTCCCAATCTAACAAAACAGAGAGCGAAACACCTTGTGCCGAGATGCTGTTTACTTTTCTCGGACCGGATTCGTTGCTCCAAGTTTCAAACCACGCTCTCGCTTCCTCTTTTGTTAAGGGATATTCCAAATCGTTCTGCGTATGTATTTCTTCATGCACGCACGACGAAATACATAGCATCACTGCACTTGCAACCAACCAATATGTAGATACACATCTCTGCATCCGTACTGTTTATTTCTTGGCGGCTTTCTTCTTCTCTCCAAAACGTTTGGGGCGGATATACATATTCAGCAGCGGCGTAACGGCATTCATAATCAGTATGGCAAACGACATGCCTTCGGGATAAGCACCCCAGGTACGAATCACCATCACCAATATACCGATACCGATACCATACACTATCTGGCCCCAACCGGTCATCGGCGAGGTCACATAGTCGGTTGCCATATAAATAGCACCTAACATAATACCACCGGTCAGCAAATGAGTCAACGGACTTGCAGCACCCGCAACACCACAAAGGCAAAGTATGCCCGAAAAGGCTGCTACAGTTGCTAAAATTGATACCGGAATATGCCACGTAATGGTGCGCGTGCAGAGCAAATACACCCCGCCTATCAGCAATGCCAATGCCGATATCTCGCCCAACGAACCGCCCATATAGCCGCAAAGCAGATGCCATACGTCAGGAACTGACTGAAGCAGAGACGCATCACCTGCCTTTATCGCATCTTTCATAGCGGCAAGCGGAGTGGCGGCTGTGGCTGCGTCAAGATACGAACTGCTCCAACCCAATGGCTTGGGCCATGTCGTCATCTGCACGGGGAAGGCTATGAGCAAGAATACACGCCCTATCAAGGCAGGATTAAAGAGGTTCTGTCCCAATCCGCCGAAACTCATCTTGGCTATACCAATGGCTACCAAAGCACCTATAATCACTATCCACCAAGGTAAATTGCTCGGTAGGTTAAAGGCCAATAGAAAACCGGTTAAAATGGCGGAACAATCGCCTATTGTAGGCTCTTTTTTCATGATGAATTTCGAAATAAGCCACTCGAAAAGTACGCAAGCGGCTATCGAAATGGCAGTTACAATCAACGTCCCTACGCCGAATGCAAACAACGATACCAACCATGCGGGTATCAGCGCAATGATAACATTGAGCATGTTTTTCCGCACTGAGTCATTGGCATGTGCATGAGGTGCGGGCGAAACAATTAACTTGTTCATATCTGTTTGTCTTGTTTAATGTGAATGATTGTGTTGTGTGGTAGCCTTTGCTATGGCTTCTTGCAAGGTCAGTTCCGGACCGATTTGCTCTACTGTATGAAACTGCATACTTACGGCTTTGTCTGCGGCAAACGTGAAATACGTGCATTCGCACTGAGCGCACACCGTACCGTTCGCATCCGTAATCGAGGCCGCTACAATGGCTATATTGTGTTTGCGTTCTTTTATCTTGGCACGCAGCACTATAGGACCTATCGTCGTATCTACCGAATGTTTGTAGCGTATGTCCATCTTGGCGGTTACACCCGATGTGTGCATCTCTGCGAAGATAACCCAACCGCATATCTCATCCAGCAGAACCGCTTGCACTCCACCGTGTAACGTGTTTATCCAACTCTGATGATTTTGCGTGGGCAACCATATCGATACTATGTCTTCACCGTCTTGGTAAAAATGCATATGCATACCCAACGGATTGTCGGGACTGCAACCGAAACAATTATAACCTTCGGTGTGAATCCAAGGATTAGTCAGTTCGCGCATAACAATTCTTTATTTAGCGTTGCGGGAGCGTATTATACTGCCCACTTTGGCTTTTCCGAAACGAATATAGTCAAGCAACGGACGATAACTTGGGCAGGTGTATAAGCAGCAACCGCATTCTATGCAGTCCATCACATTGTGTTCTTCCACATCCTCCCAACGTTGCAATCCCGTCAGTTTGGCAAGCAAATAAGGTTCTATGCCCATCGGACATGCCTGAACACACTTGCCGCAACGGATACAGTTCTGAGGCTCTTGGCGGACCGATTCTTCTTCGGGTAGCAATAGCAATCCCGAAACACGCTTGTTGGCAGGCATATCCACATTGTTCATCGCACGACCCATCATCGGACCACCACCGATAATCTTACCCGTCGATTCGGGAATACCTCCGGCCAATGCCAATACATCGGAAAGCGGAGTCCCGAAACGAACCAAATAGTTGCCCGGATTCTTCACATCCCTGCCGGTTACCGTCATCACGCGCGAAATCAAGGGCTGATTCTTCTGCACGGCTTGATATACGGCATATACCGTAGCCACATTGTCCACCACAGCACCTACCTCTATCGGCAGTGCACCCGAAGGCACTTGTCTGCCTATACATGCATCTATCAGTTGTTTCTCACCACCTTGCGGATATTTCAGTTTCAGCGGTTGAACCGTAATTCCCAATTGGCGAGATGCCAATTCCTGCATATGCTTGATAGCGTCCGGCTTGTTCTTTTCTATACCGATAATGGCTTTGTCTATGCCTAACGCTTTCATCAATATGCTGATACCGATAATTATTTCTTCACCATGCTCCAACATCAACTGATGGTCGCAAGTCAAATATGGCTCGCACTCCACTCCGTTGATAATCAGCACTTCCGCTTTCTTGTCGGGAGGTGGCATTAGTTTTACATGGGTCGGGAAACATGCTCCGCCCAAACCTACTATACCGGCATCCTTCACCTTTTGAACAATCTCTTTCGCTTCCAATTTGCAGAGGCTGTTCACATCGGGGGTACGGTCTATGCTTTCCAACCACTCATCACCTTCCACATCTATAAAAATGGCAGGCACTTTCATGCCCCAAGCATCCGTCGCTGTGTCTATTTTGCTCACTGTTCCCGATACGGGGGAATGAACATTGGCAGATACAAAACCGCCCGCTTCGGCTATCAATTGACCCACTTTCACCTTGTCGCCTTTGGCAACAATGGGCTTGGCAGGGGCACCTATATGTTGAATAAGCGGAATAACCGCTTTCTGCGGAAGAGATACTTCCGTTATCGCTTTGTGCGCTGAGTATTCTTTATGGTCATGCGGATGAACACCGCCTATCTTAAAAGTCTTCATAATGCTCTACGATTATTGTTTGTTGGTCGTTGCTTCGCTTTGGGTCGGTTTCGATGCTTGCTGAGCCGGTTCCGAGGACGTCGTGGCTTTCGGTGCCGATGCTTGAGCAGGATCTGCTACCTTACGAGGAGGAAAATTCACGGCATGAATGGCACCGGTCGGACATACACCTTCACATTTGCGGCACAAACGGCATTTCGTAAAGTCTATGTAAGCCAAATTGTTCTCCACCGTAATGGCTTCAAAAGGACACTCTTTCATGCACTTACCGCAACCTATGCAGGCATTCAAACATGCCTTGCGAGCCACGGCTCCTTTGTCCTTGTTCACGCAGTCAACATACACTCTGCGCGATTTCGGACCTTTCTTCCGCAATTCTATAATATGACGAGGACACGCCTTCACGCAAGCACCGCAAGATGTACACTTATCTTCATCCACTTCGGGCAAACCCGTCTCCTGGTTAATACTGAGCGCGCCAAACTGACAAGCATTCACACAATCGCCACAACCCAAACATCCAAAACCGCAATTCGTCTCGCCTACATACAAACTATTCATTATCTGACATGTACGGGTTCCGTTATAAACACTTGTCTTCGGACGGGCTGAGCATGTCCCATTGCAACGAACCACAGCAACCATCGGCTCCGAAGCCGCTGCTGCCATACCCAATATGTCACCTACACGCTTCATCGTTTCCTGACCGCCCACAGGGCATAGCAAACCGTCCAACGTATCGGCTTTCACGCAAGCCTCAGCCAACGCACGACAACCCGCAAAACCGCAACCGCCGCAGTTCGCTCCGGGAAGTACTTCCGTCACTTCATCTATTCGAGGGTCTTCCTCAACTTTGAACTTCTGGGCTACAAAGTAGAGAATAACAGCGGCCAAAAGACCCGTTACACCCAACACGATGAGAGAAATTAGAATCAAATTCATACTTGTTTAATGATATTTTTGTTGTTATTGTTTTATCTCGTTAATCTTCCAACTTGTTGGCTCTAAAACTGAAACGATGCTGCATACGCTTGCGCAATAAGGCCAATAGCAGGTAATAAGGTAGCAACGAACACAATGCCAGCGTTCCCGCCATACCTTCACTATCCAAATAACGGTTCAACAAAAGCAGCATCACGAACAAAATCACAAAAGGTAACACAAACGATAGCAATACAGCACTCATACCCAAACGACGAGATACCGTTACCATTACCCTGTCACCCGATTTAAGAAGACTATCCGACTGACAATCAATTATCTTTTCCGTACTCTCCGAAGCCATGCACGTCCCATGGGCATGACACGCACTGCAAGCTGATGTTTGGCGAATACGAACTCTCGCCACATCGCCCGACACACTCACCACAACGCCCTCATGTTGAATATCTTGAGACATACTATACCTTATCTTTTTCGGACTGCAAAGATATAAAGAATTTTTCGATAGGGCAAACCATGTATAAGTAGGCAATGTTTTTACACAAAAACCGTCAAAATTCCAACACTCCAACTCTTACCCTTGTACCTCCATTCAGTAAATGAAAGTAACCAAGTAGCCGCCTCAGCGTAGTGTGCGCAGAAAATCCCCCGAAGGGCGTTAATAAACGTACACTTTCCTCACCCTCAAACCGAGCGAAACTTATTTTCGCGAGGTAGCAAAGCCACTCCCAATTGTCCGATTTCCTCAATATAATGAATATATGATCCAAAAATTGAAATGAACGAGTGCAGCGATTGTTTCAATTGTTTAAACATACCTACCACATACCTGCTACTTTCATTCAATCCAAACGGATATAATACAAATTACAAGAGTCTTTTTTGCTGATTGTATGGCTGCCGGCTGCAAGATTCGACACTGTAATAACGTTACCATTTGCTTGATAGGCTACACCGTCCACGTTGATACGCTTGCCTGTTTCGCTCTCGCCTATAATTACTGTCAGAGTCATAGCCTTCGTTGTCGTAAATACCACCTTGGTGGCCGATTCCATCTTCAGACACGTATCATACGTACTACCGTTCACGCTTACCGAACCTTTCCCGGTTGAATAATTTCCCGTTACGCTAAAGGCATTGTTCGATGGACTACCGCCCGTAAAGTGGCAACTGATATTCCCCTCTATATCGGGAGTCTCGGTCGAACCTCCGGTGCCTCCGCCTGTACCTACGTCACCATTTGCCACATCGCCTATAATCTGTTGCAAAGACGATGTGTAGGATACTATCGCATCACGCAAAGCATTATCCACGTCATAGTCCGCATCGTCTAAAGTGTTATTGAACGTCCAGCGGAAATCACCTCCATGCATACGTCCCGACCATGTCTTTACAATACCCGGAACATTATCGGCGGCATCGGGAGTATAGGCATACATAAGAGACGCATTCGTGTCAAAATTATTATAACTGCTACCCCCTTGCTTGGCTTTCACCGATGCGGGTACTTGCTCCGAGCGTGAGGATGCCTCATAAGCATCAAACTCGGTGGCATTTTGTTGCCATGTAACATATTTGAATGTACTGCCTTTCTCCGTAAAAACATTACCGTACGACTTTATCATACCTCCGTCTTCACTCGAAAATGTCCCCTTGTGTTCCGAGTTGTTTATATCGCTACCCTGCATCGATATTAGCATAGGCTTGCTCGTGTTGCGGAAATAGTTATTCTCCATAAACAAACTCGAACCGGTGGTCGCACCCGCACCGTATTTTGAACAACCGTCATAGTAATTGTTCCAAATATGCACCGTCATATTGCGTACACGAGGATGACGACTGTCCGTGTGGTCAAACCAGTTATGATGATAGGCAATGTAGTTATCATCATCACCACCCATACCGCAAAGCGACATCTTCCCGCTATCCCAAAAATGTAGATAAGAGAAAGTCATATAGCGTGTTCCTGCTTTCAGGTCCAACGAACCGTCACCCTTTTTCTGGTCGGCGGCACTACCGGGCTTGCCATAGAAAAAGTCAATATGATGAGCCCAACAGTTGCTGTTCTGGGTATCAAACGACAAACCGTCATCCAAAAAGTACATAAGAGCAAAGTTACGGAGTTCTACACCCGTACAGTTGCGTATAAGTAAACCGAATCCGTGTAATACGGCATCCTCTCCTATGCCCTCTATGGTAATAGGCATATCGGAGTACCCGCTCCTGCCTTTTATTTGGATGCCTTCTGCTGAACTGCTTATATGGTCAAGGTTCTCAATACTTATTTTACCGATAATACGGATGCAGAGCGGACGTGTCTCTTTGCCTTTCTGGTAAGCGTCCAATATGGTCTGTAGCCCGACGCAAAGATTACTCTCTGCGCCCGTAACATCCAAACAGACACTTTTGGCGGTCTTCGCGGTAATGTAAACAACGCGGGCATCCTTTTTTAGGGTCCCGTCATTGTTATAGGCACCTATGCCTTGGTTATGATTGAAATGGGCAAAACCGCTTCTATCATGCGCTTGTACACCGAATATAGCCGATTCTGCCACCGATGTCCCTATCTCTTTCCTTGCTGCATCCAATGCTGCAATACGAAACTGATATTCACCGGCTTTCAAACCTACGGCATCGGCTCTGCCGTAGGTGCCGTAACTGCGTACCAACATCCCGTCTATCAAGTGCCAATCGGTTTCTCCGCTCTGCTTGTAGTAAACGTTATAGTGGTCAACTCCTTCTTGTAAGTCAAATTCCAAAAAAGCACTTTCCAACCAACCGCCTGCACGGGTTATGTTTATTTGCTCCGAAGATACTTTCTGAAATGTTAGGGCTTTTAACTCGCTTTCTGCATAGGTCGTGTTTCCTGCATTTGTTTGAATAAGGAGGTTCGTGTTGCTGAAGTCTACAGCCGTTACTTCGGTGGTATTATATACATCAATACCTGTTGGTTGAATTAAATTTCTAAATATTTATACATGAAAAAGTTGCACATA
>JAMPAY010000014.1 GCA_023666945.1 Paludibacter sp.
ACGGTTGTAGTGGTTTGACGAGTGTGGTGATACCTGAGGGCGTGACGAGTATTGGATATTATGCGTTTGGTAGTTGTAGTGGATTGACGAGTGTGGTGATACCGAATAGTGTGAGGAGTATTGGAGATGGTGCATTTAGAGATTGTAGGAGATTGACAAAGATAGAGGTACAGACAGGGAATAGATATTATGATAGTAGAGAGGATTGTAATGCAATTATAGAAACTGCAACGAATAGTTTGATTTCAGGCTGTCAGAATACGATTATACCGAATAGTGTGACAAGCATAGGAGATTATGCGTTTCGTGGTTGTAGTGGTTTGACGAGTGTGGTTATACCTGAGAGTGTGACGAGTATTGGAGATTATGCGTTTGGTAGTTGTAGTGGATTGACGAGTGTACAAATAGGTAATGGTGTGAGGAGTATTGGAGATGATGCGTTTTATGATTGTTTTTATTTGACGAGTGTACAAATAGGTAGTGGTGTGAGGAGTATTGGAGATCGTGCGTTTGCAAGATGCGAGAGATTGTCTTCAATATCGTGTGAATCGATAGAGCCTCCTATTTGTGGAGCAGGTGTGTTCTCTTATGTTCCGATAGATGCGGAGATAACGGTACCTTGCAACAGTTCGTCGTTGTATAAGGAAGCATTGCAATGGAATTATTTCGACAATTACAAGGAGTATTTTTATTTCTCGGCAGTGAGTGAGGACAATGATAAAGGAATGGTGTTTGTGAGTGTGCAACCCACCTGCTTGTTACCGACAGCAGAAGTGTGTGCCACGGCTTTCGAGGGCTATAGTTTCGCCGGTTGGAGCGACGGCAGCAAGGAGAACCCGCATACAGTAATGGCAGAAATGGGAATGGAGTTGGTGGGTTATTTTGAACTTCTGACAGGTGTGGAAGATGTGCATGTGTTGGAAGGTGTTCGTGTAGAAGGTTCGTTGCTTGTGGTGGACGTTGATGCGAGCGAGCAAATGCGTGTTTACACCTCGTTGGGTCAGTTGCTATACAGCGGCAATGTCAGTTCGTTGCAATTGCCGAATAGCGGCGTTTATGTGGTGCAAGTAAGCGATAAGGTGCAGAAGGTGATAGTGCCGTAAGTTGGGGATGAGTCAACAATGATGCAAAGAGAGTGGTGAATGCTGCTCTCTTTTTTTATTCCGAGATTTGTTGGAATAGTTATTGAGGGTATTGTTGTATCTTTGTAGTTTGTTATCGCCATAGAGTTTTTCGGGTATGGTTATGATATTTTGGCACGGTATTTGTGAGTATAGTTTACAAAAAGGTTGCGCGACCTGAGTTAACGAGAAAAATTAACCTATTAAAACTTTACGACTAAGACAACACGTGGTAAAATTTGTTTCGACCCATTAGTAGAGTCGATGCATGGTCTCCCTTCGGAGAAGTACAGTCAATTTGTAGTGAAACAATACGGTCCGAGTGGTCGGAATTATACAGCGGCTCGTCCTCGCGTAGTGGAACGTGCTCCGAGTTCGGATCAGTTAGTGTATCAAAGTTTGTTTAGGGCTGCCGGTGAAGCCACTCGCGCTGTGATGAATAATCCGGAACAGATGCGCGATTATGCAGAACGTTTCAAGAATCAGCGTCGTTATTCAACATTACGTGGTTTTATATTTGCGACATTGTATCGTGAAATTGCGGAGGATAATAAGATAGCGTTTCATTTGCCAGAAGAGACGGCTATTGAGGAGATAGATGATACATTAGCCAATAAGTTGTTGGATCATTATTGGTCATCTCACGGTGGTGGTGTTGGAATTTGACAGTACTTGATATATAAGGAATTTGTGAAGAGGGCGCTCGTAGGGGCGTCTTCTTTTTTTGTGTGCGTTGGCGAAGGTGCGTGAGTTTTTTTTGTGTGGTAGGTGCATGTGAAAGATGGGGTGCGTGTGTGGAGGATTTGGTGTGTGAGAGGTGCACCATAAAAAAGGGTTGATGTAAAAAGTGGGTATAGTGTGAGGCAGAGGGAGCGCATCAAAATTATAAGGTATTGATAATCAATCATAGTTATTTTCGTTTAGTGCATGGATGCGCAGAAAAGTATATCTGATAATCAATGTTTTAAGTTTTTGATAAAATTTGATGCGGTTGCCGCGGGTGTGTAATGTGAGAAAGTTTATTTGTCGGAATAGGGGATTTGTTGTATTTTTGTGGTCATGAAACGGATTCGTCCGAAAATAGCATCGAAGCGAAAGCCTGTCCAAAACAAAGGTAGGCTAATAGGTAGGTGTATATTGGGTGTTTTTTTATGCTTTGTGTTGTTGTCGGTGGGTATAGTGTTGCTTTATAAGTATGTTCCTGTTCGTGTAACGCCTTTGATGGTGATGCGTAAGACAGAGTCATGGAAAGATGATAGGTCATTATCTATTCGTAAGACGTGGATACCGATAGAATCTATTTCGCCAACTATGATACGCGCAGTGATAGCGTCGGAAGACAATTTGTTTACAGAGCATAACGGTTTTTCGAAGCAGGGTTTGCGTCAGGCATTACAGGAACGTTTGGAGAATGGTAAGGTAAGGCATGGAGGTAGTACGATATCTCAGCAGACAGCGAAGAATGTGTTTTGCACGCATCGCAAAACAGTGCTACGCAAGGTTTTTGAGGGTTATTTTACGCTTTTGATAGAGTGGATATGGGGAAAAGAGCGTATAATGGAGGTCTATCTGAATGTGGCAGAGATGGGTGATGGGATATTTGGTATAGAAGCGGCTTCGTGTTACTATTTTGGTCATTCTGCAGATAGGTTGAATAAATCGGAGTCGGCTTTGATAGCGGTATGTTTGCCTAATCCGCGTAAACTGCATGTAGATTGTCCTTCTGCGTATGTATTGCGTCGTCAGCGTCAGATAATGGATTTAATGCCTAAATTGGGTTGGCGTGGTGATTTGTATGCAGGAAAACCTCTAAAACAGCGATAAATCAGATATGGATATCAAAAATTATATAGCAGAGAATTTTCCCCGTTTTGTAGAAGAATGGGATAGTTTGATAGAGATACCGAGTGTATCGTGTGATGTCTCCCATAAGGCAGATATGTTACGTTGTGCGGAGCGTTGGAAAGAATTGCTTTTGGCGTCGGGTGCAGATCGTGCGGAAGTGATGCCTACTAAGGGTAATCCGATGGTTTATGCGGAGCGTATGGTGAATAAGTCTGCAAAGACGGTATTGGTTTATGCCCATTACGATGTTATGCCTGCCGAGCCATTGGAATTATGGAAGAGCGATCCATTTCGTGCAGAGATACGCGATAATCGTTTGTATGCTCGTGGTGCGGATGACGACAAAGGTCAAGCCATGGTACAGGTGAAAGCCTTTGAATATATGGTAAGAGAGGTATGGAAGAATGATGAGGATGGGCTGAACGTGAAGTTTCTGTTTGAGGGTGAGGAGGAGATAGGTTCTCCCTCTTTGGAAGAATTTTGCCGTATGCATAAGGATTTGCTGAAATCTGACATTATTTTGGTATCGGACACAAGTATGATTGGTAAGGATACTCCTTCGCTGACTACCGGTTTACGTGGTTTGGCGTATTGGCAGATAGAAGTTACCGGACCTAATCGTGATTTGCATAGTGGTCATTTCGGTGGTGCTGTGGCAAATCCTATCAATGTGTTATGTAGTTTGTTGTCGCAGGTGATTGATAGTAATGGTAAAATTACTATTCCTCATTTCTACGATAATGTATTACCTATTCCTAATGCTGAGCGTGAAATGATTGCTGCGATACCTTTCAGTGAATATACTTATAAAGAGGCTATAGGTGTACGTGCATTATCGGGGGAAGCAGGTTATAGTACATTGGAGCGTAATTCTTGCCGCCCATCGTTTGATATTTGTGGTATATGGGGAGGTTATACGGGCGAAGGCAGTAAGACTGTATTACCAAGTAAAGCCTATGCAAAAGTGTCTTGTAGATTGGTAGCCAATCAAGATCATGAGGAAATCAGCCGTTTGTTTGTCGATTATATGCAATCGCTTGCTCCTGAAACAGTACAGATAAGTGTTACGCCTATGCATGGTGGTCAAGGTTATGTTTGTCCGATTGATTTGCCTGCTTACAAGGCTGCTGCCGCAGGCTTTGAGAAGGCCTTCGGTAAGCGACCGTTGGCTGCTCGTCGCGGAGGAAGTATTCCTATAATCTCTACATTCGAACAAGTATTAGGTCAGAAAACCATTCTGATGGGCTTTGGTTTGGAGAGCAATGCGATTCATTCTCCAAACGAGAGTTTCGATTTAGATGTATTCAAACAGGGGATTGAGGCTGTAACGGAATTTTACAAGCACTATGCCCTCTTAGCAGAGTAGTAATATGAAAGTATTGAAATTTGGAGGTACGTCGGTAGGTTCTGCAGAGCGTATGCAACATGTAGCAAGATTGGTGTCGGATGCAGAACAAAAGATTGTAGTGTTGTCCGCAATGTCGGGTACAACGAATGCTTTATTGCAGATTTCCGATTATGTTAAAGCGAAAAATCCTACGGGGGCGATTGATATTCTGAACGGATTGCATCAAAAGTATGCACGCGAACTCGCGGTCTTGTATACAGATGAAACGTACAGAACAAAGGCTGATAATTTGCTGAACGACTATTTTGCATCAGTTCGAGAGCAATGTTTGTTGCCCTATACCGATCAAACGGAGAAAGATATTGTGGCAAACGGAGAATTACTCTCAACCACCATGTTTACACTCTATTTACAAGAACAAGGGCAAGATGCGGTTCTGCTACCTGCATTAAACTATATGCGTATCAACGATAATGGAGAACCGGATATGCCCCAAACGGCTCGATTGCTCAAAGAGCAGTTGTCAATATACGCAGCGCATCATCTTATAATAACGCAGGGATTTATTTGCAAAAATTCAGCGGACAAAGTCGATAACCTCAAACGAGGCGGTAGCGATTATTCCGCATCCATAGTGGGAGCGTTGATTGGTGCAGATGAAATACAGATATGGACAGATATTGACGGAATGCATAACAATGACCCGCGGTATGTGGAGAATACGCAGCCGGTTCCGCAATTATCTTTCGAAGAGGCTGCTGAGTTGGCATATTTTGGAGCGAAGATTCTGCATCCTACTTGCATATTGCCTGCCAAGATGCACAACATACCGGTACGTTTGCTCAATACAATGGACCCCGATGCTCCGGGTACACTTATCAGTAGCGATTATAAGAAAGGACGTATCGAAGCCATTGCTGCTAAAGATGGCATCACGGTTGTATCTATTCGTTCCGATCGTATGCTTTTGGCATATGGTTTCTTGGCGCGCGTATTCGCTATCTTCGAAAAACATAAGACGGCAATCGACTTGATTACTACTTCCGAAGTGGCAGTATCTATGTCTGTTGATAACTTAACACATATAGGCGATATTGTGGGCGAATTGCGGGCATTAGGAACAGTAACCATCGAAACGGGAATGTCTATAATCTCTGTTGTGGGCGATTTGCAGGCAAATAATCTGGGTTTCGAAGCCAAAGTAATAGATGCTTTGCGTGATGTTCCGGTACGTATGATTTCCTATGGTGCATCCGAACATAATATATCCCTATTGGTGCGTACAGAGGATAAGGTACGCGCACTGAATGCGTTGAGTGATAATCTTTTTAGAGATACAGAGCATGGCTTCATCCTATAAGACTGTTTTCCCATTATCTTGTTTAATAGCCCAAGATACGCCGGTTTATTATTACGATATGGAGTTGTTGCGTCACACTATTCGTGCGGCGCAGAAGGCTGTTGGCGATTCGCCGTTTTGTGTGCATTATGCTTTAAAAGCCTGTTTTGCAGAGGAGGTTTTGACGGAAATAGCACAGAGTGGCTGGGGAGCCGATTGTGTGTCGGGCGGAGAGGTTCGTGCTGCCTTGGCTGTCGGTATTCCTGCCGACCGAATTGTTTTTGCAGGAGTAGCCAAGGCCGATTGGGAAATTCGTTATGCTTTAGAGCAGGGCATCTTCTGTTTCAATGTAGAGTCGCTTCCCGAATTGGAGGTTATTAATGAATGGGCTTTACGGTTGCACACGCGTGCGCGCGTTGCTTTGCGAGTGAATCCGAATGTTGATGCGCATACGCATAAACTGATAACTACAGGATTGCAGGAGAATAAATTTGGTATCCAATGGGAAGATGTACCGACTGTTATTGAGCAATGCCGTCACTTAGAGGCTTTGGAACTCATCGGTTTACATTTTCATATCGGTTCGCAAATAACCGATATGAAACCGTTTGTAGAGTTGTGTTCACGTATCAATGCTTTGTTAGATAGGCTGCAACAAGAGGGAATAGTATTACCCTATATCAACGTTGGGGGTGGTTTAGGTATTGATTATGTGCATCCGGAGGAACATCCTATAGCCGATTTTGATAAGTATTTTGCTGTTTTTAAGCAACATCTGCATCTGAAATCGAACCAAACTGTTCATTTCGAACTGGGACGAAGCATTGTTGGTCAATGCGGTAGTTTGCTTACACGTGTACTTTATGTCAAACAAGGTATAGAAAAGCAATTCGCAATGCTTGATGCCGGTATGACCGATTTAATTCGCCCGGCGTTGTATGGGGCACTGCATAAGATTGAAAATCTGTCTTCGCCTAATGGAAACGAAGAAATCTACGATGTGGTAGGTCCCGTTTGCGAGTCTTCTGATGTATTTGCCGAACATTACGCGTTGCCGCGCATTCAACGTGGAGATTTGCTTGCTATAAGGTCGACAGGTGCCTATGGCGAAAGTATGGCATCCTGCTATAATTTGCGCCGTTTGCCCGGACATATCACTTCCGATAATTGTTTGTAAATGTTCCTACGATATAGAACTGCATAGCCGATTATAACTATTTAGGGTGTCAAACGGTGTAATTGTGCTTGATTCTCTTTTTTTGTAGGGGTTGTCGGTATTATGGATGATTTTTTCAGACTGTTATTTCTAATGGTTTCAATGGGTGACGTTATTGTGTCCGTTGATACCGATAGATTGGCAGAATCTATGTTTATCGAATCCTGATAGTCAGGTAATACGAGGTATATAAAATTAGAATCGGTATGTAGTGTGTTGTCAAAATCATTACTATTCCATTGGTAGGCGTAGCCGGAAGATACAATGCGTAGAATACTATCGGTGTTGAGAGTATGCTCTTTTTTGACAATGTGTTTCTCTTTTAATGAATCGAAATGTCGACTGTTATTGGCTGTGGCTTCTTCTTTATCGGCTTTCAAGCGTTCTACCACAGGTGGATAAATGGTCTTGAATTGTTTGGGGTGTGCGGTGTACCATACTAACGAAGAGTCGAATTGTGCTTGGGTTATACCATGGCGCATCAATACTTCTTGGTAGTATTTCGCCACTTCCTCATCTTGTCCGTAACTATATCCTGCTGTTTGCAGAATGCCGTCAGTACGATATAAATCATACAACACCTCTTGCATATGCTTTTTCGATAGCACTTTACGCGGGCGTAAGGAACAACCGGAAAGTAAACACAACGCAATCAACAATATGCAGGCATATTTCTTCATTACTTACTTATCTTTGTGTTTATCTTCGTTCTTGTCGTTTGATAATGATAAATTCAGGTCTTTGCCATAGAAGATGAAAATTACAATCACTGCCACTGTTATGCAAGAATCTGCAAAGTTGAATACGGGGCGAAAAAAGATGGTTTCACCGGCAGCATTGTGTATCAAAGGAAAGTAGAGCATATCTACAACTTTCCCATAAAACAAGCCGGCATACCCTCCTTGTTCGGGTAAGAATGTGGCAACTTCGTAAGGAGTAGAGGCAGAAAAGAATATGCCGTAGAATAAGCAGTCAATAATGTTACCCAATGCACCTACAACAACCAATGTAACCATAAGTATATAGCCTATGCGTGCTTGTTTGCGGATGAGCGAATGTAAATACCAACACAATACACCCACCAACCCTATTCTAAACAAAGTAAGGAACATCTTATCGAACCATTCAATACCGAAAGCCATACCGTCGTTCTCTACAAAACATAAGGCAAACCAAGGGAATATCGAGTGTATTTCTCCTAAGCGGAAATTGAGTTTGATGTAAATCTTAATTGCCTGATCCAATATTAGGCATACAACAATCAGTCCTGCCACCCACCCGGTGACGGACTTTTGTGAAAGTCTGTTCTTCATACTACCGCTATCACGTTGTTATTTCTGCTTTTCTTTAGCCTCAATGCTCAATGTAGCATGCGGAACAATACGCAGGCGTTCTTTCGGAATAAGTTTACCTGTTTCACGGCAGATGCCATAGGTCTTGTTTTCTATGCGAACAAGAGCAGCTTTCAGATTTTGGATATATTTCATTTGCCGTTGTGCCAATCGTCCTGTTTCTTCTTTATTGAGGACAGAGGCTCCCTCTTCTAATACTTTGAAGATAGGTGAGGTATCGTTGTCGCCATTGCCCTCTCCTGTCACCATTTGGCGCAAGTGTTCGTATTCGGCTTGGGCCTTTTCTAATTTCTCGGTAATGAGAGTACGAAATTCTTCCAACTCGGCATCGGAGTAGCGTTTTTTATCTTCCATAGTAGTGAGCAGTTAATTTGTTCTACTTAATGCGGCAAAGGTAAGCAATTAAATTGGTAATTGCAATAACTATTATGTATTTGGCAGTGGAACAATATCTGAATTTTTCAAAAAACAGAATTGCAGACGCTTATAGATTTTGCAGGGAGCGTTCTTGTTGGGATGTTTCTTACGAGACCATCACAAGACTTCGACGACATCTTGTGCTGATTTCTGTATGTCAAAACAGATATCCTGCAACTATCCGTTAAAATATCTTTTGCTAACTCGATGTCATTCTTTTTATGCAATCGCCTATTTGTATTTGGCACAATTATTGTTTTCTTATGGTGGAAAGGAGAGTATTTGTCAATGAAATATGTGCTGATAGGATTGTTAGTATGCTGTTCGGCAGTGTTGTATGCTGAAAATAGTTTGCAGGGAAGAGTTGTAGGAAAACAACATGGTGAATTGCTGGAAATGGCAACGGTACGCCTGTTTGCTTATACGGGAACCGACTCAACGTTGGTGCAAGGAACGCTAACCGATGGTGAGGGCGATTTTGTTATGCATAAACTGCCTGATGGAGCATACAAACTGATTATTAGTTCGGTCGGTTATAAAGAATATCAGCAGAGAATAATTCTTTCCGGGCGTGATCTCAATTTGCGAACTATCGCAATTGACGAAAATGTGCAGGCGCTTGGTGAGGTACAAGTGAGAGGTACGGCTGCCGAGATGGTGGTGAAAGGTGATACGTTGGAGTATAATGCGAATGCCTATAAGACGGCAGAAAACGCTATTGCCGAAGATCTGTTGAAGAAAATGCCGGGAGTGGATGTCGATACCGATGGTAATATCACGGTTAATGGCGAAAGTATTACGGGAGTACGAATCGATGGCAAAAAGTTCTTTGGAAATGACGTACAGATGGCAACGAAGAATCTGCCTGCCGAAATGATAGACAAGGTGCAAATCATTGATGAGAAATCAGATATGGCAAAACTTACGGGTTTTGAGGATGATGAAACCGAACGTATCATAAATTTCACCTTAAAAGAATCAAGGAAGAAGGGTGTCTTCGGAAATTTTACAGGAGGATTAGGTGTTGATATTGTGAGCGATAACGGGCAACCGTTTGGGTATGACGACACTTTTTTGCAAAACGATTTCCGCTATAATGCCAACGTATTCCTGAATATTTTATCGGGCGAGAGTCAAACCACTTTGGTAGGAGGTGCAAACAATATCAATGAGTTTCGAAGTGGACGTGGCAGAGGACCTATGCAAGGCTCAAATAGTGGTATTACATGGGCCGAAAATCTGGGAGTCAATACGAATATCCACACCCAAAAGAATCTATTGATTGGTGGAGATGTTTCTGTCAATCACTCAAGCAATTATACGATAACGGAGAGTGAACGAGAGTCATATGCAAACGAGTTGATGTTCTATAACTATGACAACAAAGACAAACGTTCCGATACATGGGATACGCAGATGCGCTTGGAGTTTGAGTGGCAAATAGATTCTGCCAATCAGATTATTTTACAACCACAGTTAGCATATACGCATACATGGTCTTTGGCAAAAGAAGAGTATACTTATTTGCGTGATTTGGATACGGTTACAGATGGTTTTCAGAATAACGAAGGAATCGATCAAGAACTATCAGCGTCATTGCAACTGATTTATAGTCATAAATTCACTAAACCGGGGCGAACACTTACATTGAATGGTAATATAGGAATTGGAAATACAATCGGAACATCGTTTAATGAATCTAAGAATGTATCCTATACAGAACAAATCTCATTGATAAACCAGTTCGTACAAAAGCGGAACGACACCTACTCTTATAGTATGAAGGTGTCATATGTCGAACCTTTGGCACATAATCGGCATTTCTTGGAAACGGCATTGTCTTTTAATGGTAACAATCGTACATCACATAAGAATCAATACAACCTTGATGTTCTGACGGGCGATTATACAGTGTTCGACTCTCTCTATTCCAATTCGTTTATTGGAACATTTTTTAGCGAAACGTTGGAGTTAAATTATCGATATGTAGATTCCAATTGCGACCTTACCGTGGGGGTAAAAGCAAATCCTTCGCAAACCATAAGCAGTACGTTATATGGTAATGGCGAATGGATTGATTTAAGGAATAATGTGTGGAACTTTTCTCCAAATATCAGTTTCAAATACAAGTTCGGGAAAAAGGAATTTGCACGTATCATGTATCGTGGTTCTACGCGGCAACCGTCTATTGCACAGATGGAACCTGTCAAAGATAATTCCAATGCAATGAACGAAACGGTAGGAAACCTGAGTTTGAATCCGGCTTTTCAGCATACGCTGCGTATGATGTATAGTAAGTTTAATCAAGATCGTTTATCTTCCATTACCACAGGCTTACGCACAACACTAACGAAGGACGCCTTGGTGAATAATTCTGTATACGATGAAACGGGAAAACTTTATCAGCAAACTGTCAATGCAAAGGCTTTACCCTATACTGTAGGTGCCGATTTGATGTATAGTACTCCTATTGTGCAGAAACGTCTGCATTTGAATACGCGTACGGATATATCTTACAATAAGAGGGTGGCGTATGTACTGAAAGAGCAATCGGCAGATGATATTGATATAGATAACTTGTTGTTGGGGAACGAAAGTAAAACGGGCAATTTACGCTTGTCGGAAGATTTGTCATTACGCTTTACACACGACATTGTGGATATAGGTGCAAGGGGGAATGTTACATATTCGCGTACCAACAACAATTTGAATGTGGATAATACATCCAATGTGCTCAATTGGACGGTAAGAGGAGACATTACGTTTCATTTGCCTTATAATTGGAGCATATCTACCGATTGTGCCTATACGGCTCGTTATGGTTATCAGTTGGATGATGTCAATGAGATTATATGGAATGCCAATATTGATAAAACATGGGGAAATGCTACATTAAGCCTGAAAGTGTATGATATGCTGAATCAGAAAAAAAATATTGTACAGATTGTGGGCGACAACTATATCACGTATGCCAAATATAACACCCTACCTACATATTTCTTGTTGTCATTTACATATAAACTCAATAAAATGGGAGGACTGAAAGCAACAGGGCGTGCCGCACGCATGCAGGAAATGCTGAATGGCGATGTGCCTAAAACGGATGGACTGCATCCGGGGATGCCACCTATGGGACCCCCTCCACAATTCTAATCAGCCTTGCAAATAGTTCTTGGGAGTTCTGTATTGTACAAGTAACCACAGGCATAATCGATAGCACCATAATATGCCAAATGGTGTCAGTATTACTATTGAATAATGTTTAAGTAATATGAGGGGGATGAGTATTGTTAAAAGTAGACTATAATAGATAACGCGAAAACGTGTCTTACTCTGTTCTGTAGGTATGAAATAGCGCATAATTGGAAATCTGTGTTTGGGCATGGAAAAACGTTCCAACATGTTAAGACAAGGAAACGATAGGAACAAAAGTACAAAGAGTAGGGCATCGGTGACGTAAGGAAGTAAGAACGGAACATAACGCGACCATACCAACAGTGGATATAGCCACACATTGTAGTGGTTGCGAATGCTATTGTAGCAGAGGAACAACGGAACGATAAGTAGAATGTTGCAAATGGTGTAGAATGCTGCTATTGTTCTGTAGTTTAGTAAGAAGAAGAGAATCATACTTACTACGGCTACAACGGTTCGGCTAATAAAAATGCTCTTCCAATGTTGTTCAAAATAGAGTAGATTTTCTTTATATAGTCTCAATGATGGGGCGGATTCGTGCCGTGTGGCAAATGTGTCATTATGTATATAGCCTATTTCATAAAAAGAGAATACGGCCAACAGTATAAGTAGATAGTTTATCCAAAATAATGAGGAAGTCCACTCCTGTTGATATGCACTATAAAAGATTGTTGGCATAATGTATATCACTATCCATGATAGCAGTTTGGGCAGGGTGCCTAAACGCACTTTGTAGTAATAGGCAAACGGAATCCAAAACACACTATTGGAAATGTGTTGGCTCGCATAACGTGTTCTAATATGTTGTGCCTGTTGCATGGATATAGGTGATATTCTGTAAGTAATGCGTTTGTTTGTTCCAACGATTCTGATTCTGGTAGACAACTATATAAGCCTTTTCTGCATGGCTTACTAAAGCAATGTCGCTCAGGTTGTCCGTAATTACGTCATACTGCGGATATAGATGGCTTATGCTACTTTTCTGTTTTAGAAAATCGTTGCGAAGTCTGCCCGTGCAGTAACCGTTTTCATACTCCAATTCCGAACTATGATAACCGATAGCCCCCGTATGAGTGGCAACTACAGAGGCAATTATATCTAAAGTGCCCGATACGAGCACAAGGTTCTGTTGAGGTAAAACATTCCATACAGGCATTATTTTTAGAGGAACCAACAGTTGTTGATAAAATAGTTCGGCTTTTTCTTCCAATTCAGTCTTACTATAGCCCCGTAGAAAACGCAAACACAACGTACGTTGCAAATCTCTATTGAATAGTTTATATATCAATATGTTCAAGTAGTATCCTATTCTTGTTTTCCCAATACGACGTATCATTCTGTATCTTGGCGCTTCTATAAGATTGTCAAGAAAATCGAATGTCGTATTGGAGGAAAATAGCGTCCAACAGATATCTGCTAAAGTATAGTGTTGATTATTCATGTTGAGACTGTTCCGACAAGATATTTAGGAATATTTGCTCAAATTGTAGGGCTTGATATTCGCGGGAAAATGTTTCTTTGTCACATACCGATTGGTGAGTATAGCCGTTTGCTTGCCACTCGGTATATTTGTCTATTATAAAGTTTTTTATTTCTTCTATATCCGCAGAGGCTATGCCGGCATTTGTGCGTTGTATGGTTTCTGCTAATACGCCTTCATCCGAAGGAATGCATAAAATAGGTTTCTCGCACCCTAAGGCTTCAAAGAATTTTGTAGTCATTATACTTCGAGGTGCCATAGGAGAGGGAGAGGCTGCAAATAGCAAACTTATTGAAGATTGTTGTAGCAATTCCACAGCCTGGGCGTGGGGGATATAATCTTCTATCGTAAAATAGGCTTGCAAATTATATGTATTAACCCAATTCTTTAAAGGCAATACATAGTGGGGTTCTATATGGAATACAACATGGAGTGTTTCAGGAGTTACACATTGCGATTGATGAAGTAACGATAGTGCATCTAAAAATGCTTGAGGATTGCGTGATTGAAAGTCATAAAAACGTCCACAGTAACTGATTATACATTGGTCGGTGTGCTGTGCTATATAGGTATATGTTTCCGGATCAAAACCATTATAAATTAAGTGAGTATTAGGAGCGATTTTTTGTAATAGATGCTGATGCCATGGCGATATGGTTGTTACGGCTGCGGCATGTTTTATAATGCTGTTTCTGTGATGAATAACAGAGTGCTCAAACAAGGATATTAGATACCTTTTTAGGGGGCGGGGAATGTATAGGTTATGTGCAAAATAGTTGGAATGTCCCCATTGCTCCGTTATATCACGCAAATCTACTACTAAGGGTAGGTGTGTCTTTTTGGCAATCTTCTCTGCTGCCAATAGCGGAAAAAGATTGAATGTACTGCATAAAATCAAAGAGTACGACGACAAATCTTTTATATTTTTCAAGATATGGCGATAGAGCATTCGGTCTTTCCAATGAAACAGTTTATCCGCTATCCAACGCCATCTTTTTACCCAACGATTTGTCGAATAATAGGGCATCGCCAAAAAATGAGCATAAGGAATTGTATACGACTCACTAACCATTTGTTCGGTTACTACTGTTATATCCCATCCTGCACGCGAAAGATATTTACACAGTTGTGTCATTCGCGGGCCATAGAGAGGTTTGTTGTAACCGTCAGATAGTATCAATATCTTTTTTGGCATAGGCATGTCAATGCGTTGCTTATAAATCGCTATTGTTTAGTAACTTATTTGGAGTAATGGCGTAAACCGTTTAGCAATTTCGTATACAAAGTCATATGGTAGTTCGTGGAGGTAAAAATACTGTTATGCCATAGTAGACATATATCACCGCTATATTGGCGTACTTTGTCAAAAATCTGTTCACAGCAAAAATAGGCTTCCCCTTCGGTTTGCAGGTTCATATAATTGTTGTTGCTCAGCGTACAGTCCATTACGGTTAGAGGATGTAGAGTAAGTGAGGTTAGTTGCATGGTTTTCGGATTTATCCAACGTACGGCACGTGTCGTTTGTAGGCGAAAACCCACTTGGTCAGGAAATGACATGCTGAAATCATCTGTCATACCTGCTTCTGTCAATCGCTCCATTTGCTCAATAGGGCAGTTCAAATAATGGCTGCGGTGTAGTGTTGTTCCTGTTGTTCTGTGGGGTACTCCTCCGTAATAACTCGAATGTAATCCCATTTTTGCACCGCTATTTTTAAGCAGTTCTTGTAAGTGCTGAAAATCGCGTCCGTGCAAACTATATTGCGGATAGTCAAAACCTTTGCCGGCCGTATGTTTTACAAAATAGATTACCTCTGCTTTTGGAACGCGAGCATCTTCCTCTATCAGCCATGGAAAAGTATATACTGGGTCTTTCTTTATATTTGCCAATGAATGGAGTACTGCACGCATTTGTCCTCTGTAAATACCGCCCAATGCACCGCGTAAGTGCCTGTAGCGGGCTATCGTATCAATATCGTGTGTGAGGTAGATATGGGCATAATGAGGGATTGGTATATCCATTTCCAAGTGCTTCATTACAATATGTGCATACTCATCTATGATGGGGATCTGCAAGCGGTTCCCCTGACCTAACAGAGAGTGTTTTGCGCAAAAGCGTCCATGCTCATCGCGCTCTTGATTCACCAATTCCTCTGCACGTGAGATAAAAAAGAACGTGTTGTACACAATGTCGGTACGAATCACTAAGGTTTTGCCTACGTGTTCCAATATCGGATGTCGCATATCAGGGAGTACTATCCGCTTTCCCAAATGACCATTGGGTACAATCACAACACGATATTTTGTCCATTCGTTTTCATCGGTGGTATAGCCTACATGTTGTGTCATCTCAGCATTGCCATATAGCAAAAACCGAATAATGTATGCTATAATTGTCTGCAGGTCGGTGTCTGTATTCATAACATATGTTTGCTGGTTGGGTTTCTATTCATTCAGAATCTCCCATTCATAGAGTTTCTGTTCTATCTCATGTTTCAGATGCTCATAGCGTTGAAAATTCTCTTGTGTTTGGTTATCAGGGAGTGCCAGCAGTTCTTCTATCGCCTTTTGTGCCTCTTCTAATTTGGCAATCTCTGCTTCTGTCTCAGCTATCAGTTTCTCTTTCTTGCGCTTGGCAGCCGCTTCGGCTTTTTGTTGTGCATAGTCTTGTTTGCCTTGTTGATTTGTCGGAGTTGTTGTACATGGCGTCTGAAATTTGCGTTCCAACTCTTGCAAATTATCTATGCGTTTCTTGCGTAAGAAATCATATACGCTGCCGATGTGTTCCACCACTTTTCCACCACCAAATTCATAAACTTTCTCAACCAAACCATCCAAGAAGTAACGGTCGTGCGAAACCACTATCAACGTTCCATCAAAAGCAGCAAGGGCCTCTTTCAATACATCTTTGCTGCGCATATCCAAATGGTTTGTCGGTTCATCCAATATAAGTAAATTTACGGGTTCAAGCAAAAGGCGTATCATGGCAAGTCGGCTGCGCTCACCGCCCGATAGCACTTTTACCTTTTTCTCCGAGGCCTCTCCGCCAAACATGAAAGCACCTAATATATCGCGTATTTTCGTGCGTATATCACCTGTCGCTACATAGTCAATGGTTTCAAAGACGCTCAAATTCTCATCTAATAACGATGCTTGATTTTGGGCGAAATAACCTATCTTTACATTATGACCAATTTTAAGTGTACCCTCATAGTCCAATTGGTTCATCAGACAACGAACCAACGTTGTCTTACCTTCTCCGTTTTTGCCTACAAAAGCCACTTTATCGCCTCTCTTCAAAGTGAAACGTACGTCCGAAAATACGGTATGTGTTCCAAAATCTTTGCGTAATCCTTCTATTATGACAGGATAATCACCGGAGCGGGGGGCTGGCGGAAAACGCAAACGTAAGCGTGAATTGTCTTCCTGGTCTACTTCTATCCGTTCCAACTTTTCCAACTGCTTGATGCGGCTTTGCACTTGCACGGCTTTGGTCGCTTTGTAGCGAAAGCGTTCTATAAAGTCTTCGGTCTCTTGTATCAACTTCTGTTGGTTTTCCCAAGCGCGCATCTGTTGTTCATGTCTTTCTTTGCGTAGTTCTACAAAGTGTGAATAGTTTACATTGTAGTCATATATATGTCCCAACGATATCTCTATCGTGCGGTTCGTTACGTTGTCTATAAAGGCCCTGTCGTGAGAAACCAATAGAACGGCACTCCTACTTTGCATCAAGAATTGCTCTAACCATTGTATCGATTCTATGTCCAAGTGGTTGGTAGGTTCGTCTAATAGCAATATGTCGGGGCTCTGTAGTAGTATCTTGGCCAATTCTATACGCATGCGCCAGCCTCCGGAAAATTCATTGCACGGACGTTCCATGTCTGAACGACTGAATCCTAATCCCAATAAGGTCTTTTCCATTTCCCCGTCAAAGTTCTGACCTCCCAATATCTGAAGTAATTCATTGTCATGTGTAAGTTGGTCTATCAAAGTCTGATACTCTTGCGATTCATAGTCTGTTCGTTCGGCTAATTGCGCGCTAAGCGTATTTATTTGGTCTTGAATGTCCAACACGTGCTTAAAGGCTTTGCGGGCCTCTTCGCGCACCGTTGTACCTTCGGCATGAATCATTTGTTGGGGCAGATAGCCGATAGATATGTCTTTCTGATAGGCTATGCTGCCGCGGGTAGGTTTATATTCGCCGGCTATCAAACGCAGAAGAGTGGTCTTGCCGGCACCGTTTTTACCAACAAGGGCTACTTTATCTTTGCGGTTTATAAGAAAAGATATATCCTCCAAAATGGGTTTGGAGGCAAATTCCATACTCAAATGTTCAATCGTTATCATTGTGCTTTTGCGCTTTTATAATCAACCACTCGCCATAATATCCATGTCAGTAGCAAGCAGCATACAAGGTCGGTTAGTGTAAGCAACCAAATGCTCCAATTGTGCCCTATGAAAGCGAGGAGAATAAAAAATAACGTAACCGCCATGAGTAAACAGGTGGTTTCTATATGGTTCAGACCCGTGCGTAACAACAGATGGTGAATATGATTCTTGTCCGGTAAAAAGGGCGATTTACGATGTTTGATGCGAGTGCCCATCACCCGAAGCGTATCAAACAACGGAACGCTCAATATACATAAGGCTACGGCGGGAGCGGCATTACATTGCAATGCTTCGGGTACACGGTGGTAAGCATTCAATTCACAAAACTGAAAAACAAAAGCCGTCAATACATAGCCTAACAATAGCGAACCGGAGTCACCCATAAACATCTTGCGCTTGCTCCTGCCAAATACATTGTACAGAAAAAATACGGCCAATGCACCGGTCATGCTGTAGGCTAAGGCCGCCCACTGACCATTACCGCTGCATTGAAAATACACACCGAAACAAAGACAATATAAAATCCCCAAACCGGAGGCCAAACCGTCAATACCGTCTATCAGATTCAAGGCATTCACAATTACTGTCAATACGAAAAACGACAACAAATAACTGCTCACGATGTCTATTTCGCCAATGCCTAAAAAGCCGTGTAAATGGGTCAGACGGATATCGGCAAAGCCTATCAAGGAAATGCCTGCCAAAGCCTCGCCTAACAATTTGCTGAGCGGACTTAAGTCCAATACATCGTCAGTAAAGCCAATCATGGTTATCACGAACATACCCACCAATAAAAAATGAGATTGACGTAGCATGCTGTCTTCTACCTCAAAGAGCAGATAACAAAGTAAAAAACTGAAACATATATCCAATCCGCCGATATTCGGAATCTCACCCGTGTGGCTGGTGCGCTTGTTGGGTTTTACCACAAAATGCTTCTCTTGAGCAATCTTACGCACTATAGGCATGCAAGCCAATCCAACTATGAAAGATGCTATACAAATGAGCAACGGATATGTTGTAAACAATGTTATCATACTTCTGTTTTTAAGCCTGTTTATCTTCCTCTCTTTAGTGTATACCTATATTGTCCAATTGCTCATAGATACTGTTCTTGCTGATAAATTCAGGAACAATATGCTTCATCTGACTCACAGTTAAAAAAGGCTTGTTCTCTTTGCTTAAGGCTATCAGTTTGTCTACATCTTGGCTCACCTCTTCAAACGGAAATTCTCGTACCTTCGCAATCATAATTTTCGGATTGTCTGTAGGCAAAGTTGTCTCTTTCTGATTCAGTAACTCTTCGTAGAGTTTTTCTCCGGGGCGCAGTCCTGTAAATACAATCGGTATGTCTTGATTAGGAATGTATCCGGCAAGGCGTATCATATTCTTGGCCAAGTCTAATATCTTTACGGGACTGCCCATGTCAAATACGAATATCTCACCGCCCTTACCCAATGTGCTGGCTTCTAATACCAAACAGCAGGCTTCCGGTATTGTCATGAAATAGCGGATAATGTTTGGGTCGGTCACGGTCACTGGACCACCGGCGGCAATCTGTTTCTTAAAGTAGGGAATCACACTGCCGTTGCTGCCCAATACGTTACCGAAACGAGTGGTAATAAATTGGGTACACTTGGTGTTCTCGGTGTGCAGTTTCTTAAAGAGCGATTGAACGTATATTTCTGCAATACGCTTGCTGGCACCCATAATATTGGTCGGGTTCACGGCTTTGTCCGTACTTATCATTACAAAACGTTCTGCACCATATTGTACCGCCATATCGGCAACATTCTTTGTACCCGCCACATTGGCTTGTATACTCTCATTCGGATGGTTTTCCATCAAAGGAACATGCTTGTAGGCTGCGGCATGATAAATAACATCGGGACGAAGGTCGCTGAAGATTTCTTCCACGCGGTTGCGATTACGAACATCCGCAATGCAGGCTATCAACCGCTGATTCGGAAACTGCTGTCGCAAATCAAGCACAAGGTCGTGTAAGGGCGATTCTGCTTGTTCCAATAACACGATGGCTTGAGGCTCAAAAGGAATTATTTGACGAACCAATTCACTGCCTATACTGCCTGCGGCACCTGTTACCATCACGGTCTTCCCACGCAGGGTCTGACGAACATTCTCCGTACTTATCTTTATGGTCGGACGCTCCAACAAATCTTCTATCTGTATGGAATCAATGCGGGTGATATGGCTGTTCGGAAACGGTTGACTGTCAGGCTCCCATTCAGTTATATAAGGAGCGGTCAATACATGAATGTTATTGTTTAAAAAAATGGATAAATCCTTACTTGGAGTCAACTCCTTCATCTTCAAAGGAGAAACAATCACATTCTTTATGTTGTTTTTCTCCATACGCTTAATCAAGGTATTGTCAAGTTTATATACTTGCATACCCAACAACGTATGAGGATGTTTCGAACTTTGGTCACCTATAAAGCCTACCGGACGATAACGCGAATCACCTGAACTGCGAAGCATCTTGGCTATGGCTATACCCGCCAATTTCGTACCATAGATAAGGACACGTTTCGTATTGCTGTTTTGTATCACGGCCTCAAAGAGGGTCTTTGTGCCAACGCGCAAACAGAACAACAATAGAAAAGCCACGAATATATAAATCAAGGGAGTGGTGTTCAGAAATATCTTATGATTGGATACTTGTATGACAATCAGATTTATCAATAGGGTCACCAAACCGGTACTGCCTACTGCACACAATACTTTTACGGTATCTACAAAAGTAGAGTACCTGAGAATACCCGAATAAGTATGAAATATCCAAAAGAAGATAAGTTGCAAACTCATCATAATGGTCATCTGTAGCCAAATGGGTAATAAAGTATCGTCAATACCATACTGAAAAATATTATAACCGAGGGCATAACTTATGGCATAGGCTATGATGCAAAGAAACAGGTCTAAAAGGAACACACCCCAACGGGGCAGATATTCCATATCCGACAAATGAGAAAATATGTCCGATTGAAGTATTTCGTCTTTCTTATAACGATGCATATAGTGGGCAATTTTTATGTTATAGTCGTTTTATATCCCTTTCGATAGGTTTCGTTTTACATTCCCGTTTAGCCTGCAAAGATAGCGTTTCTTTTACTTCTATGCAATATCTTTGTCCATAAGCCGGACAACCCATCCGTTTTTTTAAGAAGTGAAAAGGTCGATGCTTACGTGTCGGTGCCTTAATTGTTTATGTTCAATTTGTCTAAATTGTTATGTTTCTTGTGTAAATATAATATTTTTCTTCGATTGTGGTGTTAATTGCTTACATCTTGAATGAATGAGAATAAATGTTTTCTTACGAGATCGTTACGATATCATAACGAGATCTCGACGACACTTCATTCTGTTTCCATTATGTCACAACCGACAACAACGAAAATATTGAATAAAACAAGTAGAAGTTTTGTCGTATCTGCATCTCGCATAGGGGAATGCTGTTCCCTAATCTTTCACATGCTTGCGAGTGTGCGGAATTTACTATATCTTTGTAGCCTGATAGATTCTATTTGATTGAATATTGTAAGAAAGGAGGTATTTATGTCTGTACATCAGGCTCAAACTACGAAAGTTACGACACAGGTTTTGCGTCAGATGAAACGCGATGGCGAAAAGATTGCCATGCTTACGTCTTATGATTATACGTTGGCTTCGTTGGTCGATGCTGCAGGAGTCGATATAATTTTGGTCGGCGATTCCGCTTCCAATGTCGTGTGTGGAAATTCTACTACATTGCCCATAACGCTCGATGAGATGATTTTTATTGCTAAAGGCGTGCGCCGTGCGGCAAAGCGGGCATTTGTACTGGTGGATATGCCCTTTGGTTCCTATCAGGCTTCCGAAGACGAAGCGGTGGCAAATGCTATACGAGTGCTTAAAGAAACAGGGGCTGACGGACTAAAGTTGGAAGGTGGGGCTGAAATCGTTCCTGCGGTTAGGCGAATGGTTGCGGCCGGAGTGCCGGTTATGGGGCATCTTGGGCTTACACCGCAAAGTATTAACAAATTCGGAGGATACGGATTGCGCGCAAAAGAACAAGCAGAAGCACAAAAATTGTTGGACGACTCCAAACTGTTGGAACAAGCAGGTTGCTTTGCGTTGCTCTACGAGAAAATACCGGCTGCCCTTGGAAAACAGGTTACCGAATCGGTCAACGTACCAACTATCGGTATCGGAGCAGGAAACGGTACCGACGGACAAGTGCTCGTCTTGCACGATATGTTGGGAATCACACAAGGATTCCGACCGAAGTTCCTGCGCCATTTTGCAGAATTGGGAGAACAAATAACGGCGGCTATTGGCAACTATGTAACAGCAGTCAAAGAGGTTACCTTCCCCAATGAAACGGAACAATATTGATGAAATAAGGATAAAACGATTATAAAACAACTAATTCTTTTAAGGTTATGAAAAAGACGTACAAATTGCGGAGTCTTCTGCTTACGGGATTGTTTGCATTCACAGCAATCACCGCACAGGCAGAATTACTTCTTAACGAGAATTTCGATTACACGGCCACAACGCTTTTGAATAATGGCACATGGGTCGCCTATGGCTCTAATCCCAATGCTCCTATTCAGTTGTTATCACAGGGATTAACGTATAATGAATATCAAAATACTCCTGTAGGTAAGAGTGTGAGTCTTGGTAAAGAATCTTTGGGAGAAGATGCACAAACAATCTTTACCCAAGCCATTACGGAGGGCTGTGTCTATTATGCTGCATTGATTAATTTGTCAGAAGCACCAACAGAGAAGGCAGGAACTATCATGGCATTGCTTCAACCGGGGTATTCAGGAGTGTTGGAAGCGGGAAAAACCGGTTCTGAATTTGCGTTGCTTTCTGCTTTGCAGACAGCAGACGGATTGTATAAGTTGCAAATCTCGCGCAATAACACAACTGTTGCTGCTACGCAGGCTGACTATAACTACGGAACAACTTATCTTGTTGTCGTAAAATATACAATAGTGGAGGGTGCCACCAACGATGAGGTTCGTCTATATGTCAATCCGGCAATCAACGCAGAACCTGCTACGGCAGATGCTTTGTATAATGGAACATCAGGTTCTGATGTTAACGTAGCACGTGGTATTTTAGGGTTGGAACTTTGTCAATCACAAGCAAGTACTAAAAATGCGTCAGTGCTTACCATCGATGCTCTCCGTATTGCCACTACTTGGAGCGAGTTGTTTACGCAGACGGGAGGCGAAGACCCTGACCCCGAACTCGTCCCCGCAATTACGGTTGATACACGTTCTATTGAGTTCGAAGAAACATTCTTCGTAGGAGGAGAGGCCGCTTCAAAAACAATCAATGTTAAGGCAGAGAATCTTACAGCCGATATTATTGTTACTGCTACCTCACAAAACATTACTATAGTACCTGCTACTATTGCCAAAGAAGATGCTATGAGCAACAACGGAGTGGATGTTATTGTAACGTTTACACCGAATGTTGTCGAAAACGGTTTCCCCAATATCGTATTCTCTACTGAGGGAGCTGCCGATGTCAAGATTCCTGTTAGTGCTTATGTGGTGAATGCTGTGCCCGATTTTGCTACTATGAAAGCCATAGAAAAAGCATCAGGCTACTACTATGGTGCAATCAGTGGAGAAGTTGCAATAACACACACCTATACGGCAAGTGGTCTGCAGTGGTACTATATACAAGATGCTACTGCAGGATTCCTCATTAACGATTCCTACGAAGTGCTTAGCCAAATGCAAACGGGAGATCGTCTGATCGGCTTGAATGTTTACTATGGAGATGGAGAATTGTATGTCGAAAGTGTATTCAAAAAGGGTGAAAACGCTCCGATAGAACCTATCGAACTTACTTTATCCGAATTGGCTGCCAATGCTGCCGAGTATGCTTGCCGATTGGTACGTGTCAACAATGTCGCTTTTTCGGATAAAGGCAATTTCGCTGCAGGAACGCAATATGATATTACACAAGAGGGAACAACCTGTCGTCTGAGCCTTTTTGCCGAGTCCGACCTTATCGATATGGCACTGCCGGCTACTGCCGATGTCATCGGATTGTCGCGCAACACTACGGGAAAACTCATCAGTCCGCGTTCCAAGAACGATGTGTTGGTTAAAACAACTCCTACTGCCGTGGAGACAATCGATGCGCTGTCCTTATGGACGGAAAACGGAACAATCTGCATCAACGCTCCCGCAGGAGTTGCTGTTGTAGTTTACAATTTATTGGGAACACAAGTTGCCACACTGCAAACCGCAGAGGGAATCAATCATATCGTGTTGCCGGCAAGTACCTATTTGGTACGCCTTAATGGAAAGGCAACAAAAGTAATTGTAAAATAATATGTCTTACAGAGAAAGGGTGGGATACTCCTTGGGGAAGGCTCACCCTTTTTCATAATTATATACCATAACTTATATGAAGAAACTATTTTTGTGTATAGGAGCATGGCTTACTGCTTTTGCACTGCAAGCACAAACAACCGAATACCCCGAACTACTCTCCAATGCGGGGTTCGAAGAGTCTGCTGTAAGTTCTTTTCTTGGAACTACTACCTTTGAAGATTGGACACTACCTCTGGGAGCGGCTGTCGTGGAATACACCGATAAGATAGAGGGGGAGCAATCTATTAAGATGAATCAACTCACCCAACAGGTCAATATCTTGGAGCAGGAGGTGTTCGGTTACAGCCTTCAGCCGGAGGTCGGGGCTGTCTACGAATTACGTATTGCTTACAAAGTACTGACCTCACAAGAGGGCGAAGATATTGCGTTGGATGCCTATTGGAATAGTTCGCGCGACGGACAATTGGAACAAGATGCCGATGTGCTGATTACCGATTGGTTCACAGCATCCGATTGGACGGTCAAAACCGTACGCACTACATGTCCCGAAGGAGCCTCCCGCTTCTATTTTCGTGTGAAGATAAAGAAGAGTGTTGTTGTCTTGTTCGACGATTTCTCTTTCCGTCGGGTTGACGCAGACGAACAACCCTCTACCGACCCATGGTTCTCTTTTTCTCCTGAGAAGTTTGCTTCCGTAGAAGCCGATATCAATACTTCAGTAACTTTGCCTGCACTGACACTCAAACAGGCTAACTTGAACTCGCCTGTTCTGTTGGATGTAAGAGGAACGGGAAGGGCTCATTTCTCGCTCTCGCAAACCGAAGCCACTGACAGCGAAACGGAAATTGTCATTACTTATCATCCTACTGCAGTCGGTGTACACGATGCTATGGTGGTACTCGAGGCGCAAGCACATCCCGAGTTGTCACAAACACTATCTCTACGGGGTATCTGTACCGATCTTTCCGTTCCGCCTACGGTTATGGTTACGCCTACATCATTGCCTACATTCCAAGCAGTGGCACAGCAGCAGACAACGGCTCAACTGAAACTTAGTAGCACGGGGTGTATCGACTATGTCTATGCCGAGATGCGGCATATCGATAATTCCGGATTTATTGTAAGTTCTACGCAGTTTCTCAAGAATATGCCCTGGGACGTAACGGTCACTTTCCGTCCGGTAAAGGCAGGTTACTATCACTCACAACTCCGTTTTTGGTCGCTTAAGTCCGATACGGTAGTGGTGGAGTTGGTGGGCAATGCCACTGCGGCGGCCGATGATCCCGATTCTTTCACAACTTCTTTCAAATGGGATTTGAAGAACCCTCATGCACTCCTTATCGAGGACTTCGAAACGGCAGAGAATAATTTCAATTTGCAGTTAGATGAATGGCAAAATGTAGTGCAGGGAGGCGAGCGTCCTTGGTGGGGATATTATCATCGAAACGATGCTGGTGTAGTGCTCGAACGTAGTGCTAAAGCCACAGGTTATCAATGGCAAATACCGGCTACCGAGCGAAGCGAGATGTGGCTCGTAACACCTGCGCTCGATTATAAGAATGCCGAAAGTCGTATCTTTACGATGCGTATCATGGGCGACTTTATGTTCGATAACAACGATACACGACTCTCTGTTTGGTTGGTCGATTCCGTTCCGGGCGACCAACTCTATTTCCGTGAATTGGAGGGATTGGATATTCCTACTGCCTCCGATTACAATGGAGAGTGGCGAGAGTTTCATGTCGATTTAGATGGGCAGGAGATTGAAGATGTCTTCTTCATGGCATTCAAGTACTCCGGTCTTTTCGGACAGGAAAACTCGGTGGTATATTATATCGACGATGTGTCGTGGGGACGTACCGATTTGCCCCTTATACAGACCGATTCCGCACAAGTGGTTTTGTTGGCATCGCCTGGTATCGATGCAACATCGGGAATAATCACGGTTACGACGGCCAACCTCACTGAACCGATTACGTTGTCTGTAGGAGGCAATAACAAGAGTAAATTCCAATTATCTGCAACAACTCTGCCGGTCACTGGAGGTACATTTTTTGTCAACTTCAATAGCGATGTAGAGGGAGTGCATGAGGCGTATGTGAAACTCTCTTCACGTGGGGCGGCTGATGTCTATATACCTATGGCTGTACTTTGCAAGGAAGGTACTGCAGTAGATGTCGTGGGAGAAACAGCGTTTACGGCCTTTACTATAGGCATGGAGTTGCAAGTGCTTAATCCTCTTGCCGACTATACAATTTACGATGCAACGGGTAGGTCGCTTTATACAGGACGTGCCAATGTACTTACATTGCCTTCTGCCGGCGTCTATTGGATACGTTGTGCCAACGAAGTACGCAAGGTTATTGCTCTGTAATAAGTAGGTGTAATCTAATAGAACAGCGCATATCACTTTCATAGTGATATGCGCTGTTCTGTTAGATCTAACTGATGCTTTTTAGGAAACAATGTAGCGTTGTACTGTTTCTATAAGTTGATCTTTATAGTTATAGATATCATCTATATTATCTAATTTGTATTTTGTTCCCTTTTTGTTTATATCAAGTAGTTCTATATATTTATTTATAGAATTAAAATGTAAACGGCAGATCAACTTATTACGATTGTTGTCATACAAAATGGAAAAATAAGTTTGCGCATCACGATAAGTGATCTGATCTGACGGACACAAACCGTATAAGAGCGATTTTATAAGGTAAAAACCTTGTAATTCTTCTTCTGTAGTTATAATCAAGAATTTACTATTCGACTCTTTTTCTTCTATGTTGCTTTCTGTGCTGCTTACATCATTCTTATTCTGTACGGATGTATCGGTTGTTTGCATTGCGATATTGAGTCGCTCCGATATAACATCGTTTACATGATTGGCAAGGGAGCGTTTGACCAATTCGGTGAATTTTTCTTGTACTCGTTGTGTTAACGAACCATCATAAATACGCTTTGCAAGTAACTTCACTAATTCCGTAGAAGGAGATTCAAACTCAGCCTTGATTTGTTTCTGCAGTTCTGACATATACTTGAGTTCAGAGGCCGATGTAATGATGTTTTCCATATCAAAATATGACTTGTGGAATTTCTTTACTTCCTCTATTTGTTCTTTCCGAATATCTTCCAGGTTTATTTCCAGGAAAGGAACATCATCCATTATGTTGGGTTTGGCAAGATCTGAGTAAAATCTATATACAATACCGTTTGTCAAGATACCAAAGCGTGCCTTTGATGCAACAAAATAACGTCTTAGTTGTGTGTCATGTAAATGTAGGTTTTGTTTCCAATGCTTACATTCAATAAGTATAATCGGTTCACCGTTCAGTACTATGGAATAGTCTATTTTTTCTCCTTTCTTTTTGTTCAAATCGCAGTCCATTTCAGGAACCACCTCGGTGGGGTTAAATACATCATAGCCAAGCATCTGGATAAAAGGCAATACTAACGCATTTTTAGTGGCTTCTTCGGTAGCTATAGATTCTTTTAGTTTGTCAACTCGTTCTGCAAGTTGGTAATATAAATCTTTGAAATCCATACTATATTATTTTGTAGGTTAATTATTTTGCAGGTTATGCCATAAAAGTAGGGTGCTTTTTGTTAGTAGATTAACGAATCAAGGTATCATAGAGTTTGCAGGCTTCTTGCAGTTGTAATTGTATTTGTTTAACGAGGTATATCGGCTCAAGAATCTTGATGTGTTTTCCCATGCTCATGAGTTTACTGATGAAATCGCTTGTCGGACGCAGATGTAGTGAAAAATCGGCATAGGTATCATGAGTGTTGATTTCTGTTTGTGTGGAATGTAGAGGTAGGTCGCGTAGGTAATTGCTTTGCATACCATAAGCACGGAGTACTATATGCTCAATAGGAATGGCGTTGTCTATCAAAACTCCCCAATATTCTGCAAAGTAGGTTTTCGCATCGAAGTGAGGACGTAATTCGAATTTAATGTTGCTGATAGATATATCTACTATACGGTCGAAAGAGAATAATGCAAAGTAATCTCTTTCTTCTTTTTCTAAGGTAGCATCACGATGGAAATGTCCCAATACATACCACCTCCGTTCAAAGAGTTTTATACAATAAGGTTCAAAGTCAGAATGTGATGGTTGTTGCGCTCCATATTTCAGATAAGTAACGTTTACTCTCACTTTCTTCTTCATGGCCATAATCAGTAATTGCAAATGTTGTTCACACGGAATGTTTTCGAGTACTATTCTGTCTTGTAGAGTAAGATTTTCGCTGATAATGTTGTTAACTGATAACGTGTTGAGCATCCAATTCTGTATGGAATCTTCTTGTAAAACATAGGTGTTTTCTATAAAGTACTTATAGCCGTCTTTGCGGTCACACTCTATGTTTAAACCAAAGATATCTTGAATGGCATCTTTGTGGCGGTGGAAGGTAGACTTTGCATACTCAATGCCGCCACTCATGTCTGTATCTAACCATTTTGCTTGTATTTCTTCAAAAGTGATTCTTTGTGCTTTGTGGATGGTATTAACTAACCAAATATATTCTTTGAATTTATCAAGTACACGCATAGATAGATTGTATTGCTATTTGACTTTGAGTGCAAAGGTAAATAATTTATTCTATAGAAAATAGGTATCATAGGAGACAAATACTTACATGTCTCTTTTGTAAGAAACAAAGAATAGTCGGAAAGTAGAGAGTTATTCTCGAGAGAGTTTGTTTACACTCATTTTATATTCTTTTCCGCTTTCATCCACCTTTGCTACTTCTCCTGTTTTTACATTGATATAGGAATAACAAGGGTACTCGCTTTTTTCATATTTGCCGGTTGCCATATTTTTGGTTTTTACGGTTTGTGTAAACTGATACACATAGTAAAGGGGAACTTTATTTTCTGGCAATAAGGTAAGGGCTTTCAAACTATCGATGTTGGCTTTGTGCTGCTTTGCTGCTTTTGAATAGAATTCTGCGGAGTATCGTTCTTCTTCGGCCATATTGTCCCATCTGTAAGACAAATACGTTGAGACATTTCTCCAATGTTTAGTTGATTCTTGAAGCATACTGATATATACTCTTTCTTCAACGTCTATATCCCAATCAATTAAGAAGTCTGCATATGTAATTGTATCAATAGGGTGGTCTTCCCAATTTGTTATTTTTGAGGATACATTCATTTTTATGCCAAGTACTGCAGCGGCTGTTTTACCCATAACGATTTCACCGTTATTTTTAAGCCATTTCTCAGTTGCTTTTTGTTGAGGATTTCCACAAGCCGTCAATAGAATGACACAAACTACAAGTTGCATTTTTTTCATTGTTAAATGTTGTAATGGGTTAATAATTAGTGTATATTATAGGTGGTTAAGGAAGGTCTGTTATGTATAGGGTCATACTGATTTTGCATCCATAATCAATGAATTTTGATTTATGGATGCAAAATTAGTAATAGGTACTCTCAATACATGGGAGAGCCTACAAAAAATAGTATAAATATCTATGAGAAGGTTTAGGTTGGTACTGCAGTGCTCCTCATTACGGGGTCTATCCATTCATCACCTACGGCTTGTAATGTATGCAGACCAAATGTCGCACCTGCTCGTATGTTCTCTTCTAAGTCATCAATATATAGTGTATCCTCAGGCACGAAGCCTGTTTGGTTGAGCACTTCCCGGTATATCGAGGCATCAGGTTTGGCAAGATGCATCTCGTTAGAGAAGAAAGCATAGTCAATATCTCGTCCTATCTGTAAATCGGCTTCTGCGAAGAGTTGGCGTGTGCGTTGCAAGTGGGCGTCGTTTATGTTGGATAACAACGCAATACGTATGCCTTGTTGATGCAACGTTCTGATGATGTTCACTCGTTGTTGTGGAAGACCAAGCAACATACTGTTCCATGCTTCTTGCAGTTGGTCGATGGTTACCTCAGGGTGGCTCAACTGTTGTAGTGCTCCGAAAAAATCCTCATTGGTTATATTGCCGCACATGTATTTTCCTACCAAGTCTGAACCGCCTCCTCCAAGTAATTCCTTATCGGAAAATTGACCGATAGGTTGTGCCGAAAGGCGCCCCAGGGCTTGCAAAGTACGCTGCGGTTCAAGGTCTATAAGTACACCGCCAATATCGAAAATAAGGTTGCGTATCATAGAATCTGGGCAGCGTGGTTTTTAGTATCTACATCATCAATAATTCGTGTGAGAATACCTTGATCGTCAAAGATGAAAGTCTTGCGAAGTGTACCATGACAAAGACGTCCGCAGAAACGTTTCTCTCCCCATGCCCCAAAGGCTTGAATCATCTCCGTCGATGGATCGGAAAGGAGCGGAAATGGAAGTTGGTTGTTTTCGGCAAAACGTGTATGCGATTTGGCAGAGTCTTTGCTGACGCCATATATCTGGTAGCCTTGTGCTTGAAATGTATGATAGTTGTCGCGCAGGTTGCAGGCTTCGGCAGTACATCCGGGGGTACTATCTTTAGGATAGAAATACAGAACGGTTTTCTTGCCAAGTAAGTCCTCTTGTGTTACGGTCTCTCCTTTCTGATTAACAACCGTAAATGCAGGTAGTTTGTCTCCGATTTGTAGCATAAGTCGTCATGTTTTTGGTTTCTTAATATGCTACAAAGATAGTGCCAAAATTGGTGTGGGATATAAAGGGCAGGGTAGTTCCCTCTGTTTTTTTGTTTAAGCGATGGATGTACGAGTCTGATAAGTATGTGCTATATTTATGAATTGTGTATAGTATCTTCTTCCTTCGGACCTAATAGAATGCTGCTGTTTTTTGGCGCAAACCACCGCTTGAGCAATGCAATATACAGCATGTACGAACTGCCGTACAATATTACCGAGATGAATAGTAGTACACAGAGTACTATCTTGTATATATCCCACGTCTCTTTTTCTATGCGATTGAGCATATAGAGTAGTAGGTTGTGTGGAGTAAAGCCTTTGCTTGTTCTGCAAATTCTTGCTGTAAGTTTTCTGCTTCCATGCATAGAAGACTGAAACTACGTGCGTAGGCTCGATCACCGATTAAGTGTGCCGCCCAAGTCATATTCTCAGAATCAGAAGAATCAAATCCAACGACGTTTCCATTATATAGAGTTTCTCGCAGTGTTTCTGCATCAATTATTTGATTGGCAAAGTCGGGCGATAGACTATTAAAGTATTTCTCCCAATTTGCGGTTAGGGAAAGACTGGCCTTTCTTATTCTAAGGGGGAATGTACTACATACCAACGATAATCCTACGCAGCAAATACAGTTAATTACGATTATCGTAATACATAAGATGTGCCACTCCTGGGGTGAATACTGTATTATTTTGCGTACAATATATATATCGAATACCAACAATAGGAGGGCTAATAGTATAGATAAAAAAGTAGATAGAAAGGTTATCATTTGATTTTGTGTTGTATATAAACTACGGTTTTCTTTTTTCTGCAACCATCTTTCAGCCGTTCTCTTAAGGGGAGGCGCAAGTTCTTGCCATGAGTTCTCCTTATGCAAATCCTGTAGTACCACTTTTGCGAGCAGTCTTCCGCAGGGGGCTTGCATATATTCCTTAAAAGTTTCGGGGCGCAATTCGTTCGCATTGCGTTCTATGAGCAAGCGGTATTTCCGTTGCTTATCTTTCCATGAACTTAAAATACGATAGGCTACGCTACGCGCCAACAACTTATAGTACCTATTCCTTGGGGTATAATCCACCATAGATTGGTGCAATAGAGTGGGATACAACCTATGCCAATACCCCCAATAAAGAGAAGAATGGCATAGGTGTTTAGATAAAGGTATCTTCTAATAGTTGAAATACCGGGATATTGCATTACAGATTATGCTTGCATAGCTTTGTAAAATGCATCTACTACTTTTTGTACACCGGCTTCGTCTATTCCGATAGTAACACTGTCGTACGTTGTGTAAATGCTTCGTAGTAGAGGTTGTATGATTGGCAGAAGCAACCAAAGCATGTACCTTCTTTTGTGTAACCAATTTCTTTTATACTGCTTGGGAGCAAATAACGGATATTCTTACCCATATTCTGTATCCATAAGCCTTTGAATTGTATAACTTCTACTACACGCTGGTTAGGAAAGTGTTGTGTCTTAATTTTGCTCGTAAAGATACCGCAATGTTTTATATCTCACAACATGGAAATGTATTTTTATGATAAAAAACTTCAACCGAATAAGTCTTTTTGAAATATACTTATAGAATATATTTTTATTTGGAAGGCGATAGCGTATCCGCTCTTTTTTAGGTGACTTATGTAAGAGAGCACCAAAAACAACTGTTTCGAACCTGCTCTTTTTGATGTAAGTTGTCTAAATGTATAATATCTTATAAAAACAATAACATTTATCTTTTGCTCTAAGGGCGATTGCTTACAACACAAAGTAAAAGCAGGTAGTTTTTGTCTACGAGACCGTAACGGGACCATAACGAGACCGTAACGAGACTTCGTCGAACTTTCATTTTGCCAAATGTGCTTGCTTGTGCCGATTTTGTAAAAAGTACGTATGTACAATTGCTCACTTTCCACAAAACAAAAGCAGTTATGGATGCGTACCTGCAAAAAATGCTCTTCTAAATGAACGATTAGTGCAGTTGTGTGTAAGCATCAATGATTGCAATCAAAAAAATAAGATGTAGAATAAATGTAACTTAAAAAGATTATGAAAAGAGTGATATATAAGCACGCTATGGCGGAAATTCGGAGGAGTAGGGTAGTTTTGTTACTAATGGCTTTCTTTGCACTCAGTCAAAGTATATATGCCCAAGAGGAAATACGCAGTATAGTGGTCGATGAGCACGATTCGGTTTGGTATGTGGAACAGGAACTGGCATGGGAACGTGTACTGAGTGTCCGACCGCAGGACGAACATGTTTGGCGTAATTTGTTTGAAGCCGTCTATTATCAAGACATGCTGCGTCAGCAACGCAGGACGGACAAGGCACGCCATTGGCAGGTAGTGGAACGTATGTACGAGGCGATACCGGATAGTTACACATACAATATATGTATGTGCCGATGCTTGATGGGAGATGATGTGGTAGCCGTTTATGCTGATGCTGCATTGCGCTTGTTGCCGGACGATGTGCGAGCAGAAGACTGTGAAACGTTGTTGGGATATTTGTGGATGACGGGAGTGGCAGATGCCGTCGATACGGATGACCATGCACGCTTTGAACTCCTCTTGCAGCACTTGTACGAAACACAACGTTATCCGTCATCGGTATTACGCTATTGCTATAATCAGTTTCAGGGAATGGAGGATGGCAGTTTGTATATAGCCAATGGTGATGTGGCTTTGTTTCCTGCTGTCTTGTTGCAGGAGGTACTGCAAAGTCATTGCGATAAGGTGATTGTGGTGGTGCCGTTTTTATCGCAGAAAACATATACGGACAATTTGTGTCATAAATTGGGGATTGCTCCCTTTGAAGTGGAGAAAACGTATGCCGATTGGAAAGACTATAGTCGTGATGTGTTGGATTATATAGTGCATGAAACAAAACGTACAGCCTATTTCTTTCCGGGGGCTTGGCACGATTTTGAAGGTATCGAGGGTAATTTATATAGCGAAGGGCTGTTGTTACGCTATAGTGCCAAAAAATATGATAACTTGAGCCGCACGATAGAAATATTGGAGAAGAAATATCATTTGGATTATCTGACGGAACCTGCGTTCGTAAAGGAAGAGAATTGGACTGGCGGATTGTCGTTGCAACTGAATTATTCTGTCATGTTGTCGCATGTGATAACTGCTTATCAACAAGCAGGTAATAAGGATAAGGCACAACGATTGGCACGAATTTTGCGGAGTTCGATCATGAATACGCCCTTGCCGGAGGATACGCAACGTAAGTACTTGTCAATAGTTGACAAAGCAATGCGCTGATGAAAAATCCCTTTATCAAATATTCTCGCCTTACAGACGAAGCCTTAATGGACTTGGTATGCCGCGATTCATCTTCTGCTTTCGAGGAGTTGTATCGGCGGTATGCCAAGGTCATACAAGGTTTTCTGTATCGGCGTTTGCAAGGTGACGTCGACCTTTCGGCTGATCTGCTGCAAGATGTGTTTATGCGTTTGTGGTCGGGGCGATTGCTTTATGGTAGCGGTCAGCCGTTCCGACCGTGGATTTATACGATAGCCTATAATCTGTTACGCAATCACTATCGTAATATGGATTATGCTGCATCTTATGTGTTAGAAACGATATGTACGCAAGTGGAAGGCATAGAGGATAATACTCCGCTATACATAGATCAGGCGAACTTCACAGTGGCTCTGCAGACGACGGTACAACGACTATCCGAACCACAACAACTACTCTTTGAATTGCGTTATACGGAAGAACTTACTGTACCCGAAATAGCAGTGGTAATGGGACTTCCTGAGGGAACCGTTAAATCGCGCTTACATACTTTATTGAAATTTTTACGTCAACAACTGAAAGCCTATGAAAACATTTGAGGAACAAATACAGGCAGCATGCCGAGAACGTCGTCGTCGCGATGCGAACGATTTGTCTACTCCTGCGTGCCCGCATGTTCAAAAATATCCGTTTACGAAGCGAGTGGCTACTCCTGCGGCAGCAGTGATTGGGCTGCTGTTCGGTTGGTTATTTGCCAAGTACGACGGAATGTCTTCACAAACGCCTGCGATGCTTTGCTCAAGTGATACGATATATGAGGTGCTATACGATACCTTGAAAGTGGCAAATACGCCTATTGAAACTATCGTATCGGTATCAATGCAACCAACAAGTACACAACCCATGCAACCTCAACGAGTAACAGAACAAAAAGGAAAGTCGATTCTGGAAGATGGAATCGACTATTCGTTGTTTGTTACCCGTATGGAGATATAGAGCAGTTAACGGATAAAGTGTGTAGGCGTCTTAGGCTCTTCTATAGGGAAAGATAATTGGGCTTTCCCTAATGCAATGGCTTTCATAAGAAATGCCATATTACGTGCAAGGGTACGCATGGTTTGCAAACCTTCAAGGTCTTGCTCCACATCCTCTGCTGTTCTGCCGTGTACCTGATTCCAATATTGACTGGTGGCAATGGGCATACCGCAAATAGAAAAATATTTGTTGAGTGCATCAAAAGTAGCAGTCGTTCCTCCGCGTCTTGCACTTACTATGGCTGCTCCTACTTTCATTCGTTTGTCAAAAGAAGTGGAGTAGAATAGTCTGTCAAGCAAAGATAGTATAGTACCGTTTGGCGAAGCATAATATACGGGTGAACCGATGATGAGTCCGTCTGCTTGTTCAAACTTTGGAGCCAATGTGTTGACTATATCATCGAAGGTGCATTTACCCAACTCATTGCATCTGTTGCATGCCACACAACCGTGCAAAGGAAGATGACCTACATGAATGAGTTCGCAATGTATATTTTCTTGTTCCAATGTATGTACAATTTCTGTAAGGGCACGATGTGTACAACCATGTGCATGAGGGCTGCCGTTGAGCAGCAAAACACGTAAAGGAGATTCGTTTGACATCATGGAATCAGAGTGCATTGCGAAGTTGTTCTATCATGGTGTTGTATTCCTCATCGGTAAGGTATACCTCCTGAGGATTCATACGGAATGTACCGCCGTAATCTGGACCGTCAACATATTTGGGAGCCAAATGAAAGTGCAGATGCGATAGTTTGTCGGAATAGGCTCCGTAGTTTATTTTCTCGGGATTGAAGACTTTTTGCATGGCACGTGTCACTTGGGCTACATCTGCCATAAAAGCATTACGCTCTTCGTCGGTAAGTTCGTTGAGATCATTTATATGCCCATTGTAGGCTACTAAGCAACGCCCCCTATAGGTCTGTTCCTTAAAGAGGAAAGCCCTTGAAACGCGCAGTTCGGCAATGGGTAACATCAAGTCATGCAATGTTTGGTTGTTGGTGCAATAGAGGCACTCGTCAGGATTCGAATACATAGTTGTATGCAGTTTGGTTTCTAATATGGGCGCAAAGTTACAGAAAAGATTTCATAGTGCCAATTTTTGTACGTACGGCAATAGGGTAACGCCTGTCAAAGAATAGACATTAAGGAAAGTAAAGATATGTAAAAAACATCTGTTCCGGCAGAAATGCGGAACAGATGCCAAAAAGATGAAGTGTCGCAGCCGTTAAGGTTGCGGTATCAGACGCAGTGCACAACCTCCACCTGCAGCGAGATGCACATGCCATGTATCGCCCGACTGCAAGAGGACTTCTTCTATTATTATAGGATACGGATTGGTATCCCAATCTGCATCGGGTGCATCACGATAGATTTGTGCCATGTAGGTGTTGCCTTGGGGCAAGAAATCAAGATTTATATCAAGTTCACGCGGATTTTCATCGGTGATAGCACCTATATACCAATCTTCGGAATACTTATCTTGACGTGCGGTCACAACGAAATCCCCGATCTTTCCGTCCGGAACGATTGTCTGTTGCCAATCAACAGGTACATCTTCTATGAAACGGAAAGCAGGTTGATTCTCATAATGTTCCGGTAGGTCGGAGGCCATCTGCAGAGGCGAGTAGATTACTACATAGAGTGCCAATTGTTTGGCAAGTGTGGAATGTACACGTGTTTGAGGGTACACGGGATTGCTGAAAGAGAATGTACCGAAGGTGAAATCGGTTGGTCCTGCCAATCCTCTGGTAAACGGAAGAACACACATGTGTTCGGCGGGCGATCCGCCGTCGGTCGACCAAGCATCCCACTCTGCACCGCGTACACCTTCTTGTGAAACCAAGTTGGGGTAGGTACGTTGCAAACCGGTAGGCATTACCGGTTCATGATTGTCTATGGTAATATGATATTTAGCTGCCGTTTCAATAACTTTGCGGTAATGACGCACACCGTATTGCGATTTGTGTAATTCTTTGCCGTCAAGAACATCGTTCACGTACCCGGTCTTTACGTCGGCTATGCCGTAACGATTGAAGAATGCGAAAGCAGAGTCAAGTTGATTCTCGTAGTTCACGGTACTGCCGCCTGTTTCGTTGTGTCCTATTATTTTTACGCCTTTGGCGTTGGCATAAGTAGCCAATTGTTCAATGTCATAGTCGGGGTAAGGACGTGTGAACGAGAAGTTGTCGCCATTGGCAGACCAGTCACCGTCCCAACCATAGTTCCAGCCCTCAACCAATACCCCCTGTATGTTATGCTCGGCTGCAAAGTCGATATATCGCATCGTGTTTGCTGTAGTGGCACCGTGTTTCGGTCCCTGACACCAAGTGAACGATTCCATGTGCATTCCCCACCAAATGCCAATATATTTCAGGGGTTGTATCCATGAGGTGTCTTCAATACGGCATGGCTCGTTGAGGTTGAGCATAATGCGTGAATTGACCAATTGGTTAAGATTGTCTGCCAAGGTCAGGAAACGCCAAGGGGAAACGGTTGTTCCCCATTGGGCATATACTTTTGTACCGTCAGACCAAGGGGTGAGCATCGTACGCAAAGTGGTTTCTCCTGCAACGGGTGATAAATTCTGTGCAGCATAGTCGGTCAGATTGGCTTCATGCAGGAATATATAAGTACCGTCGGAAAGTTCTAAGGTAATGGGAGAAGACACCGTGTCGGTCAGTTGAGAAAGTGGAGTACGTGTCCAAAGAGATTCGTAGTACTTGACATTCCACGGAATCCACCATACTTTGGCATCGTTGGCAAAACGATATTCGGTGAGTTCTTCCATGATGCGAAAAGAGGGGTTATCGGCGTAATCAGGAAATTCATACCGAAAGGCAACGCCGTCGTTAAATGCTCTGAAAACAAGGATAAGCGGCATTCCCGACTGCTTTTGGCGAAGAGAAATGCAAAGTTCGTTATACTGATTGCGTACATCAACTTCTTCACCCCATGGTTGTTGCCAAATTTCATCTTTACAATCGCGTTGGGTGTCTGTTATTTGAAAGTTTTCAGACAAGTTGGCGTTATCCAAATTAAAACCGAGTGGTGAGGTTAGTATAATGGCATTACCATTTTTGCAAACTTCCCAACAAGGTTGCCCTTTTTCGCTCAGCGAAAAGGTTATGGTTGTAACACCATCGGGTGATGTTACTTGTTTCTTGTCTTGCTGACATCCTGTCAACCAAAGCAGACAGGCGGCAAGAGATAGTAAATGTAGATGTTTCATTTGTAGTTAAGTGTATGGTTAGACGTGTTATAGATGCGGATAACCGTTAGATTGTTGTATGTTTCCATTGCGTTCCAATTCAAGTTGAGGTATGGGCTGTACATACGATTCATCACCTTTCCATGTTATAGGTCCGTGACGGGTAGTCTTATAGTATGCTGCTTCTGATGGACCTATGCGATAACGGCGAACATCGTACCACCATTGTCCCTCGGCAAAGAGTTCTGCCCAACGCTCATAGCGTATCACATTATGTGAGAGATGATCATTTTCATCGTAGGTACGGGTGCGGTCGGTTAGTGTGCGATAATCGTAGGGTGAGGCTTCATCGGGTGTATATCCGTAAGCGCGACGATGTACTTTGTTTACATATTCAAGTGCCGTGGCTGGGTTGTCTTCTTGCATCAGTTCTGCATAGAGCAAATAGATGTCGGCAAGGCGTACAATGTAGATGTTACAGTCCGAACTTTGATTTTTACCATAATCACCTCCACCCATTTCTACACCACGTGTGTTGGTATATTTGCGGTGTTGCCAACCAACAATGTCATGCCTATTGTTTACTTCGGTAGAGCGGTCATAGTAGGTCTCTCTTCCCTGAGCATCAATGTATTTATCCACAAAAGGTTGTCCTGCACATAGCATTAGACGTGGATCTACTTTTTCAGGATTATTCTTGAGGGCGATCGCATCTGCACGATAGGTGGGGTTGTGCAACATGTATGGGAAATTGCTGAGCGAACGAGGTGTACTGAAACTATAATCGGGATTAAAAGTGAGACGTGGAACGGTGTCGCCGTAGAAATCCCAAAATCCGAAACGAGCAATGTTGCGGTCGTGTATGAAATTGTTGCCCCATTCGCTACTCTTTTTACAAGTGGTTATGTCGTTTTCCAATGTAATAGGGTCTATTTGGTCTTCGCGACCGGCACGAAAACGAATATCCAAATCCATGTACCAAGGTGCATATACCATTGCCATTCCGCTACCGGTGGTATAGTTTTCCCAAGGTCCGTTCTGGTTCGGATTGACGGTCATAGTCAGTTCATAAAGCGATTCGCTATTGTGCTCATTGGCTACATTGCCATAGAACATATCTTTGTATATGTCGGTTGCTACAAGCGATTTACCGCTGTTATTGATAATGTCTTCCAATAGATTTTTTGCCGCTATGCGGTTCTCAGGAAATATGTAGAGCGATTGCATATAGGCTTTCGCAAGCAAACCTTTGGCTGCCCATTCAGAAGCTCTGAACGGGTCGTTATGTCCTTGCAGCAATGGTATTGCTTCTTGCAGGTCGTTAAGCATAAATTGCCATGTATCGGCCACTGTAGCACGGCGCAATTTGAGGGCTTCTACATCAGAAATGACACGATCAATAATAGGAAATCCCCAAGCATCAGCGTTCATCTCGAAGAATATCTGTGCATGCCAATAGGCAAGCGCACGATTAAACAAAGCCTGTCCGCGCATATAGTTGAGCGTCTCTTGTTCACTGGTAGTGGCATATGCTTCGCGATAACGGTCTATACCGTCAATGGCAGTTGTGGCAAGTCGTATCCATTTACAGAGATCGGTATAGGTGGTGGTTATGTAACGCGAATCGATATCGGTATAGTTGTCCATACTGGTGGCGCGTTCATCGTAAGAACCGTAAGTATCGGTTGTGTGGTCATAGAGGTAGACTCCCATCGGAAACCAATAGAAAGCATACATACCTATACTATGCGAACCCGAATAGGCGGATGTCAGCAATTGATCAACCTGTTCGATGGTGGCGGGAAAGTTGTCTTTCGACAAGGTTTGTGGATTGCTGATGTCGAAGAAATCTTTGCAAGCGTTCTGACAGAGCAGAACTGAAAGCAATGTGAGTATCTTTATAGTGTTACTTCTCATAGATGTATGATGTTAGATGGAAGGTTCATAATCAAAATGTAATGTCTAATCCAAAAGAGAAAAGGCGCGACGGTAGATAGCGGTTCTGAGTATCTACATTGTAGAGCAGACTATTACCTCCTATCTCAGGGTCTATGCCTGTATACTTTGTAAGGGTAAAAAGGTTTTGGGCACTGAAATAAAGGCGTGCCTTCTCCATTTTTGCTTTGCGAGTCCATTTCTGTGGGAATGTGTAGCCTACTGCAAGATTCTTCAACTTGAAGTAATCGCCTTTCTCTACTAAATATCCTGATACGGTGGAATAGTTCTTATTGGCGGCACCATCACCAATAACCGAACCTTTGGCGTCCAAATAACCTACACGTGGAAAATCGGTCACAGTGGTATTATCTTTGCCGAAACAACTGGTCTTGAATATGTCGGCAGTGGTGTTGTCGGAAGAAAACATCTGTGTGTAGGGTTTTACAAGATTCATGATGTCGAATCCGAAGGCTCCTGAGAAAACGGCACTGATATCAATACCTTTCCAACCGAATGTAAAGGTGAGACCCATGGTCATTTTGGGCCAGGGATTACCTATATATTTGCGTGAAGCAGCAGTGACACGACCTTGTCCGTTATCATCGTAAATAAGGTCGCCTATGCCGGTATTTTCTTTCTGATAGTAGATGCCTATGGGTTTTCCCTCGGCATTGAGTGGTTGTCCGTTCTCTGCAAAGCCGTACGCATGGTTGGGATTCTGCTGACGCCACATGTCAAGGGCGTATTGATTATATTGGTCTACTTGCTCTTGGTTCTGGAATATACCTAATACCTCGTAACCATAGAACATCGACATGGGCTGACCGTCTTCTGTGCGGGCAATCAAACTCCAACTGTTGTCTACGCCTCGGTCAATAGTCGAGGCACCGGGCTTGTCACCTACTTGTTTCACTAAGTTTTGATTGAATGATGCGTTCCAACCAATAGAATAGGTAAAGTCGCCTTTCTTATCTTGCCATTGCAACGCTATTTCGTGTCCTTTGTTTTCTACCAGACCTGCATTGAAGTATACGGATACGGTATTGCCCGGGTCGTCCGAACTAAAGTAATAACTCATACCGGATGTCAGTGGCAGACTACCTCTATAGAGCATATCGCGTGTTTGACGGTTGTAATAATCGTAGGTGAGAGTTAGGCGGTTATTAAAGAAACCGAAGTCTGCACCTATGTCCCATTGATTTACTTCTTCCCATTTCAGGTCTTCGTTGCCAAGTACGGCTATCCATGCACCGGTTTGCTGAGTATATGTATTGTCAAACGCATGGCTGATACCGGAAAGAGAGTAGGTCGAAGCATACATAAATTGGGCGATATTGTCATTACCCAAGATACCCCAACTTCCGCGTATCTTGGCATTGGAAAGCCAATTACCGGTATAGTCTTTAATGAAATCTTCTTCCGATAGTCGCCAACCTGCGTTCACAGAGGGGAAATATCCCCATCTGTGTTTCTTTACGAAACGGTCGGAAGCATCGGCGCGGAAATTGGCGGCAATCAGATATTTGCCTTTGTAGTCGTAGTTGACACGCGCAAAATAAGAACCTCTGCGTTCCATGGGTAGACCGTCGGAGGCATCTTTGGTAGCGCCTGCAGATGCCAAGGCTACCGATTGTGCAACAGGGATGGTAAAATCGTAAGCAGTAACCGACAGATTGTAACCATCGTATTTCCACCATTCAGTACCTGCCATCAGGCGCAGATTGTGGTCGCCGAATGCGTGCTCGTAAGTTAATACGGAGTTGAACATGAGTCGTTGGGTGGTACCGGCGTAGGCATTCAGAGTTCCGCCTTTAACGCCTACCACTACCGGACCGAACTCTCTGTATTCCGTAAAAGTGTTCTTTGAAAATGCCGTAATGTTGGCACTTCCAGTGGTACGCCATGTCAACCCCTTAATGAACTCTACGTTCAAATAGGCTTGTAGATTGAGTGCGTAGTTGTTGTCGTTGAATACGTGAAAAGCATCTTCCAAACCGGCAAAGTTCGGACCGCTGCCTACGTTGGTGGGAGTTTGGGCAAATTGTCCGTCAGCGTCATATACTTCTGCTACGGGAACTGTACGGAAGGGTATCGTATGATTGTAAATGCTCGATGTAGTGGCGGGATTGGTTTTGGTCATACTACCGTATACCGATTCACCAATGCTCACATGTTTGCCCAAAGTATGATCTAAGTTGGTACGTACGCTGAAGCGTTGGGCACGTGTATCCATATAAGTACCTTTCTCATCCAAATAGCCTGCCGATAAAAAGAATTTTGTACGTTCCGAAGATGCAGATACCGAGATGTTGTATTCTTGTTCTACACCGGTGTTAAACATCACGTCCATCCAATTGGTATTGGGGAGTTCGCTTATAGAAGAAGCACCTAATAAATCAAGGGTGGATGAATTGCCCCAAGCATCACGAGCACGAATCCAATCGGCAGTACCTAATAGTTCAATGCCCGAATAGATGTTGCGCCAACCTGCACGAGCATTGACATTTACTTGAGTCTTCTCTGATTTACCGCGCTTGGTGGTGATAAGAATTACACCGCCTGCTGCCTGGCTGCCATAGATGGCTGCACTACCGGCATCTTTCAGTATCTCTATCGATTCAACATCACGCATGTTGAAATTAAAACCGGCGTCTTGGGCCACTCCGTCTACCACATATAGCGGACTCATGCCATTGATACTGCCGGCACCGCGAATCAAGATGTCGGCTGCTTCACCGGGAGTGCCGCTTCCTTTTGTAATACTAACACCGGCTGCCATTCCCGATAGCGATTCTGCCAACGATTTCGAAGAGAAATCGGCTATATCCTCCGTTTTTACCGATGATATGGAGCCCGTCACGTCCGAACGTTTTTGTGTTCCATAGCCTATGACGACCACATCATCTAATATCTTCGTATCTTCTTGCAGTATGATGCTGAAGAAATCGCTCTTGGAGGTTACACTCTTGGTTTGTGAGATGTAGCCCATGTAAGACACCGTAAAACTGCTGCCTTCTGTAATGTCAAGCGTGAATACGCCGTCAAAGTCAGTGGTTGTACCTTTATTATTGGAACTTATTACTGTTGCACCAATGATAGGTTCACCGCCGGCATCCGTAACCTTGCCTTCTATCGGTTTTGCCGCTAAAAACGAAGGTACTAATAGCATGACGATTGCTAATAGCAAAAACGGATGAATATGTGTATGCTTCATGACTGAATGCTTTATTTAAGGTTATAAAATAACGGATGATTGCACTTATTCAACAATTGCTTATTTCTTCGAATAGTAGAAACAGAATGAGAAAATACAATATTGGCGTTTTGTATTCTTGTTTGGTAAGAATACAAAAAACAAACCGGAGTCCCTTTGCAGAGACTTCGGTTTGCCGTGTGTGTGTGCTTATTTTGTGAGAATCACTTTTTCACTGACGCGTTTGCCGTTGCTCAAAATGGAAGTCTTAACGTAGATTCCATAAGCAGGCATTTCTGCCAACTTGGTTCCTAATACGTTGTAGTATTCTACAGCTATCACATCAGCGTTATTGTTCATTACGTTTTCTACGGCAGTTTCTTGTTGTACGCAAGGAGCAGCATAGCCTAATTCATCAAAGCCGAAAATGTCTTCATCATAATCGCTTCCATAAAATTCCGGACTTGTACGTGTGCCTGTATAAGGTACCGTGGCAAATAAACAGTCTGCACCGTTGGCTTGTGTTGTTTCACCTTCTTGGTATTCCCACATCCACCAATTGGCACCAGGATTTTCAGCGGTATATTCAAAACCGAATATCTGACCATATACATACAATACGCTATCTTTCATCACAACGTCCGATTTTTGTTCGGCTATCATAATTTGGTAGTAGTTTACGGTCATACCGTAGATATTGCCGTCTATTTGTTTCAAACGATTGGTGTTACCGTTAGCATCGCCTTTGCTCGTCCATTTGTTGATAGCCAAACCACGAGAAGCACCCTCTGCCGTAGCAGGTTGTTTGAGCCATTCTTCCATCCAAGTGCCGGTTACATCAATAGCAAAAACAAAGGTTTCATCGGCTTCCATGTTATTGGACGAGGAGAAACAATTATTGGCACAATCATACCTTACAATGTAACGACCATCTGCGCCTATGGGGTTGTTCAACGTGTGTGCATTTGCACTGAGTGCTATCAAAGCACTAACTGCGAAAAGAGTAAACTTTTTCATGATAAATTGGTGTTTAAGTATTGTGTTAATTATAGCATTATCAATATCCGAACAATCTCTATATTGCCTTTATTGATTTTGCATCGCAAAGGTACAGTCTACTTCATGGCGTATAAAATAGTCAATGTAAAATATAAATTATAATTAGATTTAATTATTGATTTATAGTGTATTATATTATTTATGTATCAAGAAAAAATATCTGCTTTAGTATCTATATTTATTGGGCTTTTGGAATATTTAGTTTGTTTACTTACCAAGTAATGATTACCTTTGTCCTGTCAAAACTAATTAACGATGAAAAACAATCTATATTTGCTTTGTGTACTATTGTGCATAGTTCCTGTAAAGGCGCAAAAGGTGGAATTTGCAGATGATGCGTTGCAGCGGGGGTATTATAATCGTCCCTATCAGCGTTACGAAGCCGAACCCGGTTGTTGTCTTACCAATGGTACGTTTCTCTCTGCGTCCGACAACCAGCGCGATGTGCAATCGGAGGCATCTAATCAACAAGCCCTGACGTTGGCAATGCAAGATGACCAGGTGTCGTGGATACTTGATAAAGGAGGTGACGGACTTACGGTACGTTTTTCTTTGCCTGATGCCACCGATGGGAAAGGATTGAAGACAACGGTAGCGGTGTACTGTAACGACCGATGGCAAGGCGATATTACCTTAGATTCATATTGGGCATGGCAATATACCCAACCGGGAGGTAACTATCCCGATAATACCCCGGCGGAAGGTAAAATGGTACGGATGCGTTTCGATGAGGTACATCTTCTGCTTAAAGAAAAATGTGTTGCCGGAGCACAACTGAAATTGGTAAAGAAAGAAAACGATAATATACCTTGTACGATTGACTTTGTAGAATTGGAGGATGTACCCGCACCGGTCCTCTTCGATGATATAGAAACGGAGAATAAGGTTATGTACTCGCCAGACAAAGGATACGTTACTTCTTTTGTGGCAGCGAATGCTGGGAAAACCATATATTTCCCGGCAGGTACTTATGATATTTCGGCTCGACTCTATCTGCGTAATGACAATACTCGTTTGGTTGGGGCGGGTATGTGGTACACAACACTCTATTTTTCTGCATCTTCCGACCAACGTTCCACGCATAGCAATCGAGGTATAGAGGCTAATGCTAATAACCTTTTATTAGAAGGGTTCTATATCAATACGATAAATAACAAGCGGTATTACGATAATAATCCTTCCTATCAGGTAGGAAAAGGACTGATGGGAAGTTGGGGGGTAGGTTCCGTAGTGCGCAACTGTTGGATAGAGCATTTCGAGTGCGGTGGATGGATTGCAACTTATTCCGGAGGTGAGAGCCGTAATCTGCTGATAGAACATTGTCGCTTCAGAAACAATTATGCCGATGGCATCAATCTCTGCCAAGGAAGTACGGAGCATACGATACGTTACTGCTCTTTCCGTAATAACGGTGATGACGATATGGCTTCGTGGTCGACCGGACAACTGTGTGTGGGTAATACGTTCGCCTACTGTACTTCGGAAAATAATTGGAGAGCATCAGGTTTGGGTCTTTTCGGCGGCAAGAATCAAACGGCACATCATTTGGCAGTGTATGATCCTCTTGAGACGGGAGTAAGAGTCAATAGTGATTTTGCGGGGACAGGTTTTGCTGCCGATGGAAACATATTGTTGGAAGATATATCCATTCACCATGCCGGTTGTACAAGCGGAAATATAGGTGTCTCGGGCGATTTTTGGGGAAATATGCAAGGGGCCTGCAATATAACGGCTACAGCCAACTATAACGTTTCGAATCTGACGGTGAGACGTATGGATATACAGAACAGCCGCTCCAATGCACTCTATTTGAAAGCAGGCGGAGGTAAAAAAATTACAGGGCTTCGTTTGCAAGATATACATATTGACGGGGCTGTGTATGGAATCTATTTCTCGGCAGTTGCAGGCGATGCAGAGTGGTGTAATCTGACGTTCGATAATTTGTCGCGTCAGGAACAAAATGTAGCATCGTTTTCGGCTTTTTCTTGGGTTGAACACTGCTCTGATGCAGATGCGGTGGATAATATTGCCGATGGATGTTGCGTGCGAGGGGAACGCAGTATGATTTATATAGAGGGAGCATCCGGGCATCAAGTATCTGTATACGATGTGCAGGGAAGGTGCAGAACATCAGTTTTTTGCGATACAGACGAACTCTTGCTCCCTGTTTCGTGTGGTCTGTTTTTGGTGTCGGTGCAGGGGAGTGGTAATTATAAAGTGCTGGTAGAGTAATACTTATGGTAGAGTAATACTTATGATAGAGAATACTTAGAGTAAGATCTTATGGTAGAATAGTTTAGTAGTATATATGAAACGAAGTTTATTGTTGTTGCAAGTATTTGTGTGTACGGTGTTAGGGGCAGTGCAATATCCCAATTTGGCAGAACTGGATAGAACCATTGCCGATAAGCATCGGTACGATGTGGAAAAGCAAAATCGTTTGTCGGTATTGCGCTGTCGTTTGGATTCGGCAACCGAATCGAAACAAGATACTTATCCGATATTGCTTGATCTCTTTGAAGAATACAAGTCCTATCACTACGATTCGGCATGTCTTTATGTAGATAAACTTTATGATGTGGCAGTTCTGCAACACGATAAAGACAGAATGGAGCAGGCGCGTATTAAGCGAGGTTTTGCGCTCTTGTCGGCAGGTTTGTTTAAAGAGTGTGCCGATCTTATGGCAGAAGCGAAAGTAGAGAATATGTCGTGCATTACAAAGATAGATTATTATATTACCTATGGGCGACTCATGTATGATATGGCTGATTATAGCAGGGGAGAACTTATGCATGATTATACGCTGCGGGGCAATGAGTTGATAAGCAATGCGCTTGAACTTATCTCGCCAATGGATACGGCACTGTATTGGGAAAATGCCGCCTTGTTGGATATGAAACAAGACAATCGGCAACGCGCAGTGGAACGATTCCGTTTTGCATTGGCTGCATCGTCCATTACTGCACACGAGAAAGCCATTAACTATTCCAGTATGGCTTATATCTATTCGCTTATGGATAACCAAGAGGAGGCTATTGCTTACAATGCTTTGGCCGCACAGGAAGATATACGTTCATCCACTAAGGAGATAGTGGCGTTGAGTAATTTGGCACAAATGCTCTATAGGCAAGGATATGTGGAGCATGCGGCACGCTATATACGTTCTGCACTTGATGATGTGCAGTTTTATAATGCGCGACACAGGCAACTGAGTATTAGCCAGATATTGCCTATTATAGAGCAACAGCAATTGCTTACAATGGAAGAAAAGAATCATCGTATAGAGATTCTGAGTTTTTGTTTGTATGTGTTGTTGGCGGTATTGTTGGTGGCTTTTATCTTGCTCTATAACCGTATGAAGGCTTTACAGCAAGCCAAGCAGACTATCTCAGCCATGAATGCTTCGCTAATGGAAGCCAATAAGATTCGTAATGAGTATATAGGCACACTGCTCTGTTTGCAAATGGAACTGATCAACCAACTGAATAGTTGGCAGCAATTGGTGCGTAAACGGGTGCAAGAGAAACGATATGATTCGTTGCTGACCATTCCGCACAATATGAATGCTCAGCGTAAGAAGAATGAGTTTTATAAACGGTTTGATGAGATGTTCTTGCAGATATTTCCTCACTTTGTAGATAACTTCAATGCACTATTGAGAGAGGAAGACCGCATTGTACTTGCCAAAGGCGAATTGCTGAATACACCGTTGCGTATATATGCTCTGATACGTTTAGGCATTACTGACAACGAGCAGATATCGCAGGTGTTGGATTATTCGGTCAATACCATATATACGTATAAAACCAGGGTGAAGAATCGTTCTGACCTCTCTACGGAAGATTTTCGTAATGCCGTAATGTCGATACCCTCTTTTGCTTAGAAAAGCAGAGGGCGGTACGCAGCAGTTAAAGCATTGAATTGGCTACATTGCTGACGTTGCCGATACCTGCTTTATCAATTACTTTTTCTCCCAAGAGCATGGGTAGATAGATGTCGCGTATGTAAGAAAATGCAGGTTCTTCTTGGAGTATGCTACGGCATTTTTGTATGGCTTTCTCCTTGTACCCTGTTTTCTCGTAGCATTGGGCAATGCAGAGTTGCAAGGCTCTGTAGTTCCAATTGCAGCGAGTCAGACCCAACTCTTGGTAACGTTGCTCTGCACGCAAAAAGTAGCGTAGTGCACGTGCTTTATTGCCTCCGAATGCTTTGGGACAATAGAGGTCGATGTTGGCTTTTAGTGTCAGTGCCGCAGGATTGAGCGAATCCAAGCGCATGGCTTCGTTAGCCAATGAGATGGCTTGGTTGGCATACATGAGTTTGCGGAATACGTTGAACGACATCTTATAGGCAGAGAACGAGGAGCGATAGCAGGAGAGGGTTGAGGCATCTAATAGATGAGTACTATTGTCGATGTTATGCTCGAATCGTTCCAAATGCTTTTCGGCATCTTTATCTTTAGCACTTATGGCAAAGGCTACGTAACCATATTGGTAATTGAGTAGTCTGGTCTTTTCTGCGGAGGTGATAGTGTTCCAATCGGTATGTTCGATATACTCTTTCCATAGTTCCATATCGCTACGCAGATAAGCGTTGTAGAGTTCTTGTTCGGAGTATTGCGCCATTCCTATTATGGGAATCATCAGCAGTGCCGTAAGTAGAAATATAGTCATTTATATACGTTTTTGTGTTGATTATGTGTGTTCGTATGCAATTACCGTGCCAATCTTTGTTTCGATAGTACTTAATATACAAAAGCGATGCCTTCCGCTCCCACGGAGTGGGGAGGGAAGGCATTTGCATAACGATACGGAGACAGGTTATTTCTTTCCTTTCTCCAGAATGAGTGTACGTGTAGGTTGGTCGCAAACCTCTGTGGGACCATAGTATTGGATAGGACCCGGGTAGATGTAACTGAGGTCTTCGTCTGCCCATGCGGCACGATGTGCGGCAAAGTATTTGAAAGGTTCGCCATTGAGGTCTACCAATGCTTTTTGAATAACGGGTTTGAGTTTTCCGTTACGACGTTCCATATTCATCATCATGGTGATAGGTACACCACCTGCTTTCCATTCAGCAGCGGGAGCAGTGAGATTCCGGACAAGTGCCATATAGCCTGTTTTTCCGCCAGCAATAAGGAGTGTTGCCGTTACACCGAGCGAGTAGCAATAGTCGGCATCGAAGTTGGAGGGTATAGCGCAACGACCTTCATAACCGAAGAAGTGGTTCAGGGCAGAGAATTTGCCTTTGTATTTGCCTTCCGCTTTCAGGGTGGCGAGTTTTTTTGCTACCATTTCGATGAGCATCTTCTCGGTTTCAATGAGCGATACTTGTACGTTACCGTGGGGGTCGCGATCCATAGTAAGTTGTCGTGCAATACCTTTCGGCAGATCGCGGTATACTTCGCGGCTTTCTTCCGATAGTTTGCCTTTTACGTATTGACGTTTCTCATCGTCGGTGTCCAATGCCAAGAATTCTTCGTTGTTGGCAAGTAGGTCATTGAGCTCTTGAATAAGACGCTTCATGGCAGGAATAAACTCAATAAGTCCTTCAGGAATAAGTACTGTACCGAAATTGAGTCCTGCATTGGCACGTGCAACTACCGTATTGACAATTTGATCAACAATATCATTGAGGGTCATGTTGTTGGCTTCCACTTCCTCAGAGATAATACACATGTTGGGTTGTGATTGCAGTGCACATTCCAAGGCTATATGTGAAGCAGAACGTCCCATTAATCGGATAAAGTGCCAGTATTTTTTTGCAGAATTGGCATCGCGTTGTATGTTACCGATAAGTTCGGAGTAGACTTTGCAGGCGGTATCGAAACCGAAAGAGGTTTCGATCATACTGTTTTTAAGATCACCGTCAATGGTTTTTGGGCAGCCGATAACCTGAATGCCGCATTGTTTTTGCAAATAGTATTCCGCCAATACGCAGGCATTGGTATTGGAGTCGTCACCACCTATGATAACAATGGCTTTGATGCCCAATTGTTGGCAGATTTCGATACCTTTGTCAAATTGCCAAGTTTCTTCTAATTTGGTACGTCCCGATCCGATGATATCGAAACCACCGGTATTGCGGTATTCGTCAATAATATCGCCTGTAAGTTCGATATACTTATGTTCTATGAGTCCGGAAGGTCCTCCGAGAAATCCGTATAATTTATTGTCGGAGTTCAGTTTCTTAAGACCGTCGTAAAGTCCGGAAATTACATTGTGTCCGCCGGGGGCTTGCCCTCCTGAAAGAATAACACCTACGTTGATAGCCGATTGTGTGGCATTGTCGCCTGCTTCCATTTGGATGACGGGCATACCGTAAGTGTTTGGGAACAATTGTTTGATTTCTTCTTGGTCGGCTACCGATTGGGTGGCAGCACCTTCGCTAAGGCGTACATTGCCTTGCAATGCAAGCGGCAACTTGGGTTGATAACTGCCGCGTGCAATTTGAAGAGGACTTTTTTGCATAATCGTTGTATATTTAATGTGTTTGTTTGTCTAAAACTTAAAACTCGTGCAAAGTTACGAATTTATTCTGATACGTACAAAGTATAGACGTTGTGCATCAGGGCAACCTCATCAAAAAAAACATAGAATGGTATGGTTGGTTTTTGCGGATTAGAGCAGTCGGTTGGCTTTGACAAAATGGAAACTCGACACGGTCTCGTTGAGATCTCGTTACGGTCTCGTTATGATCTCGTAACCCTCTCGTAAGGCAAGTTGAAAGCAAGGAATGCTCTATGCGGCAACAAATTATAGGGGTTATGGAGAATATCGTATGTTTTTGCTATTTCTGATATTTTTGCAGAGTGTTTACAATTCTTCGAATGTGTAATTGAGAAAATCGTTAAGCGGTTTGAATGCAGTGGCGGCTTCGACTGCGACTTGCAGAAAATCGGGGCTGCAGGCTTGTTGGTCGCTGATAAAGCAGGAAGCGGTGAACGACTTGCGTTTTAACCAATCGGCATGTTCCCAATCGGCAGGATAGCCGGCGGGAACTTTCTTGAGCATATTGTCGGTATCGAAATCGGAGTAGAATTTTCTGAAGTCGGGATTCTGCATTATGGTTTCTACTTCATCTGCATTATCGTAGACACTTTGGCGGAGGGCTTTGAGCAAAGGAGGTTCCGGACACCAGATGCCTCCCGAGAACATGCAGTTCCCCGGTTGTAGATGCACATAATAACCGCCATACGGACTTTTCTTTCCTCCGTGCGGTGCCAAGAAGACACCAAACCATTCTTTGTAGGGGCGTTTGTCGGCAGAAAAACGTACATCACGATAGATGCGCCAAATGCAATCTTTCGGAGTCAGACCGTTTAGCGAGGGGTCGATAGGCAACATGGCCTCTATGAATTCGGCAGCGAATAGTTCGAAATTGTTTTTACAAGCCGTGTACCAATCTTTATTTTGGGTAAACCATTCGCGGTTGTTGTTGCAAGCCAGTGCATTGAGAAAATCGAGTATGTTTTGTATATCCATAGTGTGAATGATGATAAAATCAAGCCATAAGTGCGGCGATAGCATAGTATAGCATCATGCCGCATGCAATGAGTTTGATGATAGTGCCTGTGAGTAGTCCGACAAATGAGCCGAATCCTGCTTTTATTGCCGTCTGTGTGTTTTTTCCGTTGATGAGTTCAAATATTACGGCTCCGACAAAGGGACCTAATACGATACCCCATGGACCGACAAAGAGACCGATAATCAGTCCGAACGTGCTTCCCCATACGCCTGCTTTGCTTCCTCCGAATTGTTTGGTTCCCCATGCCGGTATTATATAATCCAACACTTGGATTACAACCACCACTATCGCCCAGATAAGCAGAAATGTGGTTGAGTATTGCACACGCTCGGTCGGTTGCAATAGAAGCAGCCCAACATACCCAAGTGGTACACCGGGGATGGCGGGTAATATACATCCCGCCAAGCCAACCAAGAGGCACACTGCTGCTAATATGCAGAGCAATATATCCATCAGAATTCTACGACAGGAGCATGTTCTGCACCGGCTTCTGCTTTGAAGAGCGGTTTCTTTTCGAATCCGCACATGCCGGCAACCATGTTGGCGGGAAAACGGCGAATGGCTATATTATACAAACGGGCTTGCTCGTTAAAGGCGTTGCGTGCTACTGTGATACGATTTTCCGTTCCCTCCAGTTGGCTTTGCAGTTCCAAGAAGTTTTGGTTGGCTTTCAAATCGGGATAGGCTTCTCTTACAGCCATGAGCCGCCCAAGTGCATTGCTCAATTCGCCTTGTGCCTGTTGGAATGCTTGCAAGTTGGTTTCTGTAAGTGAAGCGGCATCAATGCTGACCGAGGTGGCTTTGCTGCGGGCTTCAATTACGGCTTCCAAAGTGGCGGACTCATGAGCGGCATATCCTTTTACGGTATTCACTAAATTGGGAATGAGATCCATACGACGTTGATATTGGTTCTCGACTTGTGCCCATGCGGTGTCTACATTTTCTTGTTTTTCGACAAGCGTGTTGTATTTGCCGAATCCCCAAATGGCAACAATGGCAATGACGGCAATGATGATGATGCCTGCGAGTGTTCCTTTTTTCATCTTTGTAATGTTGTTTTAAGATTATTGATGTATAGTATTGTTTTTTATTGGTTATGCTGCGTGGAATACGCTTTGGCGGTGAGGTCAAAATTTGCCTCCTGCGCCTCCTCCGAAACTTATTCCTCCAGAGAAACTGCCTCCCGAGAATCCTCCTCCTCCATGTCCTCCGTTACCACCGGTTACCACCACAACGGGCAGTTTGGGTAATGTGTAGAGTTTTACATCGGTGGCTCCGCAGTGCCGGCAATGATAGGTTTTCTCGCCGGTACCATTGCGAAGTTGTGTGGCACTTTGCAGTATTACATCGCTCAGCAGGGTATAGGTAACGGCATGGCAATGCGGACAACGGCTGTAAAGTGTTTGTTGAGCCGTGTAGGGTAATACGAGGTGATTTTTGCAATCGGGGCACAGCCATACATCGTAATCCACCGAATGTACCTGTTCTTCGGCTTGTTCCGCTGTGTTGAGAAAACGGTCTTCTTCCTGCTCGCTGAGTAGGTGCATGATGTGGTGGCATTGCGGACATGCCATGGGGAGCAATCGCAGCCGTTCTATCGCTTGTTTGTACCACCACCAAAATAATGCACACGGCAATGGGAAAAAGATGGCGCAGATTTTGTAAATATAGAGGTTATTTTGCGCTTGACGGTAGCGGATATTGTTGAGTGCAAGTGAATTGCTGCCGAGTTGGCGATATGCTCCGATGGCAAGCAAGATAAGCAGAAAGAACGACAGACAAAAATAGCCGGTGAGCAAATCAATTCCGGCGCTATCTGCGGGATGATAGTCAAGCAATAGTTCTTGCAGGGCATCGTCGGTGGTGAGGCGTTCTTGCAAGGCTCTTGCACCCGCTAACAGACCTGCGTCCCATTGGGCATCGGCAAGCAATGGTATCATGTCGTTGTTGAGTATATCCGCACATACGGCATCGGTGAGAATGCCCTCTATGCCACCTCCTGTGTGTATGCGTATGTCGTGCGATTGCTTGACCAATAGTATCAGTACTCCCGTATTCCTGCCCTTTTTGCCGATACCCCAATAGTTAAACAATGTTTGGGCAAAATCCATTGCATCAGCGGGAGAAGTCATTTCTTCGATGGCAACTATCGCCATCTCTACCTCGGTTTTCCGTTCTGTTTGAGCGGCTATACTGTTTAATTCGGCTACTGCATTGGCAGAGAGGATATGGTCGGGATTGGCGACATACCAACGCATGTCTGCGTTGTGGGGATTGGGAACAGAGGTGGGACTGTAACCACCGGCTATCACCACGAGAGAGATACATGTATATAATAGGAATAAGGGAAGACGTCTTTTCATAGGAGTGTTTTATGTTTGCAGAAAAGGATTTTATTCTGTACCTTTGCAGCGTAATTGGTACCTCCGTTGGGAATCGAACCCAAATCTAAAGTTTAGGAAACTCGTATTCTATCCGTTGAACTACAGAGGCAGACCTTACGATCGTTTCGAGCGCAAAGATACGATAATTATTTCAATCGGAAAAATGAAAAAGAAAATATACGTGGTGTGGGCAGGTAAGCAGCCGGGTATTTATACTTCGTGGGAAGAGTGCGAGCGGCAGGTGAAGAATTATGCCGGTGCGCGTTTCAAAGGGTTTGCCTCGATGCAGGAGGCGGAACAAGCCTATGTAGCCGCTCCCGAAGCGTATGTTGGTAAGGCGGTAAAGCCTATGTTCAACAGACAAACGCACAACGTTGATCGGTCGGCACATCAACCGCAATATCCCGCACTGGCTGTTGATGCGGCTTGTTCGGGCAATCCGGGTGTAATGGAGTTTAGAGGTGTTATTGTCGACACGGGAACGGAAGTGTTTAGGCGGGGACCATTTAAGCATGGGACAAATAATATAGGCGAGTTTTTGGCTATTGTGTTGGGCTTGGCATGGCTGCAACAGAATAATCTGCCTTGGTTGCTCTATTCCGATAGCCGGACAGCACTCTCGTGGGTGCAAAAGAAAAAAGCCAATAGCAAACTGGAACGCACTGCAGAAAATGCCGTTTTGTTTGATATGCTTGCAACAGCGGAACAATGGCTGCGGCAGCACTCCTATACCACCGAAATCCGTAAATGGGATACGGAACAATGGGGCGAAATTCCTGCCGATTTTGGTAGAAAATAGATGCTCTTTTTATTGGAAATTTTATCAAATTGTATTTTATTTCCTTATTCTCTTGTATTTGTAAAAAATATAATATTACCTTTGACGGCGAAAGTGGTTACGCTTTCGTGGTTTCTTAATGCCTTATTTCTCACTTGTGGAGATAAGCATTATAAAACGTAGGTGCATTTTTACAATATTAATCTTCCAAATAGAACTATATTGTAATTATTAATTCTAATAACACATTAACCCATGAAACGAATTTATCTTTTCTTTTGTCTATGCCTGAGTGTATTGCTTTGGGTGTCTTGTAACAGTCAGACACAACCCGAAGAACCATACTATAACGAACTGGAACTGACAACATTGATGTCGGAATATGCACCTTATATTATGCGCTGGCTGCCTTATCAAGCAGGTGATTCTGTGGTTCTTACCGATGATACGGATACTTTCTGTTTGCATATTCATCGAGTAACCGATACCATTATGGTGCCGGTTGTTGAAAGTGAATATCCCGATAAGGATTGCGATTGTGTAGTGTTTCATCATACGGTGTGCTGTCGCACTATAGCATTTACATGTGCCGACGAGCAAGAGGCTCAACTGACGCTCGCCATCATAGGAAGCAAGATTCTGCCATGGGATGGTAGGTGGAGGCTTATATGGAATCCTGCTCCCGGTAAGGGAAGATATTCGACCCGTTTTGGTATGACCGACGATGCAGACAAGTCGGTATCTCCCGCTTTTGCCGATTGCTTCCCCTTGGAAAGAGATTTGGCAATCGAAACAATTATATATCAGTCGTTGGATTCTATCTGTATCACTTGCGATAAGGGAATTACACGCATTGTGGATAAGGCGGGGCGTAACTATACTTTGTCGTTACCCATTACGGAATAGCGGATGCAATAAATGTCAGTGCCGTAACAGTACTCAATTTAACCCCAATCCATAGATAGGTCTCTCTTTTGCAATACCTACTTTACAAAAACAAAAAAATATAATGAAATATATCCCTAATCCAACTCTTTTTCGTAATTTTGCACGTCCTTTTAAGGGATATATTCGAATGATAATGTTTAACTAATTAAACAATAAATAATTATGACTAAAGTAGGTATTAATGGTTTTGGCCGTATCGGACGTTTTGTTTTCCGTGCTGCTCAAACTCGTAATGACATCGAAATCGTTGGTATCAACGACCTTTGTCCTGTTGATTATCTGGCTTACATGCTGAAGTATGACACGATGCACGGTCAGTTTGAAGGTACAATTGACTACGATTTGGAAAATAGCAAACTTATCGTTAATGGTAAGGCTATCCGCGTAACCGCTTGCAAAGATCCTAACGAACTCGCTTGGAACGAAGTAGGTGCTGAATACGTTGTTGAATCGACCGGTCTCTTCCTTACTAAAGAAAAGGCTCAGGCTCACATCAATGCCGGTGCTAAATATGTAGTAATGTCGGCTCCTTCAAAAGACGACACTCCTATGTTTGTTTGTGGTGTTAACGAGAAGTCTTATGTAAAGGGAACACAATTCGTTTCGAATGCTTCTTGCACCACCAACTGCTTGGCTCCTATTGCTAAAGTATTGAACGACAAATGGGGTATCACCGATGGTTTGATGACTACCGTACACTCTACTACCGCTACACAAAAAACCGTTGACGGTCCTTCGATGAAAGACTGGCGTGGTGGTCGCGCTGCAAGCGGCAACATTATTCCTTCGTCTACAGGTGCTGCCAAGGCTGTAGGTAAAGTAATTCCCGAACTCAACGGCAAACTCACAGGTATGTCAATGCGTGTTCCTACACTTGATGTTTCGGTTGTTGACCTTACCGTTAACCTCGCTAAGCCTGCTAAGTACGATGAAATTTGTGCTGCAATGAAAGAGGCTTCTGAAGGCGAACTCAAAGGTGTACTGGGTTATACAGAAGATGCAGTTGTTTCTTCTGATTTCCTCGGATGCACACTTACATCTATTTTCGATGCTAAGGCCGGTATTGCACTTACCGACACCTTTGTTAAGGTTGTAAGTTGGTACGATAACGAAATCGGTTACTCTAACAAGGTTCTCGATCTTATCGCTCACATGGCTAAAGTTAACGGATAATATCTGTAAATAACCATAAACCATTTAAGCGGGTATGTCTTTGATAGAAGATATACCCGCTCTTTTTGTATAGATGGAATCCGTACGGGGTGGGGATAAAGACTCTATGCTTTGCGTCTTTTATATAGCAGAATTACGGGTGATTGGCGATATGTGGAATATGGAATAATCAGTAATGAGTTATCTTGGCTGCTTTTCTGCCGGCACAATAATAAAAACAGGGGCAATTTTTGTTATCAATACTTGAAATGGCGAATTTGATGTATCATTTGTAATAAAGGATCTGTGCCGGATTGGCAAATTGTTAGCGGATGTATACGCGCACTTGTGTTGTATTGTAAAATTGCTTGTATAATGATAGTATATTTTCTATTCTGTTAAATAAAAATGATAATAGTTGTTTATGTAAAAAAAAAGATATACCTTTGCAACGATTTGTAAGTGATATTGCTTAATAAATATACAAAAAATAGATATGTTTAACTTTTAATTAGAACAAGGTATGAAAAAGATTACGCTTATTGCAAGTGCATTGTTAGTGGCTTCTTCGCTTATGGCTACCACCGCCCTGAAAGCGGACAAATTAAGCGAAGTGCAGAATAAGGCAACAGATGTTGTAGCACTGCAGAGTTTGAATGCGGCAATGTCGCTTGACACCAAAGTGGCCAAAGCACCTGCAGCAACCAATGCTATTGCTTCAGTAGTGGTTGGCGCACAAACCGGTATGGGAACTGCTCCTTTCGTTTGGACATCGGAAAACTCTGCTTATTTCCTGTTTACCGTATATACAGCCGAAAAGAAAGTTGCACTGCAGGCGGGTTATTATGGAGCCGCTCAATTTGCTGTTAGCGGACAGACTAATACTTATGCTTGGAATCTGGCAGATTTAGTATATAATGCCACCAACCACGCACAGTCGGCTTTGCCCGCAGGAAAATGGTATATCTCGGTTACGGGATATAATGCACAAGGCACTACACCTGTACTCTCGGAAGCCGAATGTGTGAGCGAATTGTTTGAAATTGTCAGTTACGACGTAACAGGTTTTTCTGCCAAACTGAATGAGGACAATACCAAATTAACGATTAATTTCGATGTGCTCACATTGCCTGACAATCACTTCTATGGCATACAGATTACGCAAGGGACTACTACAATTTTCAATAACTATAGCACACAAGAAATGCTACAATTGCCGTATACATTTGATGTTGAAACAGGCAAGAGTTACACTATCAGAATCATTGCGTTGGAAATTTATAACAGTCAGTTGTTCTATGCTTGCGAGAACTATGTGGAAGAAACAATCACTGTGGGTGTCAATCCTTTGACTCCTAAAAACCTTTCTGCAACGGTAACCGGCGATACGGTTCTTTTGCAATGGACTGCCGATGAGAAGGCTGAATATTATTGGATTGATATCTATGATAGTGAGGAGAATGCAGTTTCGCTTACAAGAAGTTATACCACCAACAGTTATTTCGCAGTAATCTTGGCTCCCGATGAATATACATGGAGCGTAACGGCAATGGCAGTAGATGGTACGTATCTTTATGACGCATCGGAACCTGTGTTTGGTGATGAATTTTATACCTCTGATATTGTAGCCCCCGAAATTACAGACATTACAGTATCCGATATCACCGACAAGTCGGCAAAAGTTACATTTAAGGTAACCGATAAATATACTGCTGCAGAAGATTTGCAAGTAGTTATTCAGGATGCGAATTGGTTGGAAATTGCATTCCCCGAACTGCAAGCCGACGGAACATTTGCCGCCGATATTACCATGGTACCCGGTGATGGTGATTATGAAGCATTAAAACCGAATACGGAATACACATTCAGCATTGCTATTTACGATAGCAGTTGGAATTCTGCTCAGGCAGAGTTCTCTTTCACAACCACATCAGGAACGGCTTTGGATGATATTGCCACTATAGGTCTTTCCTATACGGATGGTATTATCAATAATGCTAATGCTCAATATTTGAGAGTTTACAATGCAGCAGGAATGCTGGTTGCAGCAGGGAATGGCAATATCAATATGAGTGGTATGACCGAGGGTGTATATATGGTTGCAGCACAGCAAGGTACATTCAAGGTGGTTAAATAACCTGATTATTAAATACATCTACAAAACGGATGACTTATTTACAAGTCGTCCGTTTTGTACAACTATATGAAATAGTATGAATATGATAAGAAAGTATCTGTTAATCACATTGTACGCCTTGCTAACCCGGACTGCGATGGCAGATACCATTTTGCAAATAGAGCCGCTTAACGGGGCAGAATCAGAGTTCGCTTTGGCGCAAATAGGGGTTATATCTTTTCGTAACGATACGGCTTATCTTTTCGCTCATAATGGCGATTTGTTGGGAAAGTCTTGTGTGTTGGACATTCGTAAAGTCGTCTTTGTAGATAAAGATACGGCTATTGATGATGTTAATCATAATACGCTTCGTGTGTTCCCCAATCCTACCGCTGATTATTTGGAAGTATGTGGCGTGAGAGATGGCGATTGTGTACGCATATTCTCACCGGATGGACGTCTTATGCTGACGCAACCCGTTCAAGGAGAATCTGTGTCTGTGCCGGTATCGCAATTGTCGTCAGGCACATGGTTATTGCAAATCAATATGTCGGTAATTAAGTTTATAAAGCAATGAAACAACTAAGACTTTTTTGTACAACGCTGTTTATAGTGTTGGTAAGTGTAGTGTCGGCACAGATGCAATTGTGGCGGAACGGGCGTATTATGATGGAGACCGACCCTTTGCTCGTAGATAGTGTGACTTTTGTTGCACCGCAAATGTTGCCCTTTGCTTGTACATTTGAATGGGAGTCGCCATTTTCTTTAAGCATTGTGCCTGAAAATAACGATGTAGACTATATATGGGTGGCTACGTCAGATGATGATTATGCCTACTATGGTTATACATCTTACGAAGAGGCTTGGCAAACTACCGTTGATATTGCTCAAATGTATGGTGCCTTGGAAGAGTGGAATATGATTGTGCGCGGGCGTTCGGCGGTAGATCTTTCCGACCCTACATTCATGCAGACGCATTATGTATTAACGGTGGCGGCATGGCAAAACGGGCAACGCAGTTCGGAAATACGGATGTATTCTTTCACGCTCACGGAGGAAGGAGGAATACCCGATGTTGTAGCGCAACGATTGTCGGAAAAGGGAACGTCTGTTTCTATGATGCAATTTTGGACAGAGGGAGAGATTGTAGGAAACATAGCACTGAACAATATCGATAGCATCACTTTTAAGCAGCCAGAACCCGAACCGCTGTTCTATCTGGAAGTGTCTGAAATTACCAATATATCCTTTAAGGCTACCATAGTACCGGTTGATGAAGAAATGCTCTACTTTGCCGACTATGTACCTGCATCGGTGGCGGATACGTATACCGATAACGACTTTGCACAGGCATATCTCGGGCAGTTGCTCGAACGTTGGAAATACTACTATCCGAATAGTACATTTGAAGAAGCCTTTCTCTATAAGGGTATTAAAAACCTGCGTTTTAATGAAGGATTGATGGGGAATACCGACTATTATTTGGTATGTTTTGCAGTTGATACGACCAACTATACCTTGGCAAGCGGACTTTATAAAGTGCCGTTCACAACCGAACCCACTCCCACAAATCCGGACCTCACTTTTTCCGTAACACTCAATGAATCGAATAATATAGTGACTATTACTCCGTCCGACAATACTTCTACTTATTATTGGGGCTATTACGGACCATCGGAGGTGGAGAAATACGGAACACCACAAGAGGCATGGAAAGTGAATGCTGCTAAATACGGGCGCGACTATTCTTCGCATGGCGAAGACCGATTCAGCATAGGGATGCAAGCCATGGAAACCGGATTGCACTATTTGGTTATAGGCGGTTACGATGGTATGCAAACAACTACACTTTTTGTGTGGGAGTTTACGGTTACCGATGATATGTTGCCCTTTTGAAATAGATAGAATATAACAATGCGGAGCATTGATCAGATATGCCTGCTAATAGATTATCCCTCTTATCTTGAGATATTGAGATGAGAGGGATAATTGTTTGTTTACTTCTCGTGTGCAGATAGTTTGACAGATGAATGCTTTGCAGATTTTCGTGAAATTCGTAAAAAATGTACATTTTTTTGTTTGACTGACTTGTAGTGTCAGTTATAGGCAGTAATTTTGCTGTCGATATAAAAACACAGATGGTATGAAGAAACTACTTACGCTTATTTGTATGGGGATAATTCTCGTTTCCTGTGGTGACAGTATCGGTGGAGTTGTATCTTCTGATGGTGTTACATATGTATATGCAGGCTATTCAAATATAACCCCGGAATATACCATTCGTGGCAAGTATATCTACAAGGGGTATAGTACAAGTAGTTCGGTTTATAATATTAACGGTGATTATATTTACCAAGGCTACTCAGGCATCAGTCCCGTTTATCATATTCAAGGTAAATATATTTACCAAGGTTATAGTTCGGTTGATCCTGTATATAATTTTACAGATAAATATGTGTACAAAGGGTATAGCAGTACAAATCCGGTTTTTAACTATGTTACCAAATGATTCGGATAGGGTATCTATAAATAGGGAAGGGGGATTCCTGCCATGGAGCAGTAGATGCCGACTTTGTACGGGGTAACCTGTTGGTTGAATTAAATCAGTGAATATTTTATCTGCCCAATTGGACGATG
>JAMPAY010000015.1 GCA_023666945.1 Paludibacter sp.
TGTGCAACTTTTTCATGTATAAATATTTAGAAATTTAATTCAACCAACAGGTAATAAGTCTAAAGGATTATCGCCCTTGCAGCATGAGTGTTTTGCATTGTGCCGTCTGCAAAGTGGTAACCCGTGCCACATAGCATCCTTGTCGCAAACGCGGTTGCACCTGATTGAGTCCCTCAAGCAGATGGGTCGTATAGACACAATTACCCATAACATCGTATATTTGCAATACGGCCTCTTCAGGAACAGAAACCGAAAGAACATCCGACACATAGAGCGTAGTGGGTTGCACCGTAATATCCTCGGTTACAAAAATAGGATAGTATGCACAAGAGAATACCCCCCTGCTTTCGCCTTTACGAATGAGTTCGACTGTATAATCGGCATTCGTATCCAATAGGTCGGAAGCATAATAATAAGGTTCGTTGGCATCGGGCAAGGGTTCGCCATTGCGATACCAACGGTAGGTATCAAAGTCGAACCCGCCATTATACTCTACATTATACAATCCTAATACATAGTTCCAACGTTGTGCAATAATATCGGATGCATAGCGCACCATAAACTCGACATTGACGGTATCGGTACCATTTTCAACACTTCCGAAAATCAGTTGAGCAGTATACCAATCGGGGCGCACATGGTCAGGGAGCGATATATTGACTTCCATTTCCGCCTGCCGGTCGGCTTCGAGAGCGAATGTCTGATTTTGGAAACCTACAGCCAAAGCCGCATCGTCAAAAAGCAAAGAACATTGATTAACAAAGCCGGAGATTTGCTTGAAACGCAATTGACATTCATGCTGATCGGCACAGGGATATTCCACATAGGTATTTTGCACCCGCAACTGCGCCACCACCTTAAGGGTAAGATGCACCACACTATCGCATCCCAAAGACGATTGCAAGCCTTCGCTGACATATTCGCCCGATTGCGTCAGAGCCCTATCGCCCAACATAAACGTACTGCCTTCCGGAATAACGGTATCGATATTGACTTCGATTTTCTCGACAAACCGCAAACGCAGTATATTGATGCTATCGCAGCCTGCTTTTGTGTGGAGCGTTTGCGTGATAGTGGTATCTGTGGTATAGGTTCGTCCTTGCCAACTATACGAATCGCCCTCGCAGCGTTGCACATCGATGGTAGAAGTAGTGTCGCCAATGGCGGGCAATGTGATATCCATTTCGAAAATACTATCGCACAAGCCGACACTTGCATTGAGCGTAACATGGAAAACACCTCCCTCAGCGGGATAATCGACCACCGGACTCCACTCTGAAGAAGCCGTTTGTCCGTTGCCGAAATTCCACGATATAAATTCGGGAGGAGTGGCAGTATGTACGTCAATCCACTCACCGATAGCGTTGTCGTATAATTTGGTTAGTATATGACTTGTATTGGTAAACTCCACCCTATTCTTGCACTGTTGCGGCTTGTAAGCCCACGAAGCATCTGCAATAGGATAGCGCGGAACGGCACTTGCCGTAAGCGTAAAATAGCAGCGATCGTCGGTGATATAGACGACATCGACTTTATAGGTAGTCGTATCGCGGTAATCGACATGGAAGATACGACTTTCAGGCGTAAGTGGGTTGCCTGCACCATCGGTAAGGAGCATTGTTTCTTTGGCATCGAACGCCTTATACCAACGATAGTGGAAACCCTCGGGGGCTATAAACTCGGTAGTAGGCGTATCGCCGCAATTGATACCCTCTATTTTGCCTTCGGAACACGACAACGTAAAATAGGCATATCCCCAGTGTCCTCCTTGTGTACAACCATAAGAGGTAAGAATAACACGCACACGTTTGCCATCGTATTCATCCAAATTCATCGCCACGGTAGTCCAATCTTTCCACACGACAAAACCATCTACAGCGGAATTCCAACCACTACGCCCTGAGGTAGCCGCAAAATTGACCGATGTACAAGAATTGAGCACTTCGTTGGTTTCGGCATCCACAATATCGAGCGTAAAGCGCGGTTGCTGCGTTTCATCATGATTTGGAAGTTGCAACACACACGCATACTTGAGCATCAGAACCGATGCTTCGCGGCTATCCACCACATAATCATAGGTGATGCGTGCATTGGTTCCGTTGACAGGTTGCCCTACTCTGACAGATGCAATTTCGCCTTGCGGAATAGTCTGCAAAGGCGCAACGGGATTGCCATAGATATCCTTACTATCCTTTGTATTCAAATCGATCTCGCCCTCCTGAAAATAGATAAGATGCGAGAACAGATCTTTTCCCTGCGTAAATTTTGATTCCGTCCAACCGTTCGTATTATAAACACCTGTGTAGCATTGCTCATTGGAGAACGAGAGATAACCGAAACATTTCATATCGTAGATTAGCAGCACAGGGAAAGAGTACCACACACTGGTTTCACCATTGCAAACCACTTGTATGAATACATCGTAGGCTCCATAGGGCAACGTGAGTTTGAGTTGATTGGCAGTGATATTACTAATTGTCTGCATATCGGATGAACCGTGCATACGATATTTCAAATTGAAAGCCTCGGCAGAAGATTTCCAAGATATGGTAGCCACCTGCCCGTCGTTTTCGACCTTCAAATCGGTTGGTGCGCCACAACTATTGCGCGCAATACATATATTATCAATACTGGCAGACGTACCTCCCCCGACAGCATCGTTCACCCAAATGAAACACAAACGATGCGGTGTACCGTCGTTTTTAATAGTAGCATAGGAATGTCTCCATGCTGCAGAATCGCGCAATTGCGTAGTAGAGACACCAAAGGTGAGCAGATTATTGGTAATCCATGTTTTCAACTTCCACTCTGCATTACTTTGGCAAATCATGGCATTATAGTCGGATTCGGGAACCCATGCCACCATCATAAAGGCATTCGTTCCATTTCCCAAGCAACGCCAATCCATTGCCAAATCGTAATCGCCCGCCTCCAAATCGAGTACACGCCATGCCAACATAACATTGCTGTTGCTCACATATGAATGAGACGCTCCCCCGTCGGCACTAAGAAAGAGACCATATTCGCCCTCATAGGCTCCCTTCTGCCCCAACATCCACAAATTGTTCCAAGTGTTGTTCTCGTTCTTAGGGGTATTTAGTTGCCACAACTCACGCTCGGCAGCGTCTTCGAAATCGCAATACCAATAGTTTTGCGCCTTCACAAAATGCGGACACAACATCAGCAACGACCAAATAAACAAAAAACAATATGAGGCAGAATATCTTTTCATTGTAGTATTCATTATTATATTAGGTTATCACTTCACGACAACATAGAAGATGTGTACTTCTTGTTGGTCGGTGAGTATTTTAAGCAAATAGTTTCCTTGTAGCGCAGGTACATTAATTACATTACCTCCCTCTGCAAAATGTTCGACTCCTATTTGCATACCGGTAGTGGTGTACCACGAAGCATCCTTGCAAACAAGATTATCACACAACATCGCACCCCCTGCAGAAGCGACTTTAGCAATAACCGTGTTATCGGTTTTAGATTCCGGTCGGCAATCATCGAACAAGAAAGGACATACACTCAGTTCCGTGCCATCGGCAAGCGTGACATCCAGAGAATAGTAAACCTCCTTATCAAGTTGAGGAGCATGATAGTATGACTGCGTAGCCCCTTGAATGGGAGTTCCGTCGGCATACCATTGGAAAGAGCGGAAAGTATAGCCGCCATTATATTTCTCGTTAAGCACCGCCAATACATTATCCCATTTGGTCTGTACGATAGACGAGGGCAGATTAACCTTAAACTCTATACTGTCGTATTGTGCATCGCACCATGGGGTTAAGAATTGTACTTGTGCCATATATTTTCCCGGAGCAAAAGTATCGGTAGACAAGACTACCGGAGCAGGAGAACGTAAGATAGGAATCATATATTCTTTACTACCCACCAGCAAACGGACCGAATCGACAAACTCGGGAGCGGAACAAGAGAAATAGTAGTCGCTACAACCATCGGCATTATCAATTTGCAGAAAAAGTTCCGGCAATTGTGCGAGATGCAACGTAACCGTACTGTCGCATCCCATCGAGGTTGTAGGGAATACCGATTCATACGTTCCGGGAGCCGTCAGCAGTTTATTGCCAAAGGTATAGGACGATGCAAAACAAATGGTATCGTATACCGTTGAGCGAATAGGATCTAACACCTGCAAATTGTAGAGTATAATACTGTCACAACCCGTTACGGCCGACTTAAGACTATCGGTATAGACACCCGATACAGAATAGAGATTGCCTGAACCATAAGGGAACTCACGTTGTTCTCCGTGGCAGATGGTTTCTTCGATAGGCACTTCGATAGTTCCAATAGCCGGAACTTGCAGAGTAACCTCAACAGAATCGGCATACACCGAATCGTTTGCTTCGACAGCCACCCATAGTTTATAGGTAAAAGTACCTCCCTCGTCCGGTACGGGCAAGAAAACACCATTTTCATAGTACTCTTCGGTCGTTTGCGTGCCATCGGGCATGGTCCAACGGAAATGTTTCGGATGCATATCGTAACGATGCTCCACCTTACCCGTAAGTTGGTTGGTTAATCCTATATGAGAGTTGTTTTCCAAATAAATTCTATTATTACAATTATCGGGACTCCATCTGCAAATAAATTCCGCTATCGGACTATGTGGCTTCGCACTGGCTTCAAAAGACCATCCACATTCGGGATTGTTAACATACGTAACGTTACAAATATAGGTATTCGTATCGGTTTCGTGCACTTGAAAACTTTGCTCTTTTGAAAGAATCGTAGCAGGGTCTCCCTTTTTGAACCATGTATAGTCGAATCCGTTTGGCGCAACAAATTCGCTTGTAGAACTATCTTCTCCCCAGGGAATACCTTGCACATCCGAGCGCGTGCAATTCAGTGTAAAATACGCATAGCCGAAATGGCCGCCTTGATTACAATCGTACGAAGTGAAAGTCACCGTAAGCGTCTTTCCCTTGTGTTCGGATAAGTCGATACCCATGGTATTCCAATCTTGCCAATGGATTTCGTTCGAACCACCCGTTGGGGATACATAGATGTAATGATGCCATAGTTTCTGCACATCGGGGTCTTGCCACTCGGAAACGGTAGGTGCATGAAAATTAACCGTACCGCATTTGGTATCAATCGATTTACCCGATTCGTCGGTTATATCCAAATAGAACTTCGGTTGAGAACTGACAGAATGATAAGGATTCTCCAATACTATCGCATATTTAAGCAAAAGAACGGCATTACTATCGTTATCGACTTCGTACTTAAACGATATGGATTCGTATTCCGACCCCGTTCTCCAGTTACCCAATCGAATGGAACCGAATTCACCTTCGGGAACCGTTTTTAGTTTATAACCGGTTCGTTCGTCATACTCATCTTGCAAAAAATGCGTGGTATGCCGACTATACGCCGACTGATAGCCATCGTCAACTTTCACATATCCTTGTGCATTATTACCCGCATTACTCCATCTTCCCGTTTCATATTGAGCCGTATAACCGTTAAGAATATCAAAACAAGAGGTTTTATAGAGATATACCGTAGGAAAAACAGTATAAATGGTTTTATCGTCACCATTGATACCGCAAATCCAAAACTCGTATGCTCCGAAAGGCATATTTTGCATAATCAGAGAAGGATTGTCCGTAACCACCGAATGAAAATCGCTTTCTGTTTTTTCGCGATAAAGCACTTCGTACGAATCGGAATTGCCCGTCCAATAAATACGACTTTCTTTTTCATCACAATTCACGTGCATATCGGAAGGATAGCCCGAAACCGATTTCTTGGCAATTTGAAGGTTATCAACCATCAGCGACGTCGTATCTGCCGATGCTGCCGTATTAACCCACATAAAAACAAGGCGACAATTACGATTGTTTTTGGCTGCGGGAACCGTGAAAGAACCTTGAAAATGTTGCCATACAGCCGAACCATTCAGTTTTGCATCCTTATTTTGCTGATTAATAAGATTCTCTGCGTTACTCCATTCGGTTCCTTCTACACTGTTCAATTTACTCGATAACAACTCTAAGGCGGTGCTATAGGTAGCAAACCACACTTTCATATAAGCATTCTTTCCGTCACCTACACCTTTCCAATCGAAAGCAATATCATATTCGCCTTTCTCCAAATTTATCAATCGATAAGCAAGCACGGTATGATTCGTACTTGTCCAACTATTCGAAACACCGGCATCATCGGATATATACATCGATTTTTTTCCCGTATATGCCTCCGCTTCACCTATCACCCATTGGTTCTGCAACGTGATGTGCTGCCACTGTTCATTGGTAAAATTAAGCACCCACTGTGCATTTTCAGCCTCATCTTCGAAATCGCACAAATAGGGCAAGTCCGACATCGTCACTTGTGCACCCGCCGAAATCAAGACAAATGCAAGCGCGACAAACAACAAACAACGCCTCCAGCCTATATAATCTATCGTATTGCCACCTTTTGTCATATTATGCAAAAAATCATTCATTATACAATCCTACCTTTCCTAAATTGGCACAAAAGTACAAAAAATAAACGATTTTCGCAAAGGAAAAACGAACCCTACTTTCAACTACCGAGTGCAAAATGGATGAATTTGTTTGTAGAATCCAAGAAGCGGAGTCGAAAAATTGATTTTAGAGCATGGTCTTTTGTTCTATTTGTACGAATAAAAATAAAAGCCTATCTTTGCAGACTGATACAACCCATTTTCGCCGACGATTGTAAGTGGGCGAAAGATAAACATTTGTAGGTTTATTTATTATGATTAACATTACATTCCCTGACGGGAGCGTTCGCGCGTACGCAGAAGGCGTAACCGGACTTCAGGTGGCTGAATCGATCAGCCCACGGCTGGCACAAGAGGTGTTGGCAGTAACAATCAACGGTAAGCAACAAGACTTGACTATGCCCATCACCGAAGACAGCACCATCGTGCTTCACAAATGGGACGACCCGGAAGCAAAACATGCTTTTTGGCACACATCTTCTCACCTTATGGCAGAAGCCTTGCAAGAGTTGTTTCCCGGCATCCAATTTGGTATAGGTCCTGCCATTGAAAACGGCTTCTACTATGATGTATATCCCACGGAAGGAACTTCCATCAAAGAAGCAGACTTGGAGGCTATCGAAAAAAAGATGCAAGAGTTGGCGCAACGCAAGGAAACCCTCGTTCGCAAAAGTATAGCCAAAGCAGATGCCTTGCGCGAGTTTGCATCTAAAGGACAACATTATAAGTGCGAACTTATCGAAGACCTCGAAGACGGTCAGATAACCACCTATACGCAAGGTGCATTTACAGACCTCTGCCGCGGTCCTCACATTCCAAGCACAGAGCCCATCAAAGCCATCAAAGTACTTTCCATGTCGGCGGCTTATTGGCGCGGCGATGAGAAACGTCCGATGATGACGCGTATTTACGGCATCACATTCCCTAAAAAGAAGATGTTGGATGAGTATCTGGTATTGTTGGAAGAAGCAAAGAAACGCGACCACCGCAAAATAGGCAAAGAATTGGAATTGTTCATGTTCTCGGAAATGGTGGGCAAAGGTCTTCCTATTTGGCTGCCCAAAGGAACGGCATTGCGTTTACGCTTGGAAGATTTCCTCAAGAAAATACAAAAGCGTTACGGATATCAGCAAGTAATAACTCCGCATATCGGTAATAAGCAACTCTACATCACATCGGGACACTGGGATCATTATGGCAAAGACTCTTTCCAACCCATCACCACTCCCGAAGAAGGTGAGGTTTATTTGCTCAAGCCCATGAACTGTCCTCACCATTGCATGATTTACAAGAACTCGCCCCGCTCTTACAAAGACCTGCCACTGCGTATTGCAGAGTTCGGCACCGTTTACCGCTACGAGCAATCGGGCGAATTGCACGGTCTGACGCGTGTACGCTCTTTCACACAAGACGATGCACACATCTTCTGCCGTCCCGACCAAGTAAAAGACGAGTTCATCAAAGTAATGGAAATTATCGGCATCATCTTCCGTGCTCTTGATTTCAAAAATTTCGAAGCGCAGATTTCACTCCGCGACCCCAACAACCACGAGAAGTATGTCGGCTCGGACGAAGTGTGGGAAAAAGCCGAAAGCGCAATTATCGAGGCTTGCCAAGAGAAAGGTATGGCTGCAACAGTAGAGTATGGAGAAGCCGCTTTCTACGGTCCGAAATTAGACTTCATGGTTAAAGATGCTCTCGGACGCCGTTGGCAATTGGGCACCATTCAGGTAGACTATAACCTGCCCGAACGATTCGAATTGGAATACACAGGCGAAGACAACCAAAAGCATCGCCCCGTTATGATTCACCGTGCTCCTTTCGGTTCGATGGAACGATTTGTAGCCGTACTCATAGAGCACACTGCAGGCAAATTCCCCTTGTGGCTCACACCCGACCAAGTAGTAGTATTGCCCGTTTCCGAAAAATCGAACGAGTATGCTTGGAAAGTAGCAGAAACACTCAACAACCGCAACGTTCGCACCATTGTTGACGACCGTAACGAAAAAATCGGGCGCAAGATTCGCGACAACGAGTTGAAACGTATTCCCTACATGCTCATCGTGGGCGAAAAAGAAGCGGAACAAGGATTGGTATCCGTTCGCCAACAAGGAGCCGAAGAAAAAGGACAAATGAGTGTTGAAGAGTTCGGCAATTTCATCAACGCCAAGGTAGACGAACAAATGAACGCGTTCTAATGTCTACACAACGCTATTTGGCAACACTTACCGAATACAACCACCAACTCGTTAGCGGGTTGGTGGTTGAAATTTCTGACGGCATCATCTGCAATCTTTATAATCTTGCAGACTATCCTTACGAAACGGCACACACAATCTATTTGGAAGGTATTCTACGCGGCAATATACAAGTGGGCGCCGCAGCCGACCTCTATTTATGCGATTCAAACAATCCGACTATCGCACAATACCGCTATCCCTTTGATTTCCTACATTGATTGTCGCCCATTCCATTAGCAACGATCTCCCACGCATACACCACTGCAACATCTCTGCCGGCAACAAGGTTATTCGCTCATTTTGCACTTGATAGTTGAAAGTAGACAAAGACATCACCAAAACAGTTGCAAGAATAACAAAAAGATAGTATCTTTGCCTGTCGTTTTTTGCTCTTGTATGACAAGTATTGCACATATACCTTCATGCAAAAGCAAATGTACCGACAAACACCTTAAAACACCACTATTGTCATGAAACATTCAATTCATTTTCTCCTGTTGTGTCTGTTGCTGTTAAGTTGTAAAGCCACAGCCGAAACGCAAGTAAAAACCGGTATCGAAGTTTTGCAAGAACAAGGCTTTTCCTGCCTGCAAGGCAAGCGTGTGGGACTATGCACCAATCCCACAGGCATCGATCATAACCTACGCAGTACCATCGACATTCTTCATGAAGCAGAAAACGTGCATCTCGTTGCTTTATTCGGTCCGGAACACGGCGTCAGGGGCGACATTTATGCAGGTGATAAAGTCACAACCAACATCGACCCGAAAACCAACATACCCGTTTATTCACTCTTCGGTGCCACACACAAACCCACACAAGAAATGATGGAGCAAATCGATGTAATGGTTTACGATATTCAGGATATAGGTTGCCGTTCGTTTACGTTCATCTCGACCATGGGAATGCTTATGGAAGCATGTGCCGAATACGACAAAGAACTGATTGTGTTAGACCGTCCGAATCCGTTAGGCGGCAGAAAGATAGAAGGCAATTTGGCAGAAGATGGCTACATATCTTTCGTTTCGCAATTCAAAATTCCCTACCTTTATGCACAGACTTGCGGCGAATTGGCACTTATGCTCAACGGTGAGGGCATGATAGGTACACCGTGCCGACTAACCGTCATACCCATGCAAGGCTGGAATCGCGATATGACATGGGCAGAAACAGGATTGCCTTGGGTGGTAGCCTCTCCCCATATTCCGTCTGCGGAGACCGCCATTTTCTATCCTATTACAGGTATATTCGGAGAACTCGGCTATCTCAATATCGGTGTCGGCTACACCCTTCCGTTCCAACTCATTGGCGCACCTTGGATAAATGCCGACTCATTGGCAAACGCACTCAATGCATTGGAATTGCCGGGCATTGGTTTTCGCCCGATCTACTACAAACCGTTCTATTCCGTCTTCAAAGGTGAAACTTGCGGAGGAGTACAAATTTACATTACCGACTATCAGTCGGCACATCTTGCCGAAGTACAGTTCCTTATTGTGCAAGAACTGATGCGCATGTATCCTGATAAAGACATCTTCGCATTGTGCAACCAAAAACGTTTCGGTATGTTCGACAAAGTGTGCGGAACAGACCTTATACGCAAATCCTTCGGAGAACACTACCATTGGGCGGATGCCGCCAACTATTGGTACAAAGATGTAGAAACCTACCGTGCCTTATCGGCAAAATACTACCTATATGAGTAACGACTTTCATTCTATATTGCAAAATTCCCCTCTTGGTGCTCACCAAAAAGGTAACCGGGCTTTTATTCAGCGATTAGCATGGGGAACCGATGCCGGTTTCTACCGACTCATACCGCAAGAAGTGTTGCATCCTGCCACCGAAACAGATGTACAAGCCATTATCCGGCGTGCGCATACAGAAGGTAAGCACATCACGTTCCGTGCTGCCGGCACATCACTCTCCGGACAAGCCATTTCCGATTCGCTATTGGTAGTTGCAGGCAAGAAATGGGAACATTACGTTGTAGAAGATAAAGGTACTCAAATACGCTTTCAGCCGGGTATTGTCGGGCAACGACTAAATGAGATATTACGTCCCTACGGCAGATATTTCACTCCCGACCCTGCCTCTATTAAAAGTGCCATGGCAGGCGGCATCATCAACAACAATGCTTCCGGCATGTGCTGCGGAACCCATGCCAATTCTTACCGTATGATCGACTCCGTACGTATCATTCTATCCGATGGTACATTATTGGATACGGGCAGCGAAAGTTCTAAAAACGCTTTTCGCCAATTGCATCCTGCATTTCTACAACGCATTGAAGAACTGCGGCTGCGCACACTTGCCAACCCAAAACTCACCGAACGCATTCGACAGAAATATGCCATCAAAAATGTTACCGGTCTCAACATTCTGCCTTTCGTAGAATACGCAGACCCATTTGACATCATCACACGCTTGATTGTCGGAAGCGAAGGTACACTTGCATTCCTTGCCGAAGCAGTAATGCGAACCGCTGCCATACGCCCCTGCACTGCGTCTGCACTATTGCTCTTCCCTACTACTGATGCCGCATGCCGTGCCGTGACGGCTATGAAACATACCGACATCGTGGCAGCAGCAGAGTTTTTCGACCGCAAAGCCATGCAAGTAGTGGAAAACGATTTCCCCGAACTACAAGGACAACCTGCCGACGCTGCAGCCGTATTGGTAAAATTAGAAGCCACCACCGACAATGAACTACAACAATACATACTCCAAGTAGAAAATATTCTGAAACACTACTTGCCTGAGCATAATGGAGGGTATTTCACTTCCGATCCTGCACTTATCGCCAAGTATTGGGCAATGCGCTCCGGCATTTTCCCTGCCGTAGGCGCAACACGCCCCATAGGAACCACTTGTCTGATTGAGGACATTGCGTTCCCTATCGACTATTTAGCGGAAGCAACCACCGATTTGCAACAACTCTTCCGCCGACACAACTATCCCGATGCTGTCATCTATGGGCACGCATTGGAAGGCAATTATCATTTTATACTCAATCAACGTTTCTCCACTCCCGAAGACCTTGCACAATACGATGGCATGATGCGCGATGTTGTGCAATTGGTTATCGATAAATATCATGGTTCGCTTAAAGCCGAACATGGAACAGGGCGCAATATGGCACCTTTCGTACGTCTTGAGTGGGGTGATGATGCCTACCAACTGATGTGCGATGTAAAACAACTCTTCGACCCCGATAACATTTTTAACCCGGGCGTCATCTTCAATGAAGATACGAATAGTTACATCCACAACATCAAGCCTCTTCCCGAAACCGACCCGTTGATAGATCGCTGCATCGAATGCGGATTTTGCGAAGTCAACTGCGTTGCATGCGGCTTTGCACTATCTTCGCGTCAGCGTATCGTCGTACAGCGCGAAATTTCCCGCCTACGTGCAATGGGCAATAACCAGGCAGCACAACGTCTACAAAAAGATTTCCGATTATTAGGCAAAGACCTCTGCGCCGGCGACGGTTTGTGCGCCACCTCATGCCCGGTAGGCATCAACGTTGGCGAATACATACATCAGGTGCGCCAACAAGAACTATCAGCCACAGCACGACGATTAGGCGAAACGGCTGCCACACACTTCAACGGAACAGGCAAAATGATTGGCAGCGTGTTGTCGTTAGCAGGCTTTGCACAAAACATTTTAGGCAACAACCTTATGCAATCCGTTTGCAAAGGCTTACGCTATTGTTCAGGCAACATAATGCCCTTATGGACACCCGCCATGCCTCACAGAGTAACCACTCGGGCAAACAAAACACAAGCATACACACAGTCGCAACAATCTCCTTGTGTAGTATATTTCCCTTCCTGCCTTAACCAGCGCATGGGGCTTGCAAAAGGTGACCCGTCATCACAACCCACCATGGGTGACATGACCGAACTGCTCCGAAAAGCCGGTTTCCGCGTTATTTTTCCCGAGCAAATGGATAAACTCTGCTGCGGTACTATTTGGGAAAGCAAAGGGATGCCCGATATTGCCGATAGTAAGGCAGCAGAGTTGGAACTCGCACTCTATCGTGCAAGCAACAACGGTCAATATCCTGTCTTGTGCGATCAAAGCCCATGTCTCTATCGCATGCGGCATACCATGCAGCATCTACAACTCTACGAACCTGCCGAATTCATTGAGAAATACATTTTGGAAAGGCTCAACATCACTCCTTTAGATGATACCATCATGCTCCACATCACGTGTTCCATGCGCAAAATGGGGCTGCAAGACACATTGCTGCGTATAGCACAACGGTGTGCAAAAAAAGTAATCGTTCCCGAAGATATCGGGTGTTGTGCTTTTGCAGGCGACAAAGGATTCACTCATCCCGAACTCAACGATTGGGCATTGCGCAAACTGCGCCCGCAAGTAGAACAAGCAAAAGCATCCGTTGGCATCAGCAACTCACGCACTTGTGAAATCGGACTATCATCCCACGCAGGCATACCCTACATGAATATAGCCTGGTTGGTCAATCGTGTAAGCACTCCTAAAAATCCACAAAATGGCTGATAATCTGCAAGAAATAGAACGCAAGTACTTGGTAAAGAACGACTCTTTCCAAGCACTCGCCACACATGTGCGAACAATTGCCCAAGGTTATCTCTCACAAGACCCAATGCGCACAGTGCGTGTACGACTATGCGACAACCAAGCCTATCTGACCATCAAAGCAGCAAGCAGCGATAGCGGACTATCGCGTTTCGAATACGAAATTCCCGTCAACCCCGAAGATGCACGCCAATTGCTGCCACTCTGCCTGCCCTCTATTATCGAAAAAGAACGCTATATCGTACCCTACGGCGAATTAACGGTCGAAGTAGACGTATTTCACGGAGATAACGAAGGATTAGTCTTGGCAGAAATAGAGTTAGACTACGAACAACAAGCCATCAACATTCCTGACTTTTTAGGAAAAGAAGTTACAGGCGACATCCGTTTCTACAATTCTTATTTAGCACAACATCCGTTCTGCGAATGGAAAGATTGCCAAATAACCCCTAATCAACACCCCAATACACACACCATGTTTACCACATCCGATTTACAACAGTTGGCACAACGAGGCATAACTCCCGAAGCCGCAGAAAAACAATTACAAGCCTTCAAGACGGGCTTTTCCGCACTTAACATAACCGCCGCAGCGGCTATAGGCAAAGGTATTCTACGTCCCTCCGAAACAGAGGCAGAACAATATATAGCCGCATGGCAACAGTATCTGGAACAAAACCACACCATTCTTAAGTTTGTGCCCGCATCAGGAGCAGCAAGCCGTATGTTCAAAGACCTGTTCTCCTACATGGATGGAGGCGAATCCACCCCTTTCATACAACAATTTTTGAGCAATCTTTCCAAATTCGCTTTCTACAACGAACTGCAAAAACGTATCCAACAACAAGGGGCTGAACAAGACGGACGTGCTGTCGTACGAATCTTGTTAGAGGATATGAACTACGGCAAACTTCCAAAAGGTCTTCTCTTATTTCATCGTTACGACAACGAAACACGCACCCCCGCTTTGGAACACATGGTAGAAGGCGCACTCTATGCCAACAATCGCAGCAACGAAGTAAATCTGCACTTCACCATTTCACCCGAGCACAAGGCACTCTTCGAAGCCCACATCGCTGCCAACAAACAAGCATATGAACAACGCTATGGTGTAACCTACAACATATCTTTCTCCGAACAAAAACCTTCCACCGACACCATCGCTGCCGATACTTACGGCAATCCGTTCCGCGACAACAACAATCAACTCGTATTCCGACCCGGTGGGCATGGGGCACTCATCGAAAACCTCGGAGAACAAAATGCCGATATCGTCTTCATAAAAAACATTGATAACGTTGTACCCGATAGCGGCAAAGAACCCACCATTCGCTACAAACGTCTGTTGGCAGGCGTATTGGTTTCCTTACAAGCACGTGCATTCGACTATCTGCACGAGTTAGAACAACCGCTGCCCGACGAACGCCTCAACATAATCCGCCGCTTTGTGGAAGAAGACCTTTGTTGCGCCCTTCCTGAAACCGACAATCTGCAAGAATTGCTCATCACCAAACTATCACGACCTATACGCGTCTGCGGTATGGTACGCAACCAAGGTGAACCCGGAGGAGGACCGTTCCTTGTACAAGCAAAAGACGGGAGCATACAATGCCAAATACTCGAGAGTTCGCAAATTGCCGATAAGAATCTCATGCAAACCGCAACTCATTTCAACCCTGTTGACCTTGTTTGCGGATTACGCGACTACCAAGGCAAACCGTTCAATCTTAAAGCACATGTCGACCCGCTTACCGCTTTCATCTCACAAAAGTCGAAAGACGGAAAACCGCTACAAGCACTCGAATTACCGGGACTATGGAACGGTGCCATGGCCGATTGGAACACCATTTTTGTTGAAGTTCCTATAGAAACATTCAACCCCGTCAAAACAGTTAACGACCTTTTACGCGAACAACATCAATAACAAACCACTATGTTCAAAGCCTTTTTCTTCGATATGGATGGTGTTCTATTCGATTCCATGCCTCATCATGCAGAGGCATGGGAAGAAATAGCACACAAATACGGATTCGATTTCACGGCACGCGATACCTATCTGCAAGAAGGACGAACCGGACAAGATGTCATCACCGAATGCTATACCAAGAAATACGGAACTCCACCCGAAGAAAAACTCATTTGGAAACTTTACCGCGAAAAAACAGAATGTTTCGAAGCCAAAGGCGAGACCCGCCCCATGGCAGGAATCAACGAAGTTCTGCGTTTCTTACATTCACTCACCAAGCCCGAAGTACAAATATGGGTAGTTACAGGCTCTGGGCAACAATCACTTTTCGATAAACTTAACCATATATTTCCCAATATATTCTATCGGGAAAGAATGGTTACCGCCTACGATGTTCTGCATGGCAAACCCGACCCCGAACCATACCTCAAAGCATGGCAACAATCCGGCTTGACCAAAGAAGAATGTGTCGTTATCGAAAACGCTCCATTAGGCATTGTCGCAGGGAAAAAAGCAGGCTTATTCACTATCGGAGTCAATACAGGCATTCTGCAAAAAAACGATTTGGCAAAAGCCGGTGCCGACATTGTACTTGACGACATGTATCAACTCGCGCGTTTTATGCAAATACATCGGCATATCGAACAGCATATACTACCGCTCTACAATACATTCGACAAAGGGCATAACTGCAACCATGCACGCAAGGTAATACAAGAAAGTCTACTCTTGGCACACCACTACGATGTCGACCCTCTCATGGTTTATACAATAGCCGCCTATCACGATACCGGACTGCAAATCGACAGAGAACATCATCATATCAATTCCGGCATCTTTCTTGCCAACGACACCGCACTGCACCAATGGTTCAACAACGAGCAGATACAAACCATGCAGCAAGCCGTTGAAGACCATCGTGCCAGCAGCAAGCAAGCACCTCGTTCCATCTATGGGTGTATTGTTGCGGAAGCCGACCGCGATATCGATGCCCAAACCATATTGCGGCGCACCATGCAATACGGCATGCACAAGTTCCCCGAATTGACATTCGAGCAACAAATGCAACGCACACTCGAACACCTGCACAACAAATATGCAGAAGGAGGCTATATCCGACTTTGGCTGCATTCCGAGCGCAACGAAAACGGACTGAAACGCTTACGTGAAATCATCAACGATAACACACTGCTGCAAACTATCTGCCTGCACATCTACGAAGAAGAAAAGAATCAAAGTCCGCTTCAGTAAACATCGCATATCAACAGAAAGGCTTTGAATATAAAAACATCTAAGAATGGTTTGCACTTTTTCGCACTTCGGTTCGGTAGATACCTAATTGTGCCAACCAATTCGCTATTTTGCACTTGGTAGTTGAAAGTAGGGGAAACACGTATGTTATTTTGAATTTGCAAGGATGGCATATTTTTTGTACCTTTGCCACATAAATTGCACTTGTTATACATTATCGGCACGTCAGCACACCTACCGACAATAACAAGTGCTGCAAAGACAATACGTAATGAAGAATATCGCTTTCATTATCAACCCTATATCCGGAACACAAAACAAAAAGCGGATTCCTAAGCACATCGATAGCCTGCTCGACCATAGCAAGTGGGCTACCGATATCGTTTTTACCGAGTACAAAGGACACGCCACCGAACTCGCTCAACAATATGCACATCTCGGATTCGATGCCGTAGTTGCCGTGGGAGGCGACGGAACCGTCAACGAAGTGGCAAGCGGATTGCGCGACACACCTACCGCACTCGGTATACTCCCTATCGGATCCGGCAACGGATTTGCACGACACTTGGATATACCCTTGCGATTGCCAAGAGCCATTGAGATGCTCAACTGCTCCGAACCCATTACTGTAGACTATGGCATGCTCAACGATAAACCGTTTTTCTGCACCTGCGGAACCGGTTTCGATGCACTCATCAGCGAACATTTTGCCACTGCGGGTAAACGCGGACTACGCACCTATATTGAGCAAATCGTAAAAGATGTCTTCCAATACACTCCCGAAACCTACCGCCTGCAAGGCGAAGGTATCGATACCACTGCCGAAGCATTCCTTATCACGTTTGCCAATGCCAACCAATGGGGCAATGCAGCCTATATCGCACCACAAGCCAGCATACAAGACGGCAAAATGGATATTGCCATACTGAGCAAATTCCCCATCGTTGCCGTACCTTCGTTGGTTATGCAACTCTTCACCAAAACATTGGACAAAGGGCTGTTCATGAACACCTTGCGAACAAAAGAAATAACTCTCACTCGAGACACCTGCAGTCCTTTCCATTGCGATGGCGACCCCATTGATGCAGGCAAAACCGTTCACATACGTATCATCGAAGATGGCTTACGAGTACTTGTGGCCAAACGATTCTAACCACACTCAACTTAACAATATGAACATACGCATAATCAACAAATCCGATAACCAACTTCCGCAGTACCAAACCGACCTTTCAGCCGGCATGGACATACGCTGCAACCTTTCCGAACCCATCACACTCCAACCCCTCGAACGACGGCTCTTCCCTACCGGACTATACATCGAACTGCCCGCAGGCTACGAAGCACAAATACGCCCCCGCAGCGGATTGGCACTCAAAAAAGGTATCACCGTGCTCAATTCACCGGGAACCATTGATGCCGACTACCGAGGAGAAATCGGCGTCATACTCATCAATCTGTCTGCAGAACCGGTCACTATCGAACATGGCGAACGCATCTGCCAAATGGTCATTGCACGACACGAACAAGTAACACTCACAACTGCCGAATCGCTCAACGACACCGCACGCGGCAACGGAGGATTCGGGCATAGCGGCATAAAATAACAATAACGGATCAATACCACCCCAAAGTGAAGACTACACTTCGCATAGTATTATTGTTTTGCGGATTTATCTGCACCCTGACGGTGTATGGTAAACGACCTACCGCACCACTGCAAAATAACTCCATAACCCCTGAAGAACAATGCTTCCGCTACTTCTTCTACGATGCACAGCAAACTTTTGACCGGGATAATTATGTGAAAGGGTTAGCCACACTGTTGTTTCTGCACCAACTCAATCCCCACGACGCCGCTACCAATCAAAGCCTCGGCTCTATCTATCAAGCCATACAACTTAACGACAGGGCATTGTATCACTATCAACTGGCATGGCAAGGCGACCCTGTTTCCTATTGGTCTTCCTATGCCTCACTCCTTTTTCAAGAAGGCAATACCCGACAAAGCATAAAAGTTCTGCAAGCAGCCGCAAAAAATGCACCCGACAACACCGATATCATGGAGTCACTGTCAAGTGTCTACGCACAAATCGGAAAAACCGACAAAGCCGTCAAACTGCAAGAACAAATTATGAAGTTAGATGGCATCAATCCCTACAACACGATGTTCATATACCAAGTATATGCGCGCAACGGACAAATAAAAAAAGCCATACAAGCCGTTGAACGTTACTTGGCAGAAAACCCCGAAGACTACCGCATGCAAGTGCTGCGTGGCGATACATACCTTGCATGGGGAAACAAGCAAAAAGCATTGCAATTCTATAACGAAGAAGAGCAACGGCACCCCGACAACCCCTATCTCTACCTCTCTTTGGCTGAATACTACTTCCAAAACAACCATACCGAGGAAGCCATACGCTACATCATGAAAGCCGTACAAACCGATGAGTGGGATATACAACAAAAACTAAAAATCATACAAGACAACCAAGAACGTTTGGATCAACAAAACGGACTCACCGAACAAATACTCCAACAACTGACCAATACATATCCGTTGGAAGAACAAGCCTACTACGCATTAGGCATGTTTTACATTCGGCAAGGCAATTTCAATGCCGCAAAACCGCAACTACAATCCATGACCGACATCAATCCCGATAACACACAAACATGGGCACTCTGGTTGCAACTACTGCAAAACGACACCACTACAACCGACAGCGAATATGAATACGTCATACGCAACGGTTTCAATCATAGGCAAGACGATGCACAATGGTACTATTGGATGGCATCACTCATGGCTTCCCGACAACAACCCGACTCTGCTCTGTCTATCGCTCAACAAGGCATCAGCATCACACACAATCAAACGGAATTTGCACGCTATACACTCGTTTTATGGACTATTATCGGTGATATCTATTCGGCACGAGAAGAATACTCGCAAGCATTTGCCGCTTACGACGAAGCATTGGCTATCGATCCGCAAAATGTCTATATCCTTAACAACTATGCCTATACATTGGCAATCAACGGAGGAGACCTCAAAAAAGCGGAACGCATGAGCCAAAAAACTATCGAAAAAGAACCCGATAATGCCACCTATTTAGATACCTATGCGTGGATTCTCCACTTGCAAGGACAAGATATGCTCGCTGCTTTTTACATCAAACGGGCAAAAGAACACATGTCTACGCAAGAAGCCGATGTTATAACAGAACACTACAACATCATCGTCAAATAAACGCCACTATGAAATTCCTTCGCTACTTGCCCGCCATACTGCTATTCATGCTGCTCACTGCATGTCATACACAACAATCTGCCACACGTACGCGGCAGACTGCGCAAGCAGAATCGGCAACTACACTCGCACACATAATGCAGGCACAACCGCATTTTACATGTGCACAAGCAGGAAAAATACGCGTTACACTATCCTATGCCGAACGCAAAATTAATGCGAACGGATCTATCAATATCCTTACCGACTCCGCCATTGTACTATCAATACAACCCTTGTTGGGCATCGAACTCTTCAGAGTGGAACTCACACCACATACTATCACCATTGTCGATAAAATGAATCGACGCTATGCACAAACCGACTATCAAACACTGCATGCCGCACTCGGCATGCCGGTAAATTTCCACGACATACAATCATTGTGCATGGCGCACCTTTTCCTTTTGGGTAAAAACGATACCGACATCCTGCAAGCACAGCCTGCAATCAGTAAAAATACGGAACAACACCAACTTTCTTTCCACGACGACTACTTGCACTATACTTTCACGGCTGATGCACACAATTCTCTGCTAACGCAAACACAACTGCAATCGCACAACAACGCTCTTTCCACCGTGCGCTATCTCAATTATACCGCAGTCAACCAAGTACTCTTCCCCCATACTATCGACATCTCTTACAACTCCGACCACATCAGCGGTGCTTGCACTATCACACTGCTCAAAGTGCAATTCAATGATAATGTCAATATCGCACCGCTCAATCTCGAACGATATACCCCTGTCACACTCAAAACACTGCTCCCCTAATGCCTGCACTGCTATGAAACACTACTTCTGTCACATACTACTCCTGCTGCTCCTCTCAACATCCGTCGTCGGACAAAGCGTCAAAGAATTGGAGAAACAACGCAAGCAGACCTTACAGCAACTCGAGAACACCGGTAAGATGCTCAAGGAAACCAAGCGGAACGAAACTGCCACCATCAACAAACTCAACCTGCTCAACCGCGACATCAAAACGCGCAAACAACTCATAGCCAACTTAGGGAGCGAAATCACGGCTCTTGATGAGGAAATGCGGCAACTTTGCCAACAGAAAGACCAACTACAAGCCGAACTCGAAGCACTCAAAGCCGACTATGCCGAACTCATCCGACAAACACACTATGCCGACATCCAAAAAAGTCCATTGCTCTTTGTTTTGGCTGCCGACAATTTCAATCAAATGTACCAACGCATACGCTATATGCAAGAGTTTGCCGCCTACCGCAAAACACAAGTACATCTCATAGAAGATAAACAAACCGAAATCGACAACCGAAATCAACTCTTGCAACAAAACAAACAAAATAAACAAGATGTTTTGCAAGTGCGCAAACGCGAACAAGAAAACCTTGCACGCGATGAACGCAAACAGCAAAGCATGCTCTCCGAACTCAAAAAGAAAGAAAAGAACCTGCTCGCACAACAAAAAAAGCAGCAAAAGAAAGCCGACGAACTCAACCGAAAAATCGACCGGATGATTCAAAAAGAGGTTAAGCAAACGGCAAGCACACTCACAAAAGAACAACAACTCATTGCAGGAGGATTCGAAAAAAACAAAGGACGCCTCCCGTGGCCTACCGAAAAAGGATTCATCAGCGGACAATTCGGGGTACAAGCACATCCCACATTGGCACACGTCACCGTTAACAACCGAGGCATCTACATACAAACAACCGCAGGAGCAACAGCACGCGCCGTCTACGAAGGTGAAGTATCTGCAGTATTCGTATCCGACGGACAAAACGTTGTTATCATCAAACATGGTAATTATCGCACGGTTTATAGCAACCTTACCGCACTATACGTCAAAAATGGCGATAAAGTTGCTGCCAAACAAAAAATCGGGAAAATATACACCGACCCTGACAACGACAACAAAACCGAACTCTTCTTTCAAATACGCAAAAATACCGATGTAATCAATCCGAGTCTTTGGCTCACAAAATAACCCACACACAATATACATAGACCTATGAAAAAGAAACATCTATTTATACTACTCTTGCTCACCCTCATTGTTTCTGCATGCAAACAAGACAATTGGATCGATTGGAAATTGCAAAACCAACTATGGTTGCAACAAAAATCAACGGAGTCCGATGTGCAGGCATCACCCTCCGGAAGCGGATTGCAATACAGGGTCGACTATCCGGGTAACCTTTCCACACCTCAACCCAGCCGTTCTGCTACCGTAGTGGTCGATTACAAAGGATATCTCATCAATGGAGTCATGTTCGATTCCGGCACAGGCGTATCCTTTAGTCTGCCCCAAACCAACGAGGGCTTTGCCGAAGGACTTACACTCATGCACGAACAAGGCGACTACGTCTTCTATCTTCCCTACGAATTGGCGTATGGCGACGAGGGGAACGGTTCCGAAGGAGGATCTGCTTTCATCCCCCCCTACTCCACGCTCATTTTCGAAGTACACCTACAAGCCATCATAGAGAATTGAAAAAAACAACCACATACCTTTGTCTCATGGCATGTTGTCTGTTGTACGCCTGCAATGATACAACCTTTCGCAGTTCCGTACCCTCCTATCCGGTTCACCTGCAACGCAACTTGCTGGCGGAATACCCGCATTTTCTCAATGCATCGGCCGATCAATATCTCATCTTCAAAGAACAACGCTATCCAACCGATGCTTTAGGATATGCAGGAATACTCGTTCAACGCGATATGGATGCACGTTTCCGGGCTTACGATCTCGCATGCCCACATTGCCTCAACCGCGAACAGACCATCATCCCTGACGGCATTTTTGCCGTATGCCCCATTTGTCAAGAAGCATACGACCTCAGTTACGGATTAGGCATTCCCACCAAAGGCAAATCAAAAGAAGCATTACGACAATACAATGCTCAATACAACAACGGTTATCTTACCATCACCAACCAATAATACATAGCACATGATTACACCGGCAGAAGTCATACAAATAGGCAACCTACGCAAAACACACGGAACAAAAGGAGAATTGGTCTGCGCATTAGATAACGACCTTTTCGACATCGCCGACCCCGATTTTGTCATTCTCGAATGCGACAATATACTCGTGCCTTTCTACATCGAAGAATATCGCTACAAAAACGACGACACACTCCTTCTCCACTTAGAGCATATCACAAACGAAACACAAGCAGCACGACTCCTTCCTTGTCGTGTCTTCCTCTTGCGCTCACTCCTGCCCGAACAACTGCCCGTAGAAGCCATACCCTCCGACCTGTGCGGATATCAAGTTATCGATAGTCGAATCGGAGCATTAGGAAAAGTCGAGAGCATCGACAACTCCACTTCCAACCTGCTCTTCCAACTCACAGGCGATCTACTCATCCCTATGCACGACGATCTCATCAACCAAATCGACGACGCCCAACGCATCATCTGTGTCACACTCCCCGAAGGACTTATATAAGCCATTCACCCCTCACTACAGCATCAACCTGCATTTCTATTATATGTAAAAAGCCTATACAAAACGCTTTTTATACAAACACAATCCCCCCTGTTCTGCCAAACCCTCCCATCCTCCAATACTAATATATCAGTCCTGGGTTTATATGCCAATTTTCAAGAAGTGGTATTGAAAAATTGATGCCCCAGTTTCTACTGTCCCGTGCAAACCTGCGACTTCATAATCGGACTTTTTCGTATTTCAGTTATCTAAGGTACGTATATAACGGTGTACTTTTTTTACTTTTATCCAAACGACACTATATTCTACATAATTCCGACAATTTTATTCCGTCTATACCTCCCTATGCTTTCACCTTGTCTTACGACAGCATTACGAGACCTTAACGAGATCGTAACGAGATCGTAACGAGACCGTGTCGAGATATCATTCTGTCACCCCTCACCGTTCCTATACACCCACCATGCAAGTACTCACTTTCCCACAAAATACAACCACACTTGCCTTGCAAGTACAAAAAAGCAGCGATTTTGTCATAAAAAAAACAATACCTACACTTGTGTATTTCAGAAACTTGTTGTAATTTTGCACCCGCTTTCGGAATAGGCTCTTTTCAAGCAGCAACGGTTGGCACTATTCATAATTTGCGCAACTGCCTCGCCTGACCGATTTAATGTAAACAACTAAACAAATGTACGCAATTGTAGAAATGCAAGGACAACAATTCAAGGCTGAAGCCGGGAAATGGTTGTTCATTCACCGTATGCAAGAAGCCGAAGTAGGTGCTACGGTTGAATTTAACAAAGTACTCCTCATCGATAACGACGGCAACATCACCGTAGGTGCACCCGTTGTTGAAGGAGCAAAAGTAATCTGTGAAGTATTGGACAACTCTGTTCGTGGCGAAAAAGTGCTCGTTTTCCACAAAAAACGTCGCAAAGGCTACAAGAAGTTGAACGGTCATCGTCAAAACTTCACTAAGGTAATGGTAAAAGAAATTGTTAACGCCTAAAAGATAATATACCTAAGACTTGTATAGGTTAATCTTTTGGATAAAAAGTAGAATCAGTATGGCACATAAGAAAGGTGTCGGTAGTTCTAAGAACGGCCGTGAATCAGAAAGCAAACGACTTGGTGTAAAAATCTGGGGCGGACAATTTGCCAAAGCAGGCAACATCATCGTTCGTCAGCGTGGTACAGTACACTACCCCGGTGAAAATATGGGTATGGGAAGCGACCATACACTCTTCGCTCTCGTAGATGGTATCGTTACTTTCCGCAAGAAAAGAAACAACAAATCTTACGTCTCTATCGAGCCTATAGCGAACGCTGAGGCATGAGACGCACAACTCCAATAGTCCGATCATAGGCAAAAGGAGTTCTTACTGAATAATCTCTCTCTGGCGTTCGGAGTTCTACTCCCAACGTAGGAGAGAGTTGTTTTTTACAAAACAATACCCTATACAACACAAACACTTCATACTATGCTCACTCTCAAACAAATAACCGAGAACACCGACAAAGTGATTGCCGGACTGAAAAAGAAGCATTTCGCCAATGCCGAAACAGTTATAGCACAAGTCATCGAACTCGATAAAACACGTAAGGCTGCACAACAACTGCGCGATGCCGCACAAGCCGAAATGAATACTTTATCTAAAGAAATCGGCAAACTATTCCAACAAGGCAAACAACAAGAAGCTGCGGCTGCAAAAGCACAGACCGTCGAACTCAAAGAAACAGTTGCACGACACGAAGCAGAGATGAACGAAGCGGAAACAACACTCACCAATCTACTATTCACCATTCCTAACGTGCCCTACGACCTCGTACCCGAAGGTTCTTGTGCCGAAGACAACTTGGTCGTAAAAACAGGAGGCGACCTCACCAAACTACCTTCCAATCCTCTTCCACACTGGGATTTGGCGAAAAAATACAATCTTATTGACTTTGACCTCGGTGTAAAAATATCCGGTGCAGGATTCCCTGTCTATATCGGTAAAGGTGCACAACTGCAACGTGCACTCATCAATTTCTTCCTCGCCGAAGCCAACAAAGCCGGATATACCGAGATTATGCCACCTACCGTAGTAAATGCAGCCTCCGGTTACGGAACAGGACAACTACCCGATAAAGAAGGCCAAATGTACCACTGCGAGGTAGATGACCTATACCTCATTCCTACCGCAGAAGTACCTGTCACCAACATCTATCGTGATGTCATTCTCGATGAGAAAGACCTGCCTATCAAAAACTGCGCTTATACACAATGCTTCCGCCGCGAAGCAGGTTCCTATGGTAAGGACGTGCGCGGACTCAACCGACTGCACGAATTTTCTAAAATAGAAATCGTACGCATCGATACACCCGAACATAGCGAACAATCGCACCAAGAAATGTTGGCACACGTCGAAGGACTACTCCAAAAACTGGAACTGCCATACCGCATACTGCGCCTTTGCGGAGGCGACATGTCGTTTACTGCCGCCATTTGCTACGACTTCGAGGTCTATAGCGAAGCACAACAACGATGGTTGGAAGTATCTTCTGTAAGTAATTTCGATACCTACCAGGCCAATCGCTTGAAATGCCGATACCGCGATGTCAATAAGAAGACACAACTCTGCCACACACTCAACGGATCGGCATTAGCATTACCACGAATCGTTGCTGCACTGCTCGAAAACAATCAAACCGAGCAAGGCATACACATACCCGCAGCATTACAACCTTATACGGGTTTCGAGTGGATTAACTAATCCATCCACTTTCTATCCGTTAATACGATACATAACATCGGCAGTAGCATAGTAAATTGCTATTGCCGATATTTCTTTTAAACCACACCGGCTCCCTTTGGGCACTCCTTAATATCCTTCAACACTACTTCCGCATTCGGCGCACAAACATCAAAGTTAGCAAAAAGCACTAATTAATAAACATTTACACATACCCGATAAATAAATACACATTTTTCAGCATAGTGTTTTGTAATTAAAGTAAAAAATACTATCTTTGCCGTCTCTTTAGTGGGGTTCTGCCCCTACGTAATCGTTCAAGTCTTTAGGAAACTCTGCTTTTTCGGTTATTAAAGAAAATACCGAAGAGTTTCCGCACAACACACACACAACATAATACCATGAAACGCCTTTCTCTCTGCCTATATCTATTGGCAGTACTGAACGTATCCGTTTTTGCCCAAACTTTCGGGCATGGCGTGAACTCCAAAGGATTAAATTATTCCTATGTGGCTTACTACGATGGCACCACTCTTCAATTCTTTATTGAGGGTGATAATGCCAAGCGTATGACTAACAGTATCGTTTATTACAAACTAAACGACCTCAATTCCAACCGTCAGGAAATAAACATGAAGCAACTTGTCAATGAGTCGGGACGCTGGTATACAAATAGCCACAACGCTCTCCAATCTACCGACGACTTCTATTTCTGCATCCTATATGCCATCGATGGTTTGGGAGAATTCTATTCTGCCGAACCTTACAATCAAGATAATGTATGGCAGCATCCCGATATTATCACGCATTTTAACATAAATGATGCACGTCTTGCGGTGGGCGAACCGTTGCTCACCCACACCAAAGTAATCGGTAAAAGTGCATCTTCCATCTCTCTTAAAGTGGATGCACTGGTTGATAATATAGAGGGGAAAGTAACACGCTTTGTTATTAATGGCACCGAATACAATGCCATCAACAACATTATTACGCTTGATGGATTAGCATCTGACACCGAATACACCTTCACGATTTATGCCAAATATGGCAACCTGTTATCGCGCAACTATCGTACGTACCGGATTACAACGCCAAAAGCATCCGCATGCAGCGGACAACTTGCACCCGCTAATGGCGATACACCCGAATTGGAATACGAGTTTCGGTACGATGAACAAAACGATGCACTTACGGTTATCATGCGGGCAGCCGATCCTACGCAAGCACTCCGAATGGCACGCTTCTGGGGACCTACTCCCATCAATGAACGAAATCTGAGCGCACAATCCAATGGTGATTACGCATATACTATTACGCAATCGAGCAACAAAAACGAACAATTCCACTCGGGCGATCCCCTGATATTCTCTTTTCGCTATGCGCTCAATACCACGGGTAATCATAACGAGAAGAATACATTTGACGGCAATAATAATGCACAGATAGAAGAAAAGGGACGCGTCCTCTATACTTGGGGAAGTTGTCCCTATAGAACAGAATGGACCGCACCCGCTATGCAGACTGCCAATGTCAAATCGGGCTCGGTTACATTTTCTTCGGTTGTCTTGCAAGTCTCAGCATCCGACGATAGCAATACCGTCAATAAATTTGTTGTTACCGATAGAAGTTCTTTTGCAACAGAATACACTGCCAATGCGGCAGGAGAAATCACACTCACAGGATTACAACCATGCACCGATTATACGCTCTATGTATCGTGCAAAGATGATGCAGGCAACTCTTCGTTAGACAACGACAATTCTGCACTGCAAGAAAAAGAAATCACTTTCACGACATTAAGTGCGGGCGGAGTCAACTTAGCGTTAGGTAAAACCGCCAAGGTAGCGTACATTCTCAACAAAAATGAACTCGCTAATCTCACCGATGGTATATACAATACAGTATGGCACAACGATAATGCCACCTATTTCCCTGATTATACATACGACTATGTAGAGTTTGATTTAGGCGACACCTATCCTATCAGCGATGTCAATATCCTATGGAACAAAGAAATGCACCCGGTAGAAGACCGCATCATGCTGTCTACCGATGGCATCACATGGCGCAGTTACTATTACGCTGACCCGATTACCCAAAACCCCGCACCCGAATTCCCAAACGAGACTTGCTGGCAAAAAGTACATTTTGGCAACGAGATAGCACGCTTTGTGCGTATGGAAAGCACCAAACGGAATAGTATCAACAACAATGAAAAACGCATACGCATCTACGAGTTTGAGATCATTTCTGCCGACTATTGTATTCCTCACGACGACCAAGCACCCGTGATTACCAATGTCGAGTTTATCTCTGCTACAGCAAATAGCATCACACTGCATCCTACGGCTACCGATGACTATACCTTGCCGCAGAACTTGCACTATCTGTGCAACAGCGACCAAGCCCTTTCTCTCGATGCCGATGGTAATATCACGATCACAGGTCTTAATCCTTGCACCGATTATACTTTTGCAATCCAAGCCTACGACGAAGCAGGCAACCTGTCCAATACATACCAATTTACTGCCGGTACCGAGAGCGCAGAACCTGTCAACTTAGCGTTAGGTAAAACCGCCAAGGTAGCGTACATCATCAACAAAAATGAACTCGCTAATCTCACCGATGGTATATACAATACAGTATGGCACAACGATAATGCCACCTATTTCCCTGATTATACATACGACTATGTAGAGTTTGATTTAGGCGACACCTATCCTATCAGCGATGTCAATATCCTATGGAACAAAGAAATGCACCCGGTAGAAGACCGCATCATGCTGTCTACCGATGGCATCACATGGCGCAGTTACTATTACGCTGACCCGATTACCCAAAACCCCGCACCCGAATTCCCAAACGAGACTTGCTGGCAAAAAGTACATTTTGGCAACGAGATAGCACGCTTTGTGCGTATGGAAAGCACCAAACGGAATAGTATCAACAACAATGAAAAACGCATACGCATCTACGAGTTTGAGATCATTTCTGCCGACTATTGTATTCCTCACGACGACCAAGCACCCGTGATTACCAATGTCGAGTTTATCTCTGCTACAGCAAATAGCATCACACTGCATCCTACGGCTACCGATGACTATACCTTGCCGCAGAACTTGCACTATCTGTGCAACAGCGACCAAGCCCTTTCTCTCGATACCGATGGTAATATCACTATTACGGGGCTCACCTCTTGCACCGATTATACTTTTGCAATCCAAGCCTACGACGAAGCAGACAATCTGTCCGATACATACAAGGTCGTTGCTAACACTGAAGGCGCAGGTGGGACAAACCTTGCGCTCAACAAAACAGCCAAAGTGGCTTTCAACGCAAACTTAGTCACTAATCTCACGGATGGAAAATACGACACTCAATGGCACAACGATGACAACCAATGCCCCGATGTATCGTACGATTGGGTGGAGATTGATTTAGGAGATGTCTACCCCATTAGTGATGTCAATATCCTTTGGAATAGAGACCTGCACCCGGAAGCCGACCGTATAATGTTGTCGCTTAACGGCACTGAGTGGCACAACTACTATTACGATAATCCTATTAGTGAAACACCTGCTACCGAATACAACGACGGACGCTGGCAGAAAGTACACCTCCGCAATGAGGTGGCACGCTATGTACGCATGGAAAGCACTAAACGCTATCTCCAACGAAAAATCCGTATCTACGAATTTGAGGTGATTACTACCGACTATTGTTTGCCAAAAGATAATGAAGTGCCTGCTATACAAAGCATAGACATCATCTCTTGCAACGGCAATAGCATCACATTACGCCCCACGGCCACCGACGATCAAACCGCATCGCAAGACTTACACTATCTCTACAATGGACAATCTGCCATTGTTCCCGATGCAGAGGGTAATATCACTATCACAGATCTTACTCCTTGTACCGATTATACTCTTGCTATACAAGCCTACGATGAAGCAGGCAATATCTCCGACACATACATTCTTACCACGAATTCCGGTAACGCGCCACTCACCTTTAACCTTGCGCTTGGACGGAAAGTCTATTCGGGATACGACCAAAATGATCTTGTGAAAGAGAATCTTGTCGACGGTAACACCGATACACGTTGGGCTTCGTGGGGACGCGAATCATCCGACGACGAATGGGTCGTTATCGACTTAGGCTCCGTTTTCCGCATCACCCGCGTGGAAATTGATTGGGAAACAGGTGCTTCTATCAACTACGAATTTAAATCTGCCTACAACGCCGAGTTTGCACAACGTACCTATCCCGGAGCCAATGGAAAACAATTCGATTATGTTGTCAGCGGCAATTTCTCTACATTCGGACGCTATACCGACCGTCCTGAAGGAGCAGGTTCTAAACATAAAGATACCAACGATAAGGATAAACCGCAAGGCTCCACACCATACACCGATGTGTATGACTTTCCTGAATTAGTTTACGGGCGCTACTTCAAACTCGAATCGGGTCTTAATGCTGAATATCCCGCTTCAGCATGGGAAATACGCATATTTGGCGAATGTGCAGAAAGTGTGCACAAACCCGTTATGCAATGGGCTGAAGCCATGACATACGGTACAGATCATATTCAACTATATGTGTCTGCGCTTGACTACGAAACGTCCGAAGAGGATATGGGATACGAAGTACATGTACGTGGAGGCGAACCCGGTTGCCCCGCATACGACAATATCGATACATACCACTTCTCTCCTTCGCAATTCTACAACGGAGAAACAGGTCAATTGGATATTGGCGGTCTTATTCCCGGTATTCCTTACAATATTAAGATTTATGCTATTGATAGCGATGGCAATCGGTCCGATAACTATCGAGAAGTAAACTTCACTACAAGCAACGAATCAGGTTGTACATACGATGGTTATGAGACGGTGAACCTTTCCACACAAAAATCAACCATGCCCTTCCAAAAAGGATATAAGGTAAACATGGCATCGAAACCCGATGGCAGTATTGATATTGTTGTCACGCTCTCCGACAACTACTACGATCTGGCAAAAGCCCCATGCATTATCACTCCCAATGGTTCAATCATTGCCAATCTAAACGGTGAACTCACAACACCGGAAGATAAGAGTCCGCGTACATTTACCGCCAACATACATCCCCTACAAAACAATGGTAGCGATTTTCTATTCTATGTGCTATTTGAGTTCCAAATGAAAGAAGGGTACTCAGGAGAGAGCCGTACTGCCATCACAAAACAAATGATGTACGACACAGAATACGGATGCCGCAACTCTTACGTAATTTTCTATCACGAAGATAAGCCTACCATTACCTCTAACACGGCGTTTCCCGGTGGCAACATCAAAGAAGATATATTACTCTACCGACGCTTTACACCGGGACAATGGCATTCATTATGTGTACCCTTTGATGTAAGCCGCGTACAAGTGTACGATATAGACGACCATCGCTATTACAACATCTATCCCAAAACAACTACTGCAGAAGGAGGCTACTATCTACGCCAGCAAGTACCCAACTGCTATTGGGCAGATTTCAGATCTTCTTGGTACGACTCAGACGACCTCCTTCCGAAAAAGGATGTGGCATATAGTTTCCGTTTGCCAAACAGCGATTATTACAAGAATAAATATATTCTCTTCTACGGTGATGCAGGTCAAGATATCAACGGTAGTTTCACTATCGGGACACGTCCTACTGCGGATGGCTATTTTACGGTGTATGCCAATACTACCATGATGCCGCAACCGATAGGAACTCAGAGTTACCTCATCTCCGATGACGGAGAATGGTACGAACGCAACGACAATGACAAAACACTCTATCCATTTGAGTGCTATGCACTTGCTAATGCCGCTACCACTAACAAGTTTAAGGTGATTAACTCTCGCGATTTCATTGATACGACCACAGATAACGACAACATCTTCAACAACACGGATCAACTCATAGCCATAGTACGGGTGTATACCATAACCGGCCGGTTGTTGTATGTATGGAACAATCTTACCAAGACCGAACTGCTTCAACGCTGCGCATCATCTCTCTACGAGGGATGCTATCTGCTTAGGTCCGACAATTTTACCGAGAAAATACTCATCAACGCTAACCGCTAACACACACACTAACATGAAAAAGCAACATTTCATAATGATGGCGGTATTATGCGCCATTGTATTACTCGTTGTCGCTGCCTGCCTCAGTTTGCACAAACCAACGACCACCTACGTTGTATATGCACTAAACACACTTAAAGGAGATGCACATACCTTCCGTAGTGTAGCACCATTTATCGATATGTATAACCACACATCTGCAATCACCGCAAATATACCACTCATCAATAACAATCCATACGTAGAAACACAAAACTTATTCATCACAGCCAATGCAACCGTACATTCTTATAACGGCATTGAGCATCATTCACAACAACAAAACATAGTCGGCAGCAACGTTAATTCAGCCACCGACAAGAGCCTAACCATGTCTCATTTACCTCTTGCCGCCATTGCTGCATCTCGTCCCGAACGCGTACAAGCCGCCAGCGGTGACCTGCAACCATTCCAACCGCGTCCCATGTTTGCTCCTCCCGGAACAGGCGGAGAGGGCGATATTTCACAAGGTCCCGGTATAAAACCCGATCCTATTCCCGATGCCATACTGCCCTTGTTGCTTGCTGCTTTGCTTTATGCATACATACGTAGTCAAAAAAGGATCAATTTATAATCTGATACATATCTAAATACAAGAACAGCCTCCATATTTGTATGTAAGGCTGTTCTTCGTATGTAGTGACCTTATTGGTCTTATATAACAGATACGTTTGCACTAAATGTAGAGGTTGGTTATATTGTACTATCAATAAAAAGTTGTATCTTTGCCCCACAATAAGAACCTCGGACTATGCTTGAAATACTGAAATATACTTTGCCTGCACTGATAGTGCTATTGGCTTCGTGGCTTGCCACTTCCAAGCAAATGAAAAACGAAGACGCCCGCCGTAATTTCGAACTGCGCAAAAATGCACAAAACGCCATTTCTCCCATTCGTCTGCGCGGCTATGAACGTCTGACGCTCTTATTAGAACGCATGGAACCCGAACATTTGCTGCTCAGTACCGACCTTAGCGGAATGACCTGCCGAACCCTTCAGCAGCAACTTCTACAAACGTTACGATTGGAATTCGAACACAATATCTCACAACAAATCTATGTAAGCGATGAGGTATGGACTGCCATTGTACTTGCCAAAGAAGAAATGATTCGGTTTGTAAACACCTGTTCCGGTCAGTTCAACCCCGATGATGCCGCTCTTCCCTTAGGACAACTGATGATTACCGGATACGCCATGAATGGTGAAACACCTACACAACGTGCTCTTTCCCTGCTGAAAGAAGAAGCCCGTCGAATGCTCTAACACCACACAATATGCTCATAAAGAAGATATACTGTCCGATTGTATTCTGCCTATTGCTTGCTTGTGCGAGTTGTTCAGTAGATGAAGAATGTCGCACCGATGACAATGTACGTTTGCATGCCGTATTGGTTTGTGATTCATTAACTGCAACAGGAGACACTGTAATGTTCAATGCTTTGGATAGCATCAGAGTACAAGGAATAGGTAGTGACTCGCTATTGTTAAACAACACAAAGAACGTTTCTTCGTTATCCTTACCTCTGCGCAGCGATACTACCACAACATCTTTTGTGGTACAGACCAACGGACAATGCGATACAATTGCCATTCAGCATACAAATGACAACCATTTTGTATCGTTGGCATGCGGGTGTTTTGTTTATCACACTATAGAGAACGTAAAGACCACTCACACATTTATAGCAGAAACAGAAATTGTAAACGCAACAATTGAGAACTACGAGCAAGATAATATACGCATACACATTATCTTAAGCCACTAACCACATTTATGAAAAGCAGATATTACATTGTACTATTACTACTCTGCCTTGTAGGTGGTTTGCAGGCTGCAGAACGAAACGACTCCACCATATGGCAGGGAATAAACCTGAAAGTGGATATCGGAACTCCTATTTTGGAAACAGCCCTCAGTTCTGCCAAAGTACAGAGTTACGAAATAGCATTGAACGCAGACCTGAAACATCGTTTTTTCCCCACCTTAGAACTCGGCTATGCTCAAGCGGATGTCAGTGCTGCCGGTGGCATTTTTTCGGGGAAAGGTGGTTACGGACGTATCGGTATTGACCTTTCCGCACTAAAAAAAGGGCGAAAAGAGAATATGCTATTGGTCGGATTACGCGTAGGGACAGCCCTGCAACAAGCCGGGATGAACGAGATAAAGGTATCAGACCCCTATTGGCAATTGTACCCGGCAACATCCTACCCGGCATCTCTGCGATGCGATGCTTGGGGCGAAGTGGTAGCAGGAGTGCAAGTACAAGTGTACAAACGATTTCACATGGGTTGGTTCGTGCGCCTGAAATTACTTATGACCCGCGGCAAAGAGGGCGACATAACCGCCCATTACATTCCCGGATTCGGCTACCGACAAGATACCAACTTCGGCTTTAATTACTACTTAGGATGGACACTATAAACCACTCCTACTTGCTATAAACAACATAACACAACATACCCTATGAACTCTACACAACTTATGAACCGCGCAGCGGATAATATCCGTATTCTTGCAGCGGCTGCCGTGGAGAAAGCCAAATCGGGGCATCCCGGTGGTGCTATGGGCGGCGCAGACTTTATCAATGTACTCTTTAGTGAATACCTGACATACGATCCTGAAAATCCCGCTTGGGAAGGACGCGACCGTTTCTTTCTTGACCCCGGGCATATGGCTCCCATGCTTTATGCACAACTAACCTTAACCGGCAAGTTTACGTTGTCTGACTTGCAAAATCTTCGTCAATGGGGCAGCGTTACACCGGGACATCCCGAGCGTTGTGTAGAAAGAGGGATAGAAAACACGTCAGGTCCATTGGGTCAAGGACATACGTTCGCTGTAGGTGCTGCCATCGCAGCCAAATTCTTACAAGCACGTTTCGGCAATGTAATGAACCAAACTATCTACGCATTTATATCGGACGGTGGTATACAAGAAGAGATTTCTCAGGGAGCAGGCAGAATAGCAGGACATCTCGGTCTGAACAACCTCATCATGTTCTACGACTCCAACTCGATACAACTCTCTACAGCCTGCGATGCCGTAACCAGCGAAGATGTACAAAAGAAATACGAAGCATGGGGATGGTATGTACAGACCATAGAGGGTAATAACCCCATTGAAATACGCGTAGCACTTAATAACGCCAAGGCAGAGAAAAATCGTCCGTCACTCATTATCGGCAATACGATAATGGGTAAAGGGGCAGTTACTGCCGATGGAACATCGTTCGAAGGGCAATGCGCCACCCATGGTACTCCCTTAGGCAAATCGGGAGCATCCTTTGACGCCACGATAACCAACTTAGGCGGTGATCCGACCAACCCATTCGTAATTTTCCCCGAAGTGCAAGCCCTCTACGACAAACGTGCAGAAGAACTCCGTACAATAGCCAACCAACGCTATGCAGAACTCTACGAATGGAAACAAGAGAACCCTGCATTAGCCGCACAATACGACACCTTCTTCTCGGAAGAAGCCCCTGCAATAGACTGGAGCAAAATAACACAGAAGCCGGGGTCTGCCACCCGCGGTGCATCGGCTGTAGTATTATCTGCATTGGCAGAACAAGTGGGTAATATGATAGTGGCATCTGCCGACTTAAGTAACTCAGACAAGACGGACGGTTTCTTAAAGAAGACACATGCTTTTACCCATGGGGACTTCAGCGGGGCTTTCTTACAAGCAGGCGTAAGCGAACTAACGATGGCATGCCTTTGCATGGGCATGTCTTTGCACGGAGGTGTAGTGCCTGCCTGCGGAACATTCTTTGTATTCTCCGACTATATGAAACCGGCAGTACGCATGGCTGCACTTATGCAATTGCCCGTCAAATTTATTTGGACACACGATGCTTTCCGTGTGGGAGAGGATGGTCCTACGCATGAACCTGTAGAACAGGAAGCACAGATTCGACTGATGGAGAAACTTAAGAATCATGAGGGACGTAACTCCATGTTGGTATTACGACCTGCCGATGCAGAAGAAACCACTATGGCATGGCGATTAGCCATGGAGAATACAGACACACCAACGGCACTCATATTGAGTCGTCAGGACATTCCCTCGCTACCTGTTCACGATGAAGAAGGATTTCGTAAAGGAGCCTATATAGTGAGCAGCGATGAGGCACCGCAAGTGGTATTGGTTGCCTCCGGTTCGGAAGTAGCAACCCTATGTGCAGGAGCAGAACCATTAAGGGAAAAAGGAGTGCGTTTGCGCATTGTATCGGTACCATCGGAAGGCTTGTTCCGCTCCCAATCGAAAGAATACCAAACAGCGGTATTGCCCGTTGGCATTCCCCGCTTTGGTTTGACTGCCGGACTGCCTTGCACGTTGGAAGGATTGGTAGGAGAGAACGGCACCATATGGGGATTGGAGAGTTTTGGCTACTCAGCCCCCTACAAAGTGTTGGATGAGAAACTCGGCTTTACTGCTCAAAACGTATGCGAGCAAGTAGAGAAACTATTGGGGCGTTAACCCTACCCCTCAGCAGATCTGACAGAGAGGACTCCTGAGTGAGTCCTCTCTGTTGTTATATGGTCGGCACGACAGCAGGGCACGATAGTTCGAGTATTTGTTGAATCAATTATTTTGTGTTACCTTTGCAATCGGAAACGGGTACTTTCCGTATGTTATAGACCTAACACATTTATTCAGGAAGACATGGAATATAATTTCAGAGAGATTGAACAGCGTTGGCAAAAGCAATGGCAAGAAGATGCCACCTACAAAGTAGAGAACCATAGCGACAAGCCCAAATACTACGTATTGGACATGTTCCCCTACCCTTCGGGAGCAGGATTGCATGTCGGTCATCCGCTTGGCTATATTGCCTCTGATATCTATTCGCGCTATAAACGTCAGTGCGGCTTCAATGTGTTGCATCCTATGGGATTCGATGCCTACGGTTTACCTGCAGAGCAATATGCCATACAGACAGGTCAACACCCTGAAATAACCACCGAAAAGAACATAGCCCGCTACTGCGAGCAACTCTCTAAAATCGGTTTTTCCTATGATTGGGGAAGAGAATTGCGCACCTGTTCGCCCGACTACTACAAATGGACGCAATGGGCATTTGCACAGATGTTCAAGCACTACTATTGCTACACACACGGCAAAGCCGAGCCTATAGAGCAATTGGTTACGCATTTCGAAAAGCAAGGAACAGAGGGACTGAATGTTGCCCAATCGGAAGAACTGCGCTTTACTGCTGCCGATTGGAAAGCAATGACAGAAGAAGAACAGCAACGTACATTAATGAACTACCGCATTGCTTATTTGGCAGATACAAAAGTAAACTGGTGCCCTGCATTGGGAACAGTGCTTGCCAACGATGAAGTAAGCGAAGGGTTGTCGGTACGTGGCGGCTATCCCGTAGAACAACGTGTGATGCGCCAATGGTGCTTACGCGTATCGGCCTATGCAGAACGTATGCTGCAAGGTCTGGAACAAATTGATTGGACCGATTCTCTGAAAGAGACCCAACGTAATTGGATAGGTCGTTCGGAAGGTGCAGAGATGTTATTCCCCGTGAAAGGGCAAGATTTAAAACTGCGTATATTCACCACACGTGCCGATACTGTGTTCGGAGTAACCTTTATGGTATTGGCTCCGGAAAGCGAATATGTAGCGGCACTTACTACAACAGAACAACAACAAGAGGTTGCCGCTTATCTGACCTATGTAAAAAGCCGCACGGAACGCGACCGTATTTCCGACAGAAAGGTGACGGGGGTTTTCAGTGGTTCGTATGCCATAAATCCGTTGACAGGCACAGAGATTCCCATATATATATCGGAATATGTATTGTCGGGTTACGGTACTGGAGCAATAATGGCAGTTCCTGCTCACGACAGCCGCGACTATGCCTTTGCCCGCCATTTCTCGCTACCTATTATCCCGCTCATTGAGGGTAGCGATGTGAGCGAATCGTCGTTCGATGCCAAAGAGGGGACTATGCAAAACTCCGGTTTCCTGAACGGTTTGCAAGTGAAAGAGGCTATAGCACAAATGAAACAATACATCAGCGAAAAAGGCATCGGACGCGTAAAAGTGAACTACCGTTTGCGTGATGCCATATTCTCGCGTCAACGCTATTGGGGCGAGCCCTTCCCTATCTATTACAAAAACGGAATGCCTTACCTCGTTCCCGATGAGTGTCTGCCTCTGCTATTACCCGAGATGGACAACTTTAAGCCCAACCAATCGGGCGAGCCTCCGCTTGCCAATGCACAGCGTTGGGCATGGAACGAACAAACACGAGAAGTGGTTGACAAAAGCGAGATAGACAACATCAGCGTTTTCCCCTTGGAGTTGTGTACCATGCCCGGTTTCGCCGGTTCGTCGGCCTACTACCTGCGCTATATGGACAACCACAACAGCGAGGCACTTGTTTCTAAAGAAGCAAACAACTATTGGCAACAAGTAGACCTCTACATAGGTGGTACGGAACACGCGACAGGCCACCTTGTTTATTCACGTTTTTGGAATAAGTTCCTCTTCGACCTCGGCATAATATGCAAAGACGAGCCCTTTGCCAAGTTGATTAACCAAGGTATGATTCAGGGGCGTAGTAACTTTGTATACCGCATAGTAGGAACAAACACCTATGTATCGCTCGGACAAAAAGACAACTACGAGACACAGCCGATACATGTGGATGTGAATATAGTATCGAACGATGTGCTTGATTTGGAGCGTTTCTGCGGGTGGATGCCCGAATACAAAGACGCCGAGTTTATATTAGAAGACGGCAGTCGTGCCACATGGCAAGAATGGAAAGAAGGAAATGTAACCTCTAACTATGTATGCGGTTGGGCTGTAGAGAAGATGTCGAAATCGATGTACAACGTGGTAAATCCCGACGACATGGTGGAACGCTACGGTGCCGATACGCTGCGCTTGTATGAGATGTTCCTCGGTCCGTTGGAACAATCGAAACCATGGGACACCAACGGCATAGACGGTGTACATCGTTTCCTAAAGCGTTTGTGGAACATGTTTGATAACCTTAGCGAAGAAGAGCCTACAGCCGAAGAATGGCGCATACTGCATAAGACAATAAAGAAAGTGACTTACGACATAGAGCACTTCTCGTTCAACACATCGATTCCTGCTTTTATGATTTGCCAATCGGAATTGCAGGCACTACACTGCACGAAGAAAGCGATATTAGAGCCCTTGGCCGTGTTGTTGGCTCCGTTTGCTCCCCATTTGGCAGAAGAGATGTGGCATCGTACAGGCAATACAACCACCGTATGCGATGCAGCATGGCCCACATGCGAAGAAAAGTGGTTGGTGGAAGCCAACGTGAAATATCCCATATCGTTCAACGGTAAAACACGTTTTATGTTGGAATTGCCCAAAGACCTCTCGAAGGAGCAAGTGGAACAAGCCGTTATGGCTGATGAGCAAACAGCGCGTTTCCTGCAAGGTGCAACACCGAAGAAAACCATCGTAGTGCCGGGACGCATTGTAAACATCGTGTTCTAAGCAAAGACTTATCAACAGATAATGAGCAGCGTGTGCTATAGTAGTTTTGCACACGCTGTTTTGTTGTTATCGACATGCGGTAGCGGCATTGACAGAATGATATCTCGACACGGTCTCGTTACGATCTCGTTAAGGTCTCGTTATGATCTCGTAATGCTATCGTAAGACAAGGTAAAAGCATAGGAAGATACAGACGGCAGCAAATTGTCAGGATTACGAAGAAAATAGTGTCGTTTGGACAAATGCAAAAAAACTCCACGTAAACTTACACTATACATTACACATCGCACCCAGTGAAAGGGTGTTTGAATACAAACGTGTTGTGCGAGGAAAAGAGGACAAGCAGGTGTACTTTTAACTTTTCTTCCAGAGAATAGCCTAAGTATCGATTTTTTACTACCTTTGCAATCAAAATCAACTGCAAAAAATGACCACAACAGACGTTTAACAACGCAACAAATAAGATAACGCAACTCCAGGAATGCCTAATAGGTTTTTTGGTCAACCTTGCAGTGACACCGTCGAAGTTGTGTCATATATAGAATATAGCATTAGGAGCACTTAAAAAATCCTACATACCAAAATGATCGAGAGAGTGTAGCCTCGCTCCCTCTCTATGAGGCTATATCTCAATTCTACGTCCATTATCTGAATTTATCACTTATTCCAAGTAATATAGTCTATCCATAAAACGAAATAAATTAAAATCACTATTATGAAAACAAAACTTGTAATCTATTTATTGCTTCTTTCTTCTTATTGTTTCGCACAGAACGATTCAATTCTCAATCTAATCAACACAAAATTAGAAACTTTGAGTTCGCAATTAGAAGCCTTGGATATAGATTTGTCGTTGAAAAACAGATATAAATTGTATCAGACGGAAAATCTTTATAATTTCTTGAAGTTAGACTCAAGAACAGGTAGGATATGGCAAGTTCAATGGAATCTAAATCGTGATAACGAAGGTACATGGATTATAAATGATACGGATTTATCTTCTTATCAGGAATATGGTTCTAATTCATTTGAACTTTATCCGACTCAAAATATGTACCAATTTCTTTTAATTGATAAAACTAATGGAAGGATGTGGCATGTACAGTGGGGAACGAAAGGTGATGATAGTCGATGGATAAGACGAATATGGGATTAACCTTATAGTTGTATTTTTTCTAAAATTGGACACATGAAATACGATGTAGTTTGGTAAAAAGTCAGTGTTTATATGCGCCACATTACGAATTTGTGATAACCATACTACGCAAAAGCAAACAAGTTCAACTAAAAAGCAACTTAGTTATCCATAACCACAACCAAATTATAAGCGAAAATGAGCAAAAAAGTAACCAAGCCAATAAAAAAAAAGTAAGCATACCACGAAAAGCGAACAACTTTACACGAACTTAGTTACTCACAAACTGACAAAAAAAGAAGAGGACATAAGGAACTTTTAGTCGGTTCCAAGAACGGAACAAGATATTCTGGACAGATTAGGCATTTCCAACCCATCTAAAAATCGTCAGAAATATATTATAGCAAGTCCATTGAATGAAATACGGTTCAAAAAAATGCGGAAAACAATCGATTTACAGTTTAACATGAGCCGTAAATTCAGGAAATTATCGTACTTATCGATGCCCATGCCCGGCAGTATCGTTGAGTCGTAAATATTTTTTAGTTCTGCACATAAACCTTGAACAACTCCAATTCCTGCACTATAATCCGCTATCTTCCAGAGCAGAATAACGGATGGTATGGCAAATCCGCCAAGTTCGGCTACCGTAAGAACATATTTCTAAAATACAGCCCCTAAAAAATATAAGTGCAGGACGAAACGTGTAGAGTTTCATTTACAAGTATTTGGAGGATTCGCGAAAATGAAGTATCTTTGCCGCATATAAATTGCGGATAGAAGACTTTGTGAAACGCTTCGGATACATATTGTGCATTGTATTATCTTGTACTATTTTGGTTACAGGAGCCTTGTTTATGCTTATCAGGAGCAGCAAAGTACAGACCGCAGCACTCAGCGTACTGACTCATGAGATTTCTCGCGGTTTGCAGGCAGAGGTGAACATCGGGCGAGTAGATTTCCATTTATTCAACCGAATAGAAATAGAGCATATCTATATAGGCGACCAACAACAAGATACATTGCTTTACGTTGACACCTTACGTGCCCTTTTCGATTTCAGAGGCTTTTTTAAGAATCGTATTATCTTCAAGCAAGCAGTTGTCAGTCATGCTTTATTGAATACCTATCAGACGGCCAACGGCAAGATGAATTTTGCTTTTCTGACCGATTTACTGCCCAAAGAGACAGGCGAAATGAATCAAATGATAGAAGTAAAAAACGTACGATTGGATGACGTACGATTGCGTTACAACGATGTACACATAAACAACCTGCAAGCATCTTTATCGCTAAATCATTACTCGAAAGATTCATTAAATGCAGAAATTGAGCATCTATCGTTTCGGGAGGAAAACGGATTTGTACTCGATAAGTTGGAGACCGGTTTATTGTTAACACCCACCCAAGCAATAGTTCCACGACTGCACATTGCGTTACCTCATTCGGAGTTGCGAATATCCGTAGCAGAGGCTATATTTCCCGAAGGAGGAGTGACAACAGAGAATATATCGAAGACGGCAGTAAGGCTGCACATAAATCGTGCAGCCTTATCGCCCAAAGACATAGGCAGTTTTGTACCCATTTTGAAGAATATAGACGGTCAGTTGCTATTCTCGTGCGATTTGTCAGGTACTATAGACAGTTTGAATGCCAAGGGCCTTTCGATAGATTATCAACAATATCCGTTATTGCGAGGTGATGTTGCCATACATGGTCTTCCCCACATTGACACCGCCTGTATACATGCTCATTTGCAAGATCTGACCCTCCACAAAGCCCTTTTACAGGATTTCTTGTCGGATATGCAGAACCGTCCCTATCAGTTACCTCCCTTGATAGCCCGCTTGGGGATGGTACATTACAAGGGAGCACTGAACGGACGTATAGACAGTTTGACACTACACGGTGCTTTCAGTTCGCCATTGGGTTCGATAAGCACTAACGGCTCGCTACTTGCCCGAAATAAATTCAGTGAGATGTATTTTAAGGGCGTTGTACAGACCAAGCGTTTCAAGCTCGGGAAATTATTAAACAACAAAGATTTGGGCAACATCAGTTTGACAACGCAAGTGGATGCTCATACGGGTATAGACATTCCTATGCGCGCCGATTTGCAAGCCACCTTATCGGATTTTGATTTCAGAGATTACCACTACCGTAACGCCCGCATTGACGGAGTATATACCGAGGGTAAATTTGAAGGAAAATTAGGATTAAACGACCCGAACATAGCCTTTGCCTTTGATGGTCTGATAGACCTGACAAAGCGATTGCCCGTTATGAATTTCGATTTAAGCATCGACCGCCTGCACATGGGAGCATTGCATTTGTCGAAACGTTATGTGGAATCGGACCTGCAAGGAACATTGTCTTTGAACCTTACAGGTAACAGTTTGGACAATCTGAACGGACATGCCACATTGAAGAATTTGAGATTCGTCAATAACGAAAAAGAGTTGTTGATGGAAAATATGCGCATAGTTGCCGAAACGGGCAACAACCGCCCTACAAATTTCAAGATACAATCGGATTTTTTGAATGCCAATATATCCGGTAAGTATCGCTACAGTGCCTTACCCGTGATGCTGCAACGATTGGTTGTTAAATATGTGCCTCGTCTGTTAGGAGAAAAAACACGCCGGAAAGTAATGCAAACGGCTCCTAACAACGACATGCAGTTTTATGCTTATTTCAAGAACTTGGATCTTATCAGCGATGTATTGGAATTGCCTGTGAGTTTCTCTCAGATGCCCACTGTAAAAGGTTTTGTGAATGAACCTTCGGAACAATTCGCATTGCAAGTGGTAGTTCCGGAACTTAATGCAGGGCAACGGCATGTAAATGACATAGCCCTTAACTTAGACAACCGAGACAAACAAGTAAACCTATCTTTGTCTTTTAAGAACAAAGCCACTGATAATCCTGCCAGTCAGAAAATAGGCGACCTAAAATGCAGACTTAGTACCGTAGCTCGTCACGACTCGGTTTATATGACGTTCAGTTTCGATAATAACGACAGCGTAAGAAATGCCGGGACACTCCACACTACAACTCGTTTTACGCAATATGCAGACGAGCCACTCATTGACTTACATTTCCTGCCTTCGGAATTTGTATTGGCCGACTCGGTATGGACACTAAACGACAGCCACGTACGCTATAGCGTTGCCGACACGACCCTACAAGTAGAAGGTTTCAGATTCGGCAATGAACGTCATTATCTGTACGCAGACGGACTTGCCAGTACTCGCGTCAGCGACTCCATACGTATAGAAATAGGTCAACTCACCCTTGATTACCTATTGGGCTATACCCGTGTGAAAGATGCCATTTCTTTCGGAGGAGAAATTACGGGTTGGGGAACGGTTTACAGTCTGTTCAAAGCCCCTTTGTTTGAAGCCGATGTTCGCATGGACAGTGCCGCCATTAATGGTTATTACATAGGGGATGCCGCTGCAACAGCCACTTGGAACAGAGAGAACAAAGCCATTGACATAGCGGGTATTGTAACAGAAAAAACAGATACAGTAGCCTGTGTAAGCGGTATAGTAACCCCACAAAATACACGTTGGGATTTGTACATTGATGCCGACTCCGTGAATTTGGGTTTTATTAACGGTTGGACTGAAAACATATTGGACCATATAGAAGGGCGAGGATTCGGCAAGGTACATGTATTCGGCGAACACAAAAAGACATACGTAGAAGCCAAAGCCATGGCGAAAGATGCCGGTGTAGGCATAGGGATATTAGGAACACGCTATTTCTTCAGCGACTCTGTGACTATGTACACAGACCGGATATTGTTCGACCATATAGATTTACGTGATAAAGAAGGTAATTCCGTACACTTGAATGGTGCACTTACTCATGACGGCAACTTCAAAGACTTTCAGTATGATTTTGCTTTGGATTGTCGGCAAGCCCTTGTAATGGATTTACCCAACGTAAAAGGAGATATGTTTTACGGTAAGGTATATGCCACGGGAGATGCGACCATACGAGGCAACGAATATGAATGCCGCATTGCAGCCAATGCACGTACAGAAAACAATACCACCTTTAACCTCTCTATTGCCAATACCAGCAATGCGAGAGATAACTCTTTCATTACGTTTGTCAACCACAATGAGCCACCGATTGCCATTTCCATCCCTGCAGAAATGCGCAAACTACAGACCAAAGTATTCGTAGATTTGCAGATAGAGGCGACACCTGCCGCCATGGTGAATATAATTATAGACCCCAAGACGGGTGACCACCTCAATGGACGAGGCACAGGTAACCTGAAATTAGAATATGACGTAACTTCCAACGACATAAAACTATTCGGTACTTATACATTGGAGCAAGGTTCGTTCTTCTTCACCTTCCAAAACGTGATACGCAAAGAGTTTACCATCCGCCCCGATAGCAAAGTAATATTCACCGGCAACCCGGAGAATCCGCAGATAGATGCGAGCGCGCACTACTCCACCACTGCTTCTTTGCGCGACTTATTCGGTTCGGACGCTGCACAACTTTCCACGAACAGAACCTCCGTACCTGTGAATTGCATACTTTATTTGAAAGGTAATTTGATGAATCCGGTAATTTCTTTCGGTATAGAACTTCCCCAATCGGATGAGAGTGTGGCAAGTCAGGTACGCTCTATCATCAATACCGATGAGATGATGATGCGACAGATTCTTTACTTATTGGTATTCAACCGCTTCTATACCCCGGAATATTTACAAACCAATACGGAGAACATAGGAGTGAACGAGACTTACTCGTTGCTCAGTTCGACTATTACAGGTCAGATAAATAACTGGATAAGTAAACTAACGAAAGACTTCACGCTCGGCTTTAATGTTCGTACGGACGGCAACGGTGAAGATTCCAGCCAGGAATATGAGACCCAGTTCCAATATCAGCCCAACAACAGACTCATTATTAACGGCAACTTCGGCTACCGATACAATGACATAAGTAACCAACCCATATTTGGTAATTTAGATGTAGAATATCTATTGAGTCCATCAGGTCATTGGCGTGCAAAAGCCTATACCCACACGGTAGACAAATATTCATTGAAGGAAGCACATACGGTGCAAGGTATAGGTTTTATGTTCAAATACGATTTCGGTGGTCAAGGCGGACGCAAGAAACCAAGCCCAACCCCGAAAGATACCACCGTTGTTGTCCAAACGGACAGCATACCTAAAAATGAGAAATGATATGTTAGTAAAGACATTCGGTGCAGCCGTCCACGGCATTGATGCCGTATTGGTAACAATAGAGGTTCACTTGACCAACGGTGTTGAGTTCTGTTTAGTGGGTTTACCAGACAATGCCGTAAAAGAGAGTCATGAGCGTATTCGTTCTGCCCTTACCGTTAACGGCTATAAGATGCCGCACAAGCGTATAACCATCAATATGGCTCCTGCCGACATTCGCAAAGAAGGAGCCGCTTATGACCTGCCGTTGGCAATTGGTATAATGGCAGCCGATGAGCAGGTAGAAACCGCAAAGTTGGACAAGTATCTGATTATGGGCGAATTGTCGTTAGACGGTACTCTTCAACCTGTTAGGGGCGTTTTACCAATAGCCCTCTTAGCCAAGGAACTCGGTTATCGGGGTTTTATTTTGCCCGCGACCAATGCACGTGAAGCGGCAGTAGTGGACGGATTAGAGGTGTACGGAATGTCTGCATTGTCGGATGTGGTGGATTTTCTGAACGGAAAAAGCGAGTGCCGGCCGATTACACTCAATATGGAGGAAGAATTTATTTGCCCCGTAGCACAAACAGGATTGGATTTTGCAGATGTACGCGGTCAGGAAAATGTGAAACGTGCGTTGGAGGTAGCCGCCGCAGGCGGTCATAATATACTTATGATAGGACCTCCCGGTGCAGGCAAAAGCATGATGGCCAAACGACTACCCGGCATATTACCCCCTATGACATTGGATGAAGCGTTGGAAACGACTAAGATTCATTCGGTGGCAGGCACTACGGGCAGCAATACAGCACTTATTACGCAGCGTCCGTTTCGCAGTCCACATCACACAGTGAGCGATGTTGCCTTGGTGGGCGGCGGAACAAACCCTATGCCCGGAGAAATATCGTTAGCCCACAACGGTGTATTGTTTTTGGACGAGTTGCCCGAATACAAGCGCAGTGCATTGGAAGTGATGCGCCAACCGTTGGAGGACAGGAAGATTTGTATTGCCCGCGCAAAGATGTCGGTTGAATATCCGGCAGGATTTATGTTGGTAGCCGCCATGAACCCTTGTCCCTGCGGTCATTACAATGATCCGATCCATGCTTGCACTTGTAATCCGGGAATTGTACAACGCTATTTGAGTCGCATATCGGGACCATTGCTTGACCGCATAGATATACAAGTAGAAATAACTCCCGTTCCGTTTGAGAAACTGACCGGAACGACAGAAGGCGAACACAGTGCGGATATCCGCCAACGTGTGATAGCAGCCCGCCAACGTCAAGCGATCCGTTTCAAGAACGCTTCCGGCATTTATTGCAATGCTCAAATGTCGGGCAAGATGTTGCGTCAGTATTGTCAGACGGATGAGAAAGGACATCAACTGCTTGAGTATGCCATCAGCAAATTAGGACTTTCGGCTCGTGCCTATGACCGTATTTTGAAAGTAGCACGTACGATAGCCGATTTAGAGGGTTCGGAAAGCATCAGCAGCAAACATTTGAGCGAAGCCATAGGCTACCGCAACCTTGACCGACAGAACTGGGTTGCCTGACAGATACGTCCTTACCCAACCTTATCTTTAACTTTTGATTAAACAGACGAAACCTCATGCCTCATACTTTCAATCTGACCTCTTCGTATCAGCCAATGGGTGATCAACCGGAAGCCATTCGGCAATTGACAGACGGTCTGCAAGCCGGTGCACCTGCTCAAACCCTATTGGGTGTAACCGGCTCAGGCAAGACGTTTACCATTGCCAACGTGATACAACAAGTACAACGCCCTACTTTGATTCTCTCGCACAACAAAACACTGGCAGCCCAACTATACAGCGAGATGAAAAGTTTCTTCCCGAAGAATGCCGTAGAGTATTTTGTCAGTTATTACGACTACTACCAACCCGAAGCCTATATTCCATCGACCGATACGTACATAGAGAAAGACCTTAGCATTAATGCCGAAATAGAGAAACTACGTCTTAGTGCCACCGCTGCTTTGCTATCGGGCAGAAAAGATGTGATAGTGGTATCGTCGGTCAGTTGCTTATATGGTATAGGCAATCCACAAGACTTCTCACAAAATGCGATTCGCATAAGCAAAGGTCAGACCTTGGTGCGCGACAACTTTCTACTACAGTTGGTAAGTAGCCAATATACCCGCAATGAGATAGAACTAACTCGCGGGAATTTCCGTGTAAAAGGCGATACGGTAGACATATTTTTAGCGTATGCAGACTATGCAGTGCGTGTAGTCTTTTGGGGGAATGAAGTTGATGAGATATATACCTACGAGCCTGTTAACAACCAGATATTAGACGAGTATGACGACTTCTATATCTATCCCGCCTCAATCTTTTGTACTACCAAAGAGCGTGTAGAGAGAGCCATAGGAGAGATTCGTATTGACTTGCAGACCCAAGTGGATAAGTTCAGACAAGAGGGGAAGATGATGGAAGCAAAACGATTGGAAGAGCGTGTAAAATATGACCTTGAGATGATTCAGGAATTGGGGTACTGTTCGGGGGTAGAAAACTATTCCCGCTACTTTGACGGTCGTCCACCCGGTTCGCGACCTTACTGCCTGCTTGACTATTTTCCGGACGACCTATTGCTCGTGATAGATGAAAGTCATGTGACGGTACCTCAGATACATGCCATGTATGGGGGTGATGCAGCACGCAAGAAAAACTTGGTAGAGTATGGTTTTCGCCTGCCTGCGGCACGTGACAATCGTCCGCTTACCTTTGAAGAATTTGAAGAACTGACCCCTCAAACCATATACGTAAGTGCCACACCTGCAGACTATGAACTCCGAAAATCGGAAGGTATAGTTATAGACCAAGTGATACGTCCGACCGGATTGCTTGACCCGGAAATAGATGTACGCCCATCGCTCAACCAAATAGACGACCTATTGGAGGAAATAAACGTACAGATAGAGCGGGATGAGCGCACTCTGATTACAACTCTGACCAAACGTATGGCGGAAGAACTGGATGATTACCTACGCAAGGCCGGCATCCGTTGTGCCTATATTCATTCGGATGTAGATACATTGGATCGTGTACAAATAATGGAAGACCTGCGCCGCGGTCTGTATGACGTATTGGTAGGTGTAAACTTATTGCGTGAAGGATTGGACTTGCCGGAGGTAAGCCTTGTAGCCATATTGGATGCTGACAAAGAGGGTTTCCTACGCAATCACCGCAGTCTGACCCAAACGGCAGGTCGTGCGGCTCGTAACGTACACGGCAGAGTGATTATGTATGCCGACAAGATAACCCAGAGCATGCAGCAAACCATAGACGAAACACTTCGCCGCCGTCGCAAGCAAATGGCCTATAACGCGGAACATAACATTACCCCCACTGCCGTAAGGAAAGCCTTGGAAAATCCGCTATCGGGTCTGCTGCAACAAGAGGAGGAACAGAAATATACCGTTACACGCATTTACGAAGCCGTAACGACTCCTATTGTAGAATCGATGACGGACAAGCAACTACAAAAAGCCATTGATAAGACTCGCAAAGACATGCTCCGTGCCGCCAAAGAACTTGATTTTATAGAGGCTGCCCGCCTGCGTGATGAGATGTTGCAAATGCAAGACATCTTGGATAAACGCACGAAGACGGGCAACTAAACCGAAAACTAACAACCCCTTGTATGCTAACCATTACTTTGTTTCAATCGGGTCCAATACTTAGTTTGTTACTATTCCTGCTTATTGTAGGCGTAGTGTTGGTTATATTGGTGGATACGGGAGATTCGGGGCGCAAATTTGCCTGGTTGTTGATTATTGCTCTGATTCCCATAGTAGGGCTTATCTTGTATTTGCTCTTCGGCATCAACCGCAGGCATCAGTATCACTTTGATCGCACCTATCGATGTTATGAAGCATTGTTTGCAGAGAAAGAAAAACAAGTGTTGGACGATGCGCTTTTCGGCAACGAACTAAGCCAAGAAGTAAAGGAAGAATTTCGCCCTTTGGTGACCCTATTGAGCAGTAACCAACGCCCCGGCGTAAGTATTGCCCATGAGGTGGAAATAATCACGGAAGGTGAGCGAAAATTGGAGTTGCTACTGCAAGATCTGCAACAAGCACGGAAGTCGATCTATATGGAGTATTATCACTTTGGCATAGACAACAGCAGTCGCCACATACGTGATATACTGATGCAGAAAGCGCGTGAGGGACTTGATGTACGCTTTATCAATGAGAATGTAGCCAATCTTCCCATATTGCCGGCATACTATAACGCCATGAAAAGAGCGGGCGTTAAGGTGGTGCATTTTACCAATTTGCGTTATCACCTATTTGACATGCTGACCCGCATTAACTATCGCGACCATCGTAAGATTGTAATTATAGACGGTGAAATAGGCTATGTGGGCGGGATGAACATCAACAACCACTATTTTTACCAATGGAGAGATACTCACCTGCGCATTACGGGAACTGCCGTAGCCAGTTTGGAATATCTGTTTATGGACTCATGGCTCACTGCAGACGGGAAAACAGACAGTACGTTATTTTCGAACCTATCCAAGACTACTTCCCCACAAAGCGAAGGCACACTGATTCAGATTGTACCTGACGGCCCTGACTCACGTTGGCCTATACTTGAAATGAGTTATGAATGGACATTGGTACATGCGAAGCATTATATGTACATGCAGACTCCTTATTTTGCACCTCCCGAGCCCCTACTGAGTGCAATGAAGGCAGCAGCCCTGGCGGGTGTAGATATACGTCTGATGGTTCCCCAACGCCCAGATTCGTGGTTGTTACGTCCCGTAAACAAGTCGTATTATAAAGAGATCTTAGAGGCCGGTGTGCGAGTGTTTGAACGCAAAGGAAACTTTATGCACTGCAAGACATTCGTATGCGACGACTACCTATCGAGCATCGGCAGTGCGAATTTAGACTACCGCAGTTTGTGCCTTGACTACGAGGCAAACTCTTACATCTATGACACAGACTTTGCCCTACGCAACAAGGCGATATTCTTTGATGACCTGGAACAATGCGAAGAAGTAACATTGGCAAACATAGCACAGCGCCGATGGTATGAGCGGTTGTGGCAAGGTTTTATCCGATTGTTTTCGCCCTTATTGTAACGTCGGCAATGGCTTTGCTACAGAATGCCCTATGGGCATTGAAGCGCATCGCATTGCCTCCTCTCAAAAATTGAAACACTATGTTGGTTTCAATTTTTGTTAAATAAGATGTAAAAGAAACATAATCAGAGGAAGTGAAGTAAGTATCGGTAAACAACGATAGCTAATAATAGGAATATAGGGTGTAACTCAGTAAGTTATGCCCTATTTCTTTTTATAGCACTTTTCTTTAACTTTGCGTGTTATTCGGATTTTTATTGTATATTTGTACCATAATTGTACCGACACTTAAAAGTAGATAATGTGACACTTATAAAAATAGAGGTACTGAGAATGAAGAATATAAGTAAAACGTAGGTTATGCCAGCAGCAAAATTTGAAATAACACGTCAATGCAAGGTTTGTGGAGAGACCTTTGTGGCTAAAACCATTGAATCGTGGTATTGCTCTCCCAAATGTTCTAAAATTGCGTGGAAAAGGCGTAAGGATGAAGAATAGCGATTGCAAAGGTTGGACGAAGTTGTTAAGAAGATACCCAAGTCCAAAGAGTACATCACGGTTCCTGAAGCATACGCTTTGTTTGGCATAAGCAAGGAAACTCTTTATCGTTTGATTCGTAAGGGTACAATTCCAAGTGTGAATGCCGGGGAAAGGCAGACATTACTATCAAAAGAAGAACTGATGAAACTCTATCCTCTCCGAGAGAAAGCTCTTACAAAGCCAAAGCCTATTGTCAAACTGTATAGTCTGGAGCCAAAAGATTGTTATACCATTGGAGAAATCACAGAAAAATTTCTTGTGAATGAAAGTACAGTTTATCTCCATATACGCAAATACTCTATCCCTACTCGGCAGATAGGTAATTTCGTGTATGTACCCAAGAAAGAAATTGATAACTTATATAAAGGTATGAAGCGATGAAGAAAGCATTAGTCAATACACGAGTGTCGGTAAAGCTCCGCAAGTCTGAATATCGTGATGAATGGTATCTCTATGTGGAATCTTATCCCGTATTCCAATCTGGGAAAGATACACCACAAAGAGTACGTGAATATCTCAATCGTACCATTACGACACCTATTTGGGATAAGTCACGTAATGCAAGGACTAATGCCGATGGCAAAACCACTTATAAACCGAAACGAGATTTGAACGGTGTCATTCAATGTAAATCCCAATTAGACCAAGAATCATGTATTTATGCCGACAAGGTCAGAAGCCTACGGCAAAAGGAATATGACAATGCGGCTCTTTATGCTGATACCGATGCAGAACTGGCAGAGCAGTTAGAACGTTCTCGAAGCAATTTCATTGAATACTTTGACCATGTGCAACGAACAAGGCATGCCCATAGTTCCGATTCTATCATTGTCAACTGGAAGCGAGTACATGAATTATTGAAGATTTTTGCAAAAGGCGATACCATCCTCTTTTCACAAATAGACTTAAAGCTGGTAGAATCGTTCCGCCAATTCATAATGAACGCACCTCAAGGTGGTACTAAGCGAGGCACGATTTCTCAAAACACAGCTTCTACATATTTCTCCATCTTCAAAGCCGGACTGAAGCAGGCTTTTATAGACGGCTATTTGACTATTGATATTTCTGCGAAAGTCAAAGGGATTCAAGAAAGGGAAAGCCGGAGAGAATATCTCACGGTAGAGGAATTGAACCGACTGGCTCAAACACCTTGTGACCCATTACTGAAACGTGCAGCTCTGTTTTCTGCTTTAACAGGAATCCGTCACTGCGACATTCAAAAATTGAAATGGTCGGAAGTGGAAATGTTCAATGGAAGCTATCGACTGAATTTCACTCAGCAAAAGACAAAAGGTGTTGAATATATGCCTATTTCGGAACAAGCATTTAATCTTTGTGGAGAACAGCAGGAAGGAGAGCTTCTTGTATTTGCCGGACTGCCAGACCCGTCATGGATAAATCGCCCTGTCAAGAAATGGGTTGAAGCAGCCGGAATATCCAAACACATTACATTTCATTGCTTTAGGCATTCCTATGCGACCCTACAACTGGCAGGAGGTACTGATATTTATACAGTTAGCAAAATGTTAGGACATACAAACGTGAGAACAACACAGGTGTATGCAAAGGTTGTTGATGAAAAGAAAGAGAAAGCTACAGAAACGATTAAGCTAGATTTACTTATATAAATACAAAAATGTATCTTTAGATTATTGTTGAATTAGAAGAAAAAAGTAAAATGAAATACGGAAGACATCAAATTGATAAAGCTGGTGAGATTATAATGTCTGCTAAGAGCAATGAAGAATATGATGAAGCAATGCAAAAAATAAATGAATGGAGAACCTTGCATTTAATAGCTTTGGATAATTTGCAAAATGAGATTCTGCCATTGCTAAATCAAAGCAATATAACAATTGCATTAACTTCGAGACGATTAAAACGAATTACTTCGATTTTATACAAATTGGACATTAATCCTGAAATGCGTTTGGGAGGGATGCAAGATATAGGGGGATTCAGAATTGTTGTCAATGATATTGAGGCTTTGCAAAGTGCTAAAATGGTTCTGACTGAGCAAGTACCTCAAAGTTTTGACTTAGTAAAAATTATGGACTATATTGAAAATCCTAAAGAAAGCGGGTATCGTAGTATTCATTTTATTTATAAATACAAATCTGCTGATGAAAACACAAATGGAGCTAAAGTTGAACTACAAATACGGACTAAGTTACAACATAGTTGGGCTATGGCAGTTGAAACTGCAGGTCTCATAACAAGAACTCCTCTAAAATCAAGTATGGGTTCCGATGAATGGTTAGATTTTTTCAAGATAACAAGTTCTCTATTAGCAATTAAAGAAAAGCAGCCAATATTAAAAGCGCACATGGAAAAGGAATATGATATGTATTGCTTAATGAAATTGTTATACGAAGCAAACATAAAATTTAATCATAGTGATACACTTAAAGCCTTAAGCGTATCAGGCATACATGCAAAAAACGAAAAGTTCAAAAATGGATACTATATACTAAATATTGATTTTCAATCAAAAATTGTAAAAATCCGAGCCTTTTCAAAAGATGATGAAAGTGAAGCATCTACTGCTTATTCCGAGTTGGAAAAAAAGGTAATGGACGAACGTAATGCTGTGGTTTTGGTATCTGTTCCTAAAATGAAAGAACTGCAAGAAGCATACCCAAGTTACTTTCTAAATACGTCAGAATTTATCGCTGCAATTGATACTATGATGGAAAATTGTAAAAAGCTAAAACTTGTTCCTTAGAATAAGGAATAGAAACTCATTGTTAGTAGGAATTAATTTTATAGCGATCAAACAACACTGATTTTCTTTTGTAACATATAGCCATCTGCGTAGAATTTACGTGGGTGGCTTTATTTTTATCTATGGTCATTTCTTGTGATAGCCTTATGATTCCTATATGATAGGCGACATTACAATAAAAATCCGCTACTGATATTCTCCATTACTTGCATTGATAATCAACAAGTAATCCTTATGATAGTTATGTTTCGCTGCTGTCTTTTTATGTGATGTATTACACCACAAAATCAGCATAGAAAATCGCTATTACTTTGCCGAAAAATAAAACAGTAAACAAGTAACAATATGAGCGAGAAGAAGATTACATTTGAAGATTTGCCCAAAGCAATGTCATGGATGATGGATAAGTTAAATGAATTGGATTCCAAGATTGACGGTCTGAACAATCCAAGTCCCAATGTTCCAACCGAGCAATGGATGAACCTGAAAGAGTTGTGTGAGTATATTCCCAGCCATCCGGCAGAACAAACAGTATATGGATGGACGAGTTGTCACCAAATTCCATTTCATAAAAGAGGAAAGCGCATTATGTTTCTTAAATCAGAAATAGACGAGTGGCTTCATGCCGGAAAGATAAAATCTGAAAAGGATTTAGAAAATGAAGCATCCCTATTCATAAGGTCAAAAAGAAATACTCGATTCTAATGGATGCAATCAACTTATGTAATGCTATCAGAATGGAATTTGAAGGAGTCTTTGAAAAGAAGATTCCTTTAGATGCTTTTCCTGCTAAAATCCAAGATATGATATTGGCTTTATCCCGGCAAGAGAATTATTCCATAGAATACATGATGGCATCTCTTTTGGTTGCAGTCTCAACCGCCATTGGTAATGCTGTCAATATTCGTATTCGTGGAGGATGGATTAGTAACTCTGCCCTTTATATGATATTGGTAGGTCGTTCCGGAATGGGTAAAACTCCACCTTTGGATTTTGCTTTCCGTCCCATTCGCAAGCATGATGCCAAAGCTATCAAGCAATTCAAATTAGAGATGGAGCAATACAACAATCTGGTAGAGAGCAACAAAGGTAAGAAAGAAGGCACTACTCCTTTGCCAAACAAACCTGTCTTACGGAGAACTATTATATCGGATTTTACTCCAGAGGCGTTAATGCGTGCGCTTGATGATAACCAGCGAGGTGTTGTAGTGTATGTGGATGAGATTATGGGGATGTTTAATGCCGTGAACCAGTACAGCAGAGGGCAACTTATTGAGCAGCTATTGACAGCATTCAGCGGTAAGCCTTTGGATATTTCAAGATGCAGTATGCCTATACCGATTCATATAGAATATCCCTTTATAAATATTGTCGGTACGATGCAAACAACTCGTATGCACGAATTGGTAGAGAAAGGTTACAAGGAGAACGAACTACTTGACAGAATTATTTTTGTTTATCCATCGTCCCAAGAAATTGCTGATTGGCAATCAGATGAAGATTCGTCTTTTGATAAATACTCGACTATGTGGGAATCAATAATTGACAAGGTGATTAGCTTACCTTTTGTAGAGAATGGAGATGATAGAAATACACAAAACATCTTGGATTTTTCCTCGGAAGCCAAAGCCTATTTTACGAACTGGCGTAATAATGCAATTCGAGTTATCAATCAAATTCAAGATGATGGATTGGTAGATAGCAGAGTGATTAAAGCTCCCATGATAACAGCCCGTTTGGCATTAGTCCTGCAAATCTTTCGTTGGGCTTGTGGAGAGGTTCATAAGGATTTTGTGGATATAGATTCAACAAAATCGGCTATTGCTTTAAGTGAATATTTTGAGAGTTGTTATTCTGACATTCAGAAGTATATGTTAAGAGAGAGTATTGAACCTCAGAAAAAAGAATTACTTGATTGCCTTCCTAAACAGTTTACAACTTCCGATGCAATTCAAGCAGGGAAAGAAGTCGGACTATCAGAAAGATCTGTAATGTATTCTTTGGTCAGTCTTGCCACAAATAAAATTATCAAGAAAGTAAAACGAGGTGAATATGAGAAACTGCAATAGACAACCTCATTTGCAGTTTGCAGTTGTTGCAGTTTGCACTTTATTTTCATATAGGTTTCTGCAAAACTGCAACAACTGCAAACTGCACGGACTGCAATAATAAAACAATGAAGTATGAGCGAATATAGATTTTCCCTTCAAAAATATAAGCGAGGTTCAAAACTCCAATGTCCTAAGTGTGGAAAGAAACAGTGCTTTGTCAAATACATAGATAGTCAAGGAAAGATTACCTTTCCAGATTATGTGGGTAGATGTGACCATGAACAATCTTGCAAATACCATTATACACCCTTGGATTATTTTAATGACAATCCAACGCTGATGAATTATAGCAAGTATAATTCTACCAAAGTAAGTAATCCCAAGCCGTGTTTACCACCTTCCTTTATTGATAAAGAACTAATGGAGCGTTCTTTGACTAACTATCCCATGAATCCATTGTACATTTACTTGTCCGGGGTGTTGGGCAAAGATGAGACATTACGGATATTCCAATTATATCATGTTGGAACTTCAAAGAAATGGGGCGGTTCTGCAGTCTATTGGCAAATGGATTGGCAAGGCAATGTGCGAACCGGGAAGATTATGTTGTATGATTCCACAACAGGATATCGGATAAAAGAGCCGAGATGTTATGTGAGTTGGGTGCATACAGAGCTGAATCTTCAAGACTACAATTTGAAGCAATGTTTGTTTGGAGAACATCTTTTGTCAGAGAACCCAACCAAATCGATTGCGATTGTTGAAAGCGAAAAATCAGCTTTAATAGCGACCCATTATATGCCGGAATTTATATGGTTGGCAACAGGCGGAATGCATGGGTGTTTTAAATCTGATGCGGTAAGCGCATTGAAAGGTCGGTCTGTTATGCTGTGTCCTGATTTAGGAGCAAAAGATGTTTGGGAATCCAAGTTAGATTTACTCATGCCCATTTGTGCTAAAGTGGTATTAAGTGATAGCTTGGAACAATACGCCACGGACGAACAGCGAAAGAACGGATTGGATATTGCAGATTTCTTGTTGATGACTGATACACCAGCGATGATACTTCAAAAGATGATAAAGCGAAATCCTAACTTACAGACTTTGATTGATTGTTTGCATTTGGGATTGGTGGATTCAAGTTAGAGGTAAGTTTTTGGAGAAGCCCAACTAAGGGAAGAGAAAAATAATTGATTAGCCAAATAAATATTGATGCCAATAGCCACTTCTTGTATTGGTGGATAAGCGGATTTACTTTAGACAAATGCAATGCTTGCATTGAGGTTGATAATGCTCCATTTCTAATGGGTATCCTATGCAAGAAGTACCACCGTCCGACAAAATAGTTTCACTCATTTGTCGTCTTGGAGGCTTCTTGCATTACTCGCAGGCTCGCAATGAATTGAATACTTTTATAAATAAATTCCAGTTATAAACAGCTATGGATATACAACAAGACAACGAAAAACAGAATGTTCGTAACCGTCATATAGACATTCGTTTGACCGAAGAAGAATATAAAATGATTGTTGAGAAAGCAGCCAAATGTGGACTGACACTTAGCAACTACGGAAGAAAGTTGCTACAAAACCACCATCCAAGCAAACGACTTTCCGATGAGGAAGTACAAGGCTTAAACTCTTTGTCGGATGCAAGAGCTGACCTTATCCGCATTCAGAATGTTCTCAAAGGTAAACCGGACGAGATAAAAAAGAGATATTTCCGTGATGAGAATTATATGCGTGCATGGATAGAAGCTGTCAATAGGCTTATTGCCCGATGGGGACAGATACGAGACAGTATAAATCAAATTTGAAGTTATGATAGCACAAGGAAATGCAATTTCTCATGGAGCGAGAGCTATTGAGTATTCAATGGAAAAAGACAAAGCACGACTTGTTAAGGTGAATGATTTGCCGGAAAATATAGAACCATTGGCTATGTGGTCACGGATGATGCAACACCAGCACCAATGTATGAAAGACAGGTATAACCCGAAGCCCATAACCTTGAACGCACTGCGTTTTGAAATATCTCCAGCTAAAGAGGAAACTAATGATTGGACGATGAAAGACTGGTAGAATTTGGCAGATGAATTTATCACCGTGCTTGATGGTATTGAAAGAAGAACTGGCAAACCAGATTGTCAGTTCAAACCGACCAATATTAAAAACAGCCAATATGTTGTTTCGCTACATACTGATAGCAAGAGTGGCATTCCACACTTGCATATTGTGGCTAACCGAATAGATAATAATGGCAATACAAATGATGCGCATTACATCGGTGAACGTGCTGTCCATGCAGCCAACATCATCAATGAGAAACGTGGTTGGGTACAATCTGTGCAACGTCGTAGCGAAAATATTCAGCAAATCAGCGAAGACTGTATTGACATTTTGAAAGCCATGCTCAAATTTGATTGGACTACTTATTGCCAAATGCTAAACGGAAAGGGGTATGATATAAAACTGACCAAAGATGATAAAGGAGTTGTTAAAGGATATGCCATACGAAAGGGAAACTCCATTTATAAATCTTCGATATTGGGCAAAAGTCGAAAATTGATGCCGTCAAAAATTAAAGCGACATGGGCAGGATTACATGATTCTGACAAACAAATTCCTATTCAGTCAAAGGAAGCAGATGTTCAAACAAGGAATAAAGAGGTAGTTACGCAATCGAATCCTCTGATTCACCACTATTCCATAACTGTAGATGGAGAACAATTCAAGGTTGATATACCCGATATGGTTAAGTCTGTTTTTGACGAAGAATTTGGAAGTCTTGATGAAGAAGTAAAACAGACCGATGTGCTTAAAGTCGCAGTTTTACTTTTTGCCGGATATTTGGATGCAGCCACTTCCATGTCAGCATCAAGCGGAGGCGGTGGTAGTCCCGGTGATGGATGGGGTAAAGACAAGGATGATGATGAACGCAACTGGGCAGTTCGTTGCGCAAGAATGTCAAAATGGCTCTGCAAACCGATTAAGCGCAGCAGGGGTAGATAGTATTTCATTTAAATCACATAGAACAATGCGTAAAAGTAAATATGACCAATCTTTTTTGCCTGTGCAGCATAGCAAGGACATAGATAAAGATGACAACATTAGCAAAATAGAGAATCGTGTTGAATTTGACACCGAACTTGTAAATCTTGCGAAGCAAATAGAGGATGTCAAAGCCGTTATCCAAGAATTGAGACAAATAAAAGCATTTGTAGATAGTTCAGTATCAACCCTTGAAGAATCGACACAGACTCTCAAAGGCGCCGTGAAAACATCCGACAATATCTCTGACGCTATTTGTCGTGCTTTTATTCAAGTGGAGAATACTGTTGTAAATGTCAAACTTAGCAACGAAGACAAGTCTGTTCTTGCAGACTATCGTCGCAAATTGATTGAAGAAGAAAAATCTTTATTTGAAAAACAGATAACAGAATTGAAGATAATTCATACCAACCACTGGAAAGAAATCAGGAAATATATGAAGTCTTATACTTCGTTTTCTCTTAGTGGTTGGTTGGCAAAGAGTGCTGTTATTGGATTTTGGATATTGTATGCGTATTTCTGCTTGACATTGGGAGGATGGATAATATATTCAAGGTATTTTTAGCTGAATTTGGAAGGATGGACGAACCAACCTTCCAAATTCATCACCATGTTATGACCTTATCAACAATCTCTTGCTGTTCGGCACTACTACGTCTCAAATAAATACGAGTAGTTTCTATGCTCTCATGTCCCATCAGGTCAGCAAGCAAAGAAATATCGTTGAATTTTTCTAAGAAATTCTTGGCAAAGCGGTGACGGAACGAATGAGGGTAAACCACCTTCTCATTCAATCCGTATTTGGTTGCATAGTTCTTCAACTGTTGTGCAATCCCTCTGGTAGTGATACGTTCACCAAAGCGATTAAGAAAAAGATAACCTGTAGTACGATTGACTTTGTCAAGCCATTCTGTGGCTTCTTTACGTAAAGACTTCGGAATGTAGATACGTCGAATTTTTCCACCTTTAGTGTAGATGTCAAAATAACCTATTTGCACGTGTTCCACCTTCATTTGTATTAGTTCGCTAACTCTTGCACCTGTGGCAGCGAGGAAACGAACAACGAAATACCATTCTTGATTCTCTTCCTTTTTTAACTTGTTTTTCAAAAAGGTATAATCGGCATTGCTGATGACATTTTCCAAATAACTACGCTGTTGTACTTTAACGGATTTTAATCTCAGACGAGATTTCCCCATGCAATCAAGATATTTGTTCATTGCCTGAATACGCAGATTCACGGTCTTAGGCTTGAATTTCTCAATGAGATAGGTTTTGTAAACAAGCAGGTTGCGCTTGTTCAATTCCTTATGTCGGGAATAATACTCTTTTACGGCATATAGATAAGCCGCAATCGTGTTCTCCGCCATATTTCCTTGACGAAGATACATTTCAAAATTTCCAATGTTCATGTCTGATACATTATTAGTTAAACAATTCACTATCATTAATAATGTATGGTATTTACAAATTCATTGAGTTCCTATTATGAGAAGTTT
>JAMPAY010000016.1 GCA_023666945.1 Paludibacter sp.
ATGGAAGGGCCATCGCTCAAAGGATAAAAGGTACTCCGGGGATAACAGGCTGATCATTCCCAAGAGCTCATATCGACGGAATGGTTTGGCACCTCGATGTCGGCTCGTCGCATCCTGGGGCTGGAGAAGGTTCCAAGGGTTGGGCTGTTCGCCCATTAAAGCGGCACGCGAGCTGGGTTCAGAACGTCGTGAGACAGTTCGGTCCCTATCTGTTGTGGGCGTATGAAATTTGCGGAGGTCTGACACTAGTACGAGAGGACCGTGTTGGACGAACCTCCTGTGCGCCGGTTGTCCTGCCAAGGGCATTGCCGGGTAGCAGCGTTCGGTTCAGATAAGCGCTGAAAGCATCTAAGCGCGAAGCTGGCTCCAAGATTAGATTTCGATTGAGGGTCGTTGTAGACGACGACGTTGATAGGCTGCAGGTGTACAATGGTGACATAAAGCCGAGCAGTACTAATTGCCCGAAAGCTTTTTTCAGTGCTATGTGGCTTTTGTATGTGTTAAATTCTTTGTTTCTTCTGTATGTCAACAAAATAGTTAAGGTGGTTATAGTGCTGAGGTCCCACCCCTTCCCATTCCGAACAGGGTCGTTAAGCTCAGCCGCGCCGATGGTACTGCGTGTAGTGGGAGAGTAGGTAGCCGCCGTCTTTCGGAAGCCTGAAGATAGATATGTCTTCAGGCTTCTTTGTTTGTATATATACTATAAGAACGAGAGCAAGATGTTGCCCGGTAAAACCTCCGGTGCATAGCAGATACTAAGGCGCATATCAGGTACTGTGGTGTCTGATGCGATACCTATGGGGCGTGTGGTTATTGGGTTGGGTTGCTCTATGTTCTTACGTGTGTGGGCGGTGGTGGGCAGTGCGAGTAGTAGTTGTTTAATTATTGAGGAGAGTAGGTGCGAGGGCATGCGGGAGAATGGTTGTGGTTGGTTGCTTGTGTGTTGGTTGGTTGTGTGTTGGTTGGTGCTTGTGTGTTGGTTGGTTGTGTGTTGGTTGGTGCTTGTGTGTGTGTTGGTGGTTGTGTGTTGGTGTATATTTTTTAAGGTTTGGTGTTGTGTATGTGGTGATTTTGGGGAGTGTGTGTTGGAGATGGTGTGTGGGGTTGGTGTATGTGTGTTTATTCCGGGAATTGTTGGAATGGAGTGCGGGAGGATTGGTGTATCTTTGTAGATTTTGCGGTGGTAAGGAGGAAATGTTATAGTGGTCTTATATATAAGTTGCACTGATTATTTGAAGGCACTCACCTTTTGGGGACGTTGATGTGTGGAGATTCGATTGGGAATGTAGATGACTTTTTGTTTTCTTTTACTGTTGGATATGATGCTTGTATTTCAACTTGTTCTGACAGTAGTCCTTTGGTATGGACAAACATAACTGCTACACTATTTTGCTCAGGGAGGAATATCCTTTCCTATTGTTTTTGTAATTGTCTTGTAGGAATATGCTTTTAGCGATGTTCTCTAATCCGTCAGTATTTCTACAAAAAATGGACAATCCACTGCTTAGTTGTTGTTAAACTCTTTGTATCTTTGCAACGTGGAAAAACTATGGTAATAGTATTCTGCTTTGTGATAATTACTATACTTAATAGACAGATATGAAAACGAATTACGAAATCCGTTATGCCTCCAATCCTTTGGATGCCAAAATGTATGATACGCAACGTCTGCGTCATGATTTTCTTATAGAGACGCTTTTTGCTGCCGATGAAGTGAATATGGTATATTCGATGTACGACCGTATGGTTGTCGGCGGAGCAATGCCGGTAAATGAATCGTTGCTTTTAGAAGCCATTGATCCGTTGAAAGCCCCTTTTTTTCTCACGCGTAGGGAAATAGGTATCTTCAATGTCGGACAAGGTGTAGGGCGTGTTTGTGTGGGCGAGCAAATGTTTGAATTGGGTTATAAGGAGGCTCTTTATTTGGGGCAGGGTGATAGAGAGGTGCGTTTCGAGAGTGTAGACCCCACAACACCTGCGTTGTTCTATTTCAATTCTACAACGGCGCATACGTCTTATCCCGATAAGAAAATTACGAAAGCCGATGCAGTAGTGGCGCACATGGGCTCTTTGGAAGGTTCCAACGAACGAAACATCAATAAAATGATAGTCAATCAGGTATTGCCTACGTGTCAATTGCAAATGGGTATGACTGAGTTGGCAACGGGTAGTGTGTGGAACACGATGCCTGCTCATGTACATAGTCGCCGTATGGAGGCATATTTCTATTTTGAAGTACCGAAAGACCAGGCTGTATGTCATTTTATGGGCGAACCGGAAGAAACCCGCCATATCTGGATGGGGGGCAACCAAGCCGTTCTGTCGCCCGAATGGTCTATTCATTCTGCGGCTGCTACGCATAACTATACCTTTATTTGGGGTATGGGAGGTGAGAATCTGGATTATGGCGACCAAGATTTCTCGTTAATTACCGATTTGAAATAATAACTACTAAAAACTATACGAACATGAATCAGTATCTGAATTTTTCTTTAGAAGGTAAGGTGGCGTTGGTTACAGGAGCCTCCTATGGTATCGGATTTGCCATAGCCTCTGCTTTTGCCGAACAAGGGGCTACTGTTTGTTTTAATGATATTAATCGCGAATTGGTCGATAAGGGATTGTCTGCCTATAAAGAAAAAGGCATTACCGCCCACGGTTATGTGTGTGATGTTACCGATGAACCCGCAGTTCAGGCCTTAGTAAAACAAATTATGGAAGAAGTCGGTCCAATTGATATATTGGTAAACAATGCGGGTATTATTCGTCGTGTACCGATGCACGAAATGGATGCAGCCGATTTTCGTAAGGTGATTGACATCGATTTGAATGCGCCTTTCATAGTGTCGAAAGCCGTTCTGCCGAGCATGATGGAACGTCGTCATGGGAAGATTATCAATATTTGCTCCATGATGTCGGAATTAGGGCGCGAAACAGTGAGCGCATATGCAGCAGCAAAGGGAGGTTTGAAGATGCTTACGCGCAATATATGTTCGGAGTATGGCGAATACAATATTCAGTGCAATGGTATAGGACCCGGCTATATTGCCACTCCTCAAACGGCTCCTTTGCGCGAATTGCAACCTGATGGCAGTCGTCATCCTTTTGATAGTTTCATTTGTGCCAAAACGCCTGCCGGACGTTGGCTTGATCCGCAAGAATTGACGGGACCTGCTGTGTTTCTTGCTTCCGAAGCAAGTAATGCAGTCAATGGGCATATACTCTATGTAGATGGCGGTATTCTTGCCTATATAGGTAAACAACCTAAATGAAATAGCGGACAAATGTGGATGTTGGTAAGGTCTATATGTATAACTTTATAGTAAAGAATATTGTTGGGTAAAGTAGAAATCGATGAAGAAGTTAGTGTATTTAGTGTTGCTTTCGCTTGTTTTTACGGCTTGCCATAGCACGGAAAAACGTATACGAGTGTTCAATCCTTCCTTGGAAGAACGAACCAATGAATTGGTGGAAACAGATGCACAGTTGTTGGGTATAACTGCCGACCGGATAGGGAAATATGCGCTTTATGATGAAAATGCCAAACAAGTTCCTTTCCAGTTGGTTTGCGATTCATTGGGTAATCCGGTACAATTACTTTTCCAGGTTTCTATACGTGGAGGTATGCAAACCTTCTATACATGGCGAAAAGGGAAACCTTTGCACATTACCCCCAAAGTATTTGCGCGCTATGTACCGGAGCGGAAAGATGATTTCGCTTTCGAAAACGAATATGCTGCTTTCCGAATGTATGGACCGGCTCTTGCTGATGAGAATCCGAGCAATGGAGTTGATTTGTGGCTGAAGTGTACCGATGAGTTGATAGTTGATTCGTTCTACTATCGTGAACATGAGTTGGGGTATTCCTATCATATCAATTGGGGGAAGGGGCTCGATTGCTATAAAGTAGGACATACCTTGGGGTGTGGTGGCATTGCGCCGTATGTTAATGGAGCATTGCTTGTGGGCGATCATTATGAGGAATGGCAGACTATTGAAGAGGGGGAACTGCGAACTGCTTTTCGCTTGATATATGGCAATATGACACAGGCTATAACATTAGAGGCCGGTTCCCCGTTCTGTAAGTGTGAGGTTGTTTGTACGGAAGATGCCGATTCCTTGCAAATGGCAGCAGGTATCTTTTTGCACGATGTATTGGATAATGTTTCATATTCGGTTCAGGGCGGATGGGCGGCTTATGCCGAGAATGCCGTGAGCGATGCGGGAGTACCTCAAGGGCGCAACTATGCAGGCGTTATTTTGCCGGGTACAACAGATATCTTTATTCAAGACAAAACTTTGCTTGCTCTAACTGATTATCACATTGGCGATACGCTCACCTATTGGTTTGCGGGCGGATGGAGCCAGTGGCAATTTCCTACGGATGCCGATTGGTTTAGTGCCGTAGCCCAAAAGGCACATCTGATGCAATATCCGTTGGAAGTCACGGTGTTGTAATAATCTTATTGTTTCTTTCGTGTGCGTATTCGGTTTGCGAGTAATAAAATTGCGAACAACGGATTACGCATACGGCTGACAGCATAATACGTATAAGGGGTGGAGCCGAACTGCCGATAGTGGTTCGCTACACCTCTTATCATACTTCCCTCAAAGTCGAACTGTTTGCCTCTTTCGCGTGCTATTTTTAGTGCTTCCAATACAAGCAAGGCACCCGCACCTGAGTCTTTATGCGTTTGCGTGTAGCATGGGATTAGGTAATACAGACTTTGCTTATCCCATACCAAGAAAGCGGCAGCAAGCAGTTGATTGTCTGCATCGCGTATGGCTATTATCTGCCCTTGTTCGTGTAGTATTGCTTTATGGTACATCACCAAGAAAAACTCGCGGGTATAAGAAATTTGTTTTTTGCGTTCCAATAGGCAGGTTGTATGGAAACGATAGAAATCTTCAGGATTAAGATTGTAATCGGGATGCAATGCGAGGGCTTTTTGCAGTTGTCGTTTCTTGTTTTTTGAGAAACGATTGATAACATCGTTTAGGTTATCTAAGTCTTCAATACGATAGGTGATACGTTTTTTTAGTTTGAAATGGTGTTCTTTGAGCAGTGCAGGCAATGGAGATTCTATAGGATATTGTTGATAGTAGTAGGCGAGTTGCAGTTGTTCTATGTGTTGTGCGAAGAAATGCGTAATTTGTTGCAATATTTCTGTGTTATCCTTATAATCGGGATCTATCCATACTCCTCCTATTTGGGTTTGTTGGGGCATTAAGATATAGCGCATTCCGCAATGTTTACCATGTAAATAAGGCATCGCTGCAATATCTTTACCATCTTTGTCTGTGTAGATACACACGTCCCAATGTTTTCCTGCACATACTGCCGACATCCACCAGTGTTGCATAAAGAGTGGAATATCGGGATGTTGTTGGCAGAGTGTGGCAAAGCGTTGTTTATTGTTGTCTATTTCTGTGTTATTCATGTTGTAAAGTATTTAATACGTGGCAAAGATACGGATAAAACATCAGATTTGCAAGAGTGTGAGGATAGTTGTATCTTTGCGGCAATAAAAACAACGTTATGAACACATTCGGTAAAAAATTTTGTTTTACGGGGTTTGGCGAATCGCATGGTGTGGCTGTTGGTGGAGTTATCGATGGCTGTCCGGCAGGTGTGCGTTTGGATATGAATCTTATTGCATCCGATTTGCGCCGTCGCCGTATGGGTGAGGAAAACTTGTGCGTTGGAGTTTCTACTCGTGCACGTTCCGAAACCGATGTGGTGGAATGGTTGTCGGGGTTGGAAGAGGGCATAACACTGGGCACTCCTATTGCGTTTCTATTGCGTAATACTACTGCTGTGTCATCCGATTACCAACCATTACAGGATGTCTATCGTCCGGGGCATGCCGATTATACTTATGTTTGTAAGTATGGTCTTCGTGCAAAGTCAGGAGGTGGGCGTTCTTCTGCACGCGAAACGGCTGGTAGAGTGGTAGCCGGAGCTGTTGCAAAACAGTTGTTGAGTAGGCGCGGAATCACTGTTAGTGCTGTTGTTAAGCAGATAGGTAATGCAGTGGAAATCGATGCAATGCGTGCTTTGCTTGATGATGTTCGGCATGCCGGCGATAGTATTGGTGGTGTGGTGCGTTGTTGTATCAAAGGACTCCCGGCAGGGGTGGGAGAACCGGTATTCGATAAGTTGAGTGCACGCTTGGCGTATGCCATGTTGAGCATCAACGCTTGCAAAGGATTTGCATACGGAAGTGGATTTGCTGACGTAGGTTGTCGAGGATCCGAACTGAACGATCCTATGCCCTATACAACAAATCATTCCGGAGGAATTTTAGGGGGAATTAGTAATGGACAGGATGTTGTTTTTGAGGTGGTCTTCAAACCTACGCCAAGCATCTCTATGCCTCAAAAAACAATCAATGCAGATGGTAAACCTGTGACCATTAGCGTACAAGGACGTCACGATGTTTGTGTGGTTGTGCGGGCAGGTGTGGTTGTTGAAGCAATGGCGGCACTTACTGTACTCGATTTGTTAGAGGAAAACGATGCTATACGTCAAGGGAGGAATGTGTGATAGTAGTTGTTATTCTGTGAGTCTGTCTTTGTTTTTTTAGGAAAAAAACGAACTTATATTTGCAGGAAGCGAAAAAACATTGTAAATTTGCAGGCGTAAATATGTATCATTAAAAACACCTGTTTCTATATGCAAGTCAAAAAGTCGAAAAAGGCAAGTCTGGAAGACAAGAAACTGACCTTTCTCTTGATGGGTTTTGTTTTTGTGTTGAGCGTTTGCTTTGTAGCCCTTGAATGGACAGAAAAAGAGGTAACCAAATATGAGGTTGCCGATACGGAATTCCTTTTCGAAGAGGAAATTGAGATTCAGCAAACATCTCAAGAAACTCCCCCTCCTCCTCCACCACCACCGGCACAAGAAGTGGAAGTATTGAATGTGGTGGAAGATGATGTAGAAACGGAGCATATTGATATTCAGACCGAAGATAAAGCGGAAGAAGAAGTTGTTATTGCGCCTCCTGTTGAAGTTCAAGTTGAGGAAGAGGAAGGTGATGAGGTCTTTATGATTGTAGAAACAATGCCCGAATTCCCCGGAGGACAACAATCACTCTTCAAATACTTATCCGAAAATGTGAAATATCCGGTTATCGCACAAGAAAATGGTATTCAAGGACGTGTTATTTGCCAATTCGTTGTGAATAGGGATGGTTCCATTGTGGATGTCGAAGTCGTTCGTTCGGGTGGTGATGCCTCTTTGGACAAAGAGGCGATGCGTGTCATCAAATCAATGCCTAAGTGGAAACCGGGTAAGCAACGTGGTAAGGCTGTACGTGTAAAATATACAGTACCCGTTAATTTCAAATTGCAATAACCTGCCAATGATATATTGGGTAGGGCGACCCGATCGGGTCGCCCTTTTTTCTTAAAATAACAAAGGAAAACTATGAAGAAAATGTATGTTGTACTGCTGCTGGGCTGTTTGTTTTGCTCATGTGGTAGCCGATTGGAAGAAAAACAATGTCCTCAACAATTAATTTATGGGGCAGATGTGTCTGATGCTTTCGATATGGCGCGCTTGGCGCGTATTGATTCGGCTGTGCAGCGTTATGTTGATAACGAATATATGCCACAATGTGTCACCATGGTGGTACATAAGGGGCGTGTCGTTTATGGAAAGGCTTTTGGATGGCGCGATGTGGAAAGACAAATACCCTGTACTACAGACGATATTTTTCGTATGGCCTCCCAAACGAAGGCAATATCGGTAGTGGCGTTGATGACGTTGTTTGAAGAAGGACGTTTCCAGTTGGATGAACCGATAAAGAAATATATTCCCGAATTCGCAAATCCTGTTGTATTGGATACCTACGATGTAAAAACGGGTACTTATACAACGCATCCGGCAGTCCGCGATATCACTATTCGACATCTGATTACCCATACTTCAGGGCTTTGTTATGATGGCTGTTTCATGAATATCTGCCGTCAGAAAGGAGTCTATCCGCTCAATACATTAGATTCTGTCACTTTGGCAGAAAATGTACATCGTATGGCATCTATGCCTCTAAAACATGAACCGGGCGAAGGATTTACTTATTCTATGAATATCGATGTATTAGGACGCTTGGCGGAGATTCTGTCAGGGCAAGATTTCTATACGTTCATTAAAGAAAGGGTGCTCGACCCCTTAGATATGACGGAAACAAGTTTCTATCTTCCTGAAGAACGAATTGACAGATTGGTAACATTATATTCGTGGATACACCCCAATGGCTTACAACGCTCAACAAACGAACTCTACCAAACATATCCTTATGCAGGAGCACAGATGCTCTATGCTCCGGGAGCAGGTTTGTGCGGTCCTATTACCGATTATGCCAAGTTTTGCCAAATGGTCTTGAATGGGGGAGAATTTAACAATCATCGTATCCTCGGACGTAAAACATTAGAGATGATGCAACAAAATGGGGTAGGTAATATGCGTGGTGAAATTGGTTTTGGTATGGCGTGGGATGTCTTTACGCCTGAAAATGCACATAATACAATTGTTTCCGAGGGAAGTATGCGATGGGGAGGTATGTTTGGTACCGATTATATTATCGACCCTGCGGAGAATCTTATCTTGTTGATGTATGTAAACAATATGCCCAATCAATCGGGCTACAATGCTAAAACTCTCTTGCATAACGTTGTTTATCAGGCATTGCGCTGAAAAATGTAAAAAAATCTATGAAGAAACTGTTTGCCATAGTAGTGGGCATTGGTTTGTTAATGCCTTTGTATGCCCAATCTCCTGCTACCTATCAGTATGCTCAGCGTGATACGATGGGGCTTTTTCTTGATATTTATACTCCTGAAGTTCCGAATGGCTATACCGTGGTGCATATGTTCGGGGGAGGTTTCTTCACGGGAGGACGTGCTGAAGCATTTCAAGCAGACTATTGTCGAACTTTGGCAGAAAATGGTTATCGGGCAGTTTCTATTGATTATCGCTTGGGTTTACGAGGGGTAAAAACTGTAGGCGTACAGAATATCGCTGCAATAGAGCATGCTATCACTATTGGGGTGGAAGATTGTTGTGAGGCTGTGCTGTGGTTATTGGAGCATGCCGACGAGTTGAGTATTGATTCGCAAAAGATTATTGTGGAGGGAAGTAGTGCCGGGGCTATTTTAGCCTTGCAAACCGATTATGCACATGCTAACAGGTTGGTGATGGCGGAAAGGTTGCCCGATGATTTTCGTTTTGCAGCTGTGGTTGCCTATTCTGGTGCTATTTTCTCTCGAGAGGGAAAGGTTAAGTATAAATATCATTCTCCGGCTCCCACTATGTTCATACATGGTACGGCTGATAAAATTGTTACATATAATCAAATTGCAGTTGGCAAAACCGGGCTCTTTGGAGCCAAACCATTGGTCAAACAGTTTGATAAATACAATTATCCCTATTATGTATTACGCTACCGAGACTTAGGACATGAGGTTTCCGAGTTTGGTATTCGTACCATACAACAACTCAATCTTTTTGTGGATAATTGGGTGCGCCTGCAGCGTCCGTTGTTTGTCGATACCACGCTGCGTGATGCCAATACGCCGCCTACAGCGTACAGTGCCAAAACGGCAGGGCAACTCTATGCACCCGACAAGAGGAACGATGTAGACAAGTAATATGGAATTGGCATATCGGGATATTACCTATCTTCCGGGAGTCGGTACCAAACGAGCGGAGATTCTAAAAAAGGAGTTGGGGGTAAAAAATGCACTCGACTTGCTTTATATCTTTCCTTATAAATATATAGATCGTAGTCGGTTTTGGAAGATTCGTGAGATTCAAGACGAAGATACCTATGTGCAGATTATCGGTATAGTACGCGATTGGCATACTATTGGCGTAGGGAAAGCGCAACGTCTCTCTGCCGAGTTCTTCGATGGGGAGAATACTATCGAATTAGTGTGGTTCAAAGGGGTATCTTATGTCCGTTTGGAGCGGAATGTACAATATCTGATGTTTGGCAAACCAACGGCTTACAATCATCAGTATAATATCGTTCACCCGGAGTTGGAACTACTTTCTAAAGTCAATTTGCAAACCAAACAAGGGCTCGAACCGCACTACAACACATCGGAAAAAATGAAATCTTCCTCGCTTAACAGTAGAGTTATGCGGAAGATTATGGCAGGGCTTATGCCCGATCTCAAGATGGGTATACCCGATACGTTGGGAAGTGCTTTGCTTGAACACTATCATCTCATGCCGCTGACCGATAGTTTGGTCAATATCCATTTCCCGAAGGATATGGTGTCCATGAAGAAAGCACGGGAGCGACTTAAGTTTGAAGAACTCTTTTATATACAACTGCAGATATTGCGACAAAGTCGTAAGCGAAATCTGTCGGTATGCGGATTCCGTATGTCACAGGTTGGCGAAAGTTTTCATACATTCTATTCACATTACCTTCCTTTTCCGCTTACCAATGCCCAAAAGCGTGTGATCAAAGAAATTCATGCCGATATGAAGAGCGGAAAGCAGATGAATCGGTTGTTGCAAGGCGATGTGGGGAGCGGAAAAACATTGGTGGCACTTATGTGTGCATTGTTGGCAAAAGATAATGGCTATCAATCATGTATCATGGCTCCTACCGAGATCCTTGCCAATCAGCACTACGAAACTGTTACTGCATTTCTTAAAGACCTTAATGTCAGAGTCGGTCTGCTTACGGGTTCTACTACAGCCAAACAGCGCAATCAACTGCATGAAGCATTGCAACGGGGAGAAATTGATATCCTTATCGGTACACATGCCTTATTGGAAGATACTGTGCAATTTTCCAATCTCGGCTTAGTGTTGGTTGATGAGCAGCATCGTTTTGGAGTTGCACAGAGGGCAAGGCTATGGGCAAAGAATGTGCAACCGCCTCATGTCCTTGTTATGACGGCTACGCCTATTCCGAGAACATTGGCGATGACCGTCTATGGCGATTTGTCGGTATCGGTAATTGATGAATTGCCACCCGGGCGAAAACCTATACGAACATTACACTATACCAATCGCCGACGACGCGAAATCAACGAATTTATTCGAACGCAAATCGAAGGTGGACGGCAAGTGTATGTTGTCTATCCGCTCATCGAAGAAAACAAGAAAATGGATCTCGCCGATTTGGAAAGCGGATACCAAACACTTTGTCAGACTTTCCCGCAATATCGCATCTCTATGGTGCATGGCAAAATGCGGGCTTCTGATAAAGATGAGCAGATGCGACGTTTTGCACAAGGCGAAACGCAAATCTTGGTGGCTACAACGGTAATAGAGGTTGGGGTGAATGTACCTAATGCATCGGTTATGATTGTTGAAAATGCCGAACGTTTCGGACTTTCGCAGTTACACCAATTGCGTGGGCGTGTTGGACGTGGAGCCGAACAGAGTTATTGTATATTGCTTACAAATGTCGAATTGTCGCGCGATACTCGAAAACGAATGGATATCATGGTCGCAACCAACGATGGCTTTCGCATTGCGGAGGCCGATTTGCAACTGCGCGGTCCGGGCGATTTGGAAGGAACACAACAGTCAGGATTACCTTTCGAACTCAAAATAGCATCACTATCTACCGACGGACAGTTATTGGAGGTCGCCAGAGAAGCCGCTAATGCTATTCTTGATAAAGACCCCGAATTGACACAACCGGAAAATGCCTTGTATGTGGCGAAACTTAATAAACTGAAACAAAGAGCGGTCGATTGGACGCTCATTTCTTAAATATCGCCTTGATGCCATACAACTGCATTAAGACAGTCATAACTCAAAATCTTTTCCTGAAAAACTATTGTTGTGCCAATCGGAAAAAAGACGTATCTTTGCAAGCCTTTTCTAAGGTAATGAATTTTTTGTTAAATATATAGTTGATTGGATCGTATAGAAAACATAATCAGACCCGTTGCTGTTGATTTTCAAAAGTTTGGACGAGAGTTTCAAAAAGCATTGCAAACCGATAATGTGTTGCTTCGTGAAGTGTTGACATGGGCTACTTCACGACGTGGAAAACAATTACGCCCTTTGTTGGTATTGCTTTCTGCGCAATTAGCGTATGGCATCAACGATAAAACACATCAAGCGGCTGTTGCATTAGAATTGCTGCATACTGCTTCACTGGTACACGATGATGTGGTGGATAATAGTCCGCTGCGTCGTGGTATTGATAGTGTGCAGGCGCATTGGAACAACAAAGTGGCAGTATTGGCAGGAGACTATTTGTTAAGCAAATCCATGTCTATTGTGGCAGGACTGCGCAATGTGCAGATGCTTAATATCTTGTCCGATTTGGGTAGAACACTTACATCCGGAGAATTGCTGCAATTGCATCAAAAAGAAGGGATGTGGATTACGGAGGATGAGTATTTTCGTATGATAGAACAGAAAACGGCTTGCCTCTTTGCTTCTTGCGCAGCTATGGGAGCCGTTTCTGCGGGGGCTACTATGCGTCAGCAAAGTGCTATTACTGCCTACGGAAAACATCTCGGATTGTGTTTCCAACTCAAGGATGACGAATTGGACTATAGCGATACGGAAGATTTGGGGAAACCCACCATGAATGATATTCGCGACGGAAAGGTAACACTTCCTTTGCTCATTTCATTACAACGTGCAGGACGAGAAGAGGCACAAGCCATGCGCGAATTGGTGGCAGGAGAACTCAATTTCGAAAAGGAAAACGAAATAAAGTCATTTGTGTTGCGTTACGATGGATTGCGTTACACACGTCGTAAAATGGAAGAATATCGGCAAATGGCAATGGAGAGTCTCTCCGCCTTTCGTCCTTCATCTACTACTGAGGCTCTGCAACTGCTCTTGGATTATGCTATTGCACGGCAATACTGATTTTTTTTATGTAGTCTCTTCTGGGGTTAATCCGCGAGTGAGCAATAGAACAATTTCTTCTTTGCGAGAAGTAATGTAGGCATTTGTTTCTTCCTCATTGCATTGTAAGAGGTCTGTATACATTGGAAGTGTAATAAATACCATGGCAATCAACGAAACAGCATCCAATAACAGATTATAGGTTTCAATTGGACGTATAGTGCCTTTTTCTATTTCTGCTTTAACGATGTTGTCCAATTTCCGGTACATCTGTTGGCGTTGGGTGTTTTCTATAATTTGCTCTCGTATTAAGTTTATACGTTCTCTGTTAGAGACCAATTCATTGATAAGCAAAAAGGGAAGTTGCCTGTTGCTTAAAAGCATGGTGAAGTAAGTGTCTGCCATATGACGCATAAAACCGAAGAAATCCCCATCATATTTATACGATTCGGCGGTGTTCAGCAGTAATTCCAATTTGCTGGTAAAGATATTAATAAAGAGCCGTTCTTTGGTGCGGTAGTAATAATGTACCAAAGCCTGTGTACATCCCGATTCGCGGGCGATATCGGTAGTGGAGGTTTGAGCAAAACCGCGTTCTAAAAAAAGACGTTCTGCTGCTTGCATAATACGGCTTTCAAGTTCTGTTGTAGACATATACGATATTAGTTGGATTGTTGTATTAGGTTTTTACGGGCATTCTCTACCATGAAGTGCAGACGGTTGTATATGTTGGCTTCCGATGTGCTGCTGTCAAAGTCAAGAAATAATAAGTTTAGTTGGGGGTAGACGGTGCGTATCTTCTTCTCTATACCTTTTGATATTATATGATTGGCAATACATCCGAAAGGTTGTAGCGATACTACATTATTCACTCCGTTTTCGGCCAGATGACATATCTCGCCGGGTAAGAACCAACCTTCGCCGAAATCAGCGGCAGTGCTGATAACCTGCTTGGATAGATGCGCTATGTCAAATATATTGGCAGACGGACGATAGTAAGGGAATCTTTGGCATATACGATCATATCCTTTCACTATATGATGAATATACTTATAGAGGCTGTCTGTTACAAATAGCGGTACATTTTCCTCTTTTATGTGTAACTCACGATTGGCATGTTTCCCCACAAAGGTGGTTGAGAAGAAGTCAATAAGCGAAGGGGGTACTACTTCTATCCCTTCTTCCACTAACCAGCGAGTAACAAATTTATGGCTGAAACCATTGTATTTGACGTATATTTCGCCCACTACGCCCATCACAGGCACCTGCTTTTCTCGTTCAATAATCTTAGTAAATGCTTGTGCGGCTTCGCACATAAGTTGTTGTAATCCTTTTGAGTCGTTGTGCTCTATCAAAGGAAAGGCTTTTTCTGTATATTGCCGCCGAAGTAATGTAGCACTGCCTTTGTGTATCTCACGAGGAGCGGATGCATAATAGAGTTTACTGAGACAGTCGGCAAATGCCATTGTATGTATCAGTATTTTAGCAAGGCGTTTCCATTCTATATGAAAACCGGGTTGCTGATTCTCTATGCCGGCACCGGTGGCTAACGATAGTAGCGGAATATCTGCATATCCCGCACTTACCATAGCATTCTTTATGAGTGAATAGTAGTTGCTTGCACGACATTGACCACCCGTCTGGGTAATGATTACCGCTGTGTTCTTAAGGTCATATTTCCCGCTTTCAAGAGCATCCATAATGCTGCCTATCACAATAGTGGCAGGGTAGCATACATCGTTGTTGGCATAGCGCAAACCTATTTCTGCCGCATGTTGGCTGCCCGATGGCAAATTCACTAAGGTATATCCTGCTAATTTAAGCAGAGATGGTAGAAACTCTGAATAACCTTCCGCAAAATAAGGAGCAAGTATTGTCTTCTGTTTGTCTGCTTCCGTAAAAGTACGGGTGGTAACAAATGCTTCAGCAGGAATAGATGAGGAGGAAGATGCAAATAAACGGGTACTCTCCAATAGTGAACGTACACGCAATCGTAACGAACCTATGTTATTAACATCGTCTATCTTCAATACGGTCAGGTTCTTGTGGTAACGTCGTAATATGCCTCCTACTTCATCCAATATAAAAGCATCCGGACCGCAACCGAAAGAGGTGAGTTGTACCATTTGCAGGTGCGCATAGGAATGTGTGCCCACAAAATGGGCGGCTTTGAATATACGGTTGGGGTATGACCATTGCGTAACTGCATTCAGTTCTTTCCATACGCTGGCATCTTTCCCTATTGCAATATGTTCCGTAATTACATCGGCCCCCATATCAGCAATGGCATGCGAAATCTTGTGTTCTATCAGCGGGTCGCTATGATAGGGACGACCTGCCAACAGAATCACGGTTCTGTCACTTTCTATAGCATTGTGTAAGATCTCATTCGCCCGTCGGGTCAATGTTTTTGTATATTCATCTTGAACCGCGATGGCTGCTTTCACGGCATGTCTTGCCTGCTTGCTGGAGATACCTAAGGTATGCAGATACTCAGTGCAGGCTTGCTCTAATAAACGTTCGTTGTTGAACGATAACACTGGAGCATCCAAAGGTACATTGTAACGCGCAGCAGTATCCATGCTGCTTTTTAGCACATCCGAGTAGGCGGAAACAATCGGACAGTTAAAACTATTCTGCTGAACGCTATCTTCACGGCGTTCATACACCACAAACGGATAGAATATGCGGTTTACGTTTTGCGAAAGCAGGTCGGCAACATGACCGTGCATCAGTTTGGCAGGAAAACAAATGTTGTCAGCCATGATGGTCTGAACTCCTTTTTCATACAACTTGTAGGTGGAGGTGCGAGATAATACCACCTCTATGCCGCACTGTGTAAAGAGGGTATTCCAAAAAGGATAATTCTCATAAATGCCCAATCCGCGCGGAATACCTATGCGCAGTATAGGCGTATCCGTTGTGCAGGTCGGACGGTTGAATAGTAGACGATATTTTTCGGCGATTAGGTTAATACCCTTCTCACTGCTTTCATGGGCGTTCGAGTATATACGTTCGCAGTTGTTGCCTGAGGCAAAGGTTTTGCCGTTGGCAAAATGGAAAAGTCTTACCCTGCATTGGTTGTCGCATCCTGTGCAACGGGTGTTCTCTTCTCTATAAGTATTGCTATGTGTTAGTTCCGATAAATTCATGAGTTCTGTCTATTAGCGTTTCTTGTACATTCTAAGGCATAGAGGGCTGCGCCGTATGCACCCATCAGTTCGGGAATGTCTGAGAATGTAACGGTAGTACCCGTCAACTTTTCCAAGGCACGTACAATGGAGTGATTCCTGAATGTACCTCCCTGAACAACAATTTGATTACCCAAATCCTTTATGTCTTTCAGTTTAAGTACTTTGTAAAGGCAGTTTTTGATAACCGAATAACTGAATCCTGCGGCAATATCTTCCACCGAAGCACCCTCGCGCATGGCTTGTTTTACACAAGAGTTCATAAATACGGTGCAACGAGTACCTAAGTCGCAGGGGTGTTGTGCCGTACATGCAATACGTGCAAAGGCGGCTATGTCATAGTTGAGCATATTGGCAAATGTTTCCAGAAAACTGCCGCAACCGCTGCTGCAGGCTTCGTTGATTTCTATGCGGCGGATGGAACCGTTCTCCACCCAGATGGCTTTCATATCTTGTCCTCCTATGTCTATAATAAAACTCACTTGAGGAACTATATGGCGGGCTGCTAAAAAATGAGCCATAGTTTCTACAATACCGTAATCTAACGAGAACGCTGTTCGTAATAGATTCTCTCCGTAGCCGGTGGCACATGCTACTATTTGCATATTCTCAGGATGAGTCAGATGGGCGTGCATACGTTGCAGGGCGGCACTAAAAGCACCGAAACTGTCGCCGCAGTTACGTTGATAATCCGAATATACTCTCTCGCCTTGTTCGTTTAGCAGTACGATTTTTGTGGTCGTACTCCCGGAGTCTACACCGAGATAATAAGTATGTATCCCTTCTTTATAAGGCTCTGCAACTGCAGTATGATGTATCTGTTTTTCTTGAAACCATTTGTTATACTCCTGCTCGTCGGCAAATAATGCGGATAGTCTGTTTGTCTTGTTCGTGTTTGAACCGGATGTTAGCAGTTGAATATCTGTTTGTAATACGGATAACCTGCGCAGTTCCGAAACGCTATTTTCCGCTAAAAGGGCGCAACCTAAAGCAGGCATAAGTTGAGGGTGTTCGGGAAGGCAGCAATCACTGTCTTTGAGCCGAAGTACACGCACAAAGTGGCGTCGAAGTTCAGGCATATAGGCAAACGGACCACCGCAAAACAGAACTTTAGGCGTAAATTCCATGCCTCTTGCCAGCGATGCCACCACTTGCAAGGCTACTGCATTCATAACACTCGCGGCTATATCCGCTTTCGATACTTTGCGGGCTATTAAGTTCTGTATGTCTGTCTTCGAAAATACACCGCATCTCGAAGCAATCGGATAAATGTTGCTCGATTCACAAGCTAGGTCGTTTAGTTCCTGCAGAGTGATACCCAATAAGGTGGCGGTTTGGTCAAGAAAGGCACCGGTTCCACCGGCACAATTGCCGTTCATACGAATATCGGGTACTTTATTGTGTGCAAAGAATATCATTTTCGAATCTTCACCACCGATGTCTATAAACATGCGTACTTGTGGATACTGCCGATTGACAGCCTCTACAGCGGCTACAACCTCCTGAGCAAAATGAATCCCCAATCGTTCCGCCACACCCATTCCTACACTCCCTGTAACGAGGATTTTACAACTGATATCCCCCATTTGCTGAATCATGTCTGCAACTATGTGCTGTAGCGTATTCGGAATATCTGCATTGTGCCTGATATAGTTGCTGTATTTTAGTTGCTTCGTACTATCCAATAATGCAGCCTTAAGGGTGGTCGACCCAATGTCAATCCCCAAGTAATGTGTATCTTGCGATGTATTATCTATATTTTGCATTGTGTTTAATAGGTTTATTAAAGACGGTGCAAAAATAGATAATCTTTATGACTTGTGCAAATCGTGCTGCAAATATAATTTTATCAGTGAGTCATAATTCAGCGAAAGGAGTTCTCTAATCATAATATTTTTCCTACAAAAAATCCTCACCACAACAAGATGTCGGGCGAGGATTTTATAGGTAAATTAATACGAAGTTTATTTACATTCGTGGCATGATGCGCACGTTGTATCCGCTTTTCGTAAACGGCGTTCTACCAAGGCTGCAATACGTTCTTGCAAGGCAGGAACACGTATGTTGGCAATCACATCACTCAAGAATGCATTCATAAGTAGCAAGCGCGCTTCTTCTGGTGAAATACAACGTTGTCGCATATAGAAGAGTGCGGCTTCATCCAATTGTCCGGTAGTGGCTCCATGAGAGCATTTAACGTCATCAGCGTAAATTTCCAATTGGGGTAACGTGCGCATGCGGGCTGTGTCTGAAAGCAGAATGTTGCGATTTATCTGATGGGCTTCGGTCTTTTGGGCGTTAGGACGAACAATAAGTTCGCCTGTAAACATTCCTTTTGATTCTTCATTCAATACATATTTGAACAACTCTTCACTCATTCCGCCTGTACTTTTGTGAACTATGCGGGTGTAGTTCGAGGTCGATTGTTGTCCGGAAGATACCGCCATACCGCACAGTGCCGTCTTTGCATCTGCTCCCTCTTGATTGATTTCTATCCGATTTTGTGTTGTTCCGTTGCGCAGTGTTATTATGTTGGTTAGTACATCCGACTTTGTGTGCTGTTCAATAAGCAAGGTGCAAAGGTTGCACATGTCCTCCGAGGTGTCTTCTAACTTGTAGTGTTCATAGGCAGCACCTTCACCCACATGCACTTCGGTTATTCTATTGGCGCAAAACCGCACTTTATCCATCGTATGGTCGCATACAAGCAAACGGGCTTTGGCGTTATTGCCGATTACTATCAGGTTATGAGCATTAGCCATTAAATCCACGTCAGAGCGCATCACGTTTATCAGTTGAACGGGATATTCCAGTTCCATTCCCTCTGGCACGTAGAAGAAAAAACCGTCTTGTGCAAACATACCGTTGAGGGCACAGAGTGTGTCAGTATGGTTTACTTGCTTGTTTAGGTGTGGTAAAACCAATTCAGGATGTTTTTTCAATGCCTCACGCATGGAGCATACAATTACTCCTTCCGGCAATGTGCTGTTGCGAACGGACTGCTCGGTGTAGAATACATCGTTGATCACGAAATAAAGATACGATTGTATACCGGGAACGTCACAACGAAATACCTGATACGGATTAACGGGGATAGGCAGTCTTCCCAAGTTAAGTCCGTAGTCAATGTCAAGCAGGGCTTGTATATCTTTGGGGAGGGTTACAGGACGATAGTGTTCTGCACACTGCTGACCCTTCTCGCCCGATAAAGGTTCTATCCGCTTTTGGCAGGACTTGTAGAGGTCTGTATACGAAGTCATTGCAGTTCCTCCTTAATCCAATCATAGCCTTTTTCTTCCAGTTCAAGAGCCAATTCCTTAGGTCCTGTCTTCACAATACGTCCGTTGTAAAGGATATGTACAAAATCCGGAACAATATAGTCCAACAGACGTTGGTAGTGGGTAATGACGATGCTTGCATTCTCGGTAGTCTTTAGTTTGTTGACACCATTGGCTACAATGCGCAACGCATCAATGTCCAATCCTGAGTCTGTTTCATCCAAAATACTCAAGCAGGGTTCAAGCATGGCCATTTGGAATATCTCATTGCGTTTCTTTTCGCCTCCGGAGAATCCTTCGTTCACCGAACGGTTTGTCAGACGATTGTCCATTTCAACCACCGCTTTCTTTTCGCGCATCAGGCGCAGAAATTCAGAGGCAGAGAGTGCTTCTTTTCCTTCGTGGGCACGCTTCTCGTTTACAGCGGTACGCATGAAATTCACCATGCTTACACCGGGAATCTCTACGGGATATTGAAACGACAAAAATAAACCCTCTCGAGCACGCACTTCAGGTGTCATCGCAAGCAGGTCTTTTCCGTTAAAGCTTACCGTACCGTGTGTAACTGTGTAGGCAGGATTGCCTGTCAGTACGGCTGATAGGGTCGATTTGCCGGCACCGTTAGGTCCCATAATGGCGTGTACTTCGCCTTTGTTAATAGCAAGGTTTACACCTTTCAGTATTTCTTTGCCGTTGATAGTGGCGTGTAGGTCTTTTATCTCAAGCATATTATAGTTTTTTGTGGAAGGTTAGTTGGAAAGGACACTGCTTAGCACGGTTTTTCCCACGGCTTCAAGTGTTTGTTTGCTTATGTTACGCATGTCATCGGTAGTGGTATGCCAATAGTGTGCAAAGCCCGTTCCTGAATGTTGGTTGTAATGTATGATGTCAATGCAGGGAATACCTGCAAGTGTGTTTATGTAATAATGGTCATCGGTAAGCGGGTAGCAGGTGGTGTTCACAAACTGATTGCCGTAACCTAACGATTGTGCCGTACGCCATACTTTTTCTACATAGTTGTTGGCATATTGCATCGAGTGATATTCTTTAGGAAATATCGCATCGGGTGCACCCACCATATCAAGCAATATGCCATATTGATAGTGCTTACGGGTCTTCTTGTTTGCTTGGTAGCGTTGCGCCCATAATTGTGATCCCAAACACCATGTGTCTTCTCGTTCTTTTCCGGTGTAGAATTCTGGAGTACCCATGTCTTCAGCATCGAAAAAAATAATATCTATACCTTTGTTGAAATCGGTTAAAGATAGTTGCCGGGCAATTTCCAACAATACGCCTACACCGCTGGCACCATCGTTGGCACCGGTCACAGGTGTACGACGTAAGTCGTAGTCTTCCTCTTGGTCTGCCCAAGGACGGGTGTCCCAATGGGCGCAAAGCAATATACGATTGGTTTGGTTGGGGTTATAACTGCCGATAATGTTGTAAATTGGTTGCATCTTACCCTCGTAGTCTGGCATCTGCCCCTGCTCTATGCTTATAATAGCACCAAAACGTGATAACTGTGTTTCTATATACTTTGCACAATGATAATGCGCATCCGTACCGGGTATACGGGCACCGCAGTCCACTTGGTCGGCTATGTAAGCATAAGCCGAGTCCGCCGAAAAGGCATATTCGGTCACGGTTTGTGTAGGGGTGGGCTTTCCGCATGCCAAGCCGCACAATAAGCAGTATATGTAAACCAAGGTCTTCTTCATTAGGGGTTGACCTCGTTACGACTCTTGATTGATTTCCGAAACGCTGCGGTGTTCTTGTATGGCGCGTATCGTGTCGGCAAATGCTTTGGCTACACTCAAAATATGTACTTTCGGACATTTGTTGGTGTCAAATGGGAGCGAGTCTGTAAATACCAATTCTTCCAAAGCAGAGTCGGTTACGCGTTGGCAGGCTTCGCCCGACATTATACCGTGAGATACAACTGCGCGTACCGAAACGGCACCGTTTTCTTTCATCATGTTGGCTGCGCGGGTCAATGTTCCGGCCGTGTCACAGATGTCGTCAATAATCACCACATTCTTCCCGCGTACATTGCCTAAGATACGCATTTCTGCTATCTCATTGGCTTTTTCTCTGTGCTTGTAGCACATCACCATCGGTGCGTTCAGTTTTGCAGCCAATTTCGCGGCACGTTTCGAACCGCCTTCATCAGGAGAGGCTATAATCAGATTGTCTAAGTGCAACGACTCAATGTAATCGGCAAAGGTGTTAAAGCCATAGAGGTGGTCTACGGGGATATTGAAGAACCCTTGTATCTGCCCTGCATGCAGGTCTATGGTTATGACGCGGTCTACACCGGCCACTTGTAGCATGTCGGCAATCAGTTTTGCGCCGATAGATACTCTCGCTTTGTCTTTCCTGTCTTGCCTTGCCCAACCGAAATACGGAATAACGGCTATGATTTTGTAGGCACTGGCGCGCTTGGCTGCGTCAATCATTAGGAGCAATTCCATCAGATTGTCTGCACTCGGACAAGTCGACTGAATCAAATAAACCGACTGACCGCGAACGGAGTCTTCAAATTCTGCGGCATATTCGCCGTCAGAGAAATGTTCTACATTGACTTTGCCCAGTTTGCAACCCAATTGTTTGCAAATACTTCGGGCGAGAAGTTCGCCTTTGCCGCCGGCGAAAATCTTGTAACGATGCGATTCTTCTATCATAACAGGAAATGTACCAAAACTTGCCACAAAAGTACAACATTTTTGCGATACATACAACTGTTTCTCTATTCTGACAGAAAATATCTCCGTACCTGCTCAAAGGCCACCCCGTAAATTGAAAATCGAGGGGTGTTATATACAAAAGAAGACCCCTGTTGTGGAGTCTTCTTTTGTATATAGATATAAACAAGGGGTATTACTTGTTCAGTGCAAGCGATACATTCACGGCGCAGGCAACGGTACAACCTACCATCGGGTTGTTGCCTATGCCAAGGAAACCCATCATCTCAACGTGTGCGGGTACCGACGAAGAACCTGCAAACTGAGCATCACTGTGCATACGACCCATTGTGTCGGTCATACCGTAAGATGCAGGACCGGCAGCCATGTTGTCGGGGTGAAGTGTACGACCCGTACCGCCGCCCGATGCTACTGAGAAATAAGGTTTGCCTGCCAAAATGCGCTCTTTCTTGTAAGTTCCTGCTACGGGGTGTTGGAAACGTGTCGGGTTCGTAGAGTTACCCGTGATACTTACGTCCACATTCTCATGCCACAAAATGGCAACACCTTCGCGAACATCATCTGCACCATAGCATTTTACTTTTGCACGAGGACCGTCGGAATAAGCCTTCTCGCGTACCACTTTCAGTTCGCCTGTGAAATAGTCAAACTCGGTCTGTACATAGGTGAAACCGTTGATGCGGCTGATAATCATGGCAGCGTCCTTGCCCAAACCGTTCAAGATGATGCGCAGAGGATTTGTGCGTACTTTGTTTGCCATTTCGGCAATCTTAATGGCTCCTTCGGCTGCTGCGAAACTCTCATGACCGGCAAGAAATGCAAAACATTGAGTCTCTTCGCGGAGCAGACGAGCGGCCAAATTTCCATGACCGATACCTACTTTGCGGTCATCTGCCACACTACCCGGAATGCAGAATGCCTGCAAACCGATACCGATGGCCTCGGCTGCATCTGCAGCGTTCTTGCAACCTTTTTTCAAGGCAATGGCAGAACCTACAACATAGGCCCACTTGGCGTTCTCAAAGCAAATCATTTGGGTCTCCTCACAAGTCTTGTAAGGGTCCAAACCGTATTGTTCGCAAATCTGATTGGCCTCTTCTATCGAAGCGATACCGTTTGCGTTCAGTGCCGCAAGAATTTGTTTCTCTCTGCGGTCTTGCGATTCAAAGTTTACTTCACGTAGCATAGTATTACTCCTTTCTTGGGTCTATCGATTTTACTGCACCTTGTTCGGGTTTTGTGCGTCCGTAAGTGCCGGTTACTTGTTTCAATGCTTCATCTGCGGCAACGCCTTTCTTTATGGCATCCATAAATTTGCCCATGTGAACAAATTCATAACCGCATACCTCATTGTCTGCATCCAAATACATCTTGGTGATGTAACCTTCTGTCAATTGCAGATAGCGAGGACCTTTTACTTTGGTCGAGTAGAGTGTACCCGTTTGGCTGATTAAGCCTTTGCCCAAATCTTCCAAACCGGCACCGATAGCCAAACCGCCTTCCGAGAAAGCCGATTGGGTACGACCGTAAACGATTTGCAGGAACAGTTCGCGCATGGCGGTATTTATGGCATCGCACACAAGGTCGGTATTGAGGGCTTCCAAAAGGGTCTTGCCGGGAAGTATCTCTGCGGCCATGGCGGCTGAGTGAGTCATACCCGAGCAACCGATGGTTTCTACCAACGCTTCCTCAATAATACCGTCTTTTACGTTCAGACTGAGTTTGCAAGCACCTTGCTGAGGAGCGCACCAGCCAATACCGTGTGTCATACCGGAGATGTCCTTTATCTCCTTTGCCTTCACCCATTTGCCCTCTTCGGGGATGGGAGCGGGACCATGGTTCGGACCCTTGGCTACACAACACATGTTGTTTACTTCTTTAGAATAAATCATGTCTGTATAATTTTGTTGTTATATGTTGTATGTCTATCAATTACAGATTCTTCCGACGAACTTGGCAGGATGCTGCCGGTTGTTTCGGTTTGCAAAAGTACAACATTTTTCTTAATTTTGCACGCTTTTCAAAAAGAATAACGAAAAATATCTCTATATGAAGAAACTGTTAATCTTATCTTTCGCTTGCTTGTCTCTGATAATGCCTATGCAGGCGCAGAATGTCGAAGGGCGTTTGCTTACGCTCAATAGCAAACATGCCACCTTTGTTGCTCCTTTTACCGAAACAAAAGTGATGCCACGTTTGAAAAAGGAAACGCACAAAGAGGGAACACTCTATTTCGCATCTCCCGACGCGTTGTCTATGCGCTACTCCAATCCCGAGGGAGATATAACGCTCATCAAAGATGGTAAGTTTATGGTGCGACGCTCTGGCAAAGTGCAGAAGTTTGCACTTAAAACCGACAATTCTCCCATGCTGCTGTTGCGTAATACATTGTTGTATAGTTTTCAAGGCGATATCAAAAGAGTGGCGGAAGAAAATAAGGCAAATTTGGTATGTAAGGAAAGTGCTACGCGTTTCGTTATTAATATAGAACGTAAAAATTCGCAAAAAGTAGGCGTTAATTCACTCCAACTTATCTACGATAAAATTACAGGCGCACTTCTTTCTTTACGTTTGGAAGAGGCCAATGGCAACTATACGTTATACGAAACACCGGGTGGAGTGCAAGGGCAAATCATTCCTGACAATGTATGGGTAATCGAATAAAAGCCGCATTGCCATATCTGGCTATTCTGGCAGCAATGCTCTTTTGGGGATCTTCCGGAATTGCTACGAAGATGGCGCTGGCTACACTCCCGCCGCTAACGCTTGTTACTTTGCGTTTTCTTATGGCGGTCTCACTTATGCTTGTCGTGGGGCTGCTCTTTGGTACGCTACAACGGCTGCAAAAGAAAGATATAGGCTTGTTCTTATTGGCGGGGTTCGTGCAACCGTTCTGCTATTACATTCTCGAAACCTACGGATTGCAACTCTTGTCCTCACCAACAGTGGCGGAGGTGGTTCTTAGTACGGGGCCTTTGTTCGCCCCTCTTTTTGCGTTTTTGTTATTGCGCGAAAGAGTTACCGCCTGCAATATTGCAGGCATCTTGCTTTCTACATTAGGAGTGTTGCTGATGATTTTAGCAGGAAGCGATACGTTTGCCATCGGCAAGCCCTTTGGCTTTGTATTGCTTTTCTTGGCAGTGTTTGCAGCGGTATTCTATACCATATTGCTCCGTAAGATTCCTGCGTCCTACAATAGCCTTACTATCGTTTTTTATGTGCAACTCTGTAGTCTTCTCTTTTTTATTCCGGTCTTTTGTGTGGTTGATTTGCCGCATATCAACGATGTCGTTTTTTCTTGGAATGCACTGGGGGCTGTGGCATATTTGGCAGCATTATCTTCCGTAGCGGCGTTCGTTTTGTTCTGCTATACGGTGCGTTGTATCGGCGTTACACGTGCCAATGCTTTCAATAACATACGACCTGTCTTTACGGCACTTATGATGCTTTGCTTTTTCGATGAACATCTGCCTGTGCTTAAATGGGCGGGCATGTTGCTTGTTGTTGTCGGGCTCTTTTTGTGCCAATGCAAATCCCGACGGATCTCACGCTGATAAAAGATGTTTTCTGCAATCCTTTTCGTCTGTTTGCAACAGATGCTTATTTCGCATGTTTTCTTTCGCTTTAAGTTGTTTATCTAAAATAGCAATGCTTTGTGTAAAAGGTAGTGTTTTTCTTTTGTCGTATGTTTGCGGATGTTATTCTTCCATTTTGTCAAAACCCAATTATCGGCTGTTGGTGGATTGCGCAGGTTATTTGCGCAATCGGATAGATTATCGTATCTTTGCACACAAATTACAATAATACCTATGAAACGTACACTTCTCACCTTATGTCTTGCTGCTGTTCTATGTGGCACGATTGCTGCACAATCCAAGCGCGAATTGCGTGCAGCCTGGATAGCCACTGTGGCTAATATCGATTGGCCCTCCATAGAGGCGGTTGGCCGTGCCGATTTGCAAAAGCAAGAACTACTCGCTATGCTTGATAAGTTGGAGGCCTTGCACTTTAATGCGGTGGTTTTTCAAATCCGTCCTACGGCAGATGCATTCTATATGTCCGAATTGGAACCTTTGTCTTCTTGGTTGACGGGAAAGCAAGGGCAGACAAACGATGAGGTCTACGACCCTTTGGCGTTTGTTGTCGAAGAAGCCCACCGACGTTGTATCGATGTGCATGTATGGCTCAATCCTTATCGGGTAACCAATGGTTTTGGACTGAAAGAATTGGCTGATACGCACGTTTGGCAGCAGCACCCCGAATGGTTTGTCGAATATGGAAAGAAGTGGTATTTCAATCCGGGGCTCGATGAAACCCGCCAATGGTTAAACAAAGTGGTGGCGGATGTCGTGCAACGCTACGATATCGATGCTATCCATTTCGATGATTATTTCTATCCATATCGGGTGCGTGGAGAAGAATTTCCCGATGAAGAAACGTTCCGGCGTTTTCCACGCGGCTTTGCGAACAAAGATGACTGGAGACGTCATAATGTCGATATGGTTATCGAAGAATTACAAACTACCATTAAGACGCTCAAACCATGGGTCGAGTTCGGAATATCTCCCTTTGGCGTATGGCGCAATGCCTCCTCCGATCCCGAACGGGGCAGCCGTACACAGGCAGGTGTGCAGAACTACGACGATCTCTATGCCGATATCTTGCTGTGGTTGGATAAAGGATGGATTGATTATGTGGTGCCCCAACTCTATTGGGAAATAGGCAAAAAAGTGGCTGACTACGAAATTTTGGCGCATTGGTGGGCGGAAAATAACTATGGGAAGAATCTTTATGTAGGACACTATGTCAGCAAATTGGGCGATACAAAAGCGGCTGAGGCATGGCGGCAACCCAACGAAGTGTGTCGCCAACTCCGCATCAATCAGGCGATACCGGAAATCGAAGGCTCGGTCTATTTCTCCATGCAGGGACTCATGCAGAATAAGCAGGGCATCTGCGATAGTCTGCAAACCGATTTCTATCGTTATCATGCACTCCAACCTGCCAATCGCAATCTGCGCACAGAGGTGGCTTTGCAGCCGGTCAACTTGCGTGCTGAATACGATACACTTCGCTGGGAAGCCGCTCCCGCTATGCATGGCAATGAGGTTGCGTACTATGTGGTCTATGCTTTCCCCGCAGGACAAACGGCCGATTTCGATAATCCTGCCTATATTAAGGCACGGACTACACAAACCCAATGGTTGGCGGATGCTGAAATGGAGAAGGGTACCGTATGGTGTGTAACAGCGGTCAATCGATTCAAGCAAGAGAGTTTACCGTGTATCTTAGTACATTAAACATACTCGATTATAAGAATATCCGACAAGCGGACTTGTGCTTCGCACCGAAGATCAATTGCTTGGTAGGACACAATGGCATGGGCAAAACCAATGTGCTTGATGCTGTCTATTACTTGTCTTTCTGCAAGTCTGCTTTCAATAATATCGATTCGCAGAATATACGCCATGAGGCGGATTTCTCGCTTATCCAAGGACAATATGCCGATGTCGCGAAAGAGGAAGATATGCAGATTACATGCGGACTGAAACGAGGAGTGAAAAAACAGTTTCGACGCAATAAGAAGGACTATAAACGCCTGCTTGATCATATCGGACTCTTGCCGTTGGTTATGGTGTCGCCCAAAGATACGGAACTCATCTCCGAGGGAAGTGAAGAGCGCCGACGGTTTGCCGATAGTGTTATTTCACAATACGATAAATGCTATCTGCAGCATCTGATTGATTATAATGCACTCTTGAAACAACGTAATTCGCTACTGAAACAAATTGCAGAGACGGATGATATGCACCGCTCCTTGGCTCTGCAGTCCGAGTTATTGGATGTTTTGGAGATGCAACTGACTTCGCATGCTTCGTATATATATAAGGAAAGAAGTGCTTTTATTGATGTCTTTGTGCCAATCTTCCAATCGTTGTACGATTATATAGCCGAGCATAAAGAAAGGGTGTCGTTGCACTATCGCTCGCAGTTGCAGGAACGCGACCTACAGCAAGCCTATCGGCAAACAAGAGAGCGTGACGTTATATTGGGGTGGACTTCACAAGGAATTCATAAAGACGAACTGGAAATGTTCTTGGGAGATTATCCTTTGCGGAGGGTAGGCAGTCAGGGGCAGCAAAAAACATACTTGGTTGCACTCAAATTGGCACAGGCGGAGTTTCTCTCGCATCGTTCCTCCGCTCCTCTTACGGAGGAAAATGGGCTTACGTCCAATGTGAAACCTATCTTGCTCTTGGATGATATCTTCGATAAATTGGATACCGCCCGTGTCGAACGAATTGTCGAATTGGTCAATTCCGACCGTTTTGGGCAGATTTTCATAACCGATACCGATCGTCAACATTTGGTCGATTTGCTCCGCCCTCTCTACGAAACCAGCCGAATATTTGTGGTAGACAATGGAGTGATAACTCCTTTTGAATAATAACGATAAAACAAAGCGCAATGCGCCTGATGAAAGATATGAATGAGTTTTTACAGACAGAAGAACGGATCGTGGCTATGCTGCGAACGGTCTTCGATCCCGAAATTCCTGTTAATGTCTACGACCTCGGACTCATATACAAGGTCGATTTGCAAGACGATGGCAAATTGAATATCGATATGACCCTTACGGCACCATCCTGTCCCGCTGCCGATTTTCTTATGGAGGATATCCGTATGAAGATGCTCTCTGTTGAGGGGGTAAAAGAGGTAAATATCAATCTTGTTTTCTCTCCTGAGTGGAACAAAGATATGATGTCGGAAGAAGCCAAACTCGAACTCAATATGCTCTAAAGCATCTGTTATGGTCTATTTCCTTTCCGATGCACATATCGGTTCATGGGCGTTAAACAACCCATCGGTACACGAACAACAATGTGTTGTTTTGTTGAATCGGTTGGCAGCCGATGCTACCGAAATATGGCTTTTGGGCGATATCTTCGATTTTTGGTTCGAATACTTTTGGCACAAGCAAGAACAGTTTACGGCTTTCTTGGATACGCTCAAAAACATTACCTCCTCTGGAATTAAGGTACACTATTTTACGGGTAATCACGACCTTTGGACGTTCGGACGGTTGCAACAACGCACAGGCGTTGTTCTACATAAGCAGCCGCTCGCTACGGTTATCAATGGCAAACGTTGTTTCTTGGCACATGGCGATGGAATCGGTCCCTCCGATATCTTGTCCCACTATCCCCCTGCTGTGCAGAAGAAAATACGTGGGTTTATGCGCTTGAGGCGTATATTCCACAATCCGATATGCCAGTTCTTTTTCCGTTGTGTACCGCCTTGTTGGGGCGATAAGTTTGGCTATTTTTGGGCAAGAAGTAGTCGTCTGAAAGAACTGAAGCATCCTGTTCCCTATAAAGGAGAGGCACAAGAAGAACTAGTGCTCTTTGCCAAAGAACGAGAACAAACGGAGCATTTCGATTATTACATCTTCGGGCATCGCCATATTGAGTTGGACTTGATGCTGCCTTCTGCCGCACGGGTCATCGTTTTGGGCGATATGTTCAAGCAGTGGACGTATGCCGCTATGACACCGAAAGGCGAACTTGTGTTGGATAATTTTCTTGTCAATTTTGAAGAATCTGAATAACAATGAATACGCGTGAACAACAATTGCAAACGTTCGATCGTTTGCTCACTATTATGCAGCAATTGCGTCAAGAATGTCCCTGGGATAAAAAGCAGACATTCGATTCGCTGCGTCCCAATACTATCGAAGAAACCTACGAACTGGCATCGGCTATTATGAAGCACGATATGCGGGAAATATCCAAGGAGTTGGGCGATGTCTTGCTCCATGTAGTGTTCTATGCACAGATGGGGAGCGAAACCGACGATTTCGATATTGCCGATGTTTGTAATCAACTGTGCGATAAGTTAATCTTCCGTCATCCGCATATCTATGGCAATGCACAGGCCGATACCGATACCGATGTGAAGCAGAATTGGGAACAACTCAAACTCAAGGAAAAAGGTGGTAATAAAACTGTCTTGGCGGGTGTTCCCGAAGCACTCCCCGCTTTGGTGAAAGCCTATCGCATCCAAGATAAGGCACGCAATGCCGGATTCGATTGGGACGAGCGCGCGCAAGTATGGGATAAGGTACAAGAAGAAATTCATGAGTTTCAAGAGGCGGTCGATGCTATGAATGCCGATGAGATGGAAGCCGAATTCGGAGATGTACTCTTTAGTCTGGTCAATGCTGCGCGGCTGTACAATATACATCCCGATAATGCTCTCGAGCGTACCAACCGTAAGTTCATACGCAGGTTCAATTATTTGGAACAACGAGTGCGTGAACAAGGAAAGTCTTTGCAAAATATGACGTTGGCAGAAATGGAGCAGATTTGGCAAGAAGCAAAAAAAGAAGAGTGATAACGAAGAGCAATGTTGTATATAACAAAGTAGGAGGTTTTTGTTAAACCTCCTACTTTGTTTATGTGGAATAATTATTGTTCTGTGGCTTTTATGGGAGTCACTATGCTTAGTTCTGCGGGAGAGAACTTCGAGTCGGATATGGCTGTAAATTTCAGCGACGGATTGCCGGCTGCTGTCGCAATGTAAGTGAAAGGCAATGCTACATAATTGTAGCCGAGTGGCAGATTTATCAAACAGGCAGTGCTATCCGATGTCGAAAGCATCACATCTTTTACTTCTGATAACGGTCCCATTGTTAAAGATGTGCATGTTTTGTCCCAAGTGGCTTGCGTGGTGAGTAAGTTGTTGCCTAACGAACTGAAACCAATGGCAAAACGTACCGTGTCGCCTACCGTTAGTGTATCCAAAACGTGGTTGCCGGTGTTGATATCTGTGCTAACCGAAAGTGTATCTGTATGGTTGCGGATGAGCAAACTGCTGCTGATGCGGGGAGTGTAGTGCGATTCTGTCTTGTCTAAACAAGAGATGCAGAGAATGGAAACGGTAAAGATAGCAATTACTTGAAGTATCTTCGTATGCTTGCGTGCCATATTTATATAAATAAGGTGTGATTGTTTACGACTGTGAGTCCGTCTCTGCGTTGTACATCCCGTTTGTTTTTTGTACTTTTGCAGTCACTTTTAGACCCCCTTTGCCGATGAGGCTTTTGCTCTGCTGACAAATGTGTGCGGCATATAGGACTCGAACCTACACGACTTGCGTCACCAGATCCTAAGTCTGGCGCGGCTACCAATTACGCCAATGCCGCAAAAATCGTTGCAAAGATACAAACAATAATACACCTATGCAAACAAAAACGAAAAAAATATCAGATACCCCCACCTTCTATCATACCTTGCCCAATGGTATTCGTATTGTTCATCGCTTTACAGCATCACCGGTCGCATGGCTCGGACTGATGGTTGGTGTCGGAACGCGCGATGAAGACCCGAAAGAAAACGGTATGGCGCATTTTGTCGAACATACTGTTTTTAAGGGAACAACCACACGCTCGGCAAAGCAGATTATCAATCGTATAGAAAATGTTGGCGGCGAGTTGAATGCCTATACTACCAAAGAAGAAACGGTCTTCTATGCGGCCACTTTGGCGGAATACTATCCGCGAGCTCTCGAACTGATTGCCGATATGTTGTTCCGACCCTCTTTCCCCGCAGAGGAATTGCGTAAAGAACGTCTGGTTATCTACGACGAAATTCAATCATACAACGATTCTCCCTCCGAACTTATCTACGATGATTTCGAGAATCTGTTGTTTCGTGGACATGCGTTGCAATATCCTGTATTGGGCGAACCCCGTACGCTTAGGTGGCTTACGGCATCCAAAGTGCGACGCTTTATGCAGTATGCGTATAATACCGACAAAATGGTATTTTTTTCTCTCTCGTCCTTGCCGTTTGCTCAAATTGTGCGTTTGGCGGAACGTTATCTGGGAGATATACCTTGCAATACGCGTTCTTTCCGGCGTATGGCACCTGCCTTTTACACTCCTGCACAAGAAGAATTTCATAAACACACCCATCAGACGCATGTGATGTTGGGAGCACGGGCCTATCCCTTGGAACATCCGCGCCGACAGGCTCTCTATTTCCTTAATAATATAGTAGGGGGTGGGGGCATGAACTCTTTGCTCAATCTTTCATTGCGTGAGCAGCGTGGATTGGTCTATTCTATCGAATCCAACTATACACCTTTGTCCGATACAGGCTATTGGGCGGTGTGTTTTGCTTCTGAACCGCAAAACGCCGAACAATGTCTTGCACTGGTGTATAAACAATTGGAAAATTTGATGAACAAACCGCTTTCCGATGCCGCTTTTTGCAAATATCGGAAACAGTTGCTCGGGCAAATGGCAATCGGTGCGGAAAACATAGAAAACAATGCGCTCTCAATGGCAAAATATATGTTATATTACAATAATGCACCCGATTGGCGCGATATTTATCAACAAATAGCCACACTTACTCCGCACGATTTGTTCGAAGTGGCTAACGAGTGTTACAATTTGTCTTCGCTTTCATTGTTGCAATACCGATGAGAAAATACAACTTTTTTCACACTTACAGATGTCTGTGCGAAATGGGTACCAACAAATACTTCATATAGTATATTCATGTCTTTTGTATATATAATATCCAAATGTGGGGTTTAATTTGTATTTTCTTTCCATTTTGTTTGGTCTGTAAAAAAAAAATAGTTTAACTTTGCAGTTGATTTTTCGCCTATTTGTGCATACTTATGTAATGGGTGTATAAAAGCGTTGGGCAAAATTGGAATGGGATATTCAGTGTTAAGAACTATAAGAATAAGTATTTTGATTTATGAAAAAACTATTTACGTTACTTGCGTTAGGTCTTTTGAGCATGAGTCTGTTTGCTCAAGACAAAAAGATTAGCGGTATCGTCGTAGATGAAAAGGGGGAACCGATTGTGGGGGCGTCTGTACAGGTGACAGGTACTACTTTGGGAACTATCTCTGATTACGATGGTCTGTTCGAATTAACTGTTCCTGAGTCTGCGAAGACGCTGACAGTATCTTACATCGGTATGCAGACACAGGAAGTTGCTGTGAAAACCAATCTGCGTATCACTTTGCGTGAGTCCTCCGAAGTGTTACAGGAGGTTATCGCTGTGGCGTACGGTAATACGCCAAAAGGTAGTTTTGCGGGTTCTGCTCAAGCGGTGAATGCCGAAACTATCGAAAAGAAAAGTCCTTCGGAAATTTCTAAAGCATTGGCAGGTGAGGTTGCCGGTGTGCAGGTTGTTAATACTTCCGGTCAGCCGGGTACAAATGCTACTATTCGTATTCGTGGTATTGGTTCGGTCAATGCGTCTTCTACACCTCTCTATGTGGTCGATGGTATTCCCTACGATGGCGATGTTTCGGCTATCGATCCGGGCGATATTGCTTCTACCACTATTCTGAAAGATGCCACTGCAACCTCTCTTTATGGTTCGCGTGGTGCCAATGGTGTTATTCTTATTACTACTAAAAAAGGTACTTCGGGCGAAGAAGGAAAAATTGATGTTGATGTCAAGTATGGTGCCAATATGCACTTGTTGCCAATGTACGATGTCATTTCCGATCCCCAACAATATGTTGAGTTGGCTTGGCAAGGTATCTACAATTCGCAAGCGGCTTCTTATGGTAACAACGAAGCCATGCTTATTGCTGCGGTTAACCGTATGTTGTTCGACGGTAAGCAAGGTATGTCGCCTGCTTATAATTTGTGGAATACCGATGGAGCATCGCTTATCAATGGTTATACGGGCAAATTCTATCCAGAAGTGGCGTTGCAACCGCAATATAAAAATATGACAACATGGGAAGATGCAATCTTCCGTGTCGGACAAAAGGCGGAGGCTACTGTTAAAATATCGGGAGGTAACGAGCAGACTACCTACTATACCTCGTTTGGTTACTTGAAAGATGAAGGCTATTATATTGGTTCCGATTACGATCGTTTTACGGCACGTGTTAACGTACAACATCAGGCTAAGAAATGGTTGAAGGGATCGGCTAATATGGCATATACCTATTCTACGTTGAATAACCCGGGGCAAGATGACAATATGAACAATGGTTTTGCCTTTGTCAATGGTATGCCGGCTATCTATCCGGTCTATCTCTACAATGCCGATGGTTCTATTCAAATCGATCCTAAAACGGGTAACTATGCTTACGACTATGGTGAGCGCGAAAGCATTCGTGGACGTGCTTATGGTTATGGCATCAACCCTGCAGGCTCGCTCTTGTACGATAAGCAGAAAACCATCCAACACCAATTCACTGGAAATGCTTCATTGGAGATTAAGTTCTATAAAGATCTGAAACTGACTGCCAATGTCGGTGTGCAATACTTGGGTGTGAATACATCCGAACTTACCAACCCCTACTATGGTGATGCTGCCAATATCGGACGTATCTACAAAGGACAAGCCAATTACCTGAGTCTTACGGCAAACCAATTGTTGGAGTACAATAAGACAATCGATGAGCATACCATTCGTGCAATGGTCGGACACGAAACCAATTTCCTTACACAGTCCACCATGTACGGACAAAAGAGTATGATCGCCGCTCCCGAAAGTTTGGAGTGGGGTAATGCTGTGCAAATGGATGCAATGAGTTCGTCTACGGCTCAATTGGCTATCGAGTCTTATTTGGCTACGGTTAGTTACGATTACGATGGGCGCTATTTGCTCACTGCTAACTATCGTGCCGATGGTTCTTCTAAATTCGCAAAGGGACATCGTTGGGGACATTTCGGTTCTATCGGTGGCGCATGGGTCTTCACTAACGAGTCTTTCATGCAAGATGTCAATTGGCTGAAAAACGGTAAACTGCGTCTCAGTTGGGGTATGTTGGGTAACCAAGGTGTGTCCATGAACCTCTATCAAGATCAGTATTCTATCGAATATGTCGATGGCGAAGTCGCTTATGTTTGGCAATACAAAGGAAATCCCGATCTTACATGGGAGCGTACCTCTACGGTCGATGTGGGTCTCGAATTCGATATCTCTAAATATCTGACTGCCGAAATCGACTATTTCTACAAACATACCGATAACATGCTCTTCCCGCGCTATGTGGCTCCTTCTATGGGATATTCCTACGAATATATCAATGGCGGTAAGATGATGAACCAAGGTGTCGAATTCCAGTTCAATGTACATGCTGTCGATACGCGTAATGTCAAATTGGATATACGTCTCAATGGTGCTCACTATGTCAACCGTATCTTGGAGCTCCCCAAGGGAATTGACGACGATGCCGAAAACATGATTACCAATGGTGGACTCGCTGTCGGACATAGTCTCTACGACTATCAAATGCGTACCTATGCAGGGGTCGATCCTACAACCGGTCTTGCACAATATGTAGTCTATTACGATAAAGGAATCGGTGAGTTCGCTAACGACTATGGTCAGCCCGCCGAAACCATGTTGCTGAATAATCAGAAAGGTTCCAACTATATTAGTGATGTCTTCTTGTATAAGAAAGAACACCCCGAAGCCGAAATCGGACAGGCCTATTCTACACGTGCTACCTATGCCGGTACCGACTATATCGGAAAATCGGCTCTCCCCGCTTTGGATGGTGGTTTTGGTATCGACTTGGAAGTCTATGGCGTAACTTTGTCTGCTTCATGCTCCTATCGTATCGGTGGATATGGCTATGACAACACCTATGCCCTCTTGATGCACAGTGATAAGGCAGGTTCTTACAATTGGCACAAAGATATGTTGGATGCTTGGTCACCATGGAACAAGTCTACTTTGCAGGCAGAGGCGGTTAATCAGATTCCGCGTCTCTCCAACGGTACCGATACCTATGCTAATGCGGTATCCACGCGTTTCCTCACCAGCAACTCTTATCTGTCGCTCAATAACGTACGCGTGGGATACAACTTCCCCAAAAAACTGATTGAGAAAATTAAGTTGAATTCGTTGAGCATATATGTTTCGGGAGATAACCTTTGCATCGCTACTGCACGTAAGGGATACAATCCTATGGTGTCGTTCGCTGGTTCTTCCGACTCTTATCAATACACACCGTTGTCAACTATCATGGGAGGTATTAAGTTCCAATTCTAAAACAATTAACTTAGGGAGATTTTTATTATGAAATACAGATATATATTATATGCTGCATTGGTCGGCTTGAGCATGGTTTCTTGCTCCGACAATTTCTTGCAGCGTGAGCCGGCAGGTAACACGATGGTGGCTTCCCAATTCGAAAAAATGAGCAATACCATGGAAGGATCCATTCGAGGTATCTATTCCATGCTCTATACCAAAATATCCACCGACCATGCTGAGTTTGGTAAAAGAGGCATCGATATGTATTGCGATATACTTTCCGGCGATATGGCGCTTACGGCACAAGACTATGGTTGGTTCGCTGTCGATGAGTTCATGCAAACGGCTACCAGCCGTACCTCCTATCTCTGGACCTACTACTATAGTATGTTGCACAATATCAATGCCGCTGTACAAATCCTTAAAGTGCAAAGCGATGTTATAGATAAAGTGGCTGAATATGGCTTCCCCGGAGAATCCGACTACAACTATTCCGAGGCGCAAAAAGCAGCCGCCTACTACTATGCCGTGGCTCTCACCATGAGAGGATATGTCTTCTCCAATTTGGCTAACTCCTATTCTCCTATTCAGAGCATTCTGGAGCAAGGAGGATATACGTTCGAGAACTATAAGGTGGCACCTGTCTATACGGAAATCAATATGGATTCTCCAAGTCCTTTGTCCACTATTGCCGAAGTCTACAATCGTGCGGAGTTAGACCTCACCACGGCTATCGACTATTTCGAAGCCTTTGCCGATGGTGGCACACGCACCTCCAAGTTGGAAGTCGATATCAATGTGGCACGAGGCTTGTTGGCATATACTATGCTCAATAAGGCAAGTTACGAAACCTCGTCCGACGAAAAGCGTGCAACGCTCACCAAGGCACAAAAGTATGCCGACGATGTCATTACATCTGCCGATTACGATGTGATTGCCAACAAAGATTTGCTCACTACCGGATTCAATAGTGTTTCCTCTTCTTCTTGGATTTGGGGACAAGAGGTTACCACCGAAACGGCTACCGGTTTGGCTTCGTTCTTCGGACAAGTTGATATCCACTCCTATTCCTATGCTTGGGCGGGTGATACCAAGGTTATCGATGCCGAACTCAAAAGTGCAATCCCCGCTTGGGACGGACGCGCTTTGTGGTTTAACGACGGAAAGGCAAGTTCCAAATTCGCCGATTGTCCCGATGGCAAATTCTTCTCAGCATCCAATCCTACTTCGGTTGATAGAGACGACCTCGATCGCCGTTGGTTAAGCGATAACGTTTATATGCGTCTCGAAATGATGTATCTCATTGTGGCTGAGGCTGCCTACAATTTGGGTGACTATACAACGGCCGCTGACTATCTTACCGCTATCACCGACCAACGTCTCAACCTTACTTCCGAAACGGCTGCCGACGAATACGCAACTTTCAAGTCCTCATTGGCTGCTGCCGAAACGCTGAAAGATGCTATCTACTACAACTGGCGAGTTGAACTCTGGGGTGAAGGATATGCTTTGCAGACCTTCAAACGCTTGGGCGTTACCAAAAAACGGGGAGGCAATCACCTTTCCGGAGGCGGTACCGAAGTTAATCCGGGTGATGGCACCTTCGTATTCGTTGTTCCTTCGGGAGAAACAACCTACAATCCTAACCTTTAATTTAAACAAGTATTAATTATTTATATTTTTAACGTATGAAGAAGAATCTTTTGTGGAGTTTGGTGGTGTTGGTTGCCACAACTCTTTTCACGGCTTGTAATCCTGACAATCAAGGAAGCAACGCCTTAAAGGGGCTCGAAGTGAAGCCTTCGTCTATCACATTGTCTACAGGACAAACGGTGCGTCTTGCAGCACTCACTACACCCGAAAATCTGACGGTTGATATCGAGTGGGCTACATCCAACCCCGGAGTTGCTACTGTCAGCGAATTGGGTATTGTTACCGCTGTTGGTTTGGGCTCTGCTACCATTACTGCAACTTCCGGTGAGTTTTCTGGTTCTTGCCGCGTAACGGTGCAATCGTATCTCGAAACATTGCAGTTTACACAATCTATCATTTGGAATTACGAAATCTTGGATAGTACCGATATCAAAGTTATCAAAGCAAACGATGGTACAGAATACAAGTGCTATTTGGCTGAAACAACTAATCGTCTTTTCTCTGCAGGTATCTATATTGATAACGAAGGTTATTTTGCAGGTGCATCCGAAGGTGCAATCATCGATGTTATCGCACCTATGTACTATGCTCCTAAAGAACTCAATAATGCCGATCGTAACACGGTATTCTCTTTGGGAGAATGGTTAATTCAACCTTCCACCGAAAGAGAACACCTTATCGCACAACCCGGTGCCATTACCGATGTTTATTTGCCGAGTCTTTTGAGTTTCGTTGATAAATTTAACGCAGGAGACGAAGGTTGGGTACAGGATGTCTTGACTGTTGTTAATAATGGTTATACAGGTACTGCCTTGTTCTGCATGTACTATGGTTGCGACGATACTTCTTGTGGCTATGGCTATGCTAACGAGTGGGGCGTAAAATTACCCAATGCTATCGTAACAAAAGGTCAACTCTATGCCGATGGTGTTGCACAAGGCTCCTCCAATTTGATGACAGTGCTCAATTATAGCAGCCTTACATTGCGTGAGTTGGCTGGTACATGGGGCGGACTCGATGCTGAATTCGATGAAGAAAACGGTCTTCTCAACCTCAATAGCAACAATCTGTTGTTGAGCGATGAATTTACACTCGAACAAGGTACCCTGCCTGCCGAAGTTAAAGGTTCTATGATGGCTGTACCTTTCGTAATGGTAAAAGATTATCCTGAAATCGCTAAACGTATCGACGAGGAATTGGCAAAGAAAAGTTTTACACATTTGCGTGTAAATCTATAATCGGACATATCGTTATCCGATAACAAAAAGAGACGGCGTATAGCCGTCTCTTTTTGTATGGTACAACACAATGCTTTCTTCGCCGTTTCCCATTGCAATTATGTTGTTCCGAATAGGAGATTTTGTAATGTCGGGAATTTGTAGTACCTTTGCGAGTTGATATAATAGAAGATGTTATGAAAAGACTGAATTTGCTGTTGTTTATAGGAGCAATGTGTTGTTGCCGTTTGTGGGCGGTACAGGCTACGTCCGAACCTCTATGGGTGACGCAGCCCGATGGAACTCAAATTGAGGTATATCTACATGGAAACGAGTTTTACCATTATTATGCAACCAAAGATGGAACTATTGTCGAACGGAATGAGCAAGGGTTCTATCAAACGGCTATTGCGCGTAAGGCTGTAAAGGCAGCCAAGATGCCGCAGGCTGTGCAGGCCTCTTTCCCATTGCAAGGAAAAGTGAGATCTGTGGCCATATTGGTCAATTTCACCGATGTCCCCTTCGTTACACCGAATGCCAATCAGGCATTCTCCGACTTGCTTAACAAAACCGGATACGATGTCAATGGTGGAACCGGATCGGCAAGAGATTATTTCTTGGCAAGTTCCAATGGACAATTCGACCCTCAGTTCGATGTCTATGGACCTTACACCTTGGCACACGAACAAGCCTATTATGGAGCCAACTCAGGGAATAGTTCGGGGGTTCATGCACGCGATATGATTATCGAAGCATGTCTACTCGCTGAGCAGGATGGCGTCGATTTTACGTTGTACGACGAAGATAATAATGGTATCCTCGATAATGTCTTTGTCTACTATGCAGGATACAACGAAGCGGAACATGGAGGCGAAAATACCGTGTGGCCGCACCGATCGGCTATCTATAACGGTCCTACCGTTTCAGGAGTGCAAGTCTTCGATTATGCTTGCACATCCGAACTCAAAGGATATACCGGAACAGTCATGTGCGGTATCGGTACATTCTGTCACGAGTTCGGACACGTCCTGGGGTTGCCTGACTTGTACGATACCGAAAATAGCGGAGCATATACCGTTGGTAGTTGGGATATCATGTCTTCGGGCAACTATAACAATGAGGGACGCACACCGCCCACCTATTCCGCTTTCGAACGATTCATGTTAGGATGGCTCAAACCCGAACAACTCAATCAGCCTAACAACTACGTGCTGCAACCTATCGCAACCGATAATACGGCATATCTGATTGCAGAGGGAACACACAATTTGAGCGCCGTATCACCCAATTACAACGAATATTTTCTGATTGAAAACCGTCAGAAGGTAGGCTGGGATGCTGCTAAAGATGCCATTCCCGGAACAGGATTGCTCATAACGCATATCACCTACAATTCTACTTCCTACAACAACAATACTTTCAATAACAACCGACCACTCGGATACGACATTGTTGAGGCATATTCGCGCAACCCTTCATCTTCTTCCGCTTCCGATACTTATCCCGGAACGGCAGGAGTCACGGCGTTTCTCCCTACACTCAATAGTGGAACGGTGCTCAACGAACAACTCCTTTCTAAAATAGTCGAAATGACCGACAACTCTGTCCTTTTTCACTATGGTCTGGAAACAGGTACGGGTTTCTCTTTCGTTCCCGAAACATTAGAAGAAATGGTTTCTACCTACGATACGCGAGTGGTGGAATATGGCATCCGTGATTTCGATATCAATGGCTCCGAACTGACAGCGGATAGTGTCATTCTTACGCTGAGTAGCAGTTTCTTTGAGTTGGGTATCGATGGTACTTGGTTGGGGGCTGGTAAAAGTTTCCAAGACGCAGTCGAAGCCGATGGCTCTTATCATCGTCATGTGCAAATACGCCATACACCGCGTATACAAAATTGTACGGCTATATCAGGAACCTTCCGTATCGCTACCACCGATGGAATGATGCTCAACCAGTTGGCATTGGCAGGGGTCGCACCGCGTCCTACTTATATCACTACGGTCAATACCTTGCAACCCGACAATATTACGCCATATTCCTTTACGGCAAGTTGGGATGTGCAATCCGATGCCGAGTACTACTATCTCACACTCTATCGGTTGTACGACGAAATCTCCGATGTTATGCAAAGTTTCGAACATTTCGACAACTGGGCAAACATACAGGCGGAAAATTGGACGGCTAACTTTGTTAATGTCATTGCAAGCGAGGTCTCCGATGGCAAATATGCGCTCGGTTTCCGAACTACGGGCAATTCCATTACCTCCGAACTCTATCCTAATCCTGTAACCAAAGTGTCTTTCTGGCTCTCCAATACCTATATCCCTGTCGATGGACAAACCACAGGAGGTCAATTCCTGCTCGAAGCATGCGACTCCGAAGGACAATGGAGTGTGGTCGACGATAATATCGTAGTGTTGCGCACAACACGCAATGTTGTCAAAAACTACGAATTTTCCGAAGCCGATGACTATGTGCAGTTCCGGCTTACCTATCAGCACAATGGAGGCAATGGTATGGCGGTTGTCGATGCCTTTACGGCACGCATGACGAAAAGGGTCGAATATATCTATCGGGGAACCGATTATGCTATTCCTAACGATAGGGCATTCGATGTGCAGACGCTTACCATCAACGGATTGCAGTCGGGTACTACCTACTATTACCAAATGCAGGCGGAAGAAAACAAAGGATGCGAAGAGCATATCACGCCTTTAGGTGCAGTCGTAGAGGTTACTATCCCTTGGGGAGTTGACGATGAACGGCAGTTCACTGTTACGCGTACGGGCGATAATGGATTGGTCGCATTCTTGCCTACAACACCCGATGCGGAAAAGAAAATCTTTATCTACACTCCCGATGGGCGACTTATCTGTTCGGTTGATATTCCGAGAGATGCAAGTTCTATCACACTGCCTGCCGAGAGGTTGCAACCAGGAACCTTATATTTGGCGAAATATTGCTATAGCGACAAAATGAAGCGCAAAGACCTCTGGGCAAAATTTATCTACTGATAATTCTCCCACACCTACTTTGCACACTGCTTAACGTTAATCCCCGAGCCGCAATATATTTGCAGTTCGGGGATTTGTTTTACCCATACCAACATTAACTGTTCTCCTTCTGATACTTCTTGTTACACTTGTCAAATTCACATTCCCCGCATCGTAATCTTCTGTCATTCTGTTTCTTTTTTTCGGGGTTACCTTTCATTAAGTGCTACGACATCATTACGAGACCGTAACGAGACCGTAACGACATCTCGACGACACCGTGCCCTGCTTTCATTATGTCAAAAAATAGGGCTTGCTTAAATCCGTAAGCATCCTTAAGTGTACTGAATGATTTTTGCATAACATCAACACCGCTGTTACAAAGTAATTGCAAACCATCTCTATATTCTCGGAAAAATTTCCTGACTGTGCGAAAACCGCTTTCTTCGTATGTTTGTGTTCACTTTGTAACTGTTTGTAATTCAGCACACTTCTGGGGGGGGGTAAATTTTGACGTTAAAATATAGAGGCGAAAATTTGCGAGAATAAGGGTAATGTGTTACCTTTGCACTCTATTTTGGGATTTTATGCATAACGATGAACCTACATCGCTATGTCTACCCGATTAGGGCAGGATGTGTCTTGCTGCTTTGTTTTTATTTCCGCCATGTTGTGGGGAACATATTTCAATAGAAGGAAAACTCGAACCGCCGATTCTTGAGTGTGGAAGTTAATGGTTTGTTTCGGGTGTTAGATAATGTGGGGGATGCTCCGATTACCTATTGCAATTTTAGAGGAAGTGTGTGCTGCGTGCCAATGGGTGTCGGTTTATCCGTCTGGTTTATAAAACAAAAAAAAGTGTACAAAGAAGAACTATGAAAAGGCTGACCGTTTTATTGTTTTCTATAGGGTTGGCGGTTATGTTGTTTGCACAAAGTGTGCGGGCTGATAGTGTTATGTCACAGCCCGATCGCTTGGCAGACGATTTTGTTAAGGTGAGTCTGATGATAGCAGAACCGGGAGATGTGTTATACAGCATCCTCGGTCATGTCTGTTTACATTTGCAATGCCCTTTCTACGATTTGGATTATGTCTTTTCTTACGAGAGTGAAGATGTAAAAGGGCGTGTCGCTCGTTTCCTTTTGAATGATTTGAAGATGGGGATGTTCCCCATTACCTTGGATGACTATTTGCTACCTTATGCCGAAGAGGGACGTGGCGTATGCGAATATGCACTGAATCTGCCTCCGGAGGTGAAGGTGCGCCTCTGGCAGGTGCTGGATGAAAAAGTCTTGGAGGGAACAAATTTTCCGTATGATTACATCAAGCGCGGTTGCGCTATTTCTGTCGTGCATTGCTTGCATGCGGCGTTGGGCGAATTGCCAATCGTTTATCCTGATTGGGGAAAACCTTTCGACCGTACATTGCGGGAGATATTTTATGATAATTCGCCGGTCGGTTGGCAACGCTTTTATGCGATGACCTTGGTCGGAGGTGAAGTGGATAATCCGCATTTGTCTAAGGAAGATAAATTGATTGCTCCTTCTGAGTTGCTGTCTACATGGCAGCACTCTACTGTCTGTGGATTGCCTTTAGTGGATGCTGAGGCACACGAACTCTTGCCGTCTGTCAATCATAACGAGGGCGATGCTTTTACGCCTTTGCATGCGGCACTGATAGTATTGCTGCTTGCCTTGGGCAGTCTGTTTTGGAAACGTCCGTATATTGATTGGGCGATACTTGCTTTGCAGACGGTGATAGGAATCCTTATGACGTGGCTTTTCTTCTCACCGTTGCCGGGCACGGAGTGGAGTTGGCTGATCATTCCTTTCAATCCGTTGCCGTTGCTGCTATGGCATTACAGACGCTATTGGACAATGCCCTATCTGCTGCTGCTCATGGGCTGGATTATAGGCATGCTCTGTGCACCGCATCGATTGGTGGAAGCGGCACATATCATTGGGGTTATTGCTTTTATGGTGGTGCTGCTCAAACCTTATCTGCGTAAGGGATTCGAATCTGTTAGATAAACAATTAAGATATAATCACAAAGAGAGAATGATGAAACAAGCAACGAGACGATTATTCCTATTGTTATGGGTTTTTGTATGTTACAGTAACGTGTATGGGAATGGAGACCATGGTACACACTATGGAAAAATAGCCATTCAAGCCACACCTACAGGGGCGGGATTGGTCTATCTGAATACCTCAAAAAATGCCTATACAGGCAACGATTGGGCTGAAAGTTCTGTGCAATCATGGATGTGTGACGGAAAAAAAAAAGATTCCGATACTAAAACATTCTATGCGAATGCCCAAAAAAGTGCGAGCGGGTATTGGTTCTCAGGGTGGAGTACCGCTGTCAACGGAACCATCGAATCTTCTGCCAATCCCTATGCTGTCTCATTGAAGGCAACATCCTCAACGGAAGCATCTCCTACTGCAGCAACCTATTATGCTATCTTCAAACCGGTCGAAATTACAGGTGTTGCAGGCGATAATCCGGTCTTGCTCACACCTGCCGAATTGCGTACGGTCTATACCTCTACGGTTGTCTTTACGCAAAATGGAGGAACCGAACAGGGCGATTTCAATTCGGCAACAATCGCTTCTGTTTCGGGGAATGGTACGTGGACGGTTACCGCTACCGAGTTCTCGGAGGCTGATAAAACGGTCAAAGTTACTGTTGCCTATCAAGCAGAACGCGATACCTATAAAAACAATGTCGGCACTCGTACCGACGAAGCCGAATTGAAGTTGTCTTCTTTAGGAGGAAGTTCTTTTACTTGTAAATTACAGGCCACTTTTCCTATTACTATTGAGGCAGGGCAGGCGGAAAACATCACCTTAACTTATCCTGAGGCAACGGCTGTTGCCGCTGCAACTTTCCCGGTTCTGGGAGTTGATGCGAAAACAGATGTACAACCTGTTATCCAATCTGCTACTGGAGCGGGACAATGGGAAATCCTTTCGTGGACCTATCAATCGCACCAAGTTATTGTCCAATATCGCTATACGGGTATCGGTCGAGGCGACACGGCATTGCTGACGTTGGCGGCTGCCTCTGCGCAAGCATCCTGCACGGTGCGCGCTGAGAGTTCTACACGGGTAGTCGATGGAAAGCAAGATGAGTTTCTTGTCATAGAGCCTGAAAAACTATCCGTATCTTCTTCGGCAACTTTCACGGTAGCCTATGCTGCAGGAGAAAACGATTTCCTTACACCGGTCATCACACCTCTCCAAGGTGATGCTGTCTGGTCGTTGGGAATACCGGTCTATACGGAGGGTACATTGCCGGTGGGGATAATGGCTGTCCCCTATACGTTTTCACACAACGGAACACCGGGCGACTATACTGCACAACTTACCTTGCAGAGCACTACCGGGAGTTCTTTCACGGTTTTGCTCAATGCGGTAGTAGAGAAACCGAGCGACTACGATGCTGCGGTCATTACCGCTGAGGGGGTTACTACGCAATACGAACAGTGGACCGATGCGCTCGCTGCAGCCAATAAGGAGAGTGGCTGCACGCTCCGTCTCTTGCGCAATGTAGCGTTGGGGGCACTTACGGCAAATCAGGAAATCAAGCAGACAATGACGCTCGACCTCAATGGTAAGACGCTTTCGGCTACACTTCCTTCTTCTACCTACTGTCGACTCCTCTATTTGAATACGGCGGATATTACGCTCACGATTACCGATTCCCGCTCCGATGGTCAACTGCAGGCAATGGGCAACTATAATGGTGCACTATATGCTGTTCAGGTGGCTAAGGGTAATTTGATACTGGATAATGGTATGTTGGAAGCGGTTAATAATACGACAAATAATCAGTATGCTACGGCTGTTTATCTTGCTTCTGCTACATCCTTTACCATGAATGGCGGTACCCTCACTGCCACTCACATAGAAGCGCAATATGCTGCTGGGGTTGATGCCGCTGCAGGTTCTATGGTCAATATCAATGGGGGTACAATCAATGCCACCGCCAAAACGTATGCCTATGCTGTACGTGCTCTCAGCAATGCCACTAATCCAAGTCGTGTTACGCTGAAAAATGCTATGTTGAATGGTATCGCAACTACAAATGCATATGGTATCTGCTCGGCGGGTATTGTCAATGTGATGAGTGGTACCATAAAGGCGACTACGCAAGAGGTGGGAGGAACTAATGGAGGTGCAAATGCGTATGGTATTTATATGCAGGCTGTGGCTAATGCCGATGCAGCATTGTGCTACTATGGTGAACTCACTCTTGAGGGCGGTACTGTCACGGCCACTACTGCCACCACTGCAAGTTATGCGGTTTATATCCAAGGAACGGACGGAGTCATATCTACGAATACTCCCGATGGTACACATACCAACAAATCTTCGGCAATCGCTACACTACGCAATTGTACCCTCAATGCCACTGCAGGTACATATAATGCAAGAGGTATTACTGTCGATAACTGTTACAACTCTCGTACCAATACTGCCACACCTGCACTCTTGGAGAATGTGACAATCAATGCTGTTTCAACTACGGGAAATAGTTCTAATATGACAAGTTGTGGTGTCTATGCAGCGGCTTACGTTAACAATACGCATGGTGCAAAGAGAGCCGCAGAAATAGAATTGACAGATTGCAATATAACGGCTGTTTCTACTTCTGCGGGGTATGTCTATGGGGTCTATCTCGCAACGGCACAAAGTACCATCACTGCCGAAAACGATTGGAAAGGCGAACGAAATGCCACTGCTGCTAAGGTAAAGATTAGGGGGGGCAGTATCACGGCAACAGCAGCAACTCTCAGTGCTTATGCAATTAACAGTGCTAATACCGTAGTAACCACTGACGGAAATCCTATCAATTCTGCTTCTACTGAGTTATCGGTTGCAGATGCTGTCATCACTGCTACTACCCAAACAGGTGCCACTGCCTATGGTATCCAAACAGGAGGTCCTGCAACCATCGACAATTGTCAAATCTCCGCCTCTGCTGCCACCACAACGGCACGAGGCATCTCCGTGCAGGACAAAAAAACAACGGTCAGCAATACGGAAATAGAGGCTGTTGCAGGAACAGGAACGGCTTATGGTCTTTATCTCAATGCAGCTATTGCTGATCATATAGCCTTTCCTACCGTGGGAGAAGTTGAACTCAACTCTGTTCATGTCAATGCAAGCACCATTACGGGTAACAATGCGTATGGTCTTTACCTTCATGCTGTTAATAAAGCGTTAACAGAAGCAACTTATGCAGCATTGTCGGAAGCACAGAAAATCTTGTATAAAGATATTTATGCTTATGGTGAACATGCAGTAGCCGCTAAGGCTGCCGTCAACGGAGGTTCTTTCACTGCTACTGCTGCTGGCACAACTGCCCATGGTATCAGTTGTGCCAATACTGCTGTGTCCACCACAGGTAAAGCCTCTGCTTCTACAGAACTATCGGTCATGGGTGCAACCGTCACGGCTCTCACCCAAACAGGTGCCAATGCCTATGGCATCCAAACAGGAGGTTCTGCTACCATCGACAATTGCCAAATCTCAGCCTCTGCAGCTACCACAACGGCACGAGGCATCTTCGTGCAAGATAAAAAAACAACGGTCAGCAATACCGAAATAGAGGCTGTCGCAGGAACAGGAACGGCTCATGGTATTTATGTCAATGCAACAGTCAGCAATACGGCAGGTATTGCGGGATGGTTATACAAAGGCGAATTGGAATCCGATAACAATACGGTCTACGCAGAAGTAGCCAATGGCAAGGATGCCTATGCCATTTGGCTACATGCATATGCTCTTACTACTACCAATGCACCCGCAGGCGACTATGCAGTGGCGGCATCGGCACTTGTCAACCGGGGTGTCTATACGGCAAAAGCACTCGCGGGAGCCAATGCCTATGCAATCGGAATACAAGCCAAACAAACCAAAAATGATGTTTCCGCAGCTCCCTTCTGCACTATCAATGACGGAAAATTCTGGGGAGAGGCTAACACTGCATTCGCGGATATCCATACCAATGCCTTAGTGGGCAATGTGTTTATCAACAATGGATATTTCCGCAATAATACCAATATAGCACCCTATGTCAACGATAGTTTGGCTGTACTTGATTTGCCGGCTGCTACTGCCGAGTACAAAGAGGGATACCGCTATATGTTGGGCGATGCTTCCAATCCGGGAGTTGCAGTTTGCAAAATTGTGCAGAATGGCAACGAATATAAAACCTTGGGAGAGGCACTGCAGTTTGTCAATGCACCGGAAAATGTCAATACCAACTATACGATACTCATGTTGGGCGATTATCGCCTCCCGGCAGGCGACTATGTCTTGCCGCAGAAGGCCACATTATTGATTCCCTATAAAAAAGAACAGACGACTATATTAGGGGCGTCGCCTACACGTACCACCACAACCGCTCTTCGCGCTGCATACCATACGCTTACGCTGGCTCAGGGAGCCAATCTTACGGTGTCGGGTACAATAGAGGTCAGTGCCGAACAATATGTAGGAGGTAATCCGTGTGGTTCGGTTTATGGTCCCTATGGCTATTTGCGGTTAGAGCAAAATGCAAGTTTGCAATTGGAAAACAATGCAGTGCTTTACGCATGGGGATATGTCTCCGGCAAGGGTACGATTACGGCAAAAAAAGGAGCACGTATCTACGAAGATTTCCAGATAGGAGACTGGAAAGGTGGATCTGCAACGAATAGTATGCAAAATAATAAAGAGAAAGTATTCCCTATTACACACTATTTCTATCAAAATATAGAGTGTCCTATTGTTTATTATGCAGGAGCAAGAGCCTATGGTGCCAGTGGTGTAAATATCGGTATTGTTGGAATACAAAAGGCCGATAATGTATTGATTATTGGGGGAAAAGGGTCGGGGGCACTCTTCTTGATGGATGAACAGGCAAATACCGATAAGGCATGGATTCGTAAAGAATACGACCCGCTTACCGACCGTACGCATTATATCTTGAATAGTAGTACCACATTGGGCTCGTTGGTTATTAAAGCAGGTTCTGTTTCACTTCCTTCCGAAAAGTATATATTACCTATTTCAAGTAATATGACCGTTACGCTTAACTATGGTACGTTAGATATTGAGCAGGATACCTATCTTTTGCCGGGTTCTATTCTCAACATCAATAAAGAGGCTGCTTTATCTATTCCAAGTGGGCATAATTTCTATGTAATCGATAAAGACCAATGGGAAACAGGATATAGTACAGGATATTATATCTGGACACCGGCTTATTCGCCAAGTTGGGAAAATCCCTTGTCTTCACCTCGAAAACCGATGCAAACCGACAATACCAATATCCCGGATGCCGAAATTTTTGTGCATGGCAAAGTCGAAGTGGCAGGTGGCTTCTTCACTACGGAAGGTGGGGCTGATATCCATTCTACGAATGAAGATGCTGGTGTCATATCTTTCTTGGTGAATGCAGCGGCAAATACTACGTTCTATCAGTATAATAACTCACAACAATATAGCCCAAAAACCGTTACTTCTGCTTCTTTACGCAATGAGAATACACTGAGTGGAGAGTTTACGTCTACCACAACGGCTGCAGCAGGCAATACCTATAACTATATCGATGGTGCATGGCGTTGCATGTTCCAAGAAGGTTGCTTGAATGTCGAAATCATCGGAACGGAAGAACATCTCTATGTTCAGGCTGGCGAGATGGTGGAAGTTGTGGAGCAAAACGAGATGCTCTATAAGTCCGTCAATGGCGATCGCTATTTTATCTTCACGGAGAAAAAATCCTCTGAGGCGGGATGCCAATGGTGGGAGGCTGTGGCGGTTAACGATGGAATGTATATGGCTGCCAATCCGAAGTACGATAACTATGGCTCTTACTATTACTATAATACCAACTTGGGCTATTGGGAATTACTTACGGCTATGGTCTATTGGTACAATGCTGACGGATCATTAATCACATCCTACCCGGTTCCGGTCAATCAGGTATATTCCTATACAGGAACAGCACCTGTCATGCCCAACGATGCAACTTTCAATTATGTATGGGCTGGTTGGAAAGATGCAGAGGGTAATTCCTATAAAGCCGATAATCTGCCGGCTATATCGGTTGGAACAGAGTCTGTTTCCTATACTGCCTATTTTACGGCTACACCCAAAGAATATTCTGTAACGTTCCTTACTTCCGACTACAAAATCATCGAATCTGCTTTGTGGAAAGTGGGAGAAGTTCCTGTTTGTCGGAATCTTCCGCTTAAAGAACCTACTGCCGAAAACGAATATCTTTTTGGTGGTTGGTTGGCTGCCGATGGTACGCACTACACCAACGACAACCTCCCAGCAGTAACTGATGTGGCAGACTATCGTATGTTGCCCTACATCGCTGTGCCGCGACCTTACCTTATCTCGTTTGTCAATTACGATGGTACGCTTTTGTGGGAAGGCGAAGTGCCTTATGGTACGCTGCCCTTCTATCAAGGCTATATGCCTACGCGTGAGGGGGATGAAGAACACTCTTGGCGATTCATTGGCTGGGATAAAGCGTTGGAGCCTGTCGCAGAAGCAACTACATACGTTGCACAATTTATGGCTGTTGAACGCGAATATGGCGAGTTGATGGATGTGGTCGATTGGACCGACGATTATGCCGTACTCAACATGAATGGCTATTCCTCACCCTCTGCTGCCGCAGGGTGGCAATTGTCTGCTGCGGGCAACAACTATACTAAGTCCGATCGGCAGACCGACCGAACGCTGCATCTCAATATGGCAACACTCAATCTGCATGCCGACGAACTTGTTCAAATAGAGGTGAAAGGAGCCAATCAAGTGGTCGAAAGTTCCCACTGCTATACCGTTCCTTATGTCTATCAGACAGATGCAAACTTGGAAACAACGAGCCCGTTTTGTTCAAGTGTTATTTTCTTGCGTGCGGGCAAACTCACTGTCACGGAGAATACGAATGTTGCAGCAATTTATGTCGCGCCCGGAGCAGAATTGTACATCGCACCGGATGCTATGTTGGTTACTGCCAAATTGGTTTTGCGTACGGAGGCTTTCGCATCTGCGGTACTAACCAATCATGGTATGCTTAAATGTGATGATGTTTGCTATAGCCGCATCGTTCGCGAAAAGGCAATGCCCTATCCCTTTGCACTGCCCTTTGAAACCGATTTGCAGAATGTGCATTTCTCCAATGGCAAGCAGGCGGTCTTTGGCACCGATTTTGGTCTGATGGCTTACGATGCTGAGCAGCGGGCATACGAAGGCTATTTAGGCGGTGGCAACTGGAAAGGACTCAATCCTGCTGCTAACTCCAAACTGCAGGCGTGCGAAGGATATCGGTTCATATCTGCTTCGGCTTACTATTCGGAATATTGTTTCCATGTCAACTACAATCCCGATACCGATGGACGAATGGTGATGCTCAAAGCCTATGGCGATGATACTTGCAGCAAAGGCGACCGAGGGTGGAATAGTGTATGCTCGCCCTATACAAGCCGTTTCGCATGCAATATGCTCTCCCCCGAAAAGGCGGTGAAGATTAGTGTACTGAATACCGATAATACTACCTTCCGTCAGGTCGTACCCGAAGAAATAGAACCGGCTTCTCCGTTCTTCTATCAGAGTTTATCTGATGCATCGTTGGTATTCAATGCTGCGGAGTTTGCCTGGCAGGTAGTGCCGCAGGCCATTACTCCGAAACATATAATTGCCAACACTGACGTGCCCACACAATGGCTGCGACTGCAATATATTGCATCTGATGGCTATTCCGACGAAACAAGTATATACTTGCATCCCGATAAGTTCGATACGGATTACAATATCGGTTACGATGTCCTGAAATTCTCAAAAGCAGGAACAAGACCTTTCCTCTGGTCTTCTCTGTCCTATGGTGATATGGCGTTCGCTTCCCTGCCCGATAGCGTGGCGACTAAGGGAATCGCACTTACATTCTATACTCCTTCCGAACAGCATGTATATATGTCACTCGTACCTAACGATTGGCAAAATCGAATGGAGCATGTCTGGTTGGAAGATAAGCAGGAGAATATATTTACCGATTTGCTGTTCGACAATTATAGTTGGAAGGCAACTGAGGGAGAATGTCGTGAACGTTTTGTAATCTATCCGGTTTTCCGACAAATCATCGACAACGATGATATCAACGATGCATTGGAAGATGTTCTGACAACAGGATTCATAGCCTATGCTGTCGGTCGGACTATTGTTGTGGAATCAATTAATCCTGATACCGATGTGCGATGCTACGATGCTACTGGACGATTGGTGGCTAATCAACATTCTGCTACCGAACAGGTTCTGATAAATGTACCTGCAAGTGGTATATATTTGGTACGTGTGGACGATTGTATTAAGAAAGTGATGGTGAATAAATAAGAAAGGAAAGATGGGTAATCATTTATTTGAAATCATAAGAAGAGGAATGAATATGTGGAAAAAAGGCTGTACGAAATTATACTGTAATAAGGGCTCTTTTGAGCGCATCTCGCTGGTTGTGTTTTTGTGTTTGTCTTCCTGTGTGGAATTATATGCTTATGCAGTGAAGGAACAAGTGCAAGTACCTATGCGCAACTCAAAGGCTGTATCTGCTATGTTTCATCACCCTGTAAGTGATAAAACAAAACCTGTTGTGGTTAAACCTACCGATATGTCATCTCAATCTCAACATGTAAGCGGGTATAGTGTTATCAATTATCGGACATCGGGGGCTGCTTATCGTACAAACACCGTTGCAATAGGGCAACCGCTGTCTGCTACATCGGCTAACATCTCTGTGTCCGTTGGTGCAGCCACGGCTATGCCCTCACCCTTGTCGATTCGTTCTACTGGCACGGCAGGTAGGTCGGTAGCCTATTCAACGGAAATGGGTGGACGCTCTAAACGCAAGGTATATCATTCTACCGATCAAACCGACGGTAATGGCAATTATTACGATACGGAAGAAGAAGAATGGCTGCCTATTCCGGGTGGTGGGACTGGCGAATATCCGGGAGGACTCGCAGCAGGAAGTTTCTTTGGAGAAACACAACAAGGAGACGATGGTAAATGGTATTGGTGGAATGGTAGTACTTGGGTGGATAATACTGTTGCTGAACCGCCAACTCCTATCGGTGATATTCCTTTCATCTTCTGTATGCTTATAGGGATGGGCTGGATGCTTATCCGCAAAAAACGCCAACGCCGCGCTATGGCTGATAGCGGTCTATAGTCTGCATCAATTGCGAGTGCCTGTCTGTTTAACCCGATAGGCACTCGCTTCTTTATACTTGCCTAACTGCTTTGGCTATAATTACACATTTATTTATGTAATTATGGCATTTTTTCTTTCTTAGTACTATTGTTTGCTTGCAATCGAACTGTTATTTGCTGTACGAGACCATTACGAGACGGTAACGACATCTTATCGACCTATCATTTTGTAAGAAACGATTCTTTATCGGATACTGCACAACATAGTGCAAACAAACGGTTATGCTATCATCCTATTGTATTTTTTCTGTTATGTATAAGTATATTCGTTATCCAACAATTGAAACCAACATAGTGTTTCAATTGTTGGAAGGAGTCGTTGCAAGGCATTTTTAATGTGTAAACGCAGTGCGCACTAACAAAACCATACACCCATACTTACTCAAATTCTCTCACCACTCACTCATTAAATAAAAAACACCAACCGAGCAAAAGCTACTCCCAATAGATTCTTCTATTTAATGGATATATAATTCAACAACAATTGAAACCAACATAGTGTTTCAATTGTTGCGAGGAGTCGTTGCGAACCGCCAAATGCCGCACGACATTTCTTTCGGTGAGCAAACGACGAAATAAAGTACATAGGTTCTGAGTCGATATACCTTTGCCGCCTCAGAAGAAAAGTACAACAACTTCCTCGCAGTGCACACCACCACACTCACGCACCAACTCCACAAAAAAAACTCACCACACACCCGCACCCGGTAAATGAAAATAACCAAGCAGCCGCCTCAGCGTAGTGTGCGTATAAAATCCCCCGCAAGGGCATCAATAAACGTACACTTTCCTCACACCAACCGAGCG
>JAMPAY010000017.1 GCA_023666945.1 Paludibacter sp.
GTATTCTTATGAAAAAGTTTAATCAAGTAGTTGTAATTACGTTTGCATTATTATGTGTGTTTATTCCTGGAATTGTTGGAATGGAGTGCGGGAGGTGTGGTGTATCTTTGTAGATTTTATGGCGGTGGTATAGGGTTGAGGTGCGTTGGAGATGGTGCGTGGGTGCGGTGCGTGGTGTGTGGGGAGTGTGTGTTGGAGATGGTGCGTGGGTGCGGTGCGTGGTGTGTGGGGAGTGTGTGTTGGAGATGGTGCGGGGGAAGGTGGGGTCGTTGAGTGAGGTTGGGTGATTGTGGGATTTGTTGGTGAGGATTTGGGTTGGAAGGTGCATGTGTGAGAGGATTTGGTGTGTGAGAGGTGCACCATAAAAAAAGGGTTGATGTAAAAAGTGGGTATAGTGTGAGGCAGAGGGAGCGCATCAAAATTATAAGGTATTGATAATCAATCATAGTTATTTTCGCTTAGTGCATGGATGCGCAGAAAAGTATATTTGATAATCAATGTTTTAAGTTTTTGATAAAATTTGATGCGGTTGCCCTGTAGTGAGATGGGTATGATTTTATAGATTCAATTTAATGTTGTATCTTTGTCCCCGTTATTACGGAAGTAGATTTTAATTCCCTACTCTATTGGGCGAGTTATCATTAAATAGGATACAGAGGATGTGTAAGATATGCAGGTCGTGTTTGTTGCCGTTATTGGCATCATTTGCGATGCTTGTTCCTATTCAAGCGGTAGCCCAGTCGGGAAGCAGTGTGTATTCGTTTTTAGGTTTGCCGATGTCTGCTCGTCTGAATGCGTTGGGCGGCAGCAATGTATCGATGCGTGACGGTGAGATAAGTTATGCGTTATGCAATCCTGCTCTGCTGAATAGCGAGACGGACAAAGTGCTTCAACTGAACTACGCTTATCATTTGCAGGGAATCAATATCGGTTCGGCTCTGTATGGTCAGAATTACAAAGACAATTATTTTGGAGTAGGCATACATTATTTGGATTACGGTAAGTTTGTGTATGCAGATGAATACGGCAACTTGACGGGCGGTACGTTTTCTGCTCGCGATGTGAGTATCAACTTGATGTATGCGCGTCAGTTGGGTCCTTATTTTTCGGTGGGTGCGACGTTGAAGCCCATTTATTCGCATTATGAGTCTTATAGCAGTTTTGCTTTGGCGGCAGATGTAGGCGGTCATTTTCAGACAAAGGATTCGACCTTTCAGTTGGGTTTGAGTTTGCAGAATATAGGTTGGCAGTTGAAGGGTTTTTATACAGAAGAAAGCAAGCAACACCGCGAACCTCTTCCACTGAATTTGCAATTGGGTATGAATTATCGTTTCAAGCATGCTCCGATACGTTTGAGTATGACTCTTCATAATTTGCAGCGTTGGGATTTGGGCAGTCAGCTGACCAATCAGCGCACAGAGTCGTCGTTGACAGGCGGTGAGGTGCAGTCGGATGTCAGTGTGAAATGGTATGACATGTTATTCAGGCACACTATTTTTGCCATTGACATTGTTCCGAAGAGCGATCGTTTCTATTTGACATTTTCGTACAATCATCGTCGTCGAATGGAACTTCACATCAGCGACCAGCGCAGTTTTGCAGGCTTTGCGATAGGCGGTGGTGTTCGCATAAAGAAGATACGTGCAGGTTTTGCCTTTTCTCAGTATGTAAAAGGCGGTTACGTTTATCAGTTTACGCTTTCGACGGATATCAACGATTTTCTACGATAAGTTATTATTATGAAGAATAAAATTATTGTTGCCATAGACGGTTATTCCTCTTGCGGCAAGAGTACAATTGCGAAATCGTTAGCCCGCTATGCGGGTTATACGTATGTAGACACGGGTGCGATGTATCGTGCGACAGCCTTGTATTGTCTGCGCAAAGGAATAATGACATCGACAAGCATTGATGAAGACACTTTGCGCTCATCCCTTTCGGATATAGAGATTACGTTCAAGCAGACGGGCGATGGTCAGCATGTATGTTTGAATGGGGAAGATGTAGAGCAAGATATTCGGACGTTATCCGCCGGCAATGGTGCATCGCGTATCAGTACCATAGGTTTTGTACGTCGTTTTTTGGTGGCCCAACAACAAGCGATGGGTAAAGAGAAAGGAATAGTGATGGATGGTCGCGATATAGGCACGGTGGTTTTTCCTGAAGCCGAATTGAAACTATTCTTGACGGCCTCTGCCTCAGTTCGCGCTCAACGTCGCTACGAAGAACTCTGTCAGAAAGGCGAGCAGGCAGACCTATCTGCCGTTTTGGCAGATGTAGAAGACCGTGATTATAGGGACACCCATCGTGCCGAAAGTCCGTTACGCCAAGCGCCGGATGCCATTGTTGTGGATAATTCGCATATGACAAGAGAAGAACAGATGGAAAAAATCATCGGTATATTCGAGGAAAAAACACAGTCTGTTGTGACTGAATAAGTTTCGTATTATGGTAACCATAGACAAAGAATCGGGTTTTTGTTTCGGTGTAGTTACCGCCATTCGGAAAGCAGAAGAAGAATTGCATCAAAGCGGACATCTGTATTGTTTAGGCGATATAGTGCATAACGGACAAGAGGTGGAACGTTTGGGCAATATGGGTCTTGTAACCATCGACTATGAAGAGTTTCGCCAACTTCACAATGCGAAGGTATTACTTCGCGCCCATGGCGAACCGCCATCGACCTATCGTATAGCAGAAGAAAATAACATAGAAATAATAGATGCCAGTTGCCCTGTGGTACGGAATTTGCAAAAACGGATTCGGCAAACTTACGAACGATTGCAGAATGAAGAAGAAATTTTGCGGGGGCAGATTGTTATCTTCGGTAAGAAAGGTCATGCCGAGACCATAGGCTTGGAAGGACAGACAGACAATACGGCGGTAGTAGTGGAGACTGCAGACGACTTAGATAAGATTGATTACGGACGCGCCATTTATCTTTTTGCACAAACCACTAAATCGGCAGAGATGTTCCACCTATTGATAAGCGACATCGAACAACGCCGAGAAACACATATGCACCGTTGGTGCGCAAAAGAGAAACCGATGTTTGAATGGCATGATACGATTTGCGGTCAGGTTCGGAATCGCACCCATCACCTGCAAGAGTTTGCCCGCCGGAATGACAAGATAGTATTTGTAGGCGGTAAGAACTCGTCGAACGGCAAAGTACTTTACGAACAATGTCGTCTTGCCAATCCGGAAACTTTATTCATTTCGGATGCAGCAGAGATAACCGATTCTTACAAAGCCTCTTGCCGGGGGAAAAACATAGGTATTTGCGGTGCCACCTCCACCCCTTTATGGCTAATGGAAGCCTGTGCACAACGCCTAAAGGACTAACAGAGAGAAAAATAAAACACAAAACACATAACATACAACTATGGAATACAGAATCAGGACAATAGGCGTACTAACCTCCGGTGGCGATGCTCCGGGGATGAATGCCGCCATACGCGCCGTTACCCGTACGGCCATCTACAACAACATTCGCGTAAAAGCCATTTATAGGGGTTATAAAGGTCTTATTACCGGTGAGATAAAAGAGTTTCAGACAGAGGACGTGAGCGGTATAATCCAGCGTGGCGGTACCATTTTGAAGACAGCCCGCTGCGAAGAGTTTCGTACCCACGAAGGTCGCCAAATAGCCTATGACACCATTCAACGCGAGCAAATTGATGCTTTGGTGGTGATAGGTGGTGACGGTACTTTTACAGGAGCACGTGCATTAGCCCAAGAATTTAACATTCCGGTAGTAGGCGTTCCCGGTACGATAGACAACGACTTATGGGGAACGGATAGTACTATAGGTTACGACACAGCCCTTAATACCATTATGGACTGCGTAGATAAGATACGCGACACCGCATCTTCTCACGAACGCGTATTCTTTATAGAAGTAATGGGACGCGATGCCGGTTTTCTGGCCTTGAACAGCGCATTGGCAGCCGGCGCAGAAGCTGCTATTATTCCTGAGCGTAAAACTGCAGAAGAACAGTTGGAAACTTTTATAGGTAACGGTTTCCGCAAATCGAAGAGTTCGAGTATCGTGCTTGTAGCCGAGAATCCGGTTACGGGCGGTGCTCAAGGTTTAGCCGATATGCTCAAACGCAATCATCCTGAATATGATGTACGTGTTACCATACTCGGTCATTTGCAACGCGGCGGACGCCCCACAGCCTACGACCGTATATTGGCAAGCCGCATGGGTGTCGCTGCCATCAACGCCTTATTGGAAGAGCAACGCAGTATCATGATCGGTTTGAAAAACGATGATATTGTATATGTACCCTTCTCGAAAGCCATTAAAGACGATAAAGACGTTAAACCGGATAGCGTACAAGCGCTCCAGATACTGGCCATATAAGTCAGCCTATGAAGTACTCATACCGAATTTTCTTAACAGTCCTGCTATTGTGCCTTACCCAAGGAGCGATAGCAGGACATCTTATTCTCAGCAAAACAGAAGCCGCCCCCTGCGAAAACATATGTATTCACTATACCGATATGCCGCAAGGGACACACATACATCTTTATAAAGAAGCCTCCCTGCTGCCGCTCAGCATCACTCACACCATAGAAACCGACAGCGATGGTGCTTTTGAGACAGGGAACACACCGGAGCCCGGTGCGTATTGGGTGAAATGTGAGCATAACGGACTCACTATAGACTCGATAAAACTCCACATCAACGATTATCCGCTTACCCACGACACATGGAGCATCGGCTTGCTGACGGACATACACGTAATGCATCCGGATTTGGTTATCAATGAGGGAAATGCCTACAAGAATCTGCTTGATTCCGATCGTAAGATGTTGGCACACAGTGCAACCATCTTACGAAACCTCACCGACAGCATTCTGCTGCATAAACCGGATTTATTACTTATTGCGGGTGATTTGACCAAAGACGGAGAACGTATCAGTCATCAATTGGTAGCCGAACAACTGCAACGCCTAAAAGAAGCAGGAATACAATGTTTGGTGGTACCAGGCAATCACGATATAAAAAATCCGAATGCTCTTTACTACGACGGAGAGAAGACCTATCCTGCAGAAGACATATTGGCAGAAGATTTTACCGAAATCTATCGCGATTACGGTTATGGTGAGTTATCGGATCGCGACCCGCATTCTCTTTCTTATATAACAGAACCGCTTCCAAACATCTGCATTCTGGGCATTGATGCCACACGTTGGTATGACAACCAAAGCAAACAACATGGAGATGCTACCAACACTACCTACGGAGACGGTCTATTAAAAGATGAAACATTAGATTGGCTTCTCAATAAAGCCGATGAGGCACAAGGTGCCGGCAAAACAGTAATTGCCATGATGCACCACCAATTGTTGCAACATTTCAGCCTACAAGAAACGCTTGTGCCCGGTGCATCCATAGCAAAAGGTGACAGTATCAGCCGCCTATTTATGGAACACGGCATACATGTGGTACTAACAGGACATATGCACACCTCTAACATCACCACCTATTTCAATGAAACACTTACCGATAGTATTATCGAAATAACAACCGGTTCACCCATTGCCTATCCGAGTCCGTACAGATGGCTAACCATCAATACAGACCGTACACAAATGACAGTAAACACACGCAGCATCAAGACCACAAGCGAAATAACCGATTTTCAGACCTACGGAAGAGACGAACTAATACGACACATGCCCCAAATGCTCCGCAGCATAACTTATACACTTCTCAATGAGATTGACAAAATACGCAACAGTGGTGACAATAGCGATAGCCGTCTGTTAAACGACCTTTTCAGTTGGTTGCCCGCAGACCGTACTGTAACCGCCGATATGGCATGGCAATACTTAGGCAATCCTTTTACTCTGACTCAACTTACCACCAACGAAGGAAACGAGTTCTTAAAGCAGACCGACACCATTGTCAGTATGACTCAAACGGGCTTGGAGCAGATGTTGGATAAGATGATGGAAGAACATTTCGGTCCGATTGAACGCAAACTGCGTATTCGTCTTATATGTGGTCTTGCCAAAGTGCCTCAAAACCTATTGTTTGCCGGTTTATTGGAAGATAAGACATATGCCGCAACACGTTTCGCCAATGTAACTAACGATCTGTATACCAGAATTCAACTATCTGCACCTAAGGACGATGAAGCAAGTATTGCCTTGCCCGAAAGCACACCTGACAACCCCGATTATTGGTATGATCTGTTAGGCAGACGTCTGCCGGGGAAACCCCGGCAAAGCGGTATTTATTTGTACGGCAACAAAAAAGTATATATCCCCTAATCGTTTTAGAGCTAATAAGAAAAAAGTATTATCTTTGCATTGTTAATAAATATAGAGCATTATGTTTTCAGGAATTGTAGAAGCAATGGCACAAGTGGTTGCCATAGAGAAAGAACAAGGTAACATACATTTCACACTCACTTGCCCTTTCGCCAATGAACTTACCATTGACCAATCGGTGGCACACAACGGTGTTTGCCTGACTGTAGTGCAACAAGAAGGCAATCAATATATCGTAACCGCCATGCAGGAAACTCTTCTTTGCAGCAACTTGGGCAAATTACAAGTAGGCGATTGGGTAAACATAGAGCGTAGTATGCTTCTCAACGAACGCTTGGACGGACATATCGTACAAGGACATGTAGACAGAACCGCCACCTGCATAGGTAAAGAAGAAGCCGATGGCAGTTGGTATTTCACGTTCCGTTATGCTTACGATGCGGAGTTGGCTCGCCGCGGATATTTTACCGTTGATAAAGGTTCGGTAACTGTAAACGGAGTAAGCCTGACCGTGTGCCGCCCCACCGAAGATACTTTCACGGTAGGTATCATTCCGTATACTTACGAACATACCAATTTCCGTCATATAGCAGAAGGAAGCGTTGTAAATCTGGAGTTTGACATTATCGGAAAATATGTGGCTCGGTTACATGGGCTGATACAAGGATAAATATTGTTGTGCTCCCTTTACAACTATAAATAAGAGTACTCAGAACAACTCGCTAAATTTACGATTTAACGAAACTCTTTTTATACAACATGATAAGCCATTACTAATCCAAAAAACAATAGATTAAATGAAATTCGAAATTAAGTTTACCGTTGAGAGGGTGAAGACGGTAATTTTTAAGTGGAATCCTTCTATCTCATCATATAGTATGGATGATTTTATAGATGACTTATGCGAACTCAAAGAGGGTTTTTCATCCCGACTTCAATTGGTCGGTTTGGGAATACAAAAAGATTAAAGATTCTTATCGTTTCTATTGGATAAAAGTAGGCGATGAAGGCATAGTCGGTGCAGGAAAGATTACATCCGACCCGGAAATTGGTGATGATTGGTCGGGCGAAGGAAGTGAAGTGTACTATGTTGACTTTGAACCGGAAATACTTATCAATCCTAAAAAGATGCCAATTCTTACTATTGAAGAATTGCAAAAAGTTATTCCTGATTTTGAATGGGAAAGTGGACATTCAGGAATGGTTCTAACTGATGATCAAGCAGATCGACTTGATACACTTTGGGAGAATTTCTTGGAGAAATACGAAGAACTTTTTGCCAAAGCGAGCGAAGATGAGGAGAATGATTGGATTTACATGGAAGATTGACTCTAAGATGTTGTAAATTGATCGATAGTATAACGTTTTGTATAAAATAGTAGCGAGGAAAAAATCCTCGCTACTATAATCGCAAAAACGAAACGTACAAAATCTCAAAACGAAACGAGCAAAACTTCTCTTTTTTCGCTTCCTTTTTTCTCTTGCGATTTCGGCCACTTAAACACAAAAAGAACGCTGATTAAAAGCCTTTGAAAACAGCCTAAAATCAGCGTTCTTTTTTACGGTTCCTTTCGACCGTGTTTATACATTCAGTTCAAACCTTACAGTTTCGTTTCCTGCCAAAAGTTCGCGCGTCTTGTCTGCGTTGTTCGCGTAAATATGAACGTTTCCAAGGTTCAGCGTTATGGACTTCAAAGGCAGTTCAATTTGCCGTGTTATCAAATACAAATGGTAAATGTCAGCTGGTAAACCCAAATTCGCGTCGCTGCTTCGCTGGTAAGCTGACAAGACCAATTCTCCGTCCTCAATCTGGAACTGAATAAGGCTTAAACAAGGAGCTTGGTTTGTCTCCGCTCCTGTTGAGCCTAAAAACAGTACGTAATTTTTACTATTGCGTTTCTCCCTGTTGATTTGGGCGATTAAAGCCGGTAACTTTTCAAAGTAGGTCGGATAACTGTTTATGAGGATTTGCCCGCAATAATCCCACCAGTTTATCCCTGCTTCCCTGTATTTGCTCAAGTCTCTTTCTCCCTGCATAAACAGGCATAATTCACTGCGCAACTTCTTGCGCGCTATATTGTGACCCTCAAAGATATTCAGAAGGTCAGAAGGCGACAAACTCAGTTGCTCGTTGAGCAGATAGATGATATCGCCCTTTTTATTGCTCTGTTTCTTCCCACAGCGCAATATCTTGTCTAAGACGTTATAATACTTGTTTTCCATTCGCAAACGCGAAATTAGCCTGTTCCTGTGCCTCATACAAGGTTTTACACGGCATTACACTGTAAACGGTTTGCAGTCCTTACCAAATCGCTTTACCACATCGTAAACAGTCCGCTCGCTCACTCCGTAACGTTCCGCAAGTATCGCCACGACATAACCCACCTTTTCGCCTGTTTTACGGGCTTCCACATAGTCCTCATACAGTGCGACGTACTTGTAGTCGCTGGCTTTAACCCCGGCACTTGTGAGCCTTTCCAACGGCTCACCAATGAATTTCAACAGCTCATATATTGTCATTCAGCATATTATTTGTACCTTTGCAACTCCTACCTCATATTGACAACACCCAAAGGGAAGACGAAGGCATTTTGCCCCCGGCTGCTCCCTTTGGGTGTTGCGTTTGTATGAGGTAGGATTCTGCAAACAAGCCGGGGGCTTTTTCGTTGCCTCCGCTTGTGAATGAGGGTCAGAGCTTGGTTATCATCATATCATTAAATTTTGCTTGGTAGTTAAGGGTATTTGTCCGCACCTGGGCATTTGCTCCGTAAAGCGGTGCAGCCTCTCCGAACTCGCAGACCAGCCAGTCGCACAGCTCGGTTATCTGCGACTTGTCAGAAGTGAAATAAATGTACTTCGTGCCCTTGGTGAGCTTCAGCACGTCCAGATAATCGGTAAGCCTCCAGTAATTCTCGTACTGCCCGACTTCGGTAGTAAGGTATGGCGGATCCAGCACGAACAATGCACGGCTGTTGTCCTTATGGCTACCGTCGGGTATGCAAGCACCCAGATTGTTGTACTGCTCGTCAAGAAGCTCGAAATAATACCGTTTCATATCCTTTTACATTGTTATTGGTCTGTGCTTTCCTTGGTCACCTCCGCCTTTTTTTGTACCTTTGGCGGCTGTTACTTCGGTAACACGTTGCAAAGATAACACTTATTTTTGACACACGAAATAAATTGGCAATTATTTTTGTCACTACTTTCAATTAAAGATGTAACAAGACATGGCGAATATCAAGGAAAGACTACTACAAGTCGCTAAATCACAGGACTTATCTATCCGCGCTTTTGAAGAAAAGTGCGGGTTAGGGCGTGGCAACATCAGCAATATGGGTGAAGCAAGTAGTATAGGATCTGATAAGCTGACAAAAATAATTGACACATTCCCTGAAATAGACTTATACTGGTTACTATTGGGAGTAGGGGATATGTTACGGCACACACACACACCTACGGTCAAGGAACAGACGAACGACCCGGCAATGATAGACAAGTTATTAGAGCAAGCCAAAGAAATTGGCCGGCTTGAACAACGCATTAAAGAGCTTGAGCAACGTTTGGGAAAAGATGCCACAAATGCCTACACTGGCGGTACTGCAAATGTCGGATAGGCGGCTTCGTTCCTGCGTTCACCCTTGTACCTCCCCGACACCTCCCTTAACCCTGCAAACTGGCGTTTTACCCTGTTTTACACGCTTTTAGGAAGCCATAAACGCTTTTATCTCTGATACACAACAACTTAAACACTTCGCAACCCTATTATTTAACGGTCGCATTTTGGCATTAAAGGGGGTCTTATCGCTAAAAAATCGCCACTTTGAACCTTAAATCTGTCCTTAAAGGGGTCTGAACATATATGCCAATGAGTACCCAAGTGAAACCCCAACTGAATACCCAACACTATTTTTAAGGACGAAACGAGCAAAGTTCAGTACCCCCTACCCTACCGATTTTGTCTCTAAACTATCTACCCTCTCCCAATCCATTTAACACCCGATTAAACACCCATAAACAGCCTTGACACGTCCTGCGGATCACTTGTATGCGAAGCGTGTGCCCCTCTCCCCTACTCTACCCCAACAAACACCCACAGGAAGCCACAGAAAGCCGTATTTTCAACCCTTTAGCCCTCCCACTGTCCATTTATTCGCACATACAAAAAGGCGGTGGCCACGAGCCTGTAAAAAGCCCATAGCCACCGCCCCAATTAAAGCCGGTTAAAGCCATATTAAACCCAGCTTAAACGGTTATTAAACGGTCATCCCTCAAAATTCAACCTGAATTAAAGCCAATTCAAGTTTTTGTACGTTTCGTTTTTAACGCCCACCACCTCAAACCCTCTCCAAACCCATACAATATCAGCGCATTACAAGCATTTCAGTCTATCATCCTTTTGTACGTTTCGTTTTTATCCCCATACTACTATTTTATATGCATTATTTTTAAAGGATAGATTGCACTTCTGCAATATCTGCAACGATATAAGTAGCAGTATGGTTGTCGGTAAGAAAATCTGTATTGGTTATCCATATTTGGTCAATACCTGCGGCTTGTGCTCCTACAATGTCGCTGGAATAGGTATCGCCTATCATAATGGTTTCTGACGCCGTCATCCCATTCAACTCCAACGCTTTCTCAAATATAAGCGGGTTAGGTTTCTGAATACCGACTTCTTCCGACAAGACTATATGTGCGAAACAATCCGCCAATCCTGAACGTTGTATCTTCTCATATTGTACCTCCACAAAACCATTACTGACAATTGTGAGCGGATAACGTTGCGCCAAATAACGCACCACTTCCGCTGCATGCGGCAACACCGAAAAGTATTCGGTGGTAAGACGACAAAAATCATCACCTATTGCTTTTGCCAATTGTTCTATTTCAGAGGAGGTCAGAGCAACGTCAGTGGGACAGTCTTTAAAATGTTGGTACAATGGGTAAGCAAAGCGGTCAAACTGCAAATAATCTTTAGTTACCTTACCCTCTCCGTACAAATCCCACAAAAGCAAATTGTGGGTATGATATAGTGCGTGGTAATCTTCGAAAGTCGGGAACCAACGCTGCAATTGATAAGTCGTATATATTTCTTGCAACGACTTCCATGCCGCCTTACTGAAATCGCCTATGGTATTGTCCCAATCCAGAAAAACTGCCTTGTATTGTTTCATGCTCCTGCTATACAAATAACTATTTCTCCTTTAGGAGGTATCTCTTTGAAATGTTGTGCCAATTCAGCCAACGAACCTCGCACGGTTTCTTCGTGCATTTTGCTGATTTCTCTTGTTACGCTTGCTCGCCGTTCTGCACCCAACACTTCTGCCAACTGCTCCAATGTCTTCTGCAGTCGAAAAGGTGATTCGTAGACAATCATAGTCCGTTCTTCTTCCTTCATTCGACTCAAACGTGTCTGTCGTCCTTTCTTTTGTGGCAGGAAGCCTTCAAAGATAAAACGGTCGTTGGGCAAACCGGAATCAACAAGAGCAGGAATGAGTGCCGTTGCTCCCGGTAGGCAGACAACCTCTATATCGTTCTCCACGCAAGTGCGCACCAACAAGAATCCGGGGTCGCTTATGGCAGGAGTACCGGCATCGCTGATGAGTGCCACCTGCATACCACCCTTTATTTGCGCTGCTACGGTTTCTACCGTCTGATGCTCATTGAACTTATGATGGCTTCGCAAAGGTGTATGAATATCGTAATGTTTCAGCAATACACTACTGGTACGCGTATCTTCCGCCAATATCAAATCTGCCTCTTTAAGAATACGAAGAGCGCGAAATGTGATGTCCTCCATGTTGCCCACCGGCGTGGGAACAACATAAAGCATACCGCCTGTTGTTTGTTTTTCTTTTCCCATAAAGGTACATCTAATCAAGAAAAACGTCGCTTCAGAATACTCATAAACAATTCGTAGGCTGGCGATTCTTTATCCCAAGCGAACTTCTTTCCGATAAACTGCATTGCCTCATCGAAAGAGACTTGCTTATTTAAGGTATCTATGGTTTTATTCATCTTTTCGCCATCTCCTCCAAACAATTCACGTTGAAAAAGGAATCGATCGCCCAAACTGATAGCCTTGCGAATATCATCAACAGGTGGCAAAATAGAGTTTCCCGTTGTCGGCTCTTTGGAAATAGGTGTTGCTATAGGTGTTTCAGAAATTTCTTCTGTAAGTGCGATTGCAGATTCGGATTCTGTTTCTTCCGTAGTCATTTCGTCGGCACTGACTTCCTCGACTGATTCGTCATCTTTCATCTGCACTTGTGGCATCCACTGTTCTTCCTCTACGTCATCATCTTCGCAGACAATCAGTTCGACTTCAATCTCAGGTTCTTCGTTTTCTTGCGGAGTCACAAAGCCTACTGTCGGTTCTTCCGACAACAGTGCCGATTGCGCCTCTTCCATTTGCGCTATACGCTCCTGCGTCCGGTCAAGAATACTCTGCACCGCAACTGCACGCTGTTCCAATAACTCCAATTCTTTACGGAGAGCAACAACCTCTTGTTTCAAAGTATCTATCAATAGTTTTTCCATACTCTGTTTATCGTTTATTTAGCCACTTTCTCAAGCCATTTGACCATACCGAGCATTACGCCCATAGAAATCATACAAACACCAAAGAATACTGCCCAACAATACTTAATATCCCATGCATTGTACATAACCGGCCCCAACCAAATAAGTAAATTGCCCAATGCAGTTGCTCCCAACCACAATCCTTGGCACAAACCTAACAAGTTTTTAGGAGCCACTTTACTTACGAAGGACAAGCCCAACGGAGAAATAAACAACTCTGCCACCGTAAGGAAGAAATAAGTAACAATCAGCACCCAAGGTCCGGCCTTCGACAATCCGTCTGCCGCCATTTGCTCATCGGTCAATCCACGGAACAATGCACCCGAAGGATATCCTGCGATAGCCGAAAAAACAGTCAAGAACAAGTATGCCACACCCGCAATAGCCATACCGATAGCAATCTTACGCGGGGTAGATATTTCCTTTCCGCGACGTGAGAGCGCACCAAAAACAGCCATAATAATAGGCGTCAGAACTATCACAAAGAAAGGATTAAGGGCCTGCCATATTTCCGGAGCAATAGAATCGGTCTTTACAAAATCGCGAGCAAAGAGCGAGAGTGACTGACCATTTTGGTGGAAAGAGAACCAGAAGAAAATAGCAATACCCAATACCGCAAACAAAGCATACATACGTTGTTTGATTTCTTGCGCCATAGCCACTTTTTCTTCTGCCGTATAAGTAATTGTTTGTGAAGATTCTTTCTTAGCAGGTTGCGGGAACATTTTCTTTGTACACAAAAATATCAACAACGAAATGAGCATTGCAACCACCGAAGCAATGAATGAATAATGAATTCCCGTATTGAAAACATGCAAATAATCGGTGCAGAACGCTGCATAATCGGTCATTTGATAGCCCTCTAATACCACTTTCTGCAGTGTTTCTGTAAACTTAACACTTGCCTCCCCATCGTTCAAGAATCGATGGCACAATTCCGGCATATCGGCATTATAGACAAAATGATTCACTTTCAGCCACCAACTACGCAACAACGGAGCCACAAAAGGAGCAATCAGACCACCGATATTGATAAATACATAGAATATCTGAAAACCTGCATCACGTTTACTACGAGCAATACGCAATTCTTCTTCCCCTTGCACAGCCGCTTGTGCCTCCATATCATCGTACATCTTTCCCACTATGGCTTGCAAATTACCTTTGAACAAACCGTTACCAAACGCAATAAGTAGCAATGCAAAGCAAGTAAATACCAATATACCTGTCCATTGAGCCGTATTTCCCGCCTCACTGAACAAAGGTATGGACAATGCCACATACCCCAAAGCCATTATAATAAGTCCCCACTGAATAGTTCTATTATAGTTTTGCGTACGGTCGGCAATAATACCGCCCAACAACGACAGTACATAAATACCTGCATAAAAAACCGAATAGATAATACCTGCTGTAGAATCGGACAAACCGAATTTAGAACAGAGGAAAAGCAGCAATACCGCATTCATAATGTAGTAGCCGAAACGTTCGCCCATATTAGCAAGGGCTGCAGGAATCAATCCTTTAGGATGACTTTTAAACATAGAACTTTTATTTTGTATTTAAGATTTATATCGCTAACTATTGCGCAAAGATACAACAAAAATACCAATATACAAAATACGCATATTCGACCGACAGAACAACTGTACCAAGACAGTAGCCCGTTTCCAAGCAACTGTCTATATCATTCGGAGTGTCTACATTCTTCAGTATGTTACCTCAAAGACCAAAAAAATGCATCAATGTGCTTCCAACCAATTAGCCCCTACCCCGCAATCTGCAATGAGCGGCACCGACAGATTCACAACATTCTGCATTTCCTCCACTACCATGTGTCGTACACGCTCCAATTCGTTACGTGGCACATTAAAGTTGAGTTCATCATGCACTTGCATAATCATCACTGCCTGTAATTTCTCTTCTTTTAATTGCTTATGAATACGTACCATAGCCAATTTAATAATATCGGCAGCCGTCCCTTGAATAGGAGCATTCACAGCATTGCGTTCGGCAAAACTCCGCACAACGGCATTGCGTGAATTGATATCGGGCAAATAACGCTTTCTGCCAAATAACGTTTCCACGAATCCTTGCTGACGAGCACGCTCTTTAGCCTGTTCTATAAATGCCACCACACCCGGAAATGCAGCAAAATAACCGTCTATCAAACTTTTAGCCTCAGCTCTGGAAGAACCTAATTGCTGCGCAAGACCAAAAGCGGAAATACCGTAAATAATACCAAAATTAGCCGTTTTCGCCTTACGTCGCATATCAGGGGTAACCTCTTGCAATGGCACGCCAAAAATTTTAGCCGCTGTTGCAGCATGAATATCCTGACCACTACGAAAAGCACTAATCAGATGAGCATCCTGACTAAAATGTGCCATAAGACGTAACTCTATTTGCGAATAATCGGCCGATAAGAATACACAACCCTCGTCAGGAATCACCGCACGACGAATATCACGTCCTCGTTCGCTCCGAATGGGCAAATTCTGCAAATTCGGATTACTGGACGACAGACGCCCGGTAGCCGTTACGGTCTGATTATAAGATGTATGTATCTTCCCTGTCTGCAAGTTAATCAGTTCGGGCAACGCATCGATATAAGTGCTAAGCAACTTTTTCAATGCACGATAATCAAGTATTTTACCCACAATAGGATGAGTATCGATCAGAGAGAGAAGAACCTCTTCGGAAGTTATATATTGCCCACTCTTTGTCTTTTTCGCCTTCGGGTCAAGATGCAATTGGTCAAAGAGTACCTCACCTACCTGTTTGGGAGAATTAAGATTAAAAGGTTGTTGCGCCAAGTCTTGAATTTCTACCTCTATACGCTTCATTTCCTCCGTCATTGTGCGTGATGCTTCACCCAATACGGCACGGTCAAACCGCACTCCCGCACATTCCATATCGGCCAATACAGGCACAAGCGGCATCTCCATATCTCGGAAGAGTTTAACAGCCCCTGCCTTTTCCAATTCTTTCTTTAAAACAGGACGCAGTAAGAAGGTTGCCGCCAATCTGCTTTCCGGACGCTCATCGCAGACTCTGTGCAAATATATTTCACTCAAATGAGGAGTGTCATGCAATGTTTCCGGCTGAATAAGATAATGCGCTATCGAAGTATCAAAAAGGTCACCCCGTAAACTTACCCCCATTCGCTGCAGTTGTTTCATATCACTCTTCATATCTGCACTTATCTTGCCTATCGAGGGGTTGCCAAGCAAAGTTTCTATATCCTTGTTTAATACCGTACGGCACACCACATCCTCTTGAGCGCATAGATAAACGTATTCATCTTTTATACTAATCGCCAAACATGTAGCCGATAGCGGAAGTTGATCCGTAATGATAATCCTCGGTGTAATCATTGCAGGTTCCTCCAACGTAGAGAACAAATCAGGTTCTGCATTCGTAGGCAAGGAAGTTGGAGTAGTCGGTGAAACTGAGAACAAATCAGGTTCTGTTATGGCTGAATGTGCATTGATGTTTGCCGTTTGATATTTCTTAAGCAAACTGCGAAATTCCAAACGGGTATATAAGTTGGTCAGTGCTGCTATATCCTCATCTTTCTGCACAAGAGCATTTTCGTCTAATTGTATAGGGACATCCGTACGGATTGTTGCCAAAAAACGTGAAAACAAAATCTGTTCACGCTGGGTTTCTATCTTTGTTTTCAAAGCCCCTTTCAATCCTTCCGTATGTGCCAACAGATTATCAATCGACCCATATTCTTGCAGCAGTTTCACTGCCGTCTTCTCACCGACTCCTACACAACCGGGTATATTATCCGATGCATCCCCCATCAATCCAAGCAAATCAATAACCTGCTGCTGATGGCTAATGCCATATTTCTCACATACCTCAGTCGGACCCATTTGTTCAAATCCGCCTGAATGACGCGGACGGTACATATATACATGTTCTGATACCAACTGACCGTAGTCCTTGTCCGGCGTTGCCATATATACCTCATAACCTTCTCTTTCCGCCTGACCGGCAAGTGTACCTATCACGTCATCCGCCTCATAACCGGGAATCTCCAATACGGCAATATTCATCGCTTGCAAAATTTCCTTTATTACAGGAACCGCTTTCTTTATATCTTCCGGAGTTTCCTCGCGTTGGGCTTTATATTGTTCGAAAGCCTCATGCCGAAAAGTCTTGCCATGGGGGTCAAAAGCAACACCTATATGCGAAGGAGATAAACGTTTCAGCAAATCCTCCAAAGTAATAACAAACCCGAAAATAGCAGAAGTATTCTCTCCTTTCGAAGTAATACGAGGCACACGAATAAAGGCATAATATGCCCTATATATCATTGCATAAGCATCTACAAGAAGCAATCTTTTCATTATTTCATCATGTTTAGAGCGACAAAATTACGTATTTTCTTTGGCTTTGACAATGCGGTTTGATAAATAATATGTATTTTTGCAGTTCGAATCAAACAGAACATATTCACACCCTATGATTGCCGAAAAAATCAATAAGCATGAAATTGCAGAAGCACAGAACCTCATTCGCGAAGCACAATCTGTTGCCATACTTACACACATGTCACCCGATGGAGATGCTATTGGGAGTGCCTTGGGTATGAAACACTATCTCGAACAATTAGGCAAAACACTTGTGGCAATCGTAGTTCCCAACCGCTTCCCCACTTTCCTTGCCTGGATGCCCGATTCCGAAAACATCTTGATTTACGAAGAACGGCAAGCTGAGTGCAATACCATTATCAAAGAAGCAGACCTATTGGTGTGTTTAGATTTCAACAACCTGAAACGCATTGGGAAAATGGGTATAACAGCCGCAGAATCACGAGCAAAAAAATTGCTCATCGACCACCATCTCGCCCCACAACCCTTTGCCGATGTCACCATCTCCTATCCCGACATGCCATCTACCTGCGAACTGCTGTTTCGTTTCATTTGTGCCTGCGGTAACTTCAATCTGATTGACCTACCCCTTGCCGAATGCCTGTACACAGGCATGATGACCGACACAGGCAACTTCTCTTTCAACTCCTGCCAAGCCGATATCTATTCCATCATTGCCGAATTGGTACGTATCGGAGTTAACAAAGATGCCATCTACAATAAGGTTTTCAACACCTATTCCGAAGACCGAATGCGGCTAATGGGATTCTGCCTATACAAAAAGATGCGTATTTTTCCAGAACTACATACGGCACTCATCACACTCTCACGACAAGAACTCTATCGATTCAATTTCCAATCCGGAGATGCTGAAGGTTTGGTCAACCTTCCTTTGCAGATTGCCGATATACATTATTCCGTCTTCATGCGTGAAGATAAAGATAAAATCAAAATCTCTTTCCGCAGCCAAGGCGACCGACCGGTCAACGAATTTGCCGCCCTATTTTTTAACGGAGGCGGGCACAAAAATGCCGCAGGAGGAGAAAGTTATAAGTCTATCGAAGATACTATTGCACATTTCGAGCAACATTTCACGCAATATTTCAATCGCTAAATAATGCCTATCTCATTGCTCTGTAACACTACTGCACAATAGCAGCATTCCGATACGTATACTTTTCGCGGGTCAAGCAAGTATAATGCACTGCACGAATATCACCCAAAGGGGTTTCTACACTATCTTGCATACGCTGCCATACGAAACCACACTTTTCAGCCACACGTGCCGATTGATGGTTTTCGGCATAATAACTGCACCAAATCGCCCTGCAATGCAAATCGAGAAAAGCATGCTCTAACAAGCGTTCCACTGCTTCGGCAGTAATACCTTTACCCCAATACGGGACACCTATCCAATAGCCTATCTCACATTCATCATCTTCCAAAGGCATATTGGCATCAGCATTTTGCATTAAACCAATACAACCTATAGGCAGTCCTGTCGACTTCAACACTATAGCATAGACCTCGGGAGCAGAAAAAACGGTTTGCAAAACGAAAAGACTGTCTTCCATTGTCTTATGCGGAGACCAGCCTGCCGCCAAACCGATACGAGGGTCACGTGCATTCCTGAATAGTTCATGCACATCATCCGCTTGCCAAGCGCGAAGCAAAAGACGTTCTGTTTCCAATTGCATCTTTCTGCCGATTAGTCGCGCTTACCGAATATACGCAACAAATAAAGAAACAGATTTATAAAGTCAAGATACAATGTCAGCGAACCCATCAAAGCAATCTTTTGTGTCGATTCGTTCACATCATCGCCATATAACATCAACATGGCTTTTATCTTCTGTGCATCATAAGCCGTCAACGCTACAAATACAAGCACTCCCACAACCGTAATGCCCCAATACAAACTCGAACTGCCCAAAAATATGTTCACCAAAGAAGCAATAATCAGCCCGATGAGTGCCATCAGCATAAAACGTCCTATACCGCTCAAGTCTTTCTTTACAAAAGTTCCTATAATAGCCATCGCAGCAAAAGTACCGGCTGTAATAAAGAAAGTACCTGCAACGCTCTCCTGAGTATAAAGCATCAGCAAAGGACCTAATGTCAGCCCGTTAAGTATACTGTACACAATAAACATCACCGTGGCTGTAGTAAAACTCATCTTATCAATGCGAGCACTCAAAACAACCACCAACACCAACTGTGCTATCAGCAATACAAACAACGGAGTAGGATTCGAAAATAACGATGTCAACAACATGGCTGAATGCGACACTATCCAAGCCGTCAAACCGGTGATACACAAAGCCGCTGTCATCCACCAATATACATTCTTCATTAGCGTTGATACTACTGTAGGGTTACCCGTAAAAGTCGGATGTCCGGCATTCTCCTGTGAATAATGCCATTCTTGTTTGTTGAGTTCGTTATTCATCTCTATTATGTATTTATTCAATTAAACAATCAAAATTCTATGTCGCAAAAGCAGCAAAAATCATACCAACAACTCCGTCTGCCACTCTTTCATTCTTTTCCTGCTGCAAATATATAACTCCTAATTACAAATCCCCACATTATGTGTCATGTTTGACACACCTATTTCCACACTCGACATCTATCTCTACATTCACAAATCTTATGCGCCAACACCTCTCTGCACATCATGCACAAACCTTATGTATTAAGAGCAGTTTATCTACAGAATATGTCAATTTTTGCACGTTGATACCATAAAAACCCGCTACTTTTGCAACGTGATAAAATGCATTTCCCTTTGGCGAAGTGCAACAACCCGAAACAATATAACAACGAACAACATAACACATTATGAAACAGTTCCTTGACGATAATTTCCTGCTTCAAACCGAAACGGCGCAGAAGTTGTATCATGAGCATGCGGCAAAAATGCCGATTATCGACTATCATTGTCACCTCATACCTAAAATGGTGGCTGACGACTATCAATTCCGTTCCCTCACGGAAATATGGCTCGGGGGAGACCACTACAAATGGCGTGCCATGCGTACCAATGGAGTAGACGAACGCTACTGCACCGGCACCGATACATCCGATTGGGAAAAATTCGAGAAATGGGCGGAAACAGTTCCTTATACCATGCGTAATCCGCTCTACCATTGGACGCACCTCGAACTCAAAACCGCCTTTGGTATCAATAAATTGCTATCACCGGCTACAGCACGCGAAATCTACGACGAGTGCAATGCCAAATTAGCCACCAAAGAATATACGGCACGCAACCTCATGCGCCACTATAATGTAGAAACCGTTTGTACTACCGACGATCCCATTGATACACTCGAATATCACAAACAGTGCCGCGAAGACGGATTCGAAATAAAGGTCATTCCTGCTTGGCGTCCCGACAAAGCCATGGCAGTAGAAAATCCTGCTGCATTCCGGGCTTATGTCGAAAAACTCGCTGAAGTGAGCGGAGTCACCGTTTCTCAATTCTCCGATATGCTGCAGGCATTACAACTACGACACGATTTCTTCGCTTCACAAGGATGCCGACTGAGCGACCATGGCATTGAAGAATTCTATGCCGAAGATTATACCGAACAAGAAATCAACAACATCTTCGATAAGGTATACGGAGGACATTCACTCACTCACGATGAAATTCGCAAATTCAAATCAGCTATGTTGGTTGCCTTTGCCGAAATGGATTACGAAGCAGGATGGGCACAGCAGTTCCACTACGGAGCCATTCGCGACAACAATTCCAAGATGTTCCGTCAGTTAGGACCCGACACCGGATTCGATTCTATCGGCGAATTCAATACAGCAAAAGCAATGTCCAAATTCTTGGATACACTCAATGCCAAAGGCAAATTGGCAAAGACCATACTATACAACCTCAACCCATGTGCCAACGAAGTCATTGCCACCATGCTCGGAAATTTCCAAGATGGCACCTATCCCGGTAAAATACAATTCGGTTCCGGTTGGTGGTTCCTCGATCAAAAAGACGGTATGGAAAAGCAAATGACCGCACTCTCAAATCTCGGACTCTTAAGCCGTTTTGTCGGAATGCTTACCGACTCGCGATCATTCCTGAGTTATCCGCGGCACGAATATTTCCGACGCACCCTCTGTAACTTGCTCGGCAATGATGTTGAAAACGGACTGCTGCCTGCAAGCGAACTGCCGTTCATCGGACAAATGGTCGAAAACATCAGTTACTACAACGCAAAAAACTATTTTAATTTCTAACAGATAACACATTCGAGGGCCGACCTTGGCACACGAACAACTGTAAACTATAAGTAATTAACACAATAACAATGGCAAAGATTGTAACGCTGGGCGAAATCATGCTTCGCCTCTCACCCGACGGCAACGACCGTTTTATTCAGTCAGAATCATTTCGCATCATCCCCGGTGGGGGTGAAGCCAATGTCGCTGTTTCCGTTGCTAACTACGGACACGATGCTTATTTTGTAAGTAAACTTCCTAAACACGAAATCGGACAAATAGCCGTCAATGCACTACGCCGTTACGGAGTAAACACACAATATATAGCACGTGGAGGAGACCGTGTCGGGCTCTATTATGCCGAAACAGGAGCATCCATGCGCCCCAGTAAGGTTATTTACGACCGCGCCCATTCTGCTATTGCCGAAGCCGATGCTGCCGATTTCGATTTCGATACCATCATGCAAGGCGCCGATTGGTTCCATTGGTCGGGCATCACTCCCGCCATTTCCGATAAGGCCGCAGAACTCACACGTTTGGCTTGCGAAGCCGCTAAACGTCATGGAGTAACCGTCAGTGTTGACCTCAATTTCCGCAAAAAATTATGGACGTCCGAAAAAGCAATCTCTATCATGCGTCCACTCATGCAATATGTCGATGTTTGTATCGGTAACGAAGAAGATGCCGAACTCTGTCTCGGTTTCAAACCAGATGCCGATGTCGAAGGAGGACAAACCGATGCTGCAGGCTATGAAGGAATCTTCCGTCAAATGATGCAGGAATTCGGATTCAAATATGTCGTATCCACATTACGCGAATCCTATTCCGCCACTTTCAATGGATGGAAAGCACTCATATACAACGGAAAAGAATTCTATCAGTCCAAACGCTACGAAATCAATCCTATCATCGATCGTGTAGGCGGAGGCGACTCTTTCTCCGGTGGATTGATTCACGGTTTGCTCACCAAACCCACACAAGGCGAAGCATTAGAGTTTGCCGTGGCTGCCAGCGCACTCAAACATACTGTCAACGGCGATTTCAACCTCGTTTCTACAGAAGAAGTTGAAGCACTCGCCGGAGGAAATGCAAACGGACGTGTACAACGATAATTTAACAACGAAGCACACATGAGCAAATTCGATAAACTCGCCGTACTCAACAAAATCGGCACAACAGGCATGGTTCCTGTCTTCTATCACAAAGATTTGAACATCTGCAAACAAGTAGTCAAAGCCTGCTATGAAGGAGGTGTACGCGCTTTCGAGTTCACTAACCGTGGCGATTTCGCACACGAAATCTTTGGCGAACTTGTCAAATGGGCAGACAAAGAATGTCCCGAGTTGGCTTTGGGTATCGGTAGTGTAGTAGACGCTCCCACCGCTGCACTATATATCCAATTAGGGGCTAACTTTGTAGTCGGACCACTCTTCAATGCCGATATTGCACCCGTCTGCAATCGTCGATTGATTCCCTATTGCCCCGGATGCGGAACGGTTACCGAAATTGGTAAAGCACAAGAACTCGGATGCGACCTCACAAAACTTTTCCCCGGTGACGTCTACGGTGCAAATATGGTTAAAGGACTCAAAGCACCCATGCCATGGAGCAAAATCATGGTAACCGGCGGTGTCGCTCCTGAAAAAGAAAACCTCGAAAAGTGGTTCAAGGCAGGAGTCTATTGTGTAGGAATGGGAAGCAAACTTTTCCCTAAAGAAATCATCGCTGCCGAAAATTGGACATATATCACCGATAAGTGCCGCGAATGTCTCGCTATCATTGACGAATGTAAGTAATAATCAAACAGTGAAGATGGCTTCTTCTTCAGAAAGCCATCTTCACTTGCTTCATAATAATGTAATATCATGAAAGAAAAAATGACAAATTGGCGGTGGGTCATGTGCGCAATGCTCTTCTTTGCCACCACGGTCAATTATATGGATCGTCAGGTACTCAGTCTGACATTCAAAGAGTTTATTCAACCCGAATTTCATTGGACAGATAGCGATTACGGCACCATCACCGGATGGTTCTCCATCGCCTATGCCATCTTCTGTCTCTTCGCCGGAAAATTCATCGATTGGATGGGTACAAAAAAAGGCTATCTCATCGCTATTATAGTGTGGTCATTAGGAGCCGTATTGCATGCAGCATGCGGATGGGCAACAACATTGTTTATCCCCGAAATTGATAGCATTGCTGCATTGCGGGCCGTCGAAGCAGGATCAGAATTGGCAAGTGTCATTGCAATGGTTTCTGTATGGCTTTTCTTGGCATGCCGCATGATACTCGGATTAGGAGAAGCAGGCAATTTCCCCGCTGCTATCAAAGTAACGGCTGAATATTTCCCCAAAAAAGACCGTGCTTTCGCTACTTCGCTTTTCAATGCAGGAGCATCTGTGGGAGCATTGGCTGCACCTGCAACCATACCTTTGCTCGCTAAAGCATGGGGGTGGGAAATGGCGTTCATTATAATCGGTGCGTTAGGATTCATTTGGGCAGGCATATGGATTTTTGTCTATAATAAGCCCTCTGAGTCAAAAAATGTCAACAAAGCCGAACTCGATTACATCAATCAAGACGATACTGCCGAAGAAAAACAGACTGCTACCGACAAAGCAGAAAAACAAATGAGTTATCTTAAAGCCTTAAGTTACAAACAAACTTGGTCTTTTATCTTCGGTAAATTCATGACCGATGGTGTTTGGTGGTTCTTCCTATTTTGGGCTCCCGCCTATTTCCAAGATCAGTTCGGACACAAAGCAAGCGATCCTATGGGTATTGCACTCATCTTCACACTCTATGCTATCGTTACCGTACTATCTCTTTTTGGAGGATACCTACCCAAGATATTCGTAGAAAAACAAGGCATGGATCCCTATGCAGGGCGCATGCGGGCTATGCTCATCTTTGCATTCTTCCCACTGTTGGCCTTATTTGCACAACCCTTGGGAGATTATTTCCACAGTGCTTGGTGGCCTGCTATCATTATCGGATTAGTCGGTGCAGGACATCAAAGTTGGTCGGCTAACATCTTCTCCACCGTAGGTGATATGTTCCCAAAATCGGCAATCGCTACCATTACGGGTATCGGTGCCATGGCCGGAGGTGTCGGATCTTTCCTCATCAACAAAGGATCAGGTGTTCTCTTCGATTATGCTGCCGGACAAGGCGAAGCATTTGCATTCATGGGCTTTACAGGAAAACCGGCCGCATATATGATTGTCTTCTGCATTTGTGCCGTTGCTTATCTCATCGGTTGGACTGTCATGAAAGCATTGGTGCCCAAATACAAACCAATCTATCTTCAATAATCACAGATAGTTATTACTCCCATTTCTATCGGTCGGATAAGGCAGCGAACCTATCCGACCGATAGTTTTTATTTATACGCTGCACACATCTGACATCCCGACAAAACTATACATTTATTCACACAATGGCATAATTTACTAACATTTTTCTTTCATTCCAAGCACATTCATTATCTTATCAGATTTACACCCCCTACAAATTCATTACGAGACCGTAACGACATCATAACGAGACCGTATCGAGACCTTAAGCCAATATCATTTTGACAACCTGCGCAATCCCTCATCATCCATACCGCACAACATCTGCCTTATATACACCACTGACAACATATTGCCCGATTCAAAAAGAAACACTATCTTTGCATAACGTTTTGGCTAACTACTATTCTATTATGCAAACAGAACAACCTATTGACAACCGAATGCGAGCCATACTCGTAGGACTAATTACACCTGCACAACCCGAAGAACGCACCAACGAATATCTCGACGAACTCGCCTTTCTTGCTGACACCGACAATATCTTGCCTGTGCGTCGTTTCATACAACGTCTCGATCAACCCAACTCCAATTGTTATGTCGGCGAAGGAAAACTTGCGGAAATAAAGAACTATATCGAACAATGCAAAGAAAATCAAGAACCGCTTGACCTCGTTATATTCGATGACGAACTCTCTCCTCGGCAATTGAGGAATATCGAAAAAACATTAGGCATCCGCATCATGGATCGCACCATACTTATCTTGGAAATTTTCCTGCTCCGTGCTCAAACATCCTATGCCAAAACGCAAGTCGAAATGGCACATTTGCAGTATATGCTACCACGACTCACGCGTATGTGGAGTCACCTCGACCGACAACGAGGCGGAGGAACCACCTCACGAGGTATGGGCGAAACACAAATCGAGGCCGACAAACGTATCATCAAAAACCGCATCGCACTACTCCGCGAAGACCTTAAGAAAATCGACCGACAAATGGCAACCCAACGGCAAAACCGCGGGAAAATGGTACGTGTCGCACTCGTCGGATACACCAATGTAGGTAAATCTACGCTAATGAACCTACTATCCAAATCCGATGTCTTTGCCGAAAACAAACTGTTTGCTACACTCGATACCACCGTACGCAAAGTCACCATCGACAATCTGCCCTTCCTACTGAGCGATACTGTCGGTTTTATACGCAAGTTGCCACACAACCTTATTGAATCTTTCAAATCAACACTCGACGAGGTACGAGAAGCCGACCTCCTTATTCATGTAGTCGACATATCGCATCCCAACTTCGAAGAACAATACAACGTAGTTGAACAGACCATCAACGACATCCTGCATCCTGACGATAAAAACGATAACAATCGTAAACAGATACCGGAAATCGTTGTATTCAACAAAACCGATACTTTCCACTATACACCTAAAGAAGAAGACGACCTCACACCTATAGGAAAAGAAAACATTCCGTTGGAAGAATTGGAAAAAACATGGATGAGTCGCATGGATAACGACTGTATATTCATCTCGGCACGACAAAAAGACAATATAGAGCCGCTCAAACAAATCATGTACCAACGCATCAAAGCCATACATGTAGAACGCTACCCTTACAACGATTTTCTCTTCCAAAAATACGAATAACGAGTAAATATCACGAAAAGAGAAGCAATATATTTGTCCGTTTACAAAAAAAGCAGTATCTTTGCCGTCCGAAATTAATACGGACGCTTACTACAATACCTATATATCATGAACGAGGAACTCAAACAAGTAATGCAGAAAGCCGAAACATGGCTTTCGGGCAACTATGACGCAGAAACCCAAGCACAAGTACGCGCCATGTTGGAAGCCGAAGACAAAACCGAATTGATTGAGTCATTCTACAAAGACCTTGAATTCGGAACGGGAGGACTGCGCGGCATCATGGGGGCCGGTTCCAATCGCATGAATATCTACACTGTAGGAGCAGCCACACAAGGGCTTGCCAACTACATTAACCTGCATTTTGCAGGTAAAAATCCTGCTGTGGTTGTAGGACACGACTGTCGCAACAATAGTCGTAAGTTCGCAGAAATTGCCGCTGACATATTCTCGGCAAACGGTATTAAAGCCTATCTCTTCGAAGATTTGCGCCCGACACCCGAAATCTCTTTCGCTATTCGGCAATTGGGATGTCAAAGCGGTGTTATCGTAACGGCAAGCCACAACCCTAAAGAATACAACGGCTATAAAGTTTATTGGGAAGATGGTGCACAAATCATTGCACCGCACGACACGGGAATCATCAACGAAGTAAACAAAGTTACCGTTGACGACATCCGTTTCACGGGAAATCCCGCACTCATTGAGATTATCGGCAAAGAGATGGATCGCAAATTTATGGACGCCATCAAAACGCTAAGTCTCTCACCCGAAGCAGTTGCCAAACACAAAGATATGAAGATTGTGTACACGCCATGCCACGGTACCGGCGTTACCATCATACCGCAACTGATGAAAGAACTCGGGTTCGACAATTTCACCACTGTAGAAGAGCAATGTGTCATCGATGGCAATTTCCCCACAGTGAAGAGTCCTAATCCCGAAGAACCCGCCACTCTTTCTATGGCAATCGAAAAAGCAAAACGCATCAATGCCGATATGGTATGCGCAAGCGACCCCGATGCCGACCGATTGGGTATTGCCGTTAAAAACGACAAAGACGAATGGGTACTCATCAATGGTAACCAAACATGCATCATGTTTACCTACTACATCTTACGTCGTCGCCAAGAACTCGGCTTGCAGAAAGATACCGATTTTGTGGTAAAAACGATTGTTACCAGCGAAGTAATGAAAGATGTAGCCGACAAATACGGTGTCACTATCTTCGACTGCTACACCGGTTTCAAATGGATTGCAGGCGTAGTACGCGAATTGGAGGGAAAACGCAAGTATGTAGGTGGCGGAGAAGAAAGTTTCGGTTATATGGCAGAAGATTTCTGTCGCGACAAAGACTCTGTTTCGGCAATCTTCTTAATGTCTGAAATGGCGGCATGGGCTAAAGAACAAGGCAAATCGCTTTACCAATTACTGCAAGATATCTATATCGAAGTCGGATATGGCAAAGAAAAAGGTATTTCTGTAGTACGACCGGGCAAAACCGGTGCAGAAGAAATCCGTCAAATGATGGTAGGCTATCGTGAGAATCCGCCCAAGGAAATTGCGGGGTCACCTGTTGTACGTATCAAAGACTACCAAACTTTAGAGAATAAAAACCTCAACGACAACACCATTACTACGTTGGATTTCCCTGCCAAGAGCAATGTATTGCAGTTCTTCACAGCCGATGGTACCAAAATTTCGGTACGTCCTTCCGGTACGGAACCTAAGATTAAGTTCTATATCGAAGTACGAGGCGAACTTACGGATCGCAATGGGTTCGATGCCGCAGAAGCAACCGCACAAACTAAAATTGATGCCGTACGTGCTTCGTTAGGCATTTAAGAGAAACAAAATACGTCGTTTCGGCACAAATACACATGCTTAAACAATAGTCAAGCATACCGAGGGATATCCTCATCGAGATGTAGCGCAGTTGGTAGCGCACTACGTTCGGGACGTAGGGGTCGGGCGTTCGAGTCGCCTCATCTCGACCATAAAGATGCGAATTGGGTAATACATCCAATTCGCATCTTTTTCTTTTGCTATTATGAGTTTGAAACGGTTTTTACAAGCACAAACAAGTGTTTACGCTACTGCACTACAAGAAGTAAAGAATGGTCAGAAACAAAGCCATTGGATTTGGTATATCTGTCCTCAGATGAAAGGTTTAGGTTACAGTAGCACCAACGCGTATTATGGCATTGAATCCAAAGAAGAGGCGGTAGAGTATATCAATCACCCTGTACTGAGTGCGCGTCTACAAGAGATTACCAACGCAATGCTCCAACATAGCAATACTAAAACTGCTGCCGATATATTTGGTACAGATGCTATAAAAGTAAAATCGTCTATGACATTGTTTAATACAGTATGCCCTAATGATATATTTGCACGGGTATTAGAAGTATTTTACCAAGGAAAACATTGCCAACGCACCCTGTCGTTGCTGCAAGAAAGTACTTGTTAAACCGCTACCATGCTTTACCCACACCAAACTCTTAGAACGAAATCAGCTAAAGAGATTAAATAAAAAGCAGGGCAACCGCATCAAATTTTATCAAAAACTTAAAGCATTGATTATCAAATATACTTTTCTGCGCATCTATGCATTAAGCAAAAATAGTCATGTTCGGGTATCAATACGTTATAAATTTGATGCGGTTTCCCTGAAATAAAAAGCGCTGTACTTGCACTTTACAAAATAACATACTATCTTTGTCACTATTATTCATTAATTATCTTGTCCCATAAAAAAACACATCTGCCTGTTCACTGCAATCGTATGCGCCAATTGTCTTTATGCAAAATTACCCGAGAATTTACACTTCGGAATAGAAGTGGGCAATGATAACATACGCCCTCATACCCGACAAACCGATGAAAGTTCCACATATATTTTATATACTTTACCGGACTGGGATACAAACAGGACTATCGTCTTCAATGGTTTTCATATAGGTCCGACCATTACTTACAATTTCACCGATTGGGTTGGTCTCAGCAGCGGACTAATGTACCATACGGAACATACAATGTCTTCAAATACAAAGCCCAAGAAACTTCTTACAATTCTCATATACGAGGTAGCCTGAATGCACATTCCTTACAAATACCTCTACGTGCTCAGTTTACGCACACTTTCAGCAATGGATTAGGTGTAATGGCAGTAGCAGGTCCGGTATTTCACTTTGGAGTTGACCTAACAACTGATTTACTATCAAAAGAATCCGACGGAATTTCTAAAGAATGGGAACGTGAAACATGGCATGCCTTCAGCAATACCAGAAAAGAAAGTTATGGTCCAAATGGCAAAACCGATGTAGAGGAACATAGTGAAGTCTACTACTATACATGGTTCGACTTCAAATTAGGTATAGGTGCAGGAATTACCTTCGGCAACCTATATGTACTTGCCACCTATGATGTCGGTCTACTCAATCGTGCCAAAAAAGACACAGACTGCATATACAATATTACGCTACCTGATTCTGATTACAGAAACAATACCATATTACGCTTTACGATGGATGATATAAAGTTATCCGTCGGTTATTGATTTTAACACAACAGAGGACGCCTGACCACTTGGCTTGTCCGGCGTCCTTTGTTGTTATTATCCTCTTCTGTTATTAGATGCGTACTATTTACGTACCACTATTTCCTTAAAAGCGTCTACCACTTTACTTACGGGCAGCACCTTTATCCGTAGTCCCGAGAGCGAGACTTTCTGCCCTGCAGGAATCAGAATCTTACTAAAGCCCAATTTCTGCGCCTCCAATATACGTTGTTCTATACGGTTAACCGGACGAATCTCCCCCGCCAAGCCTACCTCGCCTGTCAAGCATACACCCGGCTCGATAGCAATATCCATATTCGACGACAATACCGCTGCCAGTACAGCCAAATCGATAGCGGGATCGTTCACTCGTAAACCTCCCGCGATATTTAGAAACACATCTTTCTGCGGTAACTTAAAGCCTACACGTTTCTCAAGCACTGCAAGCAACATATTGAGTCGACGCAGGTCAAAACCAGTACTGCTCCGCTGCGGAACACCATAGGCAGCAGACGACACCAGTGCCTGCACCTCTATCAAGAAAGGGCGCACCCCCTCCACGGCAGAGGCTATGGCTATTCCCGATAAACCATCATGATTTTGCGACAACAACAACTCGCTCGGGTTACTCACTTCCCGTAAGCCGTCCTGACGCATCTCAAAAATCCCCAACTCCGATGTACTACCGAATCGATTTTTCTGCGCTCGTAATATACGGTACATATAATGCTGGTCGCCTTCAAACTGCAATACCGTATCGACGATATGTTCCAACACCTTAGGTCCTGCCAATGAGCCTTCCTTATTGATATGTCCCACTATAAGAAACGGTATATTACTCTCTTTTGCATACTTCAGTATCTGAGAAGCGCACTCTCTCACTTGTCCCACACTACCTACCGTAGACTCCAGAGTATCCATCCCTATAGTCTGAATAGAATCGACCACGACAACCTCCGGCTGCAACTGACGCACATGCTCCAAGATCCGTTCCAAAGAGGTCTCACTCACTATATACAGATTCTCCGGGTCACCTGCCAATCTGCCCGCACGCAGTTTCAATTGCCTAACGCTTTCCTCGCCCGAAGCATACAATGTCTTCAATTCCCCCATCCGCATCAGTACCTGCAAAGCCAATGTTGATTTGCCGATACCCGGTTCACCGCCCAATAGCACCAACGACCCCGGCACCAAACCGCCGCCCAATACACGATTCAATTCGGCATTGTGCATATTAATGCGCATATCTTCGGTAGCCTCTACTTCCTGAATACGTTGAGGAGTAACCGATGAATGTAAACCATTCGACAATGAACGCGTCGGAGTCTTCTCCACCAACTCTTCCACATACGTCCCCCACTCTCCGCATTGCGGGCACTTACCTATCAACTTGGGGGCTTTCGCGCCACAACTTTGGCATATATATACGGTCTGTTGCTTCATTCTTATAACGTATATGTAGTTTCTTCCTTACCCATCAACACATTCGGGAATACAGTTTTCGCTTCTTCCAAGAGTACATTCGGCTCTTCATAGCGGGCAGAATAATGACCAATGATCAGTTGTTTAACATTGGCTTGTCGTGCTATCATTGCCGCCTGACGGGCCGTGGAATGTTGTGTTTCTTTGGCTCTCTCGGCATATTCTTCCGTATAGGTGGTTTCATGATACAAACAATCCACACCGCTAATGATAGGTACTATACGTTCGTAATAAGCCGTATCCGAACAATAGGCATACCGAAACGGCGGAGTAGGAGCAGTTGTCAAACGATCATTCGGTATAACGGTTCCGTCTTCCGTCACATAGTCCTCACCCCGTTTCAATGCCGGTACACTACACAACGGGATACCATAAACATCCAGCATATCGCGCACGATATGGCGTTCTCTCGGTTTCTCTTCGAACAAGAAGCCACAACACGGCACACGATGTTTCAACGGTATTGTAGTAACCGTCAGTGTACGGTCTTCATACACCACCTCATTCTTTCTCGGATTGATACTATGAAATATCACATCATACGACATTCCTTGACAAAAATAGTCCAACCACGGACGCATCAAACGTTCCAAGTCCGGCTGAGCATAGATATGTATGGCACGTGTGCGTCCCAACATTCCCAAAGTTGAGAGCAATCCCATCAGTCCGAAACAATGGTCGCCATGCAGATGAGAAATAAATATCGTATCCATACGCGTAATACGCTGCGACATTCTGCGTAACGTAATCTGTACTCCCTCACCGCAATCTATCAGAAACTGTTTCTCACACATCTCCAATAACTGCCCGCTCGGATTATGCAATCGTGTCGGCATGGCAGAGCCACATCCTAATATGGTCAATCTGTGTTCACTCACCTGTTGTAATTTTTCTTATTTTCTACGTGCCTGTATATAAAGACGCGTTAATAGATTCTTCGTATACTGCGGAAAATTGCCCTGCATCATCCAACCGTAATAACCGCAATCTTTCAGCAGCACCTCTTTTACCGGTTGTCCCTTGTATTTTCCGAAGCCGAACACCTCTTCCCCTTTGTCGTTAAAAAGTATCTTCCCTGCATAATCCGCTACTTTCTGTTGCGTTGTATAGGCTGCCAATTTATCAACATTGTCAGGAAGGTCCGGATAACGTTCCAACTGCGCCAACAAAACTTCTGCTGTTGCCAACGTATCGGCATCAGCAGAATGTGCACCCGTCAAATCTTTATTGCAATAAAACTTGTACGCAGCCGTTAGATTACGAGGCTCATTCTTCTGAAAGATAACGAATGCATCTACCATTTTACATTTCTTCAAATCAAAATCAATACCGGCACGCAGCAATTCTTCCGCCAACATCGGCACATCAAAATGGTTACTATTATACCCAGCCAAGTCGCACCCCTCCAACACTGTTACCAACTCACTTGACAACTGACGGAATGTAGGGCAATCACGCACATCTTCATCATATATACCATGTATCTTACTCGAAGACTCAGGTATAGGCATCTCAGGATTGATTCTGTAAGTCTTACTTTCCGAACTGCCATTCGGGTATAACTTATAATAGGACAATTCCACTATTCGGTCAGATACGATATCCAACCCGGTCGTTTCCAAGTCAAAAAAGACAAGCGGACGTATTAGTTTCAGTTTCATAGTGTTATATAGGTAGAGACGCAATAATGCGTCTCTACTCTCTTCTTATTCATCTTTAAGAACCGTATCCTCGGTTCTGAATTGCTCAATCATTCAACAACATTGGCATCAGCAGCATCACGATGTCTTCATTCTCTTCATTTTCAAAAGGCAATATCAAGCCTGCCTTGCTCGGGTCTGCCAATTCCAATACGACATCGGTTGATTGCACAGCCCCCAATATCTCAATTAAGAACGGAGCCTTGAAACCTATGCTCATTGGTGCACCTTCGTAAGAACAATCGATTGTTTCTTCAGCCGAAGTTGAGAAATCGATATCTTGTGCCGATATGTTTATCTTATTATCGCTCAATGTCAACTTTATCAATCCCGTACCCGGGTTTGCAAACACTGCCACACGTTTAGCGGCATTCAATATCGTTTGACGATCCACAGTAATCTTATTCTGATTATTCTGCGGAATAACAGCATTATAGTTCGGGAAACGTCCTTCTATTTGGCGGCAGACCACTACCGTTTGACCAAACTCAAAACGAGCATTCTTTTCTCCGAAATACACCGTTACATCACCTTGTTCTTTTGCCAATACATTCATCAGCAACTTAGCAGGTTTCTTTGGAAGAATAAAGTTGGTTGCCTCCTCCGTATGAGCCGTTACATTGACATAACGTACCAACCGATGCGCATCGGTAGCCACCAACGTAATATTCTCGGGTGTAAGATCGAAGAATACACCATTCATAACAGGACGCAACTCATCGTCAGCCGTACAGAAAACAGTCTTATTCAATGCTGCCAACAATGTCTCAGCGGCAATTGTAAGCGTATGTCCGCCTTCTGTTTCCTGAATCATCTGAGGATATTCGTTGCCATTGACGCCTACAAAACTATATGTTCCGTTCGAACTATGAATGTTCAGTCCAAAATTTTGGTCGTTAATATCAAACGTCAACGGTTGTTCGGGGAACTCTTTCAGCGTATCCAGCAACAAACGGGCCGCGAAAGCCACCTTACCGGCTCCATCACCTTCAACATCCACTTTCGTTTGAATAGACGTCTCCCCATCTGAAGCGGTAAGAGTAAGCACATTCCCTTCAAGGTCAAACAAGACGGAATCTAAAATCTGCAAACTATTTTTACTTGCGATAACACGGCTCAAAGCCTGCATCTGAACAAGCAACTTTGTACTTGATACTTGAAATTTCATATTCGTATACTTTTATTATTCATTTTCAAACCTCTCGCAATGCGAAAGTACATTTGGACATCTATCCTAATCAGACTGCAAATATAGACTTTTTTTTTTACATCTCCAAATCAATCCACAAAAGATTCTTCAAAAAACAATCCTATACAGAATCAAACAAAAATCCACATCTAAGTCAGGAAATTTGACGAGCAAGCGATTTTGACAGAATGATATCTCGACGAAGTCTCGTTACGATCTCGTTACGGTCCCGTTAAGGTCTCGTAAGAAAAATATACGACCTTATTCACTCGAGTGATACGCCAACAATGGTCTACAACAAGAAAAGTGTTACTATTTTAGTGAAAAACATTACAAATCGAACACATCAACCGAAACATTCTCAGATAAACCCTAAACATCTACGATTGAATTTATTGAATGATTGCAGTGCAGTCAGTTCGAAATTCATACGTATTCTTTTTTGCCTTATCAGTTTTTATCCGTATCTTTGCAGAATGATTGGCGTTTTTGACAGCGGATACGGCGGATTGACCGTTTTAGAAAAAATACGACACACATTGCCCGAGTACGACTACCTCTATTTGGGAGATAACGCACGTACGCCTTATGGAACACGTTCTTTCGAAGTCGTATACGAATATACCCGTCAATGTGTTGATTACCTGTTTCGTCAAGGATGCACTTTGGTGGTATTAGCCTGCAATACCGCCTCCGCAAAAGCCCTACGCACCATTCAGCAAAACGATTTGCCACTAATTTGGCAAAACGACCGCCTATACAATCCACACATTCCTCATTCGGGAAGACGTGTTTTAGGAGTAATACGCCCCACAGCAGAAGCCGTTGGCAACTACACCCAAACACGACATATCGGCATACTCGCTACCCCCGGTACCGTTACCTCCGATTCTTATCCCATTGAAATAGAAAAACTGCACCCTGACATTCGTGTATCGCAACAAGCATGCCCTTTGTGGGTTCCGATAATAGAAGCAGGAGAACATAACAATCCGGGAGCCGATTGGTTCGTGCAAAAATACATACAACAACTACTCTCGCAAGATTCCGACATTGACACCATCATTCTCGGATGCACCCATTACCCGCTGCTCATCAACAAGATCAAGAAACATACGCCCTCCCACATACATTTGCTCACACAAGGCGATATTGTTGCCAGATCGCTAAAAGACTACCTTAGCCGCCATGCCGATTTGGAGCATACCTGCTCCAAGAATGGCACCTGCACATTTCTCACTACAGAATCTTCCGACAAATTCAGTCAATCGGCACAGATTTTCCTACAGGATACCGTTATCGCCCAACACATAGAACTCTAAGACCGTATTGAAGTTGCCGCTATCGGTTTTCAGATTTCATCAGGTCTGACAACAACCTCAACAAAGGCAGTTTCTATTATAGGGTTGCATATTTCAACAAAAAGCACTATCTTTGCAAGTTAAAAGCAAGATGCTGTTTTGATGAAAATACGAAGTTCTTCCACAGCAAAAACCGTTTTACTGATAATAAGCCTATTATCAGCCCTTTGTGTTTACTCGGAAGAACGCGCGTATTTGTGCGAGATAGGCGTGCAAGGCGGTTTGGGTTATTATGTAGGTGATGCCACCCGTCACATATTTATGCATGTACAACCTGCTTACGGAGCGCAGTTTCGCTATAAGTTCGATTCGCGTTGGGCTATCCAACTGAAAGGGCAGGGGGCCACCATAAAATATCCTTTACTGCCTGAATTTGAGGGCGAGTGGAGCAGTATGGCGACCAATGGCATGATGAACATTGATGTGGTAGGAGAATTTAATTTCTTCCGTTTTGGAGCAAAACAATACGACAGCCGCATCAAACCCATTACCCCTTACATCTTTATCGGTGTGGGAGTAAGTGCATATAGTGATTTTCGTTCTTGGGGGGCATACCTACCTTTCGGATTCGGGATGAAATGGAAATTCGCAAAAAGATGGGGGCTTAACATTGCATGGCAACAACAGATTTATTTTGCTGATAACTTGGAAAATAAGGACTATTACAACAACACCTACAACCTTAACGGAAGTAACATTTTGAACAACGATTTTACCTCTACGCTCACTCTCGGCATAGTTTTTGAATTTGCCAAAGAGAAAGCCGTTTGCCGCACCTGCGGCAATTAAGACAGAGGCACATACGCCGGATTATATGGGGTTAAAAACATACATAGACAACACACGCATTCCGCAACATATAGCCGTTATTATGGACGGTAACGGACGTTGGGCAAAGCAACAGGGAATGGAGCGCATATTCGGACATCGACACGGCATACAAGCCGTGCGCGATGTAACGGAGGCTTGTGCCGAATTGGGCGTAGGCTGGCTGACACTATATGCTTTTTCCACCGAAAACTGGAACAGACCGCAAGAAGAAGTAAATGCGCTAATGGCACTTTTGGTAGACACCATAGAACAAGAAACTCCCACCCTTAACAAAAACAATGTACGATTGCTTACCATAGGCGATACACAACGATTGCCCGAACCTACTCGGAAGAAATTTGAAGCCTGTATTCAACAAACCGCGCAGAATACCGGTCTGAATCTTGTCTTGGCATTGTCCTACTCCTCTCGTTGGGAATTAACAGAAACGATGCGCACCCTTGCGCAACAGATACAATCGGGGGAGCTATCACCTTCCGATATTAGCGAAACATTAATCACTCAAAACCTTGATACGCACGGTATTCCCGACCCGGATCTACTCATTCGCACCAGTGGAGAACTACGCATCAGCAATTTTCTGCTCTGGCAATTGGCCTATGCCGAACTCTACTTTACCGATTGTTGTTGGCCCGATTTTAACAAAGAAGAACTTTATCGTGCCATTATAAACTATCAACAAAGAGAACGCCGATTTGGCAAAACCTCCGAACAAATACACACTGTACACCCTTGAAACGCTTATCACTCTTTATATTAGCAGCCCTGCTTGTAGTACCTGTTTTACTCCTCGCACAAGCAAGAACAGAAACGGCAGAAATGGTCGGTGATTCCGTTGTTCCTCCTACAACCGACAATGCAAACACTCCATTACCGACAATTGAATACACCTTTCAGCGAAAGACTTATGAGATTGCCGACATTACGGTTTCCGGAGCCAATAACTACGAAGACTTTGTTCTCATAGGTTTCTCAGGCTTGGCTGTAGGTGACAAGATAGAAGTGCCCGGTGAAGAAATAACCAAGTCGATACGCCGTTTTTGGAAGCAAGGACTATTCTCCGATATAAAGATAACCGCCACCAAAATTGAAGGTGACAAAATTTGGCTCAACATTGCCCTGAAACAACGTCCGCGTATATCCGACCTTGTATACAACGGATTGAAGAAATCGGAGCGAGAAGATGTTGAGATAAAAGTAGGACTTTCGAAAGGAAGTCAAATGACTCCCAACAGCATTGATCGTGCGCAAACCGTTATCAAGAAATATTTTGCAGAAAAAGGGTTTCACAACACGGAGGTCAGTATTCTGCAATTTGATGACACCGAGCATCCCGGATATGTAAAAGTAGCCATTAATGTTGACAAGAAAGAGAAGACCAAAGTAAATGCCATCTACATAACCGGTAACGAGGCGTTATCGCACAACAAAATCAACCGCGTAATGAAGAAGACCAATGATAACAACATCATCAATTTCTTCCGCACCAAAAAGTTTGTAACAGAAGAGTACGAGAAAGATAAAATTGCGTTGGTTGAGAAATACAACGAATTAGGTTACCGCGATGCTTACATAGTGGCAGACAGTGTTGTTCCATCGCCAGAAGACCCCACCCGTGTAGATGTATACATCACAGTATCAGAAGGTGAGCAATATTATGTACGTGATATTCATTGGGTAGGAAACACATTGTATCCGTACGACTATTTGGATGCCGTATTAGGTATTAAAAAGGGCGATATATACAACCTGAAAGAATTGGAGGAGCGTTTGCAAACCGATGATGACGCAGTTGCCAAACTCTACACTGACCGTGGTTACCTATTTTTCAACATCGACCCCGTAGAAATTAAGGTAGAAGGCGACTCCATTGACTTTGAGATGCGTATGTATGAGGGAAAACCCGCTACGATCAACGAAATAAACATTGTAGGTAATACACGTGTATACGAGCATGTGGTACGTCGTGAACTTTACACCAAGCCCGGGCAACTCTATTCTCAATCCGACATCATGCGTTCCTTGCGTGAGTTAGCACAAATGGGGCATTTTGACCAAGAGCATTTGGTGCCTGACATTCAACCCAATCCAGAAGAGGGTACCGTTGACATAACCTATCAGTTGGAAACCAAGTCGAGCGACCAAATAGAATTTTCACTTGGTTGGGGTGCCACAGGTTTGGTAGGAAGCATAGGACTTAAGTTTACCAACTTTGCCATACAAAACCTATTCAAGCCCAAAACCTATCGTATAGTACCGCAAGGTGAGGGTCAGACATTCTCCATCAATGCTCGCACCAATGGTTATTACTACACCTCTGCCAGTTTGAGTTTCTTAGAGCCCTGGTTAGGCGGTAAACGCCCGAACAGTCTCTCTGCAAGCATCTATTTTGCTTCGCAGACAGGCTATTCAAATCGTTTCTACAAATCCTATCAGCAACTCTACAACTCGTACTATAATTCGTATTATAACAACGGATATTCCGATTACTACAGTCAGATTATGGAGTCGGAATCGGACCCTGACAAATACTTGAGAACATTTGGTGTATCAGTAGGATACGGTAAGCGTCTTCGTTGGCCAGACGACTATTTCACCTTCTACGGCGAACTTTCATACCAGTTGTTCAAGATGAAAGATTGGCCATGGTTGCTCATCTCGAACGGAACATCACATAACCTCTCATTAGGTCTTACATTATCCAGAAGCAGCATAGATAACCCCATTTATACTCGTAGAGGTTCTGCGTTCAGCCTATCGGTAAAACTGACACCTCCCTACTCGCTCATCAACGGTAAGGACTATTCGCAGATGTCAGAAGAAGAGCGTTATCATTTGATTGAGTATCACAAATGGAAATTTTCCGGCAAAGTGTTCACTCCGCTTACCAAGGACTCGAAACTCGTCCTCATGGCACGCGCAGAATTCGGTTACTTAGGACACTATAACCAATATGCGAAATCACCTTTTGAGACTTTCTACATGGGTGGTGACGGTATGACCTCTTACACCTCTTACTCAACAGAATATGTAGGTATGCGCGGATATTCATCGGGTGCATTAACTCCCTATGATGCCGCTACGGGACGCAATGCAGGATACGTCTACAATAAATTCACATTGGAACTTCGCTACCCCATTTCGTTAGAGCAAAATGCTACTATTTGGGCTCTTGTTTTTGCCGAGGCCGGTAATTGCTATGCCGATATTAAAGACTATAACCCATTCAACCTGAAACGCTCGTTGGGATTGGGTGTTCGCATATTCTTACCTATGTTTGGTCTGATGGGTATTGACTGGGGTTGGGGCTTTGATAAGATTAACGGTGATTCTTCTTTAGGAGGTTCGCAATTCCACTTCATACTCGGTCAGGAACTATAATACAGTAATTTACAAGGGACATGAAAAGACGCATCTGCATATTAGTTTTAGGATTAGCAACAGGGCTTTGTATTTACGCTCAGAAGGTGGCTTATGTGGATATGAGTTATATCCTCAAGAATATACCTCAATATGAATCTGCCAACGAACAATTATCAATGATTTCACGCCGTTGGCAAAAAGAAGTAGAAACGCTGCTACAAGAAGCACAGATACTAACCAGTAATTATCAGACCGAGCAAATTTTTTTGTCGGAGGAAATGAAGAAAAAGCGCGAAGAAGAAATTCTCAGCAAAGAGAACGAAGCGATGGAACTCAAGCGTAAATATTTCGGCAAAGACGGAGAACTATTCAAGAAACGCGAAAGTCTTATCAAGCCCATTCAAGATGACATTTATACCGCTATACAAGAAATAGCGCAAGAAAAAAAATATGACATTGTAAAAGACCGCTCCGCCGATCCGAGCCTGATTTACATGTCAAACAAATTAGATATATCCGACCAAGTACTGCAAAAACTTGGCGCACGTTAAATCAGAACATCACAACCGAAATAATAATAATTTAACACAATAAACACAATGAAGAAATTGTTTATCATGCTCGCCTTGGCCTTGCCCATGGTAGTTAGCGCACAAAAATTCGGGTATCTGAATACCCAAGAATTGTTTACACAAATGCCCGAACTCAACCAGGTAAAACTCCGTTTGGATACACTGCAAAACCAATATGAGAATCAACTTGCCGGCATGCAAGAAGAGTTTAACAAGAAAGTGGCCGATTTTCAGACCAACCAAGCCAATTTGACCGACGGTGTAAAAGAATTTCGTCAGCAAGAATTGGCAGAAATGGAACAACGCATCCAACTCTTCTACCAAACTGCCCAACAAGACATTCAGAAGAAGCAGCAAGAGTATCTTGCTCCCCTGCATGAGAAAATGACCAAAGCTATCAATGAGGTAGGCGAAGTCAACGGATTTACTTACATATTCGATTCGGCAGCCTCTGTATATATTGGTAATGATGCCGTTAACGTAATGTCGTTGGTAAAGGCAGAATTGGGTATAAAATAAATGGCTGACAACTATTTAGAACGCCACTACGAAGAATATGCCAAGCGCAGACAAGAGTGGCAAAAGAAACATAACAACAGCACTCCAAGGGACTATAACCCTTGGAGTGATTAACCATTTATCCACCCATCGGTAGGATATTGAAAACTTCACTTTTATGGAACAAACACTGCAGAACTGCCTGCGTGACAAAGCATGGGCTCGTTGGCTTGCCCTGATACTGATAGCCTCTATGATGTTTTTTGCGTACATGTTCGTTGACGTCATGTCGCCCCTAAAATCGCTATTAGAAACATCACGCGGATGGGATAGCGGCGTATTCGGTACATACGCAGCCGGAGAATACATATTGAATGTATTCGGTTTTCTTATTATAGCCGGCATCATCTTAGATAAGATGGGTGTACGCTTTACGGGAACACTATCGGCTTCACTCATGGTAATTGGTGCGTGCATCAAATATATCGGTATTTCCGATTGGTTTCAGACAACTGCTTTTTGCGAATGGTTGGGTACGTGGTGGACCAGCATGCCCGGATCGGCCAAAATGGCAGCCTTCGGTTTTATGATATTCGGATGCGGTTGCGAGATGGCAGGTACGACCGTAAGCAAAGCCATCGCCAAGTGGTTTAAGGGCAAAGAGATGGCTCTTGCCATGGGACTTGAAATGGCCATTGCTCGTTTAGGCGTATTTGCCGTGATGTGGATTGCTCCGCTTATCTCCAATCAATTTAGCCAATCGATTGTTGCTCCCTTAGCATTCTGCACTTGTTTATTGCTGATAGGTTTGATTAACTACCTTGTGTTTTGCGTAATGGATACCCGCTTAGACAAGCAACTGATAGCATGTGGAGAGATGTCCGACGAAGCCTCTACCGAAGATGAATTTCATATGTCAGATCTTGGTCAGATATTTACCAGCAAGATGTTTTGGTTGGTGGCATTGTTGTGTGTTCTCTACTACTCAGCCATTTTCCCTTTCCAACGTTACGCTCCAAACTATTTGGAAACCACGTTAGGTGTTGACAACGGTACTGCTGCACATTTATTCAGTTTCTTCCCCATATTGGCCATGGCATTAACCCCATTGTTGGGTGCATTGCTTGATTTCAAAGGCAAAGGTGCCTCCATGCTGATGTTGGGTGCGGTTATTATGGTAGTATGCCACTTGTGTTTTGCTTTCGTACTTCCTATTTATCCTCAAAAGTGGTTGGCAGTATTGCTCATTCTTATTTTGGGTGTAAGTTTTTCTTTGGTACCTGCTGCTCTATGGCCCAGTGTTCCGAAGATTATTGATGAGAAAGTGTTGGGTTCCGCCTACTGCCTTATTTTCTGGGTGCAGAATATAGGTTTATGTTTGGTACCGATGCTCATTGGTAAAGTATTAGAGGCAACCGGCGGTTATGAGAAGCCAATGATTATATTCTCTTCTTTTGGTGTATTGGCATTTATCTTCAGTCTACTGCTAAAAGTAGAGGACAAGAAAAAAGGCTACGGCTTGGAACTTCCCAACAAACAATAACAGAATCATGCTACAAGAAATACGCGCAAAGGGGATAAATGCAGATTACTCTCTAACGGTTTCGACTGACACACGCAATCTGCCTACAGGTTGTATTTTCTTTGCACTGAAAGGAGCATCCTTTGACGGCAATGAATACGCAGCCCAAGCCTTACAGCAAGGAGCATCCCTTGCAGTTGTGGACAATCCGAAGGTTATTCCCTCGGATTGTGCCTCTTATTTATTAGTTCCCGATAGTTTACGAGCCCTCCAAGAATTGGCACGAGAATGGCGCAGGGAATTGGGATTACCTGTGTTCGGAATAACAGGCAGCAACGGCAAGACAACCACCAAAGAACTACTTGCAGCCGTATTGAGCAGAAAATACAAACTACACTATACCCAGGGCAATCTCAACAACCAAATAGGCGTACCGCTGACGCTTCTGCAACTCACAAAAGGCCATGAGTTTGCCATTGTGGAAATGGGTGCCTCTCACCCTAAGGACATTCAAGAATTGGTAGACATCGCCGAACCCAACTACGGTTTGATTACCAATGTTGGTACCGGTCATTTGTTGGGATTCGGTGACTTTGAAACCATCATGCAGACCAAGGCGGAACTGTATGATTACCTCAAAGCCCATGGAGGTCATATATTCCGCAATACAGATAACACATATCTTGCCCAAATGGCGACCGCTCACTACTACGATGGAATATTGCCGGAACAAGCAGAAGCGGGAACTTGCTACTCTCTACAACAACCTGCCGACGTGAGAGGACATATTGATGCCTGCACGCCTTTCTTACAAATGGACATGCATACAGCAGATAATCAATCGGAACAGATTAACACTCAATTGGTAGGTTACTACAATGCCGAAAACATAACAGCCGCAGTGTGTGTAGGACTGTATTTCGGCATATCGCTACACGATGCATGTGATGCTGTTGCTCGGTATTGTCCCCGGAACAATCGCTCCATGTTGCGGCAAACTCTTCATAACCGTATTATAGTGGATGCCTACAATGCCAATCCTACTTCGATGCGGGCAGCCATTAATAACTTCATACAAATGGATATGTCTCGCCATGAGCAAGTACTTCTGCTTGGAGATATGTTGGAATTAGGCATTGAGAGCAGAAAGTTACACCAAGAAATAGTAGATTTACTAAACAAACATGGTTTTAAGCAAGTTTATTTAGTAGGAGATGAGTTCGGTAACACCCAACACACGTATCCTTGGTTTCGCAATGCAAAGGCATTGCAAGAGTACTTGCAATGCCATCCTATAGAGAACAAACTTATCTTGCTAAAAGGTTCCCATAGTATGCATATGGAAACTGTATTAGAAACGCTTTAAGATACCCTTTATGAAAAAGCACTTATCTATAACACTCATTACACTGCTATTGCTCTTATCAGGTGCAGTGATTTATCTTTATCTCCGTGAGAAACAAACGCGCACAGATATGCAAGAGATGGTAGACATAATGAGTTTTGAGAAAGAACAATTGGAAGAGGAATACAAAGATTTGGCATGGCAATTTGACGGCTACGGAGCGGAAATACATAATGACTCGTTGGTAGCCCTACTGTCGCAAGAACAACAACGCGTGCAAGACTTGCTGGAAGAACTACGCATAACCAAAGCCACCAATGCGCGTCGTATTGCCGAATTGAAAAAAGAATTGGCAACCGTGCGTGCCATTATGGTGGATTATGTGCATCAGATAGACTCGTTAGATCGTACCAACAAACAATTAGTGAACGAGAACCGCCAAGTGCGGCAACAATATCAGGAAGCGACACAAAAAGCGACCCGCTTAGAGGAGGAACGCAACCAACTGACGGAAGTAGTTAACAGGGCATCAATGATGGAGGTTACGGATTTCAGCATCATAACCCTCAATAAAAACAACCGCAAAACGAATATCTTTAACAAAATACAGAAACTACAATTCAACTATACGTTGCTAAAGAACATAACTGCGACTCCCGGACAAAAGATCATCTACCTACGTATTGTCCGCCCTGACGGAGAAGTACTCCAGAAACGAGCAAGCGACTTATTCAGGTATGAGAACCAAGATATAGCCTGGTCGGTAAAAAAAGAGTTTGAATATGGCGGTGAAGAAATAAGCGATGTACTCTATTGGAATGTAGAAGAAATTCTACAAGCGGGTACATATAACGCCGATTTCTTTATAGACGGGAACTTAGTAGGTAGTTTTCCTTTCTCCATAAAGAAATAACAGCAACAGCAGATAATTGACAACCTACCAATTGATAGGTTGTTCGCCATGCGACAGAAGCCAAGCATTGGCTTGTGAGAAGTGCTTACACCCGAAGAATCCTTTATAGGCAGATAAGGGTGATGGGTGAGCGGCTTTGAGAATAAGATGTCGTCGAGGTGATATAACTGCTCCTTTGCGTTGTGCATAACTCCCCCACAACATAAAAACAAGATTCTCTCGTTGTTCTGCCAAAACACGGATAGCAGCATCGGTAAAATCTTCCCACCCTTTGTTTTGATGACTACCGGGCCGATGTGCCTCGACCGTAAGTGTAGCATTGAGCAAAAGGACTCCTTGTTCCGCCCAACGCTGCAAATTGCCAGAAAGAGGAACAACCTTTCCTAAATCGCTCTGAATCTCCTTATATATATTCTGCAAAGAAGGAGGGATCTGTACTCCATCGTTCACGGAAAAACATAACCCATGTGCCTGCCCGATATCGTGATAGGGGTCTTGCCCGATAATGACTACTTTAACTTTATCGAAAGGGCAACTATCGAAGGCATTGAATATCAATCTTGACGGTGGAAAAATCTGTTTGGTTTGATACTCATTTCGCACAAAGGCAGTCAGCACCTCGAAATAAGGTTTATCAAACTCCGGCTGCAGCACTTTTCGCCAACTCTCGTCTATACGTACATTCATAAGTTATCGAATTGCCATTGATGAAGCATTCGTTGCAAAGATACGATATCTTTTCGACCTCTGCAATACACCTCATCGACAAAAGGTACGAAAGATTATATGGTTCACCTATAGAGGCGTAACAATAAAAAGAGAGCAAGTTTTCCATAACAACAAAGGGTATGGAAAATTCCATACCCTTTGTTAACTGTTGTATATCCTGATTATTTACGGATACCCAATTCTTTGATGATAGCACGATAGCGTTCGATGTCTTGTGCCTTCAAGTAATCGAGCAAGCGACGACGTTTACCAACCAAACGAGTAAGAGCACGCTCTGTACCGAAGTCTTTCTTGTTTTGTTTCAAGTGCTCCGTAAGATGTTTGATACGGAAAGTAAACAATGCGATCTGGCTTTCTGCGCTACCAGTGTCTTGTGCACCTTTGCCATATTTAGCAAAGAGTTCAGTTTTTGTTTCAGCAGTCAAATACATGACAATAAATGTATTAAGTTAAACGATAATGGTCGTGTCAGAACACTCCCACATTTATATGCTTTTCTTTTGGAGAAAGCGGGTGCAAAGGTAGTATAAGTTTTTGAATTGTGCAAGATGCGGACAATCTTATTATTGGTTATACTCTTATTACGGCTTTCTTATAATCTATCTACCTATAGTGTATTCAGGTAGCGTTCAGCTTCGAGGGCGGCTTTGCATCCTGAAGCAGCGGCTGTAATTGCCTGACGAAAATGAGGGTCAGCCACATCGCCTGCCGCAAAGACTCCCGGCACTTTGGTACGTGTAGAGTCGGGAGCAGTAATGATATAGCCCGTTTCGTCCAAATCGAGCCACTCCCGAAAGAGTTCGGAATTGGGTTTGTGGCCTATTGCCAAGAAGAAACCATCGATAGCAATATGCACTTCCCTTTCGTCGGGGGTACCTTTGCGATATAGCAAATCGGCTCCCTCGACCTTGTTTTCGCCCGTAAGCCGCAGTGTGTTATGTTCGAAGAGTATTTCGATATTTGTTGTGTTCAGCACTCGATTGCGCATGATGTCGGAAGCACGAAGATAATCTTTCCGCACAATGAGGTAGACCTTTTGGCACAATCCTGCCAAATACAATGCTTCTTCGCAAGCGGTATCTCCCCCACCGACAACAGCCACTGTTTTCTTACGATAGAAAAATCCGTCGCATGTGGCACAAGCACTCACACCTCTGCCTGCATATTCTTTCTCGGATGCCAAGCCCAGATATTTGGCACTTGCACCTGTTGCAATAATGACGGTATCGGCTTCAAGTTCTTCGTTATCTTCGACCCACACTCGTTTGGGTGTTGCAGCGAAATCGACTCGTGTAACCACTCCGCTTCGCATAACAGCCCCAAAGCGTTCGGCTTGCCGGCGGATATCATCCATCATTTGAAACGGTTCCACTCCGTTGGGGTACCCAGGAAAATTCTCCACTACAGTGGTTGTCATGAGTTGCCCACCGGGCTGCATTCCCTCATATAAAACGGGTTGCAAATTCGCCCGAGAAGCATACAGTGCTGCCGTATATCCCGCAGGACCTGCACCAATAATAAGGCATTTAATATGTTCTTTTGCCATATCAGTTATCGTAAATCGTTAATAATTGCGTCCTCTTTCTGCAGTTGGAACGTTGGCTTTTGTTGCGTATAGTGCGGATTGTTCAGCCGCAGTGTTGTTTGTTGTGTAGCAGATTCTTTCATTGTAATTTCCAAAGGTAAGACATCTGCTTTACGCAAAGTCAAGACAAACTTTTGCACTCCACTTCCTTGTTCGGTAGGAATAAACTCTATAACCTGCCATTCGGGTTTCGGTTGTCGTGTAGCAAACCGTTGCATACTTGCATTTCTCAATGCTTTGGCAAACAGAAGCGGATTTGTTTCCTGCAATTCTTGCGATGTAGGATTAGAGAGTGTCAGTTCTTCGGTGTCTTCACTATAGATGTAGAGCGTATTGCCATCGTAAGCCGCTTCCATATTCCACATGTTAAGCAAAAAACATTCGCCACGCATTGTAAGAGTTCCGTTGTAGGTAATAGGTTGCGTAACACCGTCTTCCACCACAATAGCGAATTCCGTTTCCAACGTATTACTTTCCATTTTAGAGAAGAATGCGTTCAAGACATCGTTCTGCGCTTCGCACCACGCAGGCAGCAAGAGCAGACCAATAAGATATGTGAGGATTCGATTCATTGCAGACATGTATTAATTGCACTATCCAAGGCTTTGCAAAATCTGTTCCAAAGTGGTTTCGTCTTGTACCAATACCTCGCGTCCTTTCGATCCTTTGTTGGGTCCAACAATACCTGCGGCTTCCAATTGGTCGCTTAGTTTTCCCGCACGATTGTAGCCAATCTGGAACTTTCGTTGCAGGATTGAGGTAGACCCTTGCTGATTTTGCACAACAAAGCGTGCCACATCGGCAAACATAGGATCGAGTCGTTTCAAATCGACACTACCGGGAGAAGATTCTTCGCCTCCTCCTTCGGGTACATATTCCGGCAACTCGTAAGGAAGGGTGTAGCCTTGTTGTTCTTTGATATGCTTAACGATATCAATCACTTCGGGTGTATCGACAAAAGCACATTGTATACGTGTGACTCCATTGCCTCCCGAATAGAGCATATCGCCACGTCCTATAAGTCCTTCTGCTCCTTTGACATCGAGTACCGTACGAGAGTCGATAACACTCTGACAACGGAAGGCGATGCGGGTAGGGATATTGGCTTTGATAACACCTGTTATGATATTGACAGACGGACGTTGTGTAGCCAAAATCATGTGCATACCCACAGCACGTGCTTTCTGCGTGATACGTGCGATAGGACGTTCCACCTCTTTACCCGCCTGCATAATAAAATCGCCGAACTCGTCAATTACGATGACAATATAGGGCAAGAAACGATGTCCCTTTTCGGGGTTAAGGCGTCGATTGACAAACTTTTCGTTGTAGTCTTCCAAATTACGACAATTCGCCTCCATCAGCAATTTGTAACGGTTTTCCATTTCTATCACCAACGAGTTGAGGGTATTGATAACCTTGGTGCAATCGGTGATAATGATGTCTCGGTCTAAATCTTGGTCGGGCATAGCAGCCATGTAGTGGTGGAGCAAATCTTTATAGATAGTGAACTCAACCATTTTGGGGTCGACAAGCACCAGTTTCAATTCGCTGGGGTGTTTCTTATAGAGCAGCGATGTAAGAATAGCATTCAGTCCGACCGACTTACCCTGTCCCGTAGCACCCGCCACCAATAGGTGTGGTGTCTTGGCAAGGTCGAACATAAAAATTTCGTTGGTAATGGTCTTACCCAGTACGACGGGGAGTCGCATTTTCTTTTCTTCTTGGAATCGGCGACTTGCCACCACCGAGTGCATGCTTACGACCTGCGGTTTGCGGTTAGGTACTTCAATACCTACCGTTCCTTTTCCCGGCATAGGTGCGATGATACGTATTCCCTCTGCTGCGAGGCTCATCATGATATCGTCTTCCAAGCCCTTAATACGAGAGAGTTTGATACCCTCTTTGGGGACTATCTCGTAGAGTGTGACCGTAGGACCGACAGTTGCGGCTATAGACTTAATCTCAATACCATAGTTGCGCAAAGCATTGACAATACGGTCTTTATTGGCGTTCTGTTCGACATTATCCACTACGGGTGCCGTTTCGTTGTCGTAAGTTTTCAGAAGATTAAGTGTAGGAAACTTGAAGTGGGACAAATCAAGACGGGGATCGTAGGGTCCCATTTTTTTCAGCAGATAGTCAGGGTCGGATTCGCTCAATTCGGTAGTTTCCGTTTCGTTGATTACCAAACCGATTTCCGCAGGTGTGTCGTCAGTTGTGGCAAGCGAATTTGTTGCTGCCTCATCGTCATCGGACATATCCGTATTGTCTTCGTTCACCAATTCGTCTTCGGGTGCGATATTGACCACAAAGCCATCGTCGGCAGGTTGTTCCTCATCGTTGGCCGGTTGTGGTTCGTTGTCGGCAGGCGTATTGACGATTATATCGTCGGTATTTTCCGTTACCGTTTCCTCATCGGCAGGTAGCGTAACATCGGTCTGTTTTTTGCGTTTGAAGAGTCCTGCCATCCATTTTCCGCAACGTTGTAAGTTGGGTATGGTGTTTGCATTGGTAGCAATAAAAAAGATTATCAGAGCAGCCGTCAATACGATAAACATGCCTGCTACTTCGATGTAAGAAATCATCCAACGGCTCAGTGTTTCACCATGCAGTCCTCCCCAGCGAAAAAAGCCATCGATACCCGTAGCCTCTTGCAGGAATCCTAAGAATGCACTTCCCCACACCACCCAAAATACGGAATGAAAGAACAGCGGTACAACTTTTATTTTGTTCAGATTCAGTAACCGTAATCCAAACAGGAACAACATAACAATCCAACTCAGCGAAGCCAAGCCGAAAGTTCCGTCTAACAACCATCGAACGAGTACCGCCCCTTGTAATCCGCCCCAGTTGCGGATAGCATTGCGCAACATACGCTTATCGTCCCATGTCTGTTCCAAGATAGAGAAATCGGCCTTTCCCGTGAAGAAGAAGGAAAGGAAAGCGATTGTGGTGTAAAGCACGAAACAAAGCAACAAGACTCCCACGACATACTGCACCCGATCGTTATGTAAAAAGGATTGCATACGTTTCCATATTGAGAGCGTTTGCGTTTCGGGAGAATTACTTGCCGATGTGGACAAAGATGTACGAGAAGGTCTATTAGGTTTTCTGGGTGCCATAAAAACTGTTGTTCTAAATATCTAAATGCAGGTGCCAAACATGCACACGAAACAAGGATGCAAAGATAGATATTTTTTTTCACCCTCACAACCCTATACATCGTATCAGAAAGCGGGATTTTATCCATTTGATGTTCGCAATACAGCGTAGGACTTTTGCAGAACAAGCAACCGATAAGAGCCTAAAAAAAGAGCCGACTTGGCAAATAGTTTCCGTAATTCGCCAAAACATGCACGATAAACACAACCGGTTGCCGTAATTTTGCAGCGTAGAAACCAACGCTCATACAGAGCCTGATTAGAACAATACATAAACAGATGAAATACAGATTTTTACCAACGCTTCTATCGGCACTATTGCTTTCCATAAGCAACCTAAACGCAGCACATACCGTACACATCAACGGTAGTAGCATAGACAATAAACTCAAACGTATCAGTTTCGACGGAGATAATGCCACATTACTCTTTACCGACGGTACTACCGCCACATACGACATGAGTACCATTGCCGTATTGTTTGCCAGCACGGGAAACAGTACAGACAACATTGAGATTTCCCTATTATCGACATTAGTAGGAAACGAACTACACATAGAGGGAACAGAACAAGGGCAAAGACTTGCCATATATGACGCTGCCGGACGACAACTTCTGCAAATGAGTACGTTATCGGGAAGCATGCATATCGACCTTTCGACATTACCTGCGGGAGTATATGTACTCAGCATCGACAATACCGCTACACGATTTATCAAACGCTAATACGCATTGTAACATGAAGAAAATGATATTGTGGGCTACCGCCTGCTTAGGGACAAGCATAGCGACTGCCCAAAACAAGATGAACGTAAGTTGCACCAATGGTAACATTGATGTACCTGTTGGTTGAATTAAATCAGTGAATATTTTATCTGCCCAATTGGACGATGA
>JAMPAY010000018.1 GCA_023666945.1 Paludibacter sp.
TGCTATCTGTGGTTTACAACTGTATAAAGCCTATCATTACGAGACCTTAACGAGATCTCGACGACATCTCGTCCTGCTTTCATTATGTCAATATCCACAATCGGTCATATTCGCCCAAAACACGGTATAATATTGTATTTTTCAGGCACACCGAAACAAAATACGCACGACAATCTGCTTTTGCCATCACAAAAAAAAAAACCGAACACGCACGAATTAGCCGCATTCTACTATTTTGGTGTTTACAAAAAATCAACTATCTTTGCACCATTATTCGTATGCAAGACAACTATCTTACCATAGCGACACGTTCGGAAGGAGTCTACAAAGACAAAGGCAGCAAATTCCTGGCCTTTGCCGAACCCGTTTCTACACTCAACGAAGTAAAATCACTGCTCGAACACTACCGCAAAGAGTACTACGATGCACGTCACGTATGCTATGCTTATATGCTGGGTGCCGATCGAGATACTTGGCGAGCCAACGACGATGGCGAACCGTCAGGAACGGCAGGAAAACCCATACTCGGACAAATCAACTCGCAACAACTCACCAATCTGCTCATTGTGGTCGTACGCTATTTCGGTGGGATACTGCTCGGAACAGGAGGACTCACCGTGGCTTATAAAGAAGCGGCAGCCGATGCGCTGCACAATGCCGCTATCATACGTAAAGATGTAACGGTACGACGAACACTGCGTTTCCCCTATGAAAAGATGAACGAAATAATGCGTCTTATCAAAGAAACCGATACACGTATCATCAGCCAACAATACGATAACGAATACATAATCGAATGCGAAATTAAGCAAACCTATGACGGAAGATTTCAGTAACATTTGTGCCTACGAAAACGATATGCTTGCAGATGCACTGCAACGAGTGGCTGCAGAACCATCTTTTCTGAAAGTGGTCACAGCCCTACAACAAATGATGCCCGCAGGAACTTTTCAGGCAGAACAAATATGCCAAACACTCACACACATAACCGATGTCGATGAACTCGACAACACAATCGTGCTGCCTCTCTTGGATTTCGTGCGCCGTACCACCACCCAATCGCTCAGCCTGCAAGGAATCGATTCTATCGATTTACAACAACCGGCTCTTTTCCTTACCAATCACCGCGATATTGTACTCGATTCGGCATTCCTGTCTGTACTACTCAAACAGCGCACTGGCGAACGTATATACATAGGTATTGGTAATAACCTATTCGCACAGCCTTGGATCGAAGATTTTGTACGTGCCAACAAGTCTTTCAGCGTCATCAGAGGAGGCTTGCCACGCCAAATAGCCACCAATTCGGCCAATCTATCGGCTTATATACATCACGTTATCGGCACACTACGACACTCGGTATGGTTGGCACAACGAGAAGGACGTGCCAAAGATTCTAACGACCGCACCCAACCCGCCATTCTCAAAATGTTGTCCATGGCAGGCGAAGGTTCTTTCTTGGAACGCATACAAAGGCTCAACATCTGCCCCGTAGCACTCTCTTACGAATACGACCCCTGCGACCGACTCAAGGCACGAGAGATGCAACTCAAACGAGATAATCCCGATTACAAAAAGACACGACAAGAAGACCTGCTCAATATGCAAACAGGCATCTTGGGGAACAAAGGAAATGTTATTTTCCACCTGACACCGTCTATCAATAGCGAATTGGAACAAGTCGCGCATCAAACCAACGTCCGCAACGAGCAGATCACATTGGTTACCGAAATCATAGACCGACACATACACGCCAATTACCACATCTTTAACACCAATCGTATAGCCTACGACTTGCTCAAAGGGGAACATCGTTTCACTACCCACTACACCCAAGCCGAAAAAGATGGTTTCATGGCATACATCGATGCACAGATAGCACAAATCGCACTACCCGACAAAGATGTTCCGTTCTTGCAAGAGAAAATATTGGAAATGTATGCCAATCCCCTCATCAACCACATGGCAGCAAAGGAACAATAAAAGCAAACAGCATCTTATGAAGACCGCTATCTTTCCGGGGTCGTTCGACCCTTTCACCATCGGACATTACGACATCGTATGCAGAGCACTCACCATGTTCGATAAGATAATTATTGCCATCGGACAAAACGGTATAAAAACACCCCTCTTCCCAACGGAAGAACGACTGCGGGCTATTTGCAACGTCTTTGCCGACGAACCCCGCGTACAAGTAGAAATATACGACTGCCTTACCGTCGATTTTGCTGCCCGACAAGGTGCACAATTCATTCTGCGAGGTGTACGCTGCGTGGCGGATTTCGAGTACGAACGCAACATGGCGGAAGCCAACAAAGAATTGGGAGGAATAGAAACATTGTTGCTCTATACCAGTCCGCAATATGCACACATATCTTCTACTTTGGTACGCGATTTGTATGCACATGGTAAAGACATCTCACACTACCTTCCCAAAGCGGAAAACCTAAACAATCATACGAACACACCACTATGAAACACCACACACTTCTGACGCTATTCCTATTATTGGTAACATTGTCCCCCCTCTGCGGCCAAAAAACCACCGGGCGTATAGAAAAGAGCCTGACCATTTACAACGATGTATTGCGCCAATTAGACATCAATTATGCCGATACTCTCAATTACGATGACCTCGTAGAAACAAGCATTCAACAGATGCTGCGCAAAGTCGATCCTTATACTGTCTATATTCCCGAAGACAAAACAAGCGACCTGCGTTTCATGACAACGGGCAAATATGGTGGTATCGGTGCCATCATCATGCAAAGGGGCGATACGGTCTGTATCTCCCAACCCTACGAGGGAATGCCGGCACAAAAGAACGACGTACGAGCCGGCGACAAAATAATGACAGTCGATGGCAAATCCGCTATAGGTCGAAGCACCTCCGAAATATCCGCATTGCTGAAAGGAACTCCTAAAAGCACTGTCACACTACGCTTGTTGCGAGAGGGAGTCGATAAACCCATCATACGCAGTTTCGAACGCGAAGAAATAAAGATTAGCCCTATAGGATACGCCACCGCACTCCCCAATCATATCGGTTATATTGCTTTCACCGAATTTACGGAAAACTCCGCAAAACTCTTCCAACAAACAGTGGACAATTTAGTCGAACAAGATAGCATCACTGCACTTATCATCGACCTGCGCAACAACGGCGGCGGCATCATCGATGAGGCCATTCATCTATTGTCTGCTTTCCTTCCTAAAGGAACAGAAGTGGTATGCACGAAAGGCAGAACGCAATCATCCAACCGCACCTACAAAACGCCCCTACCTCCCCAATACCCTGACATGCCCTTAGTGGTCATTGTTAACGAACATTCGGCATCTGCTGCCGAAATAGTGGCAGGAGCATTGCAAGACCTCGACCGCGCAACACTTATAGGAACACGCACCTACGGGAAAGGCTTGGTACAATCCATCCGTCCCATAGCCTACAATGGGCATCTGAAAGTTACCACTTCCAAGTACTACATTCCCTCCGGACGCTGCATACAAGCCATCGACTATTCTAAGCGCCGTTCCGATGGTAGTGTGGAACGAGTACCCGACAGCCTTACCCATGTCTTCTACACCCAAAAAGGACGTCCTGTACGCGATGGTGGCGGAATCGAGCCGGATATTCTCATCAACGATTCTTCCAAAGTGGATATCTGCTATAGTCTCTACACTAAGAACTTGTTCTTCGATTATGCCACACGTTATCGCCGAATGCACGACACACTCCCCGCAAAACCGGCCGACTACATCGTAAGCGATACTATATTGGCTGATTTTCGCAACTTCCTGAACGAACGCCGATTCACTTACGAAACCGAAACCTCCAAATACTTTGCCGATGTACTCGAAATGGCAAAACACGAAGACATCGATTCCACCACATTGCAATCATTAGAAGCAATGAAAGATAGTCTTACCGCCAACTGGCAAGACGCATTCGATCGACACAAAGAAGAAATTCGGGAACTGTTAGGCAGAGAAATCGTAGAACGCTATTTCTACCAACAAGGTGTTTATGCCTACAATATGCGTTACGACAAAGAATTGAAACGAGCATTGGAAGAATATATTAAGCCCTGATTTCTATTACGTCATCTGCCAATCAACCTCATTTTGGCAACCTCGCACAACGTAAACAACCTACCTATATAAGCAGAGAATCCGCCTTGGCTGATTCCCTGCTTTTCTTCTATCTCTACAAATACTATTCCTTTCCTAAAAAATCATGGAAATATTTCTTTAATAATCAAAATAAATATTGTACCTTTGCAAATTGTTGGAAAGTGCCTTTCAATCATACTATACTATTCATATACAAAGTTTTAGGCATTTTCCTCCCTATTGATTGGCAAAAGAATTAACAACACATAACGTTATGAACAAAGTAATCAAACTGACAAAAGGTTTGGACATTGACATCACGGGGGCTGCTTCTAAAACAATAGGAAGCATCTATCGCCCTGCTGTATTTGCCGTTGTTCCCGACCATTTTGCGGGCATTACCCCGAAGATTTTGGTGAAAGAAGGAATGCGTGTCAAAGCAGGAACTCCTCTCTTCCACGACAAACAGTTTGCTGCCATGAATTTTGCTTCGCCCGTTTCAGGAACGGTGCTGGCAATCAATCGCGGCGAACGCCGAAAAGTACTGTCTATTACCATCGAGGCTGACCTCCGGACGGAATACGAACAGTATGCGTGCAATCTTTCCACAATGAGTGCAGAAGATGTTAAAGCACATATTCTGAAAGCAGGTTTGTGGGGCTACATCAAACAACGTCCCTACGATGTTATCGCCAACCCGGAAAAGACTCCTAAGGCTGTATTCATCTCTTGTTTCGATTCTGCACCTTTGGCTCCCGACTACGAATATGTACTGCAAGGCAGAACCGAAGACCTGCAAGCAGGTATCAATGCGTTAGCCAAATTGACCGACGGTAAAGTGTACCTTGGGCTGAAAGCAGGCAAAAAATCGGCTCTATTCCATGGTCTGAAGAACGTGGAAATAACCGAATTTGCAGGTCCTCATCCTGCAGGCAATGTAGGTGTTCAAATCAACCACATCGCCCCCGTTAACAAGGGAGAAATGGTACTGACCGTCAATATTCAGGACTTGGCTATCATAGGTCGCCTCTTTTCCAAAGGCATTGTCGACCAACAGCGCATTGTTGCACTAACAGGTCCTATGGTGGTAGAACCCAAGTACTACAATGTTTTGCCCGGTATGCAATATGCCGCTGTTCTCAAATCCAACGTACATACGGAATTACCTTTGCGATATATCTGCGGCAATGTCTTGTCCGGGCATCAAGTGTTGGCTGATGAAATCATCGAACCCTATTGCAATCAGATTTCCGTAATCGACGAAGGAAGCGAAACACATGAGTTTATGGGTTGGGCAATGCCTCGTTTCGACTTGTTCAGCACAAGCAATACCTATACAAGCAAACTCTTCAACAGCAAGTTGTATCGTTCGTTCTTCGGCAAAAAAGAGTTCCATTACGATGCTCGTATGTTGGGTGGCAGACGTGCCATTATCGTATCGGGTGAATATGACAAAGTATTGCCTATGGATATTTATCCCGAATTCTTGATAAAGGCTATGATTGCCGGCAATTTAGACAAGATGGAGCAATTGGGAGCATACGAAATAGCCCCCGAAGATGTGGCACTTTGCGAATATGTATGTACTTCCAAAATGCCTCTGCAAGCCATTGTTCGCAAGGCTTTGGACAATATGAAATCAGAATTGGAATAAGTTATGAAAGGTTTATATAATTTAATGGAAAAACTCCGTCCCGCTTTCTCCGAAGGCGGCAAATTGCACGCATTTCACAGCCTGTTCGACGGATTTGACACGTTCCTCTTCACACCCAATACAACTCAAAAACGTATAGGTGTGCAGATTCATGATGCAAGCGACTCCAAGCGTACCATGATTGTGGTAGTATTGGCATTGGTGCCCGCCATGCTCTTCGGTATGTACAATGTAGGTTATCAGCATTTCTTGGCCACGGGACAGGTAGCAGGATTTTGGGCTACCTTTGCCTTTGGTCTGCTGGCTGTACTGCCCTACATATTGGTATCTTATATTGTCGGTCTCGGCATTGAGTTTACAGTAGCCCAATGGAAAGGCGAAGAGATTCAGGAAGGTTTTTTGGTATCGGGTTTCCTGATTCCGCTGATTGTGCCTATCGATACACCGCTTTGGATGGTGGCTATAGCCACGGCCTTTGCTGTTATTTTCGCTAAAGAGGTATTTGGTGGTACAGGATACAATATCTTTAATGTAGCGTTGGTTACACGTGCATTCCTCTTCTTTGCCTACCCCACTAAGATGTCGGGCGACCAAGTCTTTGTCCGCACAAACGGTACATGGGGTTGGGACAATGGCAAAACATTGGTAGACGGTTTCTCTGGAGCCACTCCGCTCGGTCAAATTGCCACTTCGTCAGATGCTACCGTGCAAATAACAAATACGGTAGGTAGTCCGCTCTCATTTATGGATGCACTCAACGGATTATATCCCGGTTCTGTAGGCGAAACCTGCGTATGGGCTATTCTGCTCGGTGCCTGCTTGTTGCTACTGACTAAAGTAGCCAGTTGGAAAACCATGTTAAGCATTTTTGTTGGTGGTGGTTTAACAGCCTATCTCTTTAACATTGGCGGTATTGACACTGCGGCTGCTAATACTCCTTGGTATATGCACTTGGTATTGGGAGGTTTCGCTTTCGGTGCTGTATTCATGGCCACCGACCCTGTCACATCGGCACGTACGGAATGTGGTAAATGGATTTATGGTTTCCTGATTGGGGTGATGGCCATCACCATTCGTGTACTCAATCCGGGTTATCCCGAAGGTATGATGCTCAGTATTCTGTTGCTCAATGCCTTCGCACCGCTCATCGACTGGTGTGTGGTACAAGTAAACATTAAGAAACGCCTCAAACGAGCCACAACGAAATAACGATTCATATCTGACAACGCCACTCGGGCGCAATAAACAGCAGGAATGCTCTTACTAAAGCCCATAGGCAACGTCACATTACACTATATGCAGAATATGAAAAAGAAGAAATTTATATGTTCCGTTTGTGGATATGTCCACATCGGAGACAACGCCCCTGAGGAATGCCCGCAATGCCATCAGAAAGGTGTTTTTGTAGCACAAAAACAAGGGCTGGATACCAACAGCAACGTCTATACGATGATATACGCTACCGTAATGGTTATCATTGTAGCCGTATTGCTGGCGGTCGTATCTATGGCGCTTAAACCCAAGCAAGATGCCAATGTTGAATTGGATAAGAAGAAACAAATACTTTCTTCACTCAACATTGATTTGAAAGGTCAAGACGTCGAAGCCTTGTATACACAAATCATCAACGAGCAACAGTTCGAGGGTAAGACCTACTATGTTGCCACTTTGGAAGATGCCACCAAATACATCATACCGATGCAGGGTGCAGGCCTATGGGGGGCCATTTGGGGCTACATTGCTTTAGATAGCGACAAAAGCACTATCTATGGTACATATTTCAATCATGATAGCGAAACGCCCGGTTTAGGTGGCGAAATCACTACAGCGAAATTCCAAAACGGATTCGTAGGTAAACATATCACTCAAAATGGTGCCATAACCGACATTCATATAGTGAAATCGGAACCTACAGAAGAAGAAGTACAAGGTATTTCGGGTGCAACCATTACATCCGGTGGTGTGGAAACAATGATTAATAATACAATCGCTGACTACGCTGCTTTCTTGCAAGAACAAGCACCTGCTACAGAAGTAGAAACAGAGGTTACTGAACCATCAAACGAAGAGGAGGATTAAACATGGCACTCTCACAAAAAACAAAAGAAACTTTACTCGGACCACTCAACGCTAACAATCCGGTAGTGGTTCAGATCTTGGGTATATGTTCGGCACTTGCAGTAACCGTCCAGTTAAAACCCGCCCTTGTAATGGGTATTGCCGTTACTATTATTGTGGCAATGGCCAACGTAGTGGTATCGCTCTTGCGTAAGACAATTCCTACTCGTATTCGTATTATTGTACAATTGGTAGTAGTTGCCGCCTTGGTAACGCTGGTGAGCGAAGTGCTGAAAGCATTTGCTTATGATGTGGCAGTACAGTTGTCGGTATACATTGGATTGATTATCACAAACTGTATCCTTATGGGACGCTTGGAGGCTTTTGCCATGTCAAACGGACCTTGGGATTCGTTTCTTGACGGATTAGGCAACGGCTTTGGTTACGCCATTATATTGGTTATCGTAGCCTTCTTCCGCGAACTGCTCGGTAGCGGTACGCTGATGGGCTTCCAAGTAATACCACAATGGTGCTACGAACACGGATATACCAACTGCGGTATGATGATGATGCCTGCCATGGCACTCATTATTGTAGCATGCGTAATTTGGGCACATCGTGGCATCAATAAGGAAGAAACCAAGAAATAAATAATAATATCACGTAGAATCTGTAATCAATAAAAGATATGGAACATGCATTAAGTCTTTTTGTCAGAAGCATCTTTGCTGACAACATGATATTTGCCTATTTCTTGGGAATGTGCTCTTATTTGGCAGTATCGAAAAATGTTAAAACCAGTGCGGGGTTGGGTGTCGCCGTAACTTTCGTCTTGCTGGTAACACTGCCCATCAACTATCTGCTCGAAACCTATGTATTGGGTAATGGTGCCTTGGCATGGATGGGCGAAGCCTTTGCTGATGTCAACCTCAGTTACCTCAGTTTTATTTTGTACATTGCAGTCATTGCCGCTATCGTACAATTGGTAGAAATGATTGTTGAAAAATACAGTCCGTCGCTCTATGCTTCGTTGGGTATTTTCTTACCTCTTATTGCCGTAAACTGCGCTATCATGGGTGCCAGTTTGTTCATGCAACAACGTGTAGGGTTGGCAGCCACCGACCCTAAAGCCATCTGCAATATAGGTGATGCCCTGATGTACGCATTAGGTTCGGGTATTGGTTGGTTGTTGGCCATTGTATGCCTTGCCGCCATACGTGAGAAGATGGAATATAGCGATGTACCAAAGCCTCTGCAAGGTTTGGGAATTACTTTCATTACCGTAGGACTGATGGCTATGGCATTTATGTGTTTTAGTGGACTCAAGATGTAATTTAGAGATATGAATACAACAGCAATTATAACATCAGTAATAGTATTCCTCATCGTAATTCTATTACTTGTAGTGATTCTTCTCGTTGCGAAACGCTACTTAGTGGCTTCTGGCAACGTGAAAGTAACCATCAATGGAGAAAAAGAAGTAGACGTTCCTGCCGGTGGTTCGCTGCTTGGTAGCATGGCTAATGCCGGTATTTTCTTGCCCTCTGCTTGTGGCGGAAAAGGTTCGTGCGGACAATGCAAGTGCCAAGTTTTGGAAGGTGGTGGTGAAATGCTTCCTACCGAAGAAGTGCATTTCTCACGCAAGCAAATGAAAGACAACTGGCGTTTAGGCTGCCAAGTTAAGGTGAAACAAGACATGGCCATCAAAGTGCCGGAATCGGTATTAGGCGTAAAAGAATACGAATGTACTGTTATCAGCAATAGCAACGTGGCCACATTTATCAAAGAATTCAAAGTGCAGTTGCCCGAAGGAGCCCATATGGACTTTATTCCCGGCTCGTATGCACAAATCCGTATTCCGAAATTCGAGAACATCAACTATGCTGATTACGACCGCGATTTGATTGGTGCAGAATATGTTCCTGCATGGGAAAAATTCGGTATGTTTAATCTGCATTGCAGCAATCCTGAAGATACTATTCGTGCCTACTCTATGGCCAACTACCCTGCCGAGGGCAATGTCTTTATGCTGACAGTGCGTATTGCCACTCCGCCTTTTAAACCCGACCGCAGCGGCTTTATGGATGTTAATCCGGGTATCGCATCTTCGTATATTTTCTCCTTGAAACCGGGCGATAAGGTAATCATGTCCGGTCCTTATGGCGATTTCCATCCGCATTTCGACACCAAGAACGAGATGATTTGGGTTGGTGGCGGTGCCGGTATGGCTCCGTTGCGTGCACAGATTATGCACATGACCAAGACACTGCATACTACCGACCGCGAGATGCACTATTTCTATGGTGCTCGTGCGCTCAACGAAGTATTCTATTTGCAAGATTTCCTCGGGTTGGAAAAAGAATATCCTAATTTCCATTTCCACTTGGCTTTGGACCGTCCGGATCCTGCAGCCGATGCAGCCGGCGTTAAATATACGGCAGGCTTTGTACACAATGTGATGTACGAGACATATCTCAAGAACCACGAAGCACCTGAAGATATCGAATATTACATGTGCGGTCCCGGCCCGATGTCGAAGGCAGTGGTAGGCATGCTTGATTCGCTCGGAGTGGCTCCCGAATCAATTATGTACGATAACTTTGGCGGATAATACACAAACACTCTAATAACAAAGCCCGAGAGAACAACATTCTCTCGGGCTTTGTTATTAGACTACTCACTACTTAACTACACAAGCATACAAAAAAAGTGAGACAGATATCTATGTATCCGCCCCACCTTTAATGTTCTCACAACGGAAATTATATCCTTATTGTGAATTGCTTCAAAATTTGTGCTACAAAGGTACATCTTTTTCCTGAATCTCGCAAGTAAACACTTCATTTTCTTTGTTTTTTAGGAATTAAATAGTATCTTTGTCGCATAAACGATTGGAATTACTATGAAAACAAAGAAAATACTCGGTTTAGACCTTGGAATTGCCAGCATAGGTTGGGCACTCGTCAATGAAGCAATCAATCCAAAAGATACTTCAGAAATTATAAAGATGGGAGTACGCACGAGTCCTCTCAATGACAAAGAGACAAAATACTTTGCTAAAAACGGACCAACCCCAAATGCCGACCGCACTCTGAAACGTTCCATGCGACGTAATCTGCAACGCTATAAACTGAGACGTACTGCACTTATCGCTTTGCTCAAAGAACAAGGTTGGATTAATGATGCCACATTGTTGGCGGAAAATGGTAATCGCTCTACATTCCAAACATGGCAACTGCGAGCAAAAGCAGTAACCGAGTCCGTCACTTTAGAAGAGTTGGCACGCATACTGCTTATGCTCAATAAGAAACGAGGATATAAAAGCAGCAGAAAAGCGAAATCGGCAGACGATGGCGAATTTATAGACGGAATGCAGGTAGCACAACGGTTATACGACAACAACCTCACGCCGGGGCAACTATCATACCAACTGCTCCTTGAAGGCAAGAAAAAACTGCCAGACTATTACCGCTCAGATATGCAAGATGAACTCAAACGGATATGGGATGCACAACAATCCTTCTATCCGACACTGCTCACTGCTGAATGTTACAACGAAATACAAGGAAAAAATAAAAAACAGACAAGTGATATTCTTGACAAGTATTGGAACTTGGTCGGCATCAAAACCGACTTAAAAGGCGCACCACTCCGGAAGCAACAATATCGTTTGAGAGCAGAAGCCACCACAAAACAATTACCTTTGGAAGACCTTGCCAACGTACTGAAACAAATAAATGGAGATATCAGCAATGCAAGCGGACATTTGGGAGCCATTGGTGACCGCAGCAAACAACTGAGATTAAATCACCAAACCGTAGGGCAATATCAATGGGCAGAACTGCAAGTCAATCCGCATCATAGTCTGAAAAAAGAGGTATTCTATCGTGCAGACTATATGGATGAGTTTAACAAAATTTGGGAAACGCAGGCCCGCTTTCATCCCGAACTCACCAATGAACTGAAGAAATATATTCGCGATATCATTATTTTCTATCAACGTCCGTTGAAAAGCCAGAAAGGATTAATCAGTATCTGTGAACTTGAACAGAAACAGATCAATCTTGTACGCAATGGTAAAACCATCACTAAAACCATCGGCCCCCGTGTCGCGCCCAAGTCCTCCCCACTCTTCCAAGAATTTAAAATATGGCAGATACTTAACAACCTGAAGGTCTCCACAGCCGACACTTCACGCAACTTGTATGAAGAAGAAAAACAAATCTTGGCATCTGCCCTCAACTACAAGAATAAACTTACCAAAGCCGAAGCGTTGAAACTGCTATATGGTGTCAACGGTAAAAAATACGACCTAAACTACAAGGAGATTGAAGGCAATCGTACAATTACCGCTCTTTATAAGGCGTACTTGGACATTGTTAATCTCGACCGGTCGGAAGGTGCAGAATACAAAGATATTCAACCGGATCTTATCCGTCAGTATTTCGAAACACATAACATCAGTACTGCTATTCTTACTTTCAACAGTAATGCCGAAAAATTGGAGCAAGAAGAACTCTATCGTTTGTGGCATTTGCTATATTCTTACGAGGGTGATAACTCTGTATCCGGCATAGACCACCTGCTACACAAACTCTGCAAACGCTATGGTTTTAACCTTGAACAAGCCAAGATACTGGCCAACATCACACTGCAAAATGATTACGGAAATCTTAGCACCAAAGCCATGCGCAGTATATTGCCTTATATGCACGCTGGTAAACAGTACGATGAAGCATGCGCTTATGCAGATTATAAGTTCTCCAAACAATCACTTACACGAGAAGAAATCGATGCCAAAACATTGAAAGACCAATTGGATATTCTACCGAAAAATAGTCTGCGCAATCCCGTTGTAGAGAAAATCCTGAATCAGATGATTAATGTAGTTAACAGCGTTATCTGCACGTATGGCAAACCCGATGAAATTCGCATTGAAATGGCACGCGAACTCAAACAAACAGCCGAACAACGCAAACGCACTACTGACAGCATCAATGCCGAAACACGCAAACAAGAAGAATATCGCCGTATTCTGCAATCTGAATTCGGATTGCAGCACGTCAGTCGCAACGATATCATACGCTACAAACTCTATCTCGAACTCGAAGCCAACAAATATCGCACGTTGTACTCTAATACGTATATTCCCAGAGAAAAACTCTTCTCTAAGGAGTTCGATATAGAGCATATCATACCGCAAGCACGTTTGTTTGACGATTCATTTGCTAACAAAACACTCGAAGCACGCAACATCAACATCGAGAAAAGCAACCAAACTGCACGCGACTATGTATGCAATAAATATGGAGAAACGGGTTTGGCTGAATATATTGAACGAGTAAACGACTTGGCACAAAATGGAACCATTTCTGAAAAGAAGAAGAAGCATTTGCTTTTGTCAGAACAACAACTTCTTGAGAACGAGAAGTCAGGATGTCTAAATACGTTCATCAATCGCGACCTATCCGACTCTGCCTACATTGCCAAGAAAGCCCGAGAATTGCTTTTGCAAATAGTGCCGGAAGTACACACAACCATCGGTGCTGTCACCGCACGCTTGCGTCAAGACTGGCAATTGGTGAACGTTCTGCAAGAACTCAATTGGAATAAGTATGCTGCTATCAACCAAATAGAATCGTTCACCGACCACGATGGACGTACCATACGACGCATCACCAATTGGACAAAGCGCAACGACCATCGCCACCATGCTATGGATGCACTCACCATTGCCTTTACACGACCCGAATTTGTCGCATACCTCAGCAATCAGAATGCACAGTCCGACAAGTCGGAAGATATCTACGCTATCAAGCACAAATTTATGCAGCGTAATGAGCACGGCAAACTACTATTTCTGCCACCCATGCCCTTGGAACAATTCCGTGCAGAAGCATTGCGGCACTTAGATGCTATTCTTATATCTATCAAAGCCAAAAACAAAGTGGTTACAAAAAACATTAACAAAACAAAGGCAAAGAATAGCATTCGTACTACCGAGCAACTCACACCACGCGGGCAACTGCACAACGAAACCATCTACGGTAGCCAATTGCAATATGTTACCAAACTCGAAAAAGTAGGGTCTGCATTCGATGCGGCTAAAATCGCTACCGTTGCCAACAAAGCCGAACGCGAAATGCTTTTGGCACGTCTGCAACAGTTCGATAATAATCCGAAGAAAGCCTTTACCGGTAAAAATGCACTTGACATGCGCGTTAAAACCGTTACTACCGAAACAATTTATACCATTCGCAAACCTATTGATAAAAAGCTTAAAATTGATAAAGTAATCGATACACACATTCGCCAAATTCTGCAAGATAGACTCACCGCATACAACGGTGACACACTCAAAGCCTTTGCTAATTTAGACCAAAATCCCATCTATCTGAACAAAGAAAAGAATATCACTATCAAGCGGGTTACTATCAATGCCGGTATCAAAAATCCCGAGGCATTACACGAAAAGAAAGATCATAACGGTAAACACTTGCTCGATGCTTCAGGCAAACCTCTCCTTACTGATTTTGTTGACCCACAAAATAATCACCATGTAGCCATATTCCAAAATGAAGAAGGCAATTGGTTTGAGCACATTGTATCTTTCTATGAAGCAACACAACGAATCACGCAAGGATTACCCGCTATCGACACCGCATACAATGCACATCTCGGGTGGCATTTCCTCTTTACAATGAAACAAAACGAATACTTCGTATTCCCCAATCCGTCTACAGGTTTCAATCCGCAAGACACCGACTTGCGCGACCCCGACAACTATGCCCGCATATCGCCGAATCTTTATCGCGTACAAAGCTTATCCGGCAAAGACTATTGGTTCCGCCACCACTTGGAAACACGAGTCGATGACGATAGTAAAGAGCATTGCAATATCACATGGAAACGAATCCGATCCGTTCAAAACTTGGCAGGCATTGTCAAAGTACGTATTAACCACTTAGGTGAAATTGTAGAAGTCGGAGAATACTAAATAAAACTACCACCATGATAAAACGCACAATTTGTTTCTCCAAGCCCGCCTATTTGTCACTCAAACAAAGGCAATTGCTCATCCGTTATCCCGAGGTGGTCAATCAACCTGCTGTACCGCAACACCTCAAAGAGGAAGCCCAAATTACCCTGCCTATCGAAGATATTGGTGTGGTCGTTTTGGATAATCGGCAAATTACCCTTACGCAAGGACTTATGGCAGCATTGTTGGAGAACAATTGTGCTATCGTTTTCTGTAATGAACAACATCTGCCTATCGGGTTGCAACTCCCCTTGTGTGGCAATAGCGTGCAAAACGAGCGATTCAGAGCGCAAATAGAGGCATCATTACCTTTGCGCAAACAACTTTGGCAACAAACCGTACAACAAAAGATAGCCAATCAGGCTGCCGTTCTGCGATGCGTGGGAGCCGAATATCACAACATGCAGGCATGGGTACAAAACGTGCGAAGCGGGGACGCTGACAATTTAGAGGGAAGGGCGGCTGCCTATTATTGGCGCAACATATTCCCCTCTCTACCCGACTTTATTAGAGGTCAAGACGAAATGCCGCCCAATAACTTGCTAAATTATGGTTACGCTATCTTACGAGCATTGGTAGCAAGAGCATTGGTAGCAGCAGGGCTACTCCCCACATTAGGCATACACCACCACAATCGATACAACGCCTATTGCCTTGCCGATGACCTCATGGAACCCTATCGCCCCTATGTAGATAAAGAAATTATTCGCATTATGCAAACAGGAGTTGATTATACCAACATCACTACCGACTTGAAACGCGAATTACTAAACCTTCCCGTTGTGGATGTTGCTATCAATGGCGTCACAAGTCCTCTGATGGTGGCTGTGCAAACCACCGCCTATTCTCTCTGCAAATGTTTCAATGGGGAAGCCCGAAAAATTGTATATCCCGATTTGAATGAATCAGTTTAGCAAATATAGGGTCATGTGGATATTGGTACTATTCGATTTGCCTACCGAAACAAAAAAAGACAGAAAAGTGTATGCACAATTTCGCAAACAACTACTGCAAGACGGTTTCACTATGTTCCAATTTTCCATCTACTTACGCCATTGTTCCAGTGCAGACAATGCCGATGTACATATGCGCCGTATTAAAAACATATTGCCACCCAATGGCAAAGTAGGAATCCTGCGTATCACCGATAAGCAATTCGGAGAAATGCAAATTTTTCATGGATATCGACAAGAAAAATTTCAACACCCCATACAACAATTAGAACTATTCTAAACTACAATATGCTCTATTTCAAATAAAAACAAAAACACTTTTCTACCAATTTATCATTACTTGCTTACACCCCAATTATTTTGAAGGTATTTTTTTCTTACGAGACCATAACGAGACAGTAACGAGATCTCATCGAGATCTCATCGAGATATCATTCTGTCAAAACCATTTACTTGTTCATACCGCAAAAAAATGCTCCATATAATTCGTAACTTTCTGCAGAAGCAAAAACGCACTTATAGCATAATAATACGAACGATTATTGTTTTACCTCTATTGACTCCCTAATCGTGTTGCAATCTCTTTCTTCTCATATATGTATTGCCTATATTCACCCAATATAAAACATTGAACAAAATAATACACATGTGCAAGCAAAAGAGCGAAAGCGCATGTTTCTGTGGTGGAAAGGAGGAATTTTCTATTGCACAGAATGCCTTTGATACTCCATTTTGCAAACAAACAGCAACGAGTAATTCAACCTTTATTTTTGATGCAGTTAACCTATGATACCATTTTTTCTACTCTTAAGAAACAACAAACTATAATTTATACACTAATAATATAAATATACAGAATCATTAACCACAACCATCTATATATTCTATAGACATTTACCTACCCATAGAAAACGAATTTTACTGCCTAAACACAAAAATGCCCCTATTAAATAGGAGCATTTTTCATTTGTACAAGCGCACATATCACGCACTATATCAACAACTTGCTTGCATCAAGTTGGATTGCGTCCACAAAGATACAAATTTTGAAAGCAATTCACAACGCTGCTATCAGTACGACACCGGCTATTAGGTTGGATTGCGTCCACAAAGATACAAATTTTGAAAGCAATTCACAACAACTAAAGCAAAAACAACAAGAACAAGCAGGTTGGATTGCGTCCACAAAGATACAAATTTTGAAAGCAATTCACAACTTGTGCTGCCTTTGGGTTTGGGTTGGGTTTGTTGGATTGCGTCCACAAAGATACAAATTTTGAAAGCAATTCACAACAACAAAGGGTGATTTTGGTTATTTGATAGAGTTGGATTGCGTCCACAAAGATACAAATTTTGAAAGCAATTCACAACTTCGGACACAAAGAGATATTTTGCCGTTTGGTTGGATTGCGTCCACAAAGATACAAATTTTGAAAGCAATTCACAACGGACAAAACAACGAAAGAGGGCAATGGTTGGTTGGATTGCGTCCACAAAGATACAAATTTTGAAAGCAATTCACAACGCAATGTCAAAAGGGTTGGCAGCGTTCAAAGTTGGATTGCGTCCACAAAGATACAAATTTTGAAAGCAATTCACAACGACATTGCTTGCGCTGTGCCACTCGCAATTGTTGGATTGCGTCCACAAAGATACAAATTTTGAAAGCAATTCACAACTGGCTGCCGATATTGTTGAGCCTTTGACAAAGTTGGATTGCGTCCACAAAGATACAAATTTTGAAAGCAATTCACAACCGCCGCGTCAACTCTCAAATATCAACATTAGTTGGATTGCGTCCACAAAGATACAAATTTTGAAAGCAATTCACAACAACTAAAGCAAAAACAACAAGAACAAGCAGGTTGGATTGCGTCCACAAAGATACAAATTTTGAAAGCAATTCACAACAACTAAAGCAAAAACAACAAGAACAAGCAGGTTGGATTGCGTCCACAAAGATACAAATTTTGAAAGCAATTCACAACACAACAGCAAATGTTATGATTTCCAAACCGATGACTTATGGGATGAAGACGAAAAGGCAAGAATCAGTGACGAGTTTGAATGGATAGGACAACGAGGATGCCAATTCAAGGTGCTCAAGAAGACAGGAAGCCGAATAATCCTTCAATTGATAGAACAACTTAAATAACAGAAAAGGGAGCCGCAACGCTCCCCTTTTTTAGTAATATTTTTTGAAGAACCGCTTGAACGGCTCTACGGCATCCTCCATAGACTGAGCCGTTTTTGCATACCGATTGAACAGCAGAGCCTTAAAAGAAACCGGGATACCATCCATCGGCTCAAAGCGACCGAGACCAACACGGACGTAATCGTTTATCATCTCGTTGTAGCCATCGGTGCGTCCACGAGACCAAGAAGACACCCACCCCATCTCATAAAACCACAGCATAGTCTTGTCGGGGTCTTTACCCTCGTAAGGGTTCTCGGTTTCGCCACGATAATAGCGGCATTGTTTTAACAATTCAGACTTCATAACCAAAGCGAGATTTAAATTCATTGATAACGGCTACCATTTCCGCAGGGAGCAAGGACAGAGCCTTGTCGCGGATAGGAGCAGGGATGCCCCAACGAGCCTCGGCAAGAGAGCCAACGATGGCGCAAAGGGTGTCGGAATCACCACCATACTCCACAGCATGACGCAGGGCAGACTCAAAGTCGGCAGACTGAGCGCAGATGCGGAACGCGAGAGGAACGCAGCCCTGACACGTTTCATCGAACACACCACGAGTCGGGAGGTTCATCGTCCAATCCTCTCCATAATACTGCTCCACAAGGTCGGCAACAGAGCCGGAGATGAACGATGACAGATGTTCGGTACGCAGACGGTAAATGGCTTGCGCCACCACCGATGCTCCGATAAGCCCCTCCACATGGTTGTGGGTTGGAGCCGCCGAAGCGAGAGCGGCACGAAGCGTCTCGGCTTCCGAATCAAATGCCCACCCACAAGGGGATACGCGCATTGCTGCGCCATTGCCCCACGAGTTATACGGCAGAGGATAGTCCGAGTGAAGCCACGCATTGAAAGAACCACCATAGCCACCCTTGGGATTGGGGTATTTCAGACACCAACGACGTAGAGCCTCGCCAAAGGGGGCTCCCAACAACAAGGCATCAGCTATAGCAACTGTACATATGGTATCGTCCGTAAATGTACAATTTGTAGTAAATAAAGGCGTGTCTTTAAAGTTTATAACGTTGGCAAATTCATAAGGCGACCCAACGATATCACCAATAATTGCTCCTAACATGGTTATGTAAGTTTTTATTATGCAAAGATAATTGTTTCTCCGTATTACAACAAGGTTTTAATCTTTTTCGTAATTATTTGCAGTTAATATATAATCTGCAAAGTTTTGTACGTTCTGCATGTTATACTATTTTTCTGCCATTTCTGCGCCTTTTTCGTTGCTCGTTGGTGGTGCATAGTAAGAATTCTGTGTTTATGCATATAGTTTGCAGAGTCGGAAGATGAAAAATTTAGTATCCTTTACCCCATGCAGTTTGGCTCGGAAATCCTTTATTTTGGAGTTGATGGATTCTGCAGAGGCATTGGTCGAACGGTTGTCAAAATAGTTTATAATTTCATCGGAGTGTTCGTAAAATGTCGCAGCAATAGTATTAAACGCCTTGAATCCTGAATCAGCCACACGGTTATACCAACGTGCCAAATTGAGTCTGGCACCGGCAGTAGTAGATTTCTTGTTAGAAAATATGGTTCTAAGGTTCTGTGAAAGCCAATAGGCCTCTTTAAGATCCGGATATAGCGAGAACATCAAGTCAATGCGCTGCCGTTGGGAGTCGGTCCATTTTTCAGGAGACTTGAACAAGGCATAGCGTCCGCGGGCAAGTAGTTCCTTGAGTGTATCGCCATTGGAGAGATGCTTTGATTCGTATTTCTCTCCTGCCAATTTGGCTTGTTCGCGGGCTTCTGTATCAGCATTGATTGCGTCCCAACGGTGGGTGATACGCACCTCCTGCACAACCTCAAGAGCCTGCTTCTGTACGTGAAAGCGGTCAATGACGCGTTTTGACCGCGGAAGCATAGCGGCAAATGCGGTTCATGCTGTCGGATAGGTCAAGTGTAATCTCTGTGACCTTATTGCGCAACCGGCTATCAATCTGTCTCAAATCCCTCAGTACGTTATCCGAATCGGTGCCGAATACAATAGCCACCAACGAATGTTCCCGACCATGCGCAGCTTTATTTGTGACTATCGTGTAGAGTTCACCGTTGCTCAGCGATGTCTCATCTATGCTCAGATGAGTCCCAATGTTTTCGGGGAAGACACGCCATTGTTCGGCGTGAAGACCTTCAGCGGTATCTTTCCACTCCCAATATCCGCTTAAGTGCCGCTTGTATTGGCGCTCAAACAGATCGCCGTCAATATTGAAGAACCACTTAAGAGAGCGGCCCGTAATCGGGTATCTGTCCAAGCATATCTTTTTAAAAGCCGCAAACTCTTTCGAGAAGCGGGTACCTTCAGCCACTATATCCCAGCGTTTGGAAACGCTCTTGCCGGTCTCAATCTCAACCCAACGGCGACGTTTGACATGGAACGTCATCTTCCGACCTCTGACCGGTAGTCGCGAACTGTGCTTTCAGCGTAAAATCCATTGGGACGAAGTTGTCCGGCGGTATATCCTTCCACTCCTTTGTCACGTTCTTCCAAGGTTACATCCAATGTGTCTTGGGTCTTTTCGACTTTGACCACTGCAAAATATTCTACCATTTCTTCAGGTAACAGGCATTCAGCCAGCTCTATGTAAGGATTCTTTTTCATTGCATTCTGTTCTTTGATGCAAAGGTACAAAATATATTTCAATTACAGAGTTTTTACTATGCGCCGTAATTTGTGCCAACCCCGAAAGTTTAAGAATAGAAGAATAATATACCAAAAATCCGCTTAAATCAAAAACAAACTTAAATTATACGTCTAATTTTTCGCCATTCTTTGACTCGTATTTTTCATTCATCGCATTAAAAACGGCTAAAAAATCACTCTTTGCAACGTCTTAAAGATAAGACAACAGGGGAATCCGAAAACCTTGAAAAGAGTAGGAAAAAACCAAAAAGAGCAAACAACATGGAAATTATAAAAATGTGCTATTTGCTCGCTTTGTCTTCTGTATCTCTATTATAAAGAGAAACAAGAAAAAACGATAAAGCGACGGGGCGGGGCAAACCGCCGGGCGGAAACGCCTCGCCCCTCTTTTTGGTTTAGGCTGCAAAGGTATAATATATTTTTTGAATACACAAGCGGCAAAAAGTGTTCTTTTGAAATTTTGAAATAAGACGCGAGGCAATAGCGAGCCATCCGAAGCAATTTGTTTTACAATCTAATTCATTAATTTTGCACTTGATAGTTGAATAGTTGAACGTATGTCATGAAACATTTGGTGGACAATATTGTTGAGTGTCCTTATCTTTGTCAGGACTGTAAGCATTTCATTAGCGGACTACAATGTGCTGCTTTTGATGTCATCCCCCTAAATCTGTTTGATGAACCGGAAAAACATACGCGTGTAGTTGAAGGACAAAAAGGTGATTTTATTTTTGAGCCTAAGCATCCTCGTTCTACTATGAATGTTTACAGTAGCGACGAAGATGATATATAATAACAATCTGATTTCTATAATCGTACCAGCAAACTGAAGCACAAATACAACAAAAAGGTTATCATGGTCGTATAATACAAGTAGTATGTACATAGAGGTACATACTACTTGTATTATACGTGTATACTGTGGGTCTATTTATTTTAATACTCCCAATGTCTTTGCCACTTTTATGAAAGCAGCAATACCTTTATCCAATTGTTCGGTGGTATGTGCTGCAGATATTTGGACACGTATACGTGCTTGCCCCGCAGGAACAACCGGATAGTAGAATCCGGTAACATAGATGCCTTCCTGCTGTAATGCAGCCGCAAATTCCTGCGAGAGACGTGCATCATACAACATGACCGCACAAATAGCCGATTGCGTGGGTTTAATATCGAAACCTGCTACCTGCATACGCGTCACAAAATATTCAGTATTACGATGCAGACGCTCCTGCAAATCATTCGTACGAGAAAGTAATTCGAATGTTTTCAGTCCTGCTGCTGCAATCATAGGAGGAATGGAATTGGAGAACAGATAAGGTCGTGAACGTTGGCGCAGCATATCAATAATTTCCTGCCGCCCTGTGGTAAAGCCACCTACAGCCCCTCCAAAGGCTTTGCCCAACGTACCTGTAATAATTTCCACTTTTCCTCGCATATTGTACAACTCGGTAACTCCTCGTCCTGTTTGCCCTACCACACCTGCAGAATGAGATTCATCGACCATTACCAACGCATTATACTTCTCAGCCAAAGCATAAATTTTATCTAACGGACATACATTGCCATCCATAGAGAACACACCATCGGTAGCAATGATACGAAAACGCTGTGCTTGTGCCTTGCGTAGTTGCTCTTCCAAATCATCCATATCGCCATTGGCATAGCGATAGCGTACCGCCTTGCACAAACGCACACCATCGATAATAGAAGCATGATTAAGTGCATCGGATATAATGGCGTCTTGTTCTGTTAGTAAGGGTTCGAACAATCCTCCATTTGCATCGAAACAAGCAGCATAGAGAATGGCATCGTCTGTACCGAAATAGTCGGCAATAGCACGTTCCAATCGTTTATGTGTATCTTGTGTACCACAAATAAAACGTACTGAAGACATTCCATAGCCACGCTCATCCAAAATCTCTTTTGCCGCTGCTATCAATTCGGAATTGTCTGCTAAACCGAGGTAGTTATTGGCACAGAAATTTATCACCTCTGTACCGTCCTGCAAACGAATAGCACTGCTCTGCGGGGTAACAATGATGCGTTCGTTCTTATACAAACCAGCCTCCTTGATATGCTCCAACTCTGTTTGCAGATGTTGTTGAAAGTCTGTGTACATAGTCTTTCGCCTTAATTAGTGTTATACAATTCCTTGTTCCAACATGGCTTGTGCCACTTTCATGAATCCTGCGATGTTGGCACCCTTAACATAGTCGACATGTCCATCGGGTTGTGTACCGTAGTGTACACATTGCTCATGGATAGACTTCATGATACCATGCAATCGTTCATCAACTTCAGCAGCATCCCAACTGATGTGTTCGGCATTCTGCGTCATTTCCAATCCGGATGTAGCCACACCTCCTGCATTGACAGCCTTTCCCGGAGCAAAGAGTATTCCGTTTTGTTGGAAATAGCGTATAGAATCGGGCTGACATCCCATATTGCTGACTTCGCAGCAACACCAACATCCATTTTCGCGAAGTTGTTTGGCATCATCAAGTGACAATTCGTTTTGGAAAGCACAAGGCAATGCGATATCACATGGTATAGCCCATGCTTTTTTTCCTTCAATGAAATGTACCTTATCAGGGAATTGCACAGCCAAATCTTCGACTTTATTTCGATTGGAAGCACGCATTACGAGCATATAATCAATCATCTCCTTGTTGATACCGTCATGTATTTCACACACGCCATCAGGTCCTGAAACAGCGATTACTTTTGCCCCCAATTCGAGAGCCTTTGTGGCGGCTCCCCATGCCACATTACCAAACCCCGAAATTGCGATACGCTTATCGGTAAGATTTTTATTGTGTTTATCCAAAAGATGTTGCGTAAAATAGAGTGCACCAAAGCCTGTTGCCTCAGGACGCAAAACTGAACCGCCCCAAGTAGCCCCTTTTCCCGTAAGCACTCCGGTATTGTACTGCCTTGCTAACTTCTTGTACATACCGTACATATATCCGATTTCACGTCCTCCGACACCTACATCACCGGCAGGTATATCTTGATCGGGTCCGATACACTGCCACAGTTCTTGCATAAATGCCTGACAGAATCGCATAATCTCAGCATCGGATTTACCCACAGGGTCGAAATCCGAACCTCCTTTAGCACCTCCCATAGGTAGCGTAGTGAGTGCATTTTTGAATGTTTGTTCGAAGCCCAAGAATTTGAGCATAGACGGAGTTACTGCTTTATGAAAACGAAGCCCGCCTTTGTAAGGACCGATAGCACTATTAAACTGCACACGATAGCCCAAATTGGTACATACTTCACCGGCATCGTTAACCCATGTAACACGGAAAGTAAAGATGCGATCCGGTTCGACCATTCGCTCCACTATTTTAGCCTTTTCGAATTCAGGATGCTGATTGTAGACATCTTCTACGGATTCCAACACTTCCTGTACGGCTTGCAGATATTCCGCCTCGCCCGGATGTTTGGCAGCCAATTGCTGCATAATCAAATCGGTCTTCATACTATTTGGTATATTGATTAAAGTTGTGTTTTTCTATCCTCTGCACCATTCACTATAGTTTCGAGGTATTGTTTGACTGTGCAAAGTTACGATATTTTATCAGCAGAGCAATAGCCCACGCACTTTTTTTCAGTTTTTTCCACGAGATATTGCACTATCGTTTCCTATTTGCTGACAGATTGACTATTTCTTTTTTTTTACAACCGTTCGTTGTGCATTATCCGCTGAACGTTTTTCAGAACGCCGAACAAACCACCCCAATGTAAAAAGCGGTAATATATCTGTAAAAGGCAACAGTTCTTCAACAAATGATATAACTGCGCCCACTTTCCCTGTTTTTCCTCCAAAGGCACAATAGAACAAAAGTGCCGCTAAAGGTGCCCACAAAACATCCAACCATTCGCCCCACCCCGGCACAAAATAACTGACACACCCTATTGCATCGAACAAAAGACACATCCAGAGCGGAGGATTGAAAAGTATATTCTGCTTAAAGGGCAATATATTCATACTCCAGTTGATTGCCTATGGTTGCAACCATATAGAATGGATTAGGAACAGGGTCTTGCATGGTATCGACAATCATGTACTGTACATCGCGGAAACGGGTTATTTCCCGATGATGATCGTGTCCCGAGACATACCACTCAACTCCATATTGTTGTAATAAGGCAGTAACTTCATAGGTTTCTTCCATCGGGAAGTTGCTTGTATGTCCTTGCGAGGCATCTCGCTTGAACATGTGCGTATGCGTAAAGACAATAATATGTCTATAAGCCGCCGTAGAGGGACTACTCAATACATTGCGTAACCACTGCAACTGCTTTGTACCGAAAGTGCCATCACCTGAATCGAGACAGATATAGAGGTCGGAGGCGTTGGGTGTACGAACAAGAAACGTATAAGTAGAAGAATGCCAGTAGTTCAGATAATCGCTCCATTGCCCGAAATAGAGGTCGTGATTACCTGCCGTAGCAAACAACGGTAGATCGTATTGCTGTGTTGCGTTATCATAATACAAGGCTTCCATAAAACGCGGGAAATTGCCCTTGGCATTGACCATATCGCCAAGAATGATACCGAGGCGACATTGCGGATCGTTGCGCAAAGAGGTAACCCAACGACGCAAATTACGTGCCGTAGAATCAACGTGCATATCGGTTCCGAAATAAACCTTATAAGTATCGGAATCGACCGACAACACACATTCCCCCTGCTGCTCATTATATAGGAGAGAAGCCTCGACCCTCTCGTTAGAACGAGGACTCTGTCCGTAGAACATGCCCAACATATCGTAGTTGGGATTACATGCAATAAACGACAGTAATATCAGTGAAATTGAAATAGAAAAATAGAATATATATGCTATGTGTCTCATCTTTTTCAATGGAATTATGGTTATTTATTTGAAAGCATAGACAATTCCCAAAGAGGCTTGGGCTTCGTAGAAACTTGCATTGAGATGGAACATACCGGTAGGTTTGCACTCTACGCCGATAAGCAAGCGTAGTTTGTCAGTAAGATTAAGTCTGCCATTGAGCATAAATAGCGGTTGGAAGAAACGCTCGGTTTGCCACGTATCGAAATTGGCAATACGCGCACTTATATTCCAACGAGAAACCTGCGGACGCACATACGCTTCCACGGCATAAAGCATCAGCGGTTCGAAAAGAGGAGCATTCTCAGAGTGCCAATCAGCCTGCATTTCTTCCATAATTCTGCCCGCTATTCCTATTTGCAGAGATAGATAATCCATACGATAGCCCACAGAGAAGCCTCCGTTAAAATCGTGCAAACGATTGCGTTCCACTGCTTTGTAAAGCAAACGCGTTTCGAGAAATACTTCTCCTACTTTGACAGGGAACTTCGGGCGCATAGTAACCCCAATGGTATAAACATTCGCCAAATTTGCTTGCGCCGCAACATCCATTTCGAAATGCGCATTGATTGGCATAAATGCCATAGCATCAATCCATGCATAATGCTCCCACGTATAATTATAGCCATACCCCACTCCGCATTTAAGGGTAGTAGATTGTTCTTGCCATTGCGCCATCAGAAAGGCAGAAAAACAACACGCAAGACAGAGCAGATATAATCGTTTCATATTCATAAGATTCAACGTTGCAAAGGTACGAATAATAATCAGAATCGCCTATCTTCTCTAAAAAAATAATCCCACAGAAAATAGTTTCGCCTATACTTAACAACATTTCGCCCTATGACATACCTAACAAAAAAACAGAGAAAACGATTGTTCATTTTCTCCGTTTCACAACTGAGCCACTGGGCGGACTCGAACCGCCGACGAAATTGAAATAAAAAGTATCTTAATTTTATTTGTAAATCAGGAACTTATATTTGTATATATCTGATTAGTGGTTCAATATTGGTTCATTTGTTCTGTATGTTTATAAGAATTTTATGGCATCTGCATAATCAGTACCACCCTCTACTAAGTGCAGAATAACTCCCATACAGTCTTGTTTCTCTTTTAATTTGCATGCCTTCTTTGTGAATTTATCAACAAAGAAAGAATAAGGAGATCCATCCCAAACTCCCTTCGCTTTAATTCTCTTTATCGATGAATAATTTGTAATTGGTTTATTATCTATAAACACATAAATACCTTTATAGTTATTTACTTTTGCCAGACCTTTATTTTCTACATCATCTTTGAATTTTATCATTATAGCACTTCCTTCATCCTCTTTTTCCACTCTCAAAATAATTCCATCAACTTCACGATTTGCCAAAACGGCATTTGCAACAAGACCATTTCGAATTGAAGTATATTGAGGAGTAGAAGATATAACTAATGGCATAGAACCAACAATGGTATTCATTGTACCCAAATAAGAAGTGTGACTCTTACCTGTAAAAAATACTTCACCTAACACTTCGTAATCATTTATAGGTGTACAATCAGTAAAAACATACACACCTCCAAATGTTTCAACTTGTGAGAGATTGACCTGTGATGATAGGAATGTTGAATGTATAGCAAAAAAAGCAATACAAAAAAAAGACTTTAGTTTCTTCAGTTTATTTAGAGTTTAATATATTGAGTAATTGTTCTATTTGCTTATCTTTAACAGCGATCTGATTATCCTTTACGGCAATCTGTTCTTTTAATACATCTATATCATATATCGATTGATTATTCGTATTCAGCAATCCATATTGCTGGTTGTTTTGTTGTAATGAACTATCATCGTATCCAAATAATCTGTTAGGAGTAATTTTCAATACATTACAAATAAAAGGAATATATCTCATTGATATAGATTGTCTTTCCCAACCTGAACTGAATCCAGGCGCTGACATTCCTATTAGACCACAAAAATCTTTCATAGTCATTTTTCGTGACTCAACAATTTCCTTTAACTCACTGTAAGTTACACGTTTATCCATATTGATATAAATTTTGATTACTTTTTAAGCAAAGAAAACTTTGCTTTGTAGTAAATTTTGATTACCTTTGCAGCGTAAAGTTAGCAATAATAACTGATAATAACAAAAAAATACGTAATTATGGAACGATTTCTATCTCAGATCCGATACACGGATTATAAGAAGTTTAAGCATCTGGTAATAGAGAGATGCTATTGGAATAATTATACTTGGAACAATTCAATACGTAATTTAAGAAAAATATCTAAGTTAGAAGAAAAAGTTATAAAACAAATCATTGATGAACTGAACAATGAAAGCACAAGAAGCAATATCGATGCTGAAGAATCGTGCTGAAATTTCAGTAGCACGAGCATCCAATTACTATCAGCGACAAGAAGCGAATAATCTTGTCGAAATGACCAATGCTCTCATTCAATTGTATAATGAAAATGAGAAATTGGAAAAAGCAGTACAATCAAAAAATAAAACTCTCTTACTACTATATAAATTCTTCGGATGTAATAAATTTGATAGAGAGGAACTAATTAACATCGATTATGAATTTATAGAAAGAAGAATTAAATTGTATTTGATGAAAGATAAACACTTGAATTATTTTCTATCTTTTGGGTTAGGTTTTTTCCGTATGATATTTCATTATATAAAGGTTGATTATCATATATATATATCGTCCAAAGAAGGCATAGAATCTACTTTATCTTCTCTCAAAATAATAGAAACGACTTTAGATAAAATAACTAACAGAGATCCACATTATTTAATGAATGAAGATTTTCACTTATATTGTAAATTTCGATCATCATATAGGCAATTTCTAAATGATCATAGATACACAGTTCAACTATATGAAACAGATCAATACAAATATATGAATATATATGACTTAATAGACTATGTCTTATGATTCAACAAATAAATATACAAACAGAACAAGTACAGAATACGGAAGAACTCCATGACTTCTACACTGCATCCTACACAAAGAATGGATTGCAAATCCGTTTTGACAAGGACAAGTTTTTGTACCGGCTCCAAGAACTGGGATTATACAGATATACGATAGATGACAACACATCAGAAATAGTTCGTATATTTGATAACAAAATACGACTGGCACCTCGTGAAATTATAATCGATATGTTTGAGGACTATATCCTCAAACTCCCTACCCTAAAAAAGACCTATTACAAAAAGGTAGAAGGAGAAGAACCAAATCAGGTAGAGATAAGCATAACAACCTCTACCATTCGTAACAAGTTCTTGGATAACATGCAGAACTTATTTTCTCCGGACATGCTTTCACGTTTGCGGCCGAATAGTAGTATCGATATAATGGAAGATGATATTGACAACAAATATATCTTCTTTAACAACACCGCTATATGTGTAACAAAAAACGGTGTACAAAAAATACCCTATTCATCTCTAACACAGCGAATATGGGATAGCAGTATAATTGACATAGATTATACATACGACTCTGTAAAGGGAGATTTTGAAGTATTCATAGAACATATATGTGCAGATGACAATTCACGTAAGAAATCGCTGATGTCTTTAATAGGATACCTTATGCACAATAATTACGAATCATCGGAAAAGGCTATAATGTTTACCGATGTCAACTTTGAAGATGCAGGTAATGCAGCAGGTGGTACTGGTAAAGGATTGATCGGTAAAGCACTTGCCAAAGTTTTGAACCGAAAGAAGACAGATTGCAGATATATCTCTATTCCGGGAAAAGGATTTGAGTTCAAAGATACAAGGTATTCAAGAGGTGATATATCAACACAACTTATACACCTGGAAGACATCGATAAGAATTTCAAATTCGAATGTCTTTACAACGACATCAGCGATGGAGCATTGTTCCGGAAATTGCATCACGATCCGGTGATACACATGTGCAAGTTCATGCTATCGGTTAACCATACTATCAATTTCAGAGGAAGTTCGGATAAACGCCGATTGATAATTTTCGAATTGCATAACTACTATTCGGAAAAATTCACTCCGGAAGATGAGTTTGGTAAACGTTTTTTTGAAAGCAAGTGGACCGATGAAGATTGGAATCGATTCTACACTTTTATGATATGTTGTTCTGAAATATACATGAAGTACGGTATTATAGAACCGGAAACTGTTAACTACGAAAATCGATTGATTCAGGAGCAAATTCCGGAAGACTTTGTTTTCTTCTTTGAAAGTAAGATTAGAGATAGTGTGGCTCATCAAACCAAACTAAAGATCAACAAGAAATTTTATTGGGATATATTTCGGGGAGATTATCCGGATTTCAACAAATATCCCCAATCTGCTTTTAGTAGATGGTGTTCGGAATATCTCACATTAAAACACATACGGAGTGGACATGTAAGAACTACGGAAATGGGTAAACATGTCGATTATCTTGTTTTATTTCCGGATGCAAAAGATACAATTTTCAAATATATAGTCAAATAAATAAATTTACAATTATGGAAAAAGAAAAACAATTAGAAGCCGTAATGACGGTGGCACAGATGGAATTATTGAAGATATACGAAAGGTATCTTCCGATAGTAGAAAATGGAGGTATTACAAAGGAGGAACTGGAATTACATGTGTATTTAGGCGCAATATGTTTTATGCTGAATGATACAAAAATATCAGAAGATCATATAATGTCATACTTGGTTAAATCTCATTATCTTCGTCTACAAGATTATCTGCCGGACTATTTTAATCTATAAATATAGCAAAGTTTACGCAAAATTTTTCTATATTCTCTTGCACATCTCAAAAACTTACTCTATCTTTGCAACGCTAATTTAATCAGGTGGCATGACGCTACCTAACACAAGGTGGCATTTTTTATGCCGCAAAACATATATAGATTTTTAAGCATGGAGGGACCGCCCGAACAGTAATGTCGGGGAACTTTTAACCTGGTTAAGTTAGCACCCCTACCATGCTTTTTTATGCTAAAAAAAACCAGTTATGGAAGTTATCCAAAAAACGAACCCGGCCATGTCAGGGAAGAAAGTTCGGAAGTATTTCCGCAAAATTGCCAACATCATTCCTGCAAATGCCGTATGTGCAGGTGCCATGGAGACGGATGGTTACGAAATGCACGTGCAGTTTAATTTCGGTGATACACTTATCACCTTATACATGTCGGAAGGAGGTGCAATATGAAAGCAAGTAACATCGAACTTATCCATATCATGGATGAGAAGTTACGCAAAGACATACTCCTGTTGCAGATGCGAAAGATTCTTTTTGGCTTGGAGGATGAAGAAAGAAAGGTATTCACCGCGATAATCGATGACCTTACAGAAGTTATCTACACACTAAAAGAGATACAGGAGGCGGAAGAATAAACGATAAGAGGGCAATCGATGAGCCGATTGTCCTCTTTTGTTTGTCCGGACAAAATTATTACCTTTGTAGGCAAATCATAAATCCATTAAAGCATAATTCATTATGGCAACAAAAATCAGAGACAAAGAAGACATTGCTATTGCATACATCGACCTATCAACAGAAGAAGGTATACGTATTGCACAAGATTTGGAACAGAACCATCGTAAATCAGTTGAGGTTGATTTTCCATTACCGCCTGGTATAGCAGGCTGCAGAACCTATACATTGGATGAAGCAATAGAGATGAGCGAACAATGGTTGAATGAACATTATGGTACAAACCTAAAACTAAAACGATATGGAATATAGAATAGAACTTTCACCACAAGCAATTATGGACATATCCGAATTGCATGATGTTATTTCAAATGATTATGCTTCACAACTTGCTGCAAGACGCTATATAGACGGCATCTATAAAAAGATCCGGGAGATTGTAAAGTATCCTCTATTACCAGCCATATACAATCGAAAGTCTGTACGGCAATATGGTAAGAACATCCGTCGTGTGAACTATAAGAAGATGGCAATCCTATATACCTTTAATAATGATGTAGTGTACATTGTTCGTATTATGTCCGGCGGAAGTATCCGTGGCATAGGAGCAGCAGCATAATCGTACTATTACCTACCCTACGAAGCACAGGCGAGAAACCTGTGCTTTTTTTGTGTATGGTCTGTTGTATTTAACATGTATAAAAAGATATACCAAATTCAATGCGATTCATGCAACTATTTACCATACTATATTATTAAATACTTATTATAGAATAATTTAAGTAAAAACAAGAATTGCATAACAGTTGCACAAATAGCGAAAATAATTGCACAACTTATTGTTTTAATTGCATTGCAGTTGCATGGTATAATTGCACAATTGCATTGGAGTTGCATGGTATAATTGCACAATTGCATTGGAGTAGCACAAATAATAGCACATAAATGCGACTAATAAATAATTGATATATAAATACATATAGCAATAATCGCATGAGTTGCATTAAATTTGGCATATATATATTTTTGTTGATGTTGTATCTAACTGATATACCTCTACACAAAAACACCTAACGATACCTGTAAACGATGTTATACGTAGCAAAAAATACTCGTATATATGTTTAGTTATATCTAAACAAAATACTAAAGATACAGTAAAGATTTTATGAAGATATTTTAGTATAAAATTCATAAGTAATTGTTTGTCAATATGAATTATTTTTCGTATCTTTGCAGAAAGAAAAGATATAATAAAGTTACAATGAAAGTCTATCGAAACGATAAATGCACACTGCAGATTGCATCCGACATATTACACATGTCGGAAAGAACTGCTCAAAGGTGGCTGCAGCGTCTTCGAAGAGAAAAAGGGTATCGGAACTATCATCCGATATGTGTGGGTGAATTTTGTGACTTCTACAAATTGGAGTTGAAAGACTGATTCGTTCTGTTTATATATTTATTGATTATGTATTTGTTTGGAGAGTGTCGTTGCGAAACGATACTCTTTTTTTGTCGTAATCTGTCATTGTACGGGGATTTAGCACCTTGTACTTTTGCGACATGGATTTTAAGACAATTATAGGATTTGGAGCACTCGCTTATTTCGCTTATAATAAGTTGAGTGAATCTTTAAGTTCTAAATTGAATGCAGGTTTGAAGGATGCAACCGACAATTATAATGCACAATTTAATGAACTATCTTCTGATTTGAATACTGCAGTAAACAATAATAAAGGATATGCAGACAGTGATTTGGAAATTAGTGTTGAGATTAAATTATCTTCGATTGTAGACACTTTGTGGTGCATGGCAGGTTGGGTTACCATCACAAACACTTCGTCTACGTCAAAGAACATATCGGGTGTTTTGGTGGATTGGGAATATAATGGTTATAGATGCAATTGGGTATTGTGGGAGAAACACAACTATACCATCAAAGCAAATTCTTCTGTAACTATCAGATTACACTCTGTCAACACCGAATTACTATTCCCGTATAAACAAGCAAGAAAGGCTATTCGTGAAGCCCTGAAACAAAAAAGTACTTACACAAAATCCATCGGATGCAGCATACCTATTACGGCAAATGTACGCATTCTGCAAACCATAAATGGTTATTCTACCGACCATTTATTCACTATGGAGGCTGTTAAGGGTAAATGTATCTACGATTCGTATGGTACATGCTTCTCGTATAACACGAATAAGAATGGTAGTGATTTGGGAGAATTTTACGTATGACAAATAAAACAGCCGGCATATTGTTATTAAGTGGTGGGGCATTGTGGTATTGGGTACTACGTGGTGTTCGTGCTATAGCAGTTAAATTTGAAAGGTTGAGATTGTTTTCTGTAAATGTTGGTAGTTTGTCGTTCAATATCTCGGTACTCATCCACAACCCACTGCTGGTAACAGTTCTTGTCAATGAGATTATCGGAGATATATACATAATGGATGTGCATTGTGCCGCTATCAATTATCCGCTGAATCAACGCATCAGGGCGATGGGAGATAGTCGTTTACAGGTGAATTTCGATGTGTTTCCCGAACAGTTGGGGCAAGCATTGTTCAGCAATATATCTACAGGCGATATAAAGACATTGTTATTCCGTTTTGACGGATATGTAAAAGTCGGCGGAATACGTATAAAGATTGATAAGAGTTTCACTTTTACAGACGTATTCGCATGATGAAAGCAACAGGAAAAAACGATTGGTTAGGATATGGAAATAATCGTGATGTGGTTAGGAATGTCGTAAGGTGTTACGACAAATGGAGTGAGCAACCCCGGGAGATAGTATCGGAACTCCGCAATGTAGATGTTGATACTGCTTGCTACTCCATTTTCCTATACCTCGTTGATCATGTTCGGTATCAAGAAGACAAAGCAGGGTATCAATTTATAAAATCTCCTGCACGCTTGTTGGCAGATGGTGTTGGAGATTGTAAAAGCATGACATTGTTTATAGCAAGTTGTCTGCATTGTTTGGGAATACCGCACATCATACGGTTTGTGAATTTTGACGGAGGAAACCAATACACACACGTATATCCGATTGCATTTGATGAGAACCGGCAGCCGATAGTGCTTGACGCTGTAGAGAGGGATAAAATGGGTAATCCGATATACAACTACGCAAGAGATTTCAAAAAATGTTATGATATAGAGTACTATGAGTAAAGGACTAAAAATATACGCATGCAGCGGATTGGGAATCGGAACCGCACAACAGGATTTCCAATACTGGAGAGATAACACGGTTACGATTAACAACACTCGTGCAGTGAATAATCTGTTGGCAGAAATCAATGCTATATCTGCAACGTTGCAGTATGGAGAGCAACTATCGGAATCTGAGATGTTGGGGATGCTGAATATGATAGACTTGTATGTTATCTGTTTGCAGGCAGCCAAATCTTATAAATGCAGCGAACTACAGCGTTTCGGTAATATCATAGCAAAGTATGTTGAAGAGGGTAAATTCGACTATTCAAGTACAGATGATGCAGAGCGTGACACACATCTTGACGACCTATATACGGAAATAGAAACTCTTTTCTTGACGGCACAAAATTACGATGTTGTAAGTGCTTTCAATGAATGGTTTAATACGAATGTAGTTGCAGAGAACTACAACGGATATACACCGGAAGAACAGAAAGCAGCAGCCAAAGCCATTGAGAACATATCGAAAGATGCTGTCAGTGGCACTTCGAATGATGCCTCGGAATATCTGTTCAATTGTGGAGGGTATTATCTCTATCAGTTCATGGATGAGAAAGAAGCAAAGAAATTACCTTATGTGATATATAAGAAATGGAAGAAAGAGGGAGAGGTTCTGAAATATGTTCACGGAGAGTATGATAAGTTGATGAGTCCTGATGCTGTTGATAAAATCATCTACAGCGGTGTTTGCAGTCAGTATAAGCATACACCGGAATATATTATCGGAGAACTGACAGGTAAGAAAGAAAAGGGAATTGGTATTACTGCTGAATTGTTGACTGCTATAGCAGCATTTATTACTGCAATAGTTACTGCTATTACGATGCTTCTTACATTCGTTGCACAAGTTGTACAAGCAAAGTATGCGGAGCCGGAAAATCCTCAAAGTGGTACACCGGAAGATACCGATTGGGGTGAAGATGAATGGGGATCATCGAATAGTAAGTGGATGAAATATGGTTTAATCGGAGTGGCAGCGTGGTTTTTAATATCTAAATTCAAGAAATAGTATGGCAAAAAAAGTAACAAAAGAAGATTTGTTGAAGAGTCCTATCGACTTCCTGTATATCTTCACAAATAACACTTTCGTTGGGCTTGTACGAAAATACATGGGTAACACGCAAGCCAATACGATTGCGCAAAAGGCAGCGAATCAACGAAAGTATTTGAGCAATGTATATGGCGGAACAAAAAACATGGAAGCGCAAGCATACAGCGATTTTGAGAATGCCATATACAATCAATACGACATGACACCGGTAACTATTTTGCGTAAACTGTTGGCAGGGGAAACAGTTGCCGGTAAGAACTGGAAAGAGGGAGTGTATGGCATCGGTGCCACCAAATCAGATGGATTTAAGCAAAATGCGAATGTGAAGGTAGACACGGCAACAGGTACGATTGTCAATGGTGGTGTTGCGATGACCGGTGGAACTGCTACCTATGACAAAAAAGGTAATGCAGTTGGCTATTCGTTTACCGCCGATGATGGTACACAGTATTCCAGCCGTTATGACAAGAGATCCGGTAAATGGTATGCAAATACCTACTCTACTGCAGAAGTACAGCAGTATGCCGATGGAACTACGTTCTCGGCAG
>JAMPAY010000019.1 GCA_023666945.1 Paludibacter sp.
AATACATTGAATAATACCAAATTATAGAAAGGGCGTATCAAAAAAACGTACCTTTTTTCTATACACATACATCGTAATTCACATTTGCCAACATCATCTATCAAAGAAACATCTATCAAAGGTTTGTTCTATAAATAGATAAAATAGTCTGACAACACAACTATGTACAAAGGGTTTGGAATAGTTTTTGTTAAGAACAACAAAAGTAATTCTATTAGAACTTAAACAACTAACACTATAAGTATATGAAAAAACAATTGATGTATTTGTTCTCAGCGGCTTTATTGCTGAGTGCATGCGGAAAGCAACAAAAAGGCATTACTTCGGAACAACTGAACGGCAGATGGAACATTGTAAGCGTGAACGATAGCAATATCGTATCTGTAGAAACAGACGAAATCTCTGCAGAAGTTCCCAATCTCTATTTCAGTGTAGAGGATAGTCTATTTGCATGCTATGCAGGCTGTAACAGAATGGGTGGTTCTTTAATACTGGAAGAAAACACTATCAGTTTAGGGGACATGTTCAGCACACGGATGTATTGCGAAGACGCTATGGAATTGGAAGATTTGTTAGGAAGTCTGCTTCCGCAAGTAACACAAGCCACACTTTCGGAGACAGGCGAACTGCTACTGACAGACGCTAACGGCAATACATTGTTGCAACTAACCAAAAGTGCAGAATAAGTAACATACCGGAGTAGAGTTATATAGCAAAAGAATTCTATATACTACAGAAAGAGGCAGATTAATATCTGCCTCTTTCTGTAGTATATAAGTGTGGTGGTTATTACTCTTCGATAGCATTCTTGCCATTCCACAATATATCGGAGCAAGAACGACGATCGATAGTATTGCCATCGCCTCCCGTTAGTGTACACCCCTTAAAAGTAAGACGTTCTGCATACTTAAGTGTGAGTCCTCCTTTGCGAACACCATAGAACTGCACATTATCGAACAACAAATCGTGTACGGGTTTTCCTTTCATTCCCGTAATCTGCACAGCCCCCATAGGGCTGACACATACAATGTTGCGGAAAGTAAAGTTGCCCCAATCGGGGAAGTAAGCCGATTTATCGTCGGTAGCAGTAGCACTACGTCCAACCGCCTTATCGGCATATCCTGCTTCAAAGAAAATAGCGTTCTCGCGGATATTCTTCATTACAATATCTTGGCACACGATATCTTCGCACCAACCGCCACGTCCCGGTGCAGACTTAAAACGCAGTCCTATATCCGTTCCATCGAAGACACAATTGCGCACAATAAGGCGTTGCATACCGCCACAGAATTCAGACCCGATAACAAATCCGCCATGTGCACGATATACCGTATCGTTCATAATAAGAAAATCGCGATTAGGGCCTGCATCACGCCCTTTGTCGCCTACTCCACCTTTCATACAGATACCGTCGTCACCACAATTAACCTTACAATTAACCACCAAACAAACTTGCGTATTGCCAATATCCATAGCATCGCCATTCTGTGCCCACCACGGACAATCAATAGTAACTCCATCGATAATGAGATTCTGAATACGTGTAGGTACCAAGTGGAACTTAGGACTATTCTTAATGGTAACCCCTTGCACAATAACATTCTTTGCGTCTGTGATATTGATAAGATGACTACGCATCTTCTCTTGGTCGTCGGCAGTAGCAGCGATATTGGGTATACCGTTCTTTAGATTAAAAGGATACCATATATCATCTTTAACAACTCCTCCCAAGGCAAGTGCCGATTCCCATATTTCTTTGCCGTCAGGATCTTTCATGACTTTCTTTTTCTTGATAGGTCGCCAATAGAAACCTTGTCCGTCAAGAACGCCTTTGCCTGTGATACCCACATTTTCGCAATGCGAGGCCTTAATGCAAGCATCTGCCTTGGTCTTCTCTTTACCCGAAGAAGACGGAATAACATAGAGTGATTTATCTTCGGAAAATAAGATGATAGCCCCACGGTTCAAGTGGAGGTCGATATTACTCTTTAGGACAATAGGTCCCGTTTTCCACACTCCTTTAGGTACAATGAGGTGTCCGCCTCCTTGCTTATCAAGATCTTTGATGGCAGCCCGAAAAGCCTCCGTACACAATGTTTCTCCATCGCCAACTGCGCCATAGTTCGTAAGATTAACCGTGAGGGCAGGAAACTGCACAGGTCGGACATGCTCAATCTCGAGAGGGAGATCGGTGTAATAGTGTTCGTATTTGCTTTGTGCATAGACAATACCTACACACGCAAGGCATAAAAGTACAAAAGCAGTCTTTTTCATAATAAACACATCTATTGTTTAGTGATTAAACGTGGGACAAAGATATAAGTTTTCCATTGACTGACCAAAGGAGTACCAATTTTTACACATTAAGCGTCAATATCTGTTGGTACGCACCGAAAATTCGTTGTACTTTTGCAATGTTGAAAAGAAGTGTACAACAAGAATATAATTAACATACAAATAAACATCTAAAAAACTCAACAACATGAAAAAGATTTTCTTCTTGGCTGCTTTGGCAGTAAGCGCACTGGTTAGCGCACAAACTTATGACATGGCAGAATTTGCTTTCGCAGAATCAGACATTACCGTTGCAAACGGAACAACGACCTATAATGAGTCTAAAGGGTATTACGAAGTAAAGAATACTGCAGGCGAAACTGTAGAAATGACAATTGCACAACTTCCCAACATGAAGTTTACCTACAAGAACAGTGCAGAAAAAAAGGCATTTGTGGTAAGTCCTAACAAGTACATTCAGTTTGACGGTGATCAACGTGACCTTACCATCAGCAACCTCAAAGTAGGTGATATTATTACTCTTACCGTAGCATCAAAGGGTTCTACTGCCAACTCTTTTGAAGATAGCGACTCTAAAGGTACCGCTCTTACAGGATGTATTTGGGCAGAAGGTAACAAAACTCAGGCTGCTAAGAATGGCGAATTGGTATTCGAAGACGTAAAGGTACAGGCTATTGCTTCTACCATCACTATCCGTACGACTGCCGGTGGTTATTGCCTCAGCAAAATTGTTATCGGCACCGATGATACTGCCGTAGAGAACGTTATGACCGAAGCCAACAAGGCTACAAAGGTTATTGAGAACGGTCAGTTGTACATCATCAAGAACGGTGTAAAATACAACGCTCTCGGTACAGTGGTTGCAGAATAAGCCACTCCATAAACACTCATAAGAAAGAGATCGCCTGACAAATGAAATCAGGCGGTCTCTTTTGTTATATAAGCATGCTTCGATAAGATGTGATGCGAAGCCTTAGAGTTGGTAGCGGGATTTCTATTTTGCGTGGCTTAGATCGGTAATAAGGAGTTCGGCAAGTCGGAAACCGAACGCGCCTACCACGTGTGCCAGTGTGCCTTGTGTGCCACTGATTTCTTCGCTATAGACCACTTGGAACTTCTTTGCGGGGAATTGTCCCGTCTTTCGGAACCGTTCGCGCAATGCCCTTGCCAAGGGACAGCCTTTGGCTTTCCAAAACTCAGTAACCCGAATGGGGTCGGCAGACCGCTTACGTCCCGCTCCCATGGAAGAAAACAGTGTAGCCTTACTTTGTGCAGCCTTAAGCAAAAGCAGAGCCTTGCTGTCAACAGAGTCGATAGCATCGATAACATAATCGTAGTTATCGAAGCAGAAGTCGGTTTCCGTTTCTGCCGAATAGCGACAGTTGAGTGCTATGATATCAGCCTGCGGATTGATAGCGAGCAATCGTTTACGCATTTCGTTGACCTTGGGTTGTCCGATATTGTCAGCCGTAGCCACTACTTGGCGATTGAGATTACTCTCCGCCACTATATCGCAATCGACCAATGTAAGGTGCGTTATACCCGTACGTACCAATGCTTCGGCACACCAGCCACCAACCCCACCTACCCCAAAGAGAATCACTTTGGTATGTTGCAAGCGCAGTAAAGTATCTTCCCCAAGCAATTGCTCTGTACGTTGAAACATATCTGTCATATAGGTTATATTGCTTTACGCCTCGGTATTGTTCAATTTATCGGCAATGCGCATAGCGGCATTGCGTCCGTCTAAAGCCGAAGAGGTGATACCTCCCGCATAGCCTGCCCCCTCGCCACAGGGATAGAGTCCGGCAATCTCCGTATGCTGCATGGTTTCCATATTACGCGGTATGCGTACGGCACTGCTGGAGCGTGACTCGACCCCGACCACCACAGCATCGTTGGTGAGGAAGCCATGGTATTTCTTATCGAAATCGCGGAATCCTTGTCGCAAACGTTCCCCTATGAAAGGCGGTAACCATTGGTCGAGCCGAGAGGGGACGATACCCGGCAGATAGGAACAAGCGGGCAGTGTAGCAGAGGATTTTCCCTCGACAAAATCTTTCAGACGTTGGGCAGGAGCCATAGACGGTGCCTTCCCCTGCAGATATGCTTCACGTTCCAATGCTTGTTGGAACGCCAATCCGCGCAAGGGTTCCGGAGTACCGGCGGGCACCCACTGCCCCAAGGAATCCAAATCTTCGGGGCGAATTTCGACCACCATACCCGAATTGGCATAGGGTGAATTGCGTCGGCTTGCCGACATACCATTGACCACACATCCATCGTCAGCACTTCCTGCGGGTACGATATGCCCTCCGGGACACATACAGAACGAATATACACCTCGTCCTTGCACCTGTGTAACCAACGAATAAGCCGCATTTCCCAATCCCTCGGGAATATGATTGGTATGATACATGAGTTGGTTGATCAGACTCTGCGAATGCTCGGCACGCACCCCCATGGCAAAGCCTTTAGCCTCCATTCGTACTCCCGTTTCGAAGAGCATACGATAGGTATCGTGAGCAGAGTGTCCGATAGCAAGTATGACATTGTCACCCCTATACTCCGCCCCTGATTCTGTGCGGACACCTCGTACTTGTCGTTGTTCAGTGGGCGTCAAGGTAAGCAGAAGTTCGGTAACTTTCTCTCCAAAGCGGATTTCACCTCCCGCGGCAATAATCGTTTCGCGCATGTTGCGTATGATACGCGGCAAGCAATCGGTACCGATATGTGCATGGGTTTCGTATAAGACAGCATCGGTAGCCCCATGGAAATGGAACAACTCCATGACACGCTGCATATTTCCCCTTTTTTTGCTACGAGAAAAGAGTTTACCATCGGAAAATGTTCCTGCTCCTCCCTCACCGAAGCAGTAGTTAGAATCGGGATTGAACCCCTGATTGCGGTTCAAGGTTGCGATATCCGACTTACGTGAAGACACATCTTTTCCTCGTTCCAAGAGAACAGGGCGTATTCCTCGTTCCAACAAAGCCAAAGCCGCAAAGAGCCCGGCAGGGCCTCCTCCCACAATAACGACCTGATGAGTCGCTTGGCGTACATCTTGATAGCAAGGTTGATCGTAGGGAGGCAACATTGCTTCCTCCTGCGAGAAAAAGACTTGCAGCGTAAGCAACACTTTGAGATTGCGCTGCCGTGCATCGACACTCTGCCGAATGATCCGAAAGCCGACAATAGCATCAGAAGGCATTCGCAAACGCGTTGCCAATGCCTTCCGTATTTCATTCTCTCGCACACTCTGTGCAGGAGTAAGTATGAGTTGCAAGGTTTCCATATATCCATGCAGCCAAGTAAGATATTATTCTTTTGCTTCTTTGACTGCTGCCATAATTTTGGTTTCCAATTCTTCTGCCAGATCAGGATTTTCTTTCAGCAAATTCTTTACAGCATCGCGCCCTTGTGCCAATTTGGTTTCGCCATAACTGAACCAAGATCCGCTTTTCTTGATGATATTGTACTCCACACCCAAGTCGACGATTTCACCTATGCGTGAGATACCCTCGCCAAACATGATATCGAACTCGGCTTTACGGAATGGTGGGGCTACTTTGTTCTTGACCACCTTGACACGCGTTTGGTTACCGATAACCTCATCTCCGTCTTTAATTTGCCCTGTACGGCGAATATCCAACCTGACAGAAGCGTAGAACTTAAGCGCATTACCACCCGTTGTTGTTTCGGGATTGCCAAACATGACACCGATTTTCTCGCGCAACTGGTTGATGAAGATACAGGTAGTATTGGTTTTGTTGATAGTAGCCGTCAGTTTGCGGAGTGCCTGCGACATGAGTCGTGCCTGCAAGCCCACTTTGTTGTCGCCCATATCTCCTTCCAACTCGGCTTTTGGTGTGAGTGCCGCTACGGAGTCGATAACTATAAGGTCGATAGCACTGGATCGGATTAGTTCGTCAGCCACTTCAAGTGCTTGTTCGCCTGAATCGGGCTGTGAGATAAGCAAGTTGTCGGTATCAACCCCCAATTTTTCGGCATAGAAACGGTCGAAAGCATGTTCGGCATCGATAATAGCAGCGATACCCCCTTGCTTCTGCGCTTCGGCAATAGCATGAATAGCCAATGTGGTTTTACCGGAAGACTCGGGACCATAGATTTCGATAACCCTACCGCGGGGATAACCACCGACTCCCAAAGCCAAATTCAAACCAACCGAACCGGAAGATATAACAGGAACGTCCTCAATTTTATCGTCTCCCAACTTCATGATAGTACCCTTACCATGGTCTTTTTCTATCTTTGCCATTGCCATCTGCAAGGCTTTCAGTTTCTCCAATGAGGGCTTTTTTGCCTCTTGTTCTTCTGCCATATAATATTCTCAATTTTGGCTCATACTCCTTGCAACAGTGTACAAAACAGTTACTTTTGCAATCGGTATCAGCAGGTTAATTTGTTTGCAAAGATACGGAATAAAATCAGAACCACAAAGAGTGACCGCAAAGAAAACCGAGCCGGCGCATAGATTTTCAGCCAAGGTCAGGTATCCCGATTTACAGATGCTCGTATTTAACAAAATGAAAGGTCGACAAGGTCTCGTTACGGTCCCGTTATGGTCTCGTAACGGTCGGCTACAGCAATATTTATACAGATTATAAACAATATAATGGATGTAATAAACAATTGATTATATCAAATATAATAAACTGTCATTTTGCTAAACAGCAAGTACAGAATTGCAAGAATACCATGCAAAGGGGGATAGTTGCGAGAAGATTGTAGCACGGTGTATCCCATAGGAGATACTTGCTTACGGAAATGACAGCGATTATGTATAGAAAGAAAAGAGGCAACCGCCCTTATCAAGCAAGCGGATGCCTTGCATGCCAACGGCACCACTGTGTGATACCACATTCTTCGCATTTAGGGCGACGTGCCTGACAGACATAACGCCCATGCAGCAGAATCCAATGATGCGCTTTTGGAATGACCTCGGCAGGAATATACTTAACGAGTTGTTTTTCCGTTTGAAGAGGGTTCTTGCTATTGGTGGTAAGTCCGATACGCTCTGCCACACGAAAGATATGCGTATCGACCGCCATTGTCGGCTGATTGTAGATGACAGCACACACCACATTCGCCGTTTTGCGCCCCACCCCTGCCAACGTCTGCAAATCGGTGATATTATCAGGCACTTGCGAACCAAAACGTTCGACCAATTGTTTTGCCATATCGACCAAATGCTTTGCCTTACTATTGGGATAGGAAACAGAACGCACATATTGAAAAACCTCATCGGGGGATGCGATTGCCATTCGTTCGGGGGTAGGGAAAGCCTCGAAAAGCGCGGGAGTGACCATATTGACCCGTTTATCGGTACATTGCGCCGAAAGCATGACCGCCACCAAGAGTTGGAAGGGATTGGCATAATTCAGTTCGCTCTCCGCCAAGGGCATGTGCTGCTCGAAGTAATTGAGTACGGCCGTATATCGTTGTTTGGCTGTCATGATTCGCTTTCTTTTTGTTGCTTATATTCCAGAGAAAGACGCACCAAAAGTTTGCTGACCTGTTGCAGCATGAGTTGTGTATCGGCAGTAATTTCTTTCTTCTGCAAGCGTAGCATCATGATACTATAGAGAAAAACAAACATTATCTCGATATCGGTTGCAGCAGGGTTGGCAGACTTGCTTTTGAGTAGTGCCAACGAGGGTTGCAACTGCATGACCGCTGCCCGATAGGTAGCCTCCTGCAACAATTGAGCATGCGTTTCTTCGGCTTCCTGCATTGCATTTTTAGCCAACTGCACGTGCCCGGACTGCATCACTCCCTCGGTGCGCATCATATTGAGTAAATCGGAAAGAAACTCATTTTGCGCCAAGGCTTCATCATCGGCAAACGCCCGCACAACATCTTCCATTTGCCAGAGATGCAGGATATATTCCGCTATGTTTTCACGCTTCGTCTTCATCGTTGAACCATTCATCGTAATCGTCGGAGAAGAAAGTTTCGATATCCCGCCTATCTTTCTTTGTAGGTCGTCCCGTTCCCCGGTCTCTCCCCGACTGCCCTGCCAAACGTGCCAGTTCGAGCAATTGCAATTGGTCGGGGGTGGTAATATCCTGCATATAGTCGGGCACCAACTTTGCCGCCAAACGGTTTTCGGACAATTGGAGTACCTTATAGGTACAAAGAATAGGATTTCGCCTCACCGTAAAGACATCGCCTACACGAAACGTGCGTGATGGCTTGAGTTGCGTCCCATTCATATGTACACGCCCTTTTTTGCATGCTTCTGCCGCTAAAGAGCGCGTTTTGAAAAGCCGCATTGCAAAAAGATATTTATCGACCCGAACTTCCATACACCTCTCCGAAGTTGTGTATTATTTCTTATTATACAAATTCATTGTCCGCTCGACTCCCTGCAAGCAGAACGACTTAATAATCTCGCAACAAGTATGCAACTTATCGGGCATCGCCTCGACTTCGACAGTAGACCATTCGCCCAAGACATAACCTACCTGTGCGCCACGCGCAAAATCGCTCCCGATACCAAAACGCAAGCGCGAATAGTTCTGTGTGAGGATACACTCCTGTATGTTTTTGAGCCCATTGTGTCCGCCATCGGAACCTTTCAAACGCAAGCGTAGAGTGCCAAAGGGCAACGCCAAATCGTCGACCAAGACCAACAGATTCTCGACCGATATATTCTCTTTTTGCAACCAATAGCGCACTGCCGTTCCCGACAAATTCATAAACGTGGATGGCTTAAGCAAGACCAGTTCGGCATTCTTGACTCTGCAATACGCCACAGAACCGTAGCGGCTATCTTGAAAAACAGCCTTCCGGTCGTCAGCAAAGGCATCTACGATGCGAAAGCCGATGTTGTGCCTTGTATTGCGATACTCATCGCCTATATTGCCCAAACCCACAATCAGATACTTCATACTTACATCAATCAATAACGCCTATATAAGGCAAGTTGCGTCCTTTTCCGTTGTCATCCAATCCACAACCGACAAAGAAGTCGGTGGAATCGTCGGAGATACCATACAGCAAATCGACATCGGCATCCAATACCGCACCGGCACGTTTGATGAGCGTTACATACTTAACCGCCGCTGCTTTTTTCTCTTTAAGCAACGCATTGACGGCATTGACCGTGCTACCGGAGTCGCAAATATCATCGAATACAAAGACGGTTTTTCCCTCAACGCTCCCCAGTGCCGCATCGTTGATGCAGATACTCCCCTGCTCTTTGCCATGATAACTACTCACTTTGAGATAGCGGATATCCAACGGCATCATGCAATCGAACAACAGTTTGCTACTAAAGAAGATGCCTCCATCGGTGAGTACCACACAAACAGCATCGGCAGCCTGCTCCAAGCAATCATAGACCTGTTGCTGCATCCGTGCAATGGTTTGTGCCACGCACGCCACTCCATATTTGATTTTGTATTCCATAATAAAGTAGTGTTATACGTTGTTATGAAAAACGAAAAGTGAAAAGCCAGCGACTCTCCACTTTTCTTTATCAGCCTTAACGGCTATTATCCTTTTGCTGCAGCAGCAGAAGCACGTGTAGCCTTCACTTGTGCTACCACCAAACTCTTCACATTGGTAATCTCGAGATTGTCGAAAGCGAGGTCGGCCACAAGGATTTTCTTACCCAAACCAAGTTCGGTTACATCAACAACCAAACGATCGGGGAAATTGGTGTACAGACCTTTTACTTTGAGTTTGCGAATCTCTTGCGAGAGTTTACCACCGGCTTTCACACCTTCGGCATGACCTGTGAGTTGAACAGGGATAGCCACTGTAACGGGCTTATCTTCGGTTACCTCCATAAAGTCGATATGCAAGAGGTTGTCGGTGAGGGGGTGGAACTGAAGTTCTTTAACCACAGCCATGCAAGATGTTCCATCGATAGTAAGTGCTACGATCAGAGTATCGGGTGTGTAAATCATTTTACGCACATCGTTAACACCAACGGTGAAAGTGATGTTCTTGCCATTTCCATAGAGATTGCAGGGAACCAAATCTTGCTTGCGGAGTTCTTTAGCCGCCTTTTTTCCGTACTCGTTACGTTGAGTACCTGTAAGTTCAAATGTTTTCATTTGTTTAATTGTGTTACTACATTCGAGCAGTTATAAAACTTTGTGATGCTGCTCTACTTCCCATCACACTTCCCTCTGCCACAGAGAGCGAGGGGGCTTGTTGAAAAACGGTCGGCTATTAAACCGACCGTTATTTTTTTGAGTTGTCTAACCTGGAATCGAACCAAGATCTTCAGAACCAAAATCTGACGTAATAGCCTTTATACCATTAGACAATCAGTAAGCAATGTCATTATCCGAATTGCGGGTGCAAAGGTACAACATATTCTTTAATCCCGCAAATGTTTTCGCAAAAAAGTAATACTTTTTCTTTTGCATGCCATTCGAGCGACCTTATTGGTGCTGAGCATCAATACAATGCCATCAGAGCACAACAAACTCCACACGGCGGTTTTTAGCCCTTCCTTCTTCCGTAGCATTATCGGCAATGGGTGCGGATTCGCCTTTTCCTTCGGTTTCGATACGTGCAGCGTCAATTCCCCGCTCTACGACATCGGCTTTGACCGCATTTGCACGTCCTTCGGAAAGTCGTTGGTTATCGGCATCGGATCCGACGCTATCGGTATGTCCTACGATACGGATACGCACTGTCGGGTTTTCAGCCAAGAAGCGATAGAGGTCGGTGAGTGCGCCTTCGGATTCGGGAAGGATACGTGTTTGATTGGAAGCAAAGAACAAATCGCGTATCAAGATAACTTCGCCTTTCTTAATGGGTTTGATTGCCACCACCAGTGAATCGGCATTAGAGACGGCATCGGCACTCCATGTCTCGTAACCTAACTGCCGAACAGACACTGCATATTCGCCATCTTCCAAGACAGCACGCACATTGCCTGAGAGGCTATCGGTGGTAAGCGTATAGAGTGTCTTACCCGATGTTTTGTCGGAGAGTGTGGCGACAGCCGCAACAGGTTCGGATGTTTCGGCATTGACCACATGCAGACGGAACCAAGGACGATGACGCAAAGCCACATCCATATTGACAGTATCGCCTAATGTTTCCACTATCAGATTCTGCTGATAGGAATAGTAGTCTTTTTTGGAAACCGTAATATCCCATTCGCCTTTCTGCAACTTACGCTTCAGATAGCCTTTCTGCAACGATTTGTTGTTGACCACGGCTTTTTTGGTTTTCATATTACGAATAGTAACCGAAGAAGATATGGGTTTGCCCGTAGCCTCATCGGTAGTATTGAGCAAGAGCCATGTGGCAACAGGTTTCTTAACCGGTTCTTTGCTGACTTGAAACAAGACTGCAAACTTAGCCCCCACCAATAAGGAATTGACTTTGGTGCTGGCAGTAGACCAAAGATTGGCAACATCGACATTGCGCGGATAATCGACCGTAACCAACGAGGGGAATCCGTTTTCTCCCGCCTTAGCTGCACCGACACAAGATGTGATGCCATAGTCGCAGAAAAGCGAGAGCCGATAAGACACGGGAGACTTGCGCTTATTGTTCAAAGCACGTGCATTTTTAGGCATCCATTCATCGAGATACCACCCTATTTCGGCAGATGCCATAATGTTGGGCATTGCTCCAGAAGTATGGAAAGAATTGCTCCATGTTTCATCGGCGGTGTACATATCCAACCGAGGCATATCGTGCATAGTGCCGACGAGTGTAGGGTCGACAGTAGTAGTGGTAAGTGTGGAGACAGACTTTACCGGCGACCACAATCCCCAACCGAACTTAGCACCTGCCAAGAAATAGAAATCGCCAAATCGCCCACCTGCCATAACGGGTATGCTCAACTGCCCCAGATATTGATTCTCGCGAAAATTGACAAAATCGAAATAACGCTGCATGGTAACCCCCGAAGGGTTATTGGCATCTTGATAAAGAAAATCCACCTGTTCTTGGAAATCGCCCTTAAGAGAGAGAGAGTTAACCGAAGACAATTCAAGCCCCGAATGTAGCAAGAAACGTTTATACTTCCATTCGTAGCCCACCTGCAGATTAGCACCCGCCAATCCTTTCCATGGCATGTCGGAAGATGGATACATGAGAGCGGAATAGCCAACGCCTCCTTCGGCAGTCAGATAATGACGACTATTGAACTTAACATCGTTTTTTGCCGCCAACGGCAAAAAAAACAGACCACACAAGAGGGCAGCAAGGATACGTTTCATCAATCTATTGAAATTTTCTCGGTAACAAATCCTCCTCCGTCGAACATTATTTGCAACACATATACTCCCGCACTTGGCAATTGCACCATAGCATCGTGGGCTTGATTATATATATTTCTGCCCACCACCTTCCCATCGGCGGTATAGACAATAATTTCACGCAGTAAGGATTCAGTGTGCAAAAGTACTTTTTTTTCTGCAATCCACCAAATAAGTTGATTCTTTGTATAGTCCGTTGCCCCATCGGCAGAGGGAATAGGTTCGAGCAATGTAAAATTGAGCGTAGCATAGTCTTCCGGGAGGAATGTCTGCCAAGCATCTTTGTCTGTAAGTCGCCACTTAAGCACCATTTTATACGTCCCTGCCGTATTGGTAAGTTTTCCCGTCAGAACACCCGATATGGTTTCGTTTTTATAGAGTGTTATTTCCTCCGTATTGAGTTGTCCGCGCGAGAAAGCCCCCTTGTAAACAAAGGCAGAAATTTCTCCTTGGAACATTCCTCCGGCATTACCCAAAGAATACTGCAATTCGACATCGCCCGCATAGACCTTATCGTTATCGGGGAAAGCAATCGGTTTGGCAAGACGTATATCGGGAGTAGCATCGGGGTTATACCATTCGATGGTATTATCGTCAACATAGATCCACACATAGTAGAGCGCAGGCAGTTTGGTAAGGAGGGGGACATAATCGGTCTGCTTATTCTTATAGACAGCACACAAGCGATAGTTGCCTGCAGGGACTGAAGAGGGGATGTGTACAGTGAACGTCATGGGTGTGGTGCGATAGTAGTTGCTTTTCAGCGTATACTCTTGTTCGGCGAGCAAAGATACCAATTTATCGGAATGCACATCGTATAATGCGACCCCGACCGAACCGGAGAAATCTTCCAAGCCATAGTTCTGCAATCGCCAAACGGACAGTTTGCAGGTTCGATTGAGCGGCAACACCGTTTTATCGACCACTATACTATCGGCTCCCATTTGCGGTTGAGCCGGAGGAGTGTTGTCGGCAGCCGGTTGCAGACCAACAATAATTGCCTGGTCGCTATTGTATCCAGCTCCGGAACCTCCCACGCCTTGCGAACCGGGATTAAGCGCAGAGAGCAGGAACCAGCCATCGCTACTACCTCCCCACCCCCAATTGAAATGGAAATAGTCTTGTGCATTGCATCCATCGCAAACAAAAGCATGCGATCCGCTCGCAGATGAGCCACGATACATAACCGGTCGTCCTGAGCGAAGTTCTTCGCGCAAGATGACTTGGAAACTATCCAACGGATAGAGATTGCGACAGACTTGTTGCAGGTTGGCATCGTAGCCAAAACAGTTGACCATAGAGCGTGCGGCAGTGGTGGTATATGCCGAAGAAGATGCTCCATACATCATATCGACCGCCACGCCACAATGGAACATAAGTGTAGCGACGGCCTCCTGTTGGTTGCTCGGCGAGGACGTAGTGAGCCGATCGGGCATATTGTTCCAAGCGTACCGAGTATTGCCGAAATCGGCAGAAAGGGTCTGACAGACGGTGCTATCGGCATTGCACCAACGATAGGAGTGTGCACCAATACCTTGTTCGGGGAACTTCCAATAGTACATTATTTGCGCCATCATGGTAGCCACACAGCCCGTGGCTGATCGCCCCGTTGTGCTATACATAGGACACATATTATTATAGGGTGCGGACTGATTCCACTGTGAAGTGAGCAACGGTTCCACCGTAACGGCAGAAACAGCACGTTGCTCCGACACATACGGTACATCGGAAAGTTGGCTCAGGGAGGCATCGTAACAAGAGAGCCACCAACGGAAATTGTCGGGACATTGCTCCAACGGTGGGAGCGGTGCATCGCCATAGCCGAGCACCGCAGGCATGCGATCGTCTGCCGACACGAGTACGAAGCCTTGTGCATTTCCGAACAAGAAACAAGCATCGGATTCGTATTGCAACGAGAGAGGTGTAGTGTTGATACCATGAACGGCTTTTTGCCGGTGCAGGTGAGAGAGTTGCTCCTGCGCAATTTGTTGTGCTTGCGACAATGTTCTCGGAGCCGCAGCGACTGCGACAGCCACATTCAGCAACAGCAGAACGGATAGAATTTTTCCTATTATGTATTTCTTCATTGTATTGCTTGCCTATATGTAAAAAAGTCAGATAGCCCGAAACCAATCGGGCTATCCGTAAAATAGTGATTTGCTATCAGTTAACCACAAACTTATCCGTAAAGATTTCTCCTGTACCGGTAACCACCCGAATGGTATAGAATCCGTCGGTCAGAGGCAATCGGAGTGTAGCGGGGAACAATGTCGGGATATTGGTTGTCACCAAGGCTCCTGCAGCATCGTATATATATATACGACAATCGGTTTGTTGCGCTACAGTGAAAGGATAGTTGACGGTAAGTATCTCTCCCGCCTTAACAGGGTTAGGATAGAGCCCCAACTCAGAGGAAAGATTATCGACCGCAGTATTCAAATCGCGCACCTCGATGGTATAGAGATTCCACTGACAGAGAGCATCGTTGACCAAAACTTTATCGGTATAGGTACCTACTCCGAAGTCTGCCGGAATCGTGATGATACCATCGGTATAAGGCAGGTCGGCAAGGTATATGGTACGTTTGATTTCGTTTGCCGGGAGCGACGGATTGACACTCAATGTGACATAGACCAAACTATCGCATCCGTAAACAGAATTGTAGCGTACCAGGTAGTTGCCCGCCTCTGTGGCTGAGAAGTTATCCATAACGAATGTTTCGCCATCGCAAATCGTCTCTTCGACATGCGTTTCCACAGGCGACTTCGTTTGCAAGGTGAGCGTTATAATGCTATCGCACCCTTCTTCCGTATTCCATGCAAAACGTTCCAGGAGCAGAGGTTCATCCAACACAAGTTCTTCGGCAGGAACGGTAAAGTTGTAGCCCTCATAATCAACTCCCTGACAAGCATAATCGGTGTAAACATAGTTTTGCACACAATTGAGTCGGATATTATCGATATGAAAATCGGTAGCGATCCCACTTGAAGAATATACAACATCGTGCACAAATGCTATTTTGACTTCTTGATCAGCATAGTCAGAAAGGTCGATGGAATATTGCATCCAATCGGTGGTAAGACGATCGGAGGGGATGGAAGACAATTGTTTCCATGTAGTGCCGTTATCGGTTGTAATCATTACCGACAGATAGAAAGTTCCGTTATACGTATTAGGTTTCCCTACCAGTGTTGCGAAAGCGACATCGTAGGAAAGGAAAGTATTATCTGCCGTCAGTTGATATGCCGGAGAAACGAGCCACTTATACTGCTTTCGGGTTTTAGAATCAGAATCTTGATACAAATACGAAGCAATGTGTTTATTACCTCCCCAATTTTCCATAGAAGAAGCCGAATACATTAACCATTGATAATGGTACTTATGGTAGGAAGTAACAGTAGTGAGTTCAAATGCAAAAGGTTGCGACTGAGCCAAATCGGGCAACTGCTTAGAGAGCATCTGTTGCCAACAAGGTTGATTGTACTGCGATTTGTTAGCATACACCGGTGCATCGGAGAAATCGTTCCACAAGGGCAACGGATTGACTCCGCACAACGTTGTAAAGGAAGCGGGAGTACTCCAAGCAGAAGATGCGGAGGCGCATACGCCCTTGACATCGACCGTATAGTCGGTACCCTGCGACAGACCCGTAAGCAAATAGGGGTTGGACGTTGCTTCGATTTCCTCACCATTGTAACGAACGACCGTCTGCTGCAATGTAGCCGGTAGCCAAGAAATCAATGCAGAAGCATCACTCACTTGCGAAACAATCACCTTATAGGGGATAGGACAATCGTATTCGGTAACTTCGATATTGTCGATATATATCACATTCTGTACATCTCCTTTCAGAGCGATATAACTGCCTTGTTTTGCAGCCTGCTCCGAGATATACAAAACCAACTTGGTGAGTTCGTAATCGTTGCTATATGTTAAAGATGATTTAGCGGGAATTTCCAATTTTCCAATCTCGTAGAACGAGTTATAATCGAACACATTGTCCATAACGCCCACAGTGAGCCAGGTGGAATTGGCGGTATTCGTCTGCGTGGCAGTAATGTTAAGCATCAGGTTTTCCAAAGGCACATCGAACTGCGGCAAGACTGCGATAGAATTTAACGGCAGCAGCAAAACGGGCCATGTATCTCCCATGTCATCTGTTGACTTTTTATAGGAGAGTGTAGTTGTTCGCGCAGAACCCAATGTCCAACAAGACGGTACATCGTAGAATGATTCGAAGTAAGGACAAGTTTGGTTGGCGCATGTGGTCAGGAAATCGTATTCCACCCACTCGGTATCTCCCTCATCGCAGATTGTGCGCACATAGAAGGCATAGCGCGTATCAGGTTTTAAGCCGGTAACACGATAAGCGGGACCGTTGTCGATTACATCGTGTGCAATATAGTCAGCCTCATCCAAATTGCCGGGATCGCCCACTTTACGATAGGTAGACACAGCTACCTCAAACTTTTGGTTGCGCCCGGCGAACCATTTGAAAGCAGCCGTTTGTGCGGTAAGTTCCGTAAGTGCGATATCTTGTGCGTCCATACATTGATATTCTACAACAGAGACACTATCGATAGCCGCCGGCATACCCGGTTCTTTATAAAGACTATACCACTCGAAGCCTAACATATAAGTACCCGGTTCGTTTATCACTATGCTTTTCTCTATCCATTGGAAGTCGGGCTGACCATAGAATTTATCGAATATGAGGTATGTACCGGCCGTACTATTATTGGTAATCGATACGGGTGCAGTGGTTACATCAGTAGCGAAAGCATAGGTAGCAGGATATAATCGGGCACGGATATAAGCATTATCGGGATCAGACAAATCGACGGTTCCTTCGTTTTTAATTTTGACACGCACCGTATAGGTACCGGCATAGGGTATTTCCAGATAGCGCAATGCCCAAATGGTGGTATAAATGGTGAGTTCCGACATCACCCGATAATTATAGTTGACACCATCGCTTGATACGAACAAGGCCTTATCTCCTGTTCCATCACAAAGCGCAGCATCCCCAAAAATGAAACTATTCGGCATCAGCGAAGAAGACCAACTTGCAGTAGGATTACGCTTATTGCGCAAAACCCAAGCGGCATTGTCGTCGGCATCTTCAAAGCCCGTGATATAAGGCAGCGTGGCTCCCATTGGGGACGTAGTGAAACCAAGCGGTTCGGTCCACAACGTACCACCCGTCTGCTGCACATAGATGTCGTAAGCAGTAGCGGGCAGGAGATTGGTAAGCGTATCGGCTGTAGTTGTCAGCGTCTTGACCGTTCCCGCACCATGTTCGAACCCTTTGGGACCATACTCGACCGTCCATGAGGTAATAGCCGGATCGACATTCATAAAGGAATAGGCAGCAAACGTGCTTCCGAGATTGTTCAATTGCAGACTACTCATGCGGAACTCGTCGATATGCTCTTGTGTAATCACAAGATTGTCGATATAGACAGTTTTTCCTTTGCTATACTCTGTTAAGGTTTCAAATCGGATATACTTATAGTCGGACAAAGATTCTTCCAACAGCACCCCATCTGCTATGCTTTGTGCGATATTGATATACACACACTGCCAGTTTGCAGAAGACAGATTCGTTCGTTGACCAATCAGCACTTTATCGTCGTATAGTTCCGTTCCTTTGGCAGCATACACATAGAGAACACCCGGTGCAGAAGCGTTTGTCGTACTTGTCTTGGCATTGAAATAAACGGTAATGTCTTTCCAAGAAGTGATATCCAAGCAGGGTGTGACCGCGATAGCACTGTTAGCAGAAGAGTGCTGCCCTTCTGACGAAAAAGTTACACTTAATGCCTTTGAACCATTTTCGCCATTTGCAGACAACGAGCAATTGACTTGTCCAGCGGAATTAGAGCGCGGTATGTTGGTCCAACATTGCGGCATAGAGCCGGTCGTATAGGCATCGAACGATTCGATATAGGGCAAGGTCTGTACACTTTCGCAGGCCGTCATTATTGCAACCGCTTGTGTCCACTCCGTAAATTCGTCTTCTGCACATTCCATTCGCAGATAAGCATAGTAGTTGGTATTGCCCTTCAGATTGCGGGCAACAGCCATTGTGGTATCGGAGAGCACTTCTGCAATAGGTGTTACTTCCATAGGGTTATCCACCAATTGGCTGAAAAGCCGCAGGCGATAGGTGGCACCTTGCTTTTTGTAGGTATTCCATGTAAAGCAAATGGTATCGTTGCTATACTCTTTCACTTTGAAGCGATTCAGCATCGGACAGTTTTGCACATAGTCGACCTCTACATTGTCGATACATATACTGGCCGCACTATAGTATGGTGATCCATCTAAACTGCTGTAGAAGCCAATACGATCGAGCGGGTGCAGGGCAATATACTTACCTTGTTTTCCCCAGTCATCTCCCTTATAGTTTTCGAAGGTATAGTAGTAGCGGTCCCATTTGCGGTCGGGTTCTCCTCCCATATCGAGGAAGGCTTGTGATGTGCCTGCATATATTGCAGAGTCGACTTTCATACCCACAAAAGATGAGGGATCGAGCGGGTCGGTCATTACACCCACTTCCCAATAGTTGATACCATTATACTGCGGGCATACCGACATTGCCAGTTGCACTTTCGTAACGTCTTCAATGTCCAAGAGCGGGAAAACGAGGTAGTTGCTTTGGGAGGCGGATGCGTTCAACAAATTTAAGTGCGCAGCAGAAACTCCGTCGACAGAAGGAGGAGTAGTTGAAGTGGGAGCCGTTATGGTTGCAAAGCCGGGCAGATCGCCGGATGTGAAGGAGCATGACCATGTATCTTTGACACTATAGTCCTCAAAATCTTCGTAGAACGGTAATGCGATAGGCATACAATGGGTTGTAAACTGTACAGGAGCGCTCCAATCGCCTGTGCAATCGTGGGCAGCGTCAACTGCCTGCACATAGGCATAGAAAGTAGTAGCCACCGGCAGATTGGTGAGTTGATAGGACATGTCAGTAGCCAGTACAGACAACACATCCGCATCTTGCGTAGCCGGATCGATAGGCAAAGTAGACACTTTGATATTCCAGGCTTGTTCGTCTTTCGCCTTAGTCCATGCAACTGTTGCCGACGAAGCAGTAACATCGGAAACATTAACCGTAGTAATTTTACCACACGCAGGAATGAGTTCGACCAGTAAGTCGTCGACTATCGGGTAGAGTGATTTGCCCGATGTAGCGTGCATTATGTTGTCGCGATAGTAGTTGTAGTCGGCACGTAAACAGATGCGTCCTTTCGTATTGTCGGGTATTGATGCGAAAGAGACAAAGACCTCCTCGTAGATATATTCGCTTGAATGTGTGTAGTCCATTACAGGAATAAACTCTTCATCGTCGGTCAGTACACCGATTTGCAGGAAACCGACATACGAAGAAAGCGAATAGTACGACATATAGAATGTCATTTGCAATTGATTGAGCGGTGCCGGCATATAGGGCAGCATTATTTGAGCGACACAATCTTTAGAGGTAACAGCGAAACGCAATACTCGTTTGGTATCGTCTTTACCATACGTATGGTCCCAATACCCCGAAGACGAGCCAACACTAATTGATGCTTTCGCTATATAAGGTCTGTTGTTCAATACTCCCTTGGCATCGTGCGAGCCTGTGACATCCCAACAAATAACTGTAGACGGTTTGGCAGCAGTTCCGTCGTCGAACGCATTAAAATCTTGGTAATAAGGCAGAGTAACCTCTCCACAGTCGGTCCAGAAGGAGAGATTGGTCCATTGTCCGTTTTTTCCGTTGCCGACTGCCTGCACATAGGCATAGTAGCGCGAGGAATGCGTCAGGGTTGTTACCGTGCAAGAAGGACTACCGCTCACCAACTCCGTATAGAGAGGCGTAGCCTCATCGGGATTGGCGACATTGGAATCGTAGATATTGAGTCGCCATTGCGTAGCAACACCATTCTCTTTCCATGTGAAAGTTCCTCCCGTAGTGGCAGGTTCGACAGAGAAATCGGTTATTACCTGCGGGTCGGTGAAAGCAGAAACGGTCAAGTTGTCGATATAGAAATTAGAGGTTGTGGTGTTCTCCATATAGAACACGATGTACTTACCATTTCCCGTATATTCTTTGAGTGAGACGAAATAGAATTTCGGTATTTTCGCCGCTTCGGTAGACACCGATGCAACGGGAACGAGTGTCGTCACATCATAAGGATCGGACATGACACCGATTTTGAGTGTGCGCACTCCGCTTAGTGTGGTGGATTGGGTCTCTCCCCAAAAAGAAAGCACAACATCTTTAACAGCGGTTCCTTCCAACTCAGGAAGAATAGCATAGGGTTTAAATGAGGTAGCAGCAGTACCGGAACCGAAATAGAGACACGGTTTAACCACCTCAGCGGGTACAGTATAGCCCGTGGCTGCCGAGAAAGCCGTATTAACGACATACGGAATGTATGTACCTGTTCCTCCTGCAAAGTTGCCACACATCCAATACTCGGGGAAATAGCCGCTTCCGTTGCCTGTATTTCCCGCTGCATTGACTCCTGCATTGAATGCCGTATAGTAGGGCAAGGTCATTGCATAGAGCGTAGTGGCAGATGTACCAACCCAATCCACATCGCATCCGTCAGGACGAACATAGACATAATAGGTGGTATTGGCATGCAGATTATCCAACATGAGTTTCGGTTCGGCAAGTGTGGCTTCGTAGGTATCGGCCTTTGCAGAAAAATCGGTCAGTGGAACGGTTGAAACTTTGACTTGCCATGCCGTAGCCTTACCAAACTCTGTCCATGTAGCCTCAATAGCCGTTTTGGAGAGCGGCTTTGCCGTCAGTTTTACGACCGAGGAGCAATCTCGCAAAGGATAGACCTCGATATCGTCGATATAGGGTGACAAAGTGGCGGTAATTTTAGAGGGCACAAAGGTGATGTATTTTCCTGTTCCTGTGTAGTTCTTCAGGTTTACCTTCAGGCGTTGCCACTCTGCTTTGAGCGTATAATGCGCCGTATCGACCGGTGTGAAGTTCTTACCTGCTCCAAACATATCGCCTTGTGGCAGTTCGCTTGACTGCACATCGCTCACTCCCACAATGATATCGCCTGCTCCGGATGCATTATAGACCGAAAACTCGACCGTCATATCCTGCAAAGGCAGGTCGGTTGGCATAGCGGGCATCATGGCATACTTGGTTCGGTTAGTGGTAAAGGGAATCAGGAGTGATGCTTTGGTATAGGACGTAACCTGCGCATTTGCGGTGGTAGAGACATAAGGGCGTTCGTTGGGAAATTCCAAGTCTCGGGATGCTGCCGCTATGGTTAAAATTCCACGGCTACCCGTAACCCAACCATTGGGGGCGGCATCGATGGTATTGGTATAGAAATCGGCATCGTATCGGTCGAAATGTTCCACATAGGGGAATGTAACCGCTTGTGCCGTTTTGAATGCGACTCCGTCGGTCCATTCGCTATCGGAACAGCCACTTTGCAGATAGACATAGTATTCGGTAGCCGGTTGCAGCCCTTTCACTTCGAACGGTACACCCGAAGCCACACCTGCAAACGCACAATCGTCAGGATTGAGATTGTCGAAATCGGTGACAGGTGTTTCGGAAACCACCACATTCCATTCGGAAGCATTCCCCGCTTCCGTCCAATAGAAACGTGCCGACACGGATGTTACATCCAAAACCGACAAGAACATAGGCATAGGACAAGCCGTTGCCTTTTCGATGCGGATATCGTCAATAAAAATCAGGTTCTTACTATTTTCGTTACCTCCACCGATAACAATATAACGCCCTACTCCTTTATAGCCCGCCAAAGAAACCGTAATCTGTTCCCATGTCCGTGCTTTAGGCAGCGTCAGAACCTTAACATCCTCCACATCCATCAATTCTTGCGTGGCAGACACACCTATATGAACGGTACGTGCCTTGGTAACACTCTCATCGTTGGTTGCAGCATAAAAGGTAACCTGATATTGACTCACATCGTCGGAAGACTCCGGCAAGAACAGATAGTGCACTTTTCCTGCCCCGGACTCCATCTTCAGCGCAGCCCCTCCCTCGTGTACATACTCACGAGAGATTGCAACCATATCTGCCGAAGTAGCGGAGGGATGCAACAATATTTTCGAGCAATCGCTCAAATCGTTTTCAAAATCTTCCGTATAAGGAATGGTAATAGGCAAACAGAGCGTTGTAAACGTAGTATCGGCCCATGCACTCACATCTTCTGCACCACAAACATTCTGCAGGTATACATAATATGTTGTTGCTTCCGTCAAGTTAGTAAGCAGCATCTCTTCCTGATACACCACTCCATCGTAGACATCGCCCTCATACAATGAGGGATTATCCAACGCTTTCGTAGATACTTTCAGATTGTATCCCTCGAAATTGGATGCCGTGGACATCGACCACAACAAAATGACCTGATTGGACGAAAGTCCTGCAAACGGTAAGAATTGCGGAGCCACAGTACATTCTTCACGATTGGCAATACGCACATAATCGATATATACACCTCCTGCAGAAGCCGATTTACCGACCAAAGCCACTTTAGCCGTTTGCTTGCTATTTGCCGGCAAATCGAGCGTAACGGACGCATAGTCGGCAATAGGGAGATTCAGCAATGCCAACTCCGTAAAAGTACCGTCTTCCGCCTCGGTGAGCACCTGCAATGTATCATTCACATTGGTTAGCAGGGGAAGTTTGTACGCCAACGTCAGCGAAGGATGCCAATCGAGCGATGAAATATCCACCAATGGAAAGAATAAGGTGTCCGTACCATTCAACACATTGGTTGAAAACCGGGCAGCCCCCTCCGTAAAAGTCCACGCACTACCTGCACGCCAACCGTCAGGCAGTGACGGAGACTCAAAATCTTCGTAGAACGCTGTCTTTTGCGCACAGCATACTACGCTCACAAGACCCAACACAACGGCAGTCAAGTAACGAGAGATAATTTGCTTCATAAGCCTCTTTTTGATTTATAATAAATATTCAGCCTACAGACTAAAAGATTCTTCAAGTAATCTTTTCCGCACACTTGCAGATATAACATTCACACAAAAAACCTCTCCTGCAGGACTATTAACTATGTTTCCGAACCAAGTACATACACCCTTATTTTGCAAAACAAATAAAAGATTTACCTACCTATCAGCGTACAAAGATAAAAATAATACAATGACAACACAAACAATCTTCCGAAAAAAATAACTTTCCATCGCAAACAGATATATTTTATGCACAACATACAAACAAACGGTATAAATATAAACTGCAACAACACTATTTTACACCCCAAAACATGCCATTTAACACTCCACAAAGCAACCAAAAGGCATAAATATGCACAAAAGACAAGAATTAACAACATAAAGGAATACCATAAAATAGCAAAACGAAACATACTTATTCCACTAAGCACGCCTTACAAACAACAACAGGCTTTAATACATCTACAACAAACCCCACTCTTCTATTAAAATGTAATAATCGCCCATCACGATTTCGCCAATAAAAGCATAGGCCATTGATTTTGACAGGATGAAAGCAGGATGAGATGTCGTACCCCTCTCGTAATGGTCTCGTAGCGAAATGCTCTATTGAAACCTTTCTGATTGCAAGCGGAAAGTGATAGAAAAAGACAGAGGTTATGCTATAGAAAGAAACATACACATTTCCACACAACGTTGATTATGCAAAAAAAAACAAGACCGGCTCTTCTTGGGAGTCGGTCTTGTGAGAGAGGAGTGGCGTGCGTTTTATTTCACCACAAACTTGGCGGTATGGTTTTCGCCCTGAGCAGTAGTCAAACGAACAAGATAGACACCTGCATCGCCGACAACCTTAATCTGTAGCGGCAGTCGGTCAGGTTTGAGCGTAGAAACCAAAGAACCGTTACCGTTATAGAGATAAAGCGTCATACCTTCCATTTGCTCTGCCGTAAACTTACCCGTTATCGTGATATCGCTACCCGAAAGTACCGGATTAGGCGTAACGGAGAGCGTGGCTGCCGACACATTTTCGATGGAAGAGCCTATGCAGTCGGAAGATTCCGTCAGGTTGAGATAGGTAACCTTGTTGCACCCTTCTTCGGTGAAAGAGCGTATGATATGCTCACCTATCGTATATTCGACATCTTCGTACAGATAGGTTTGGTTTTTGCAGATAGCGGCATTGATGGTTTCTTCGACAGAGGGCAAGGTGGTGAGCGTGAGTGTTACAATATTATCGCACCCGTTGTTATCGCTGCGCACCCACTGTGAGAGCACAAGCGGCTGAGAAACGGAGTGTTTGTCGGCCTCAACCGTAAAGCCGTAGCCCTCGTAGGGATAGGTTTCGCAGACGTTGTCAGTATACTCGTTACGTTCAACACAATTGAGTCGTACATTATCGATGTGCAGAATAGACTTCGAATCTTTGGATGTGACAGCATGGAAGAAGGCTATACGCACGTTTTTACCTGCATAGCGGCTCAAGTCGATTTGCTGTGTTGCAGCAGCCGACGGTATTTGCACATTGTTAAACAATGTAGCATCTTGCCGTTGCCACGAGAGTCCGTTGTCGAGTGAGACTAACACGGCAAACTGCCCAAGTGGTTTGGCTATGGTGTACCACAAATCGAAAGTAAGCAAAGCATTGTCGACGATAGCAAATTCCGGCGTAATCAACCAACGGTTGTTTACATAATTCTCCGATGAGAGAATCGACTTATCTTCAGCCTTGGTTGTGCTGTTGGAACGCCAATGGTAGGTATACGAAAGGGATGTAGGAACATATGTGAGTGTTGCTCCGTTATCCAATACATCGTCTAACGTTCCTTCTGAAATTTGCGAATTCCAACACAAGAGCGAAACGGGCCCATCTTGCTTGAGTGTAGCGAAGTCTTCATCGAAAGGCATATCCCATGTGCCACATTCCGTAGTAAACTCGACAGGACGCGAGTACTCTGACACACCGTTTTCGTAGACAGCCGCCACCTGAACCGAATAGACAGTGCTATGCGTCAGGTTGGTGAGTGTGCAGGGATTGTCCGTAACCGGGATGACCACTTCATTGCCGTCTTGCGACAAGCGTACAAGCCATGAGGTTTCGTTAGAACCATTCATCCAACCAACCTGTGCGGTTGTTTGCGTGATATTGGTCACTACAATATTTTCGGGATCGATAAACTCAGGTATCTCGGTGATAGTGAGGTCATCGATGATAACCGGTTTGTTGCTTGACCTAAGTGCCAAAACTTTTCCCTTGCCGATGTAGTTATGCAGTTTGAAATCGCACACATCGAATACTTTGGTTGAAGAATTCGTAATGAAGGTGGTTACCAACGGCAGTAATTCTTCGAAAGAATCGGTATCCAATTGGTCGTTCATAACACCCAAAGAAAGCGAGACCGGCGTGCTTACCGTTGACTCTCCGCTTGCAAAGGAGAAACTGATACGCATCGTGTTGACAGGCACATCGAAGACAGGCAATACGATGGTCGAATTGGCTGCTATGTTGTAGACCGTCTTGGTGGGACTATTGATGGTATAGGCATGATTGTATGCATAGTTGAGATACTTATCGGGATTGGTTTCTCCATAGATAATCCAACATGAGGGTTCTGCATCGAACGACTCAGCATAAGGCAAAGGTTGCACTCCGCAGTTGGTAGCGAAGGGGTATTCCACAAACTCGGTATAGGAATCGACACACAAGGTGCGTATATATAAGGAGTAGGGGGTAGTAGGCTTCAAGCCTTTTGCCACAAAAGTATTGCCTTGAATGGTTTGTCGTAAGGTGACATATTCGTCGGTTTCATCTAACTGGAAAGGGTCACCCATGTTGCTTGCCGCTACCATTACTTCGAAATCGTTGCTCTTTCCCGCAGCCCATGTAAAGACAGCAGAATCGGCATCGATAGCCGTGAGTCGGATATTGGAGGGTGCAACACAATCGTACTCTTCGATGGTGATAGCCTTGATATAGTCGGGTTTAGCAGCAACAAGTGCCGAAGTGGCCGTTATCTGATACATCAGGTTGTACAACCCCGGTTGGGTGACCGTAACCTTTGCATTGACCGTAGCCGGTTCCGTTTCCTTATGCTGATAAACGAGTGTGTATTCGTTGTTGTCGGGGGCACCATTCTTAACGATACCGGTAATATACCCATTTTCGTGTCTTAACGAACTACCCTCGATAGCCACACTTGTGGGAAGGATTGCGAGAGAAACATATCCTCCCGACGGAACAGCATCGAACTCGGAGGTAGCCAACAGTACAACCGGTTCTTCCACCCGTATGGTGCGATACATCCACAAGTAGTTCTTTCCTCCCGCTTCCGGAGAATAGTTCCATTGCGCATTAGACACCTCATCGGTGAAGGTATCGACATAGGGCAATGTAGCGATTCCCTTGGTTGTGGTGAAGGTGAGGGGTGCAGTCCACTCGGCATCGTCCTTATCGACACGAACATAGATATCGTAGGAGGTGTTGGGCGTAAGTCCTGTGAGCGTATCGGTAGAGAGCGAGATTTGCTTGCGTATACCCGTTCCAAGTGCAAACCCTGCGGGACCGTACTCTGCCTGCCATGCCGTTACCTGATCGTTGAGTTCGAAGAATGAGTAAGCCGCATAAACATCACCCACCTCGGTCATCTTCAAATCGGTAATGGGGAAGTTGATAGTACGGTCGTTAGAGATGAGCAGGTTGTCGATAAGCAGCGAGCCGTAAGATTCGATACCGATATACTTATAGTTCTTAAGGGACTTATATCCGCTAAGGTCGATGTAGTATGGCAGATATTTTCTCCATGTTGTAGGTATCTCCATTGATACTATGAGTTCGCGGTCGGCCTCCGGGTTATCCATATAGTCGTTTGTATTGACAGCATAGATATTCATGCGTGCTCCAGAGTGGGCATAGCCGAAGAAATAGAGGAACACATGCGACAGAGAATCGACATCCACCTCAGGAAGAATAACCATATCGCCTTTGGTACTACTTGCCGAACTATTATAAGCACCTGCAATCAGCATAGCGTATTTGCCATCGAAAACAGGATCGGAATCGGTAGGCGCATGCAGCGAAGATACTCCCGTTGTATGCGTCCAGCAAGAGGGCATTGTACTGCTGACATATTCCGTGAGATAGTTCTCGAAATCGTCGTAGTAAGGCAATGTAAGTTTTGCGGGACAATCGGTACGGAAACGCAAGCCTGTGCTCCATGCACTATTGATAATGGCACTGCACTCCGAGCGTACGAACGCATAGTAAGGCGTATTGGGAAGAAGGCCTTTGACGGTGGCTGACAAAGTATCGGCAACCACTGTTTCGAAGATAAAGTCGTCGGCATCGGCATTGTCGGGCAAGTAGTTGAAGACACGCAAGCGGAAAGAGGTTTGTTCGTCGAGAGCCGTCCAAGAGCATTTGGCCGTATCGGTGGAACATTCTTCCATGATAAGTGCCATAGGTGCAATACACTCTTCGCGCAAAGTTATTTCGATATTATCGAAGTACATATCTCCTCGCGCAACCGACTCCGAAGCCATTTTCAGATTCGGCACATGGATAGCGATGAAATTGCCATAATCGGGTTCGAATTGTCCGGTTTCTTCATTATAGATAAGGTCGCCGCCCTTATAGGTATCGAAAGCATAGTAACGCTCTTGCCAAACTCGCGTACCCGATACATAGATAACAGAATCGTAGTGTACGGGCGTAAAGGTGGCAGGATTGGTCGGGTCGGACATGACACCCACCTCGAAATAATTCACCTTAGCACTCTTGGCATTGACCCACAAATGCAACTGCAGATTCTTTACCGAATCGATCTGCATGGCAGGCAGTACCCAATAGTCGTTCTTATCTTTGGTAGGATAGACATTGAGGTGTCGCTTGGAAATTCCGTCGACAGAAGAAATGGTGGTATTGGTAGCCAACACCTTTGCAAATGTTGCTTCGTAGCCCGTATAGTAATAGTAGGGCGAGGGAATTGCATTGGCGGCATACTTCTCGAAGTCTTCGGCATAGGGCAAGGGTAGCGGACTCCACCAAGTGAAGAAGTTGACAGGCACGCTCCACTCTCCCTGACAATCGTTGGCAGGATCGACAGCCTGCACATAGACGTAATGATTGGTTCCGCTCTTCAGTCCGGATAGTTTCAGTTGTGTTTCATTCAATTGTCCGTCGAAAACATCGCCTTCCTGACTTTCGGGATGGAACGATTCAGCGGTAGTCACCTTCACATTGTAGAGCGTTTCGTTGTATGTTTTGTTCCAACGAATGGTAGCAGTAAGCGAATCGGCCTTCTCAACCCACACCGTTTCGACACGACGACAAGACGGAATCTGTTCTACCATAATATCGTCTAAAAAGATGCTAATTGATGCCTTGTTGTACCAATTATTATTCAACCATGTTTCACGATCGTACCAGATAACAATGTTTTTACCCGTACCTTTATAGGTATCGAACATAACATCGCACTCTGCCCATGCGTTAGCCACCGGGTGGAAATACTGCTTAACTTCGGTGAACGAGCCATCGTCTTCTCTGACGCCTATACGCAACCAAGGTCCATAGTTGTCAGACGCATCGGGTTGCGTTGAGCAAGCCTTTGTTCCGCTGACATAGAAACGCAAGTGCAGTTGATTAACCGGCAGTTCAAATTCGGGCAATTCGAGCCCCTGCATAGTAGCAGAAGAAGCCGAAGCACTGGCAGACATAGACGCCGACATTTTGAATACTTTCTTTGTATTATCACCGGGATAGGTATGGTCGCCGGCATAACTGCTACCTGAACTTGCCGCTACAAAAGGCATCTGGGTAGCAACGGATGTCAAGACCTCGTAGCAAGGGGGCAAGACGTTGAATGATACGGTACCTACCTCATAGTCATTAAAATCTTCTTTCCATGGTAATGCCATGGGAGCGCAACCCGACCAAATACATTCCATTGACGACCAAGGTCCGAGTGCATCTCCCGAACGAGCCTGCACATAAACATAATAGGGTGTGCTATGCTGCAAGCCGGTTACGAGAACCTCCGGTTGGTTGTTGACCGTAGCGGAAAAGACGGGTGCATCTGTATCGGGATTGGAGCCTTTACCGGAGAATACACGTACATTCCATGCAGTGGCAGTACCATTTTCTTTCCAACCCAACTTAATTTCGGTAGGAGCCGTTTCCAAGGCTACAATATTCGAAGGCGATTGCAGTGTATTCTTATCGGTAATGGAAAGATTATCAAGATAGAACGTATTGGTAACAGAAGTACCCACTACCGTATCATCGTAAAGAACAATAAACTTGCCTGCTCCCTCGTAACTATTCAAGGGAACCACAAAGAACTCAGGTGTTTTTCCTTTGGAGAGTGAAACCGATTGTACCGGTGTAAGCGTAGTGAAGTCGGTAGTATCAGTCAGCACACCCACCTTGAGCCGCCCTGCACAGTTGCTGGAATTGATATCGTTGGGCATATATCCGTAGAAAGATACCACCAAGTCTTTGACATCGCCATCGATATACTCGGGCAAACGAAGATAGCCATTGATACCTGAGGACGCCGAATGCTTAAAAATAATGGAATTGGGTGTAACATTGGCAGGTGCATTCGTCCACTTGGTTGTACCAACTGTAGGCAGTGTTTTGGATGTAAAATTGCCTAACTTCAGTTCCGACCATGTCTTATTAGGACTATCGAAATTGTTGACATAAGGAACATTGAGCGCATGTATCGTATTGGCATAAACAGATTGCCACTCTACATCGCAACCGTGCGGGCGTACATAGAAATAGACGGTTTGCCCGGGATTGAGTCCTTCCTGCACGAAAGTAGTACCCTCATCCCATTCGCCATCACCTAAATCGGCGGTTTGCGTCATATCGGTCATTGCCACAGAACTAACCTTTATATCCCAAGAGGAGGCAAAAGAACGTTCTTCCCATGTAAACTTGATTGCATAATTAGAGAGAACCTCTGCTTGTAGATTATCGACCGTGAGACAAGCAGGTGTGTAATCGACCGTAATATCATCAATATAATGTTCGCTGTACGGTGTCCAGAACGTAATGAACTTACCATTGCCTTTATAATTGGTGAGCGGTGCTTCCACCTTCACCCATTTGTTGGCTAAGGTTTTTACGTTGACTTGTTTCACGAACGTAAAATGTCCGCCTTCGGACAGCATTTGCCCTCGCGGCAGTCGACCGTCTTGCACATCCATGACCCCGACATTGTAGGTAATAGTAGTAGCCGATTTGGCATATACATAGAACGAAAGCATCAATTGGTTAACCTCCGCTCCTGAAATTTCAGGCAGAATAGCAAACTGCACATAGTTATCCGCTCCTTTTACCCGCAACGAAGCCGCCTTATAGGGAGTACTTTCGTTGTTGTACGCAGTTGTCAGATAGGTAGCATAACTACTTGACGTAGACCAATAATCGTTATTAGAAGACATGTAGCGTGTATCGACCACGATATCGGTAGGAAGAGCACTTGTGTTGTTTGTATAGATTTCGTTGGGATACTGATCGAAATGTTGCACGTATGGCACTGTGGCCTGTTGCGGTGTTTTGAAAGAACCTCCCTGCACAAAGTTGTCGGGATCGCAAGCGGATGCCACATAGAACCAATAGGTGGTAAGTTGTGTCAGCCCCGTAATCGTATAGGGATTGGACGTAACCTTGTTGTAAAAGACCACTTCGGGAGAATCGGATGTAAGCGAAGTAAAATCAGTAATCTCTTTATTGGCTACCAACAAATACCATTCGGAAGCCGTAGGTTTAGAGTCGGTCCACCCAATTGTAGCCTGTGTAGACAATGCTTGCTTACATGTAGGAAACATTACGTTCTCGCAGTCAGAAGCCTGCTCTATGGACAAATTGTCGACGAACATATGGTTTGTTTGACCCGTTTTGCCGGTATAGAGCACTATGTAACGTCCGGCACCTTGATATCCCTCGAAAGAAACCGTCAGTTTCTCCCATTTCTGTGCTTTGGGCAAATCGAAGGTCTGCCACTCTTGCACGGATGCAGGATCGTGCGAAGTGGCCACACCGACATGTATCTGCCGTGCATATAACTCTCCCGCATTGTTAGTTGCCGCCATGAAAGAGATTTGGTAGTTGGTAATATCTTCTGCAATTTCGGGTAAGAAAACATAACTCGTTGCCGCAGACCCCGTATAGAAATAGAGCGATTGTTTACCTTCGTAAGGATAAGTGGTTTTAAGAGAAGGAATATAACTGGGCACCGTGCTTCCCGACACCGATGTAGACCAACAAGATCCCAATGTTGCATCTTCAAAATCGAAGAACAAAGGTGCCGTGATTTGTTCGCAAGGGGTAACAAAGGATAGAGATGCCCATGGGGATACATCGTTGTCATCGCAATCGGTTTGAATATAGAACCAGTACTCGGTGTTGGGAGTCAGATTCTCCAAGGCAATACTCTCATCCAAATAGCCTGTATATTCCGCCACATCCGCCTTTTGTAAGAAATCGGAAATAGGGGTTGTAGATACCTTGATGTTATAGCCAATCATTTGGTCGACCATAGACACATCCCACAAAAGAGCCGCGGATTTTGGTTTGAGATACGTACTAAGAAGCGTGAGTCCCGTTACAGGTTGGCTGCAATAAGGACTGTTTTGTACCTGCAAATAATCGATATAGATACCTCCCGCAGCATTGTTTTGAGCCTGCAAGCCGATATGCAGTTTCGGCACATTGGGCAGAAGAACGGCTACGGTAGTATAGTCTTCGAGCGCAGCCGAAAATGTTTGTAAAGGAATCCAATCGGCAGACTCGGGCAAGCGATAGCATACAGTGAGCGGATCGACAAGCGATTGCAACGACGGCTGCTTAAGCCGAAGCGCCACCATAGGATTATGCTCCAAAGAAGAAATATCCACCACCGGTGAACAGAGAATATCTTCGGCATTTGCCAAAGTAGAAGAAAACACAGCATTGCCCGCAGTGCAGTTCCAAACCGAACCTACTTGCGACCATTGCTCCGGCAGTCCATCGGAATCGAAATTCTCGACAAACACAACCTTTTGCGCACTAAGCGTTCCGCAACATACCCAAAAGATGAGCATGAGCCAATGAACAAGGTTAAATCTTTTCATAGACCTATATAAATATAAAAAAATAATGTCCAAAAAACAAGAGCCGCCCCCTACTCACACATCACGGCAAATACGCAACAAAAGTAAGAAAAATCTACATAATACCTGTTGGTTGAATTAAATCAGTGAATATTTTATCTGCCCAATTGGACGAT
>JAMPAY010000001.1 GCA_023666945.1 Paludibacter sp.
CCTAATACGTATCTACACTTCGTCAGAAAAAATATATGAGGCGATACACATTATCAGTACAAAATAAAGGTTTGTTTGATTACACAACAAAGAATAGTAAGGACACAAAAAATAGGGCACATAAACACAAAACATTATTATATTATGAAAAAATCAATACGCTTTTGTTCCATTATATGTTTTCTGTTAATGAACACCTATTTGCAGGCAGAGCCGCTCGCAGGTTTTTGCCAAACTTATATATCCACCTACGGATACACACCGGAAGAAGACCACCCAAAAACATTATCATTCAATAAGGACACTCTTATAAACGGAATCACCTACTACAAAGCAGGGAACAAGCGTTTAGTGCGTACACAAGAATCACAGATAAAGTTGCGCACTGAAGACAGTCCGACAGAATACATACTCTACGATTTTGCTCTGCAGCCCGGTGATACAATGCCTCAGTTGTATTGCATTGAAGGCAACTATTGCAATAAGTTACCTACAGAGATTACCGACATGTTTCCCATTACAGACATTTTGCCCATTGACACCGTTATTGCAGTATCCACCATAATTCTGTACAATGGCGAACAACGCAAGGTTTTTATATGCAGGCAGAGATTATGTACGCCATACTATTGTAGAAGGCATAGGCAGTCTGTATACGGATTTTTTCAGTGTAATACGAACATGGCCCATTCCGACAAGCAATCTTACACAAGCCGTAATATGCACATCTATTGCCCAAGAACTGCTCTACCTGATGTCAGAACAAGAACTAACCTCATACGCTTTAAAAACGACTGCCATTGCAGACAGGAATTTCCTGATACATTGGAAGACCTTCAAGCAACAAAAACGATGCTTTCGCCTAATCCTGCACAAGATTACCTACGCATGGAGGGAGAGGTGGATGTAAAGGGAATGGATATGCAAGGACAAGTATTGCGGAAGAGTGCAGGAAAAGAAATAGATGTGCGGGGGCTTGCAAAGGGAGCGTATATTGCCCGCATACGGCTGCAAAACGGAACGTACAAGGCTGAATTGTTTTTGAAAGAATAGCCCGGGGAAGGGATAATTCAACAATACTTCATACTTTAATAAAAATAATATTCTATATAAGTATTGTTTGGACAAATAAAACTAAGAAATAAGCCTTATAATATATCATGTACATTCAGATTGAGAGTCAAGAAAAGTTCGGTTATGAAAGTGCAAGTTTTTGCATGGGATAGTTGAACGTTGGAGTATAAATTTGTTGTTCTTGCTCTTGCGCAATTCAAAAAGTTGTAGTACTTTTGCAAAAAATTAACCCAAACAAGAGAACCAAGATGCAACCGATTGACAACCATAGAATTCCCCCCCCCTACTCGCAGGCATAAATAATTCTGTTTCAACAAGTTACAACACCATACAAAAGCAATACTCATTTCTATGAGTATTGCTTTTAGTTATATATACTATCCTGGACCGAGTAAAAGAAGATGTCAGGTGACTTGGAGAAGCCCCAAAATCCGTGCCATTGCATCCTCTGTCTGTTCCGTCACCAATTGACGATGTAAATGAAATAAAAAGATATACCAATCATTTAGAAACTTAACTTTCTATAATTCCGAAATAATTGAGATGAAAGGATTTATTCGAATAATAGCAGTTGCCAGCATCTTTTTTTGTGCTTTTTCTGCATGCACAAGAGTTAGTAACAAAGGTACAAATAATGGAACCAAAAGCGTTCTTGAACAAGTAAGTGAACGTCAAGTCAATGATGAGGGGAAAATTTCAGCAGAAGATATCAAAGTCATTACAATAGTTTCTGATAAAGTTCCCAAACAAACACAAACACTGCATGTATTTATTGAAAATTCAGGTAGCATGAATGGATATATCAATAGCGCGTCTGATTTTCAAATGTCTATTGGGAAAGCAATTCAATTGATGAAATACAAATATGGCGAAGAGAATATAAAGACCTACTATATTAATCAATCTGTTCACGAAACGCAAAGACCGGAAGGCACAGATGTTTATAGTTTCGTCCAGAAAATGCTGACTAGAAAAGATTTCACCACATCAGGAACAGGAAAAGTGGATAAAGGGACTGCCTCAACCGACCTCAATGATATTATAACAATGGTTTTAGGATATGTTGATGAAAACAACACGGCCGTATTGATTTCGGATTTTATATATTCTTTATCTTCCACAACGGGAGTCACAACCTCTCTTTTATATGGCTGTCAGAATCTAACGATGTCTGCATTCTTGCAAAAGACAAAGACACTGCCTCAAAACACTTCATTAGCAACGAATTTAATTCAACTATATAGCAATTTTTCCGGCAAATATTGGCATTGGGAAAAGCCAACGGGAAACGGATATGTAACATTGAATTGCTCTCGCCCCTATTATATGTGCGTACTTGGAACGGATGACAATGTACGAGATTTCAATAAAGATGTAAACATCACAGAATTGAAAGGCTATAAGAACCAATTTACCATATCCAACAAGGATGTCTCTAAGACCAAATACACTGTTTTTGACACAAAATACAAGAGAGGTGTTTATCGTCATGGAAAAGAGAATGCAATTCACTCAATAGATAAAGCCCGCAAAAACAATATCGGGGAATTTGCATTTGGTATTGGCATTGATTTGTCGGATTTCTCTATGTCTGAAACGGACAAAACGGATGTAGCAAACTATATTGTAAAGAGAGGCAACTACGAAATTGACCATATTGAAATAATAGATACCCTGAAGTTGCCAACACCAATAGATAAAAAGTTGGTTAGAGAAAATCATTGTACGCACGCTATTATCGTAAAAGCGACCGGTTTCCCTAATGATTTATCTATATGTATTAGAAGGGAGTTACCGAATTGGATTCGCCGCACATCTTCAATAGATGATAGGATAATAGTTAACGACACAGAGGAGCAACTGAAAACCTTTGGAATTGCATATTTTGTAGAGGGCATTTCAGATGCCTATAAATACTTGGCAACGGACAAGAATAACTTCATGACGATAGAAGTTACAGTAAGTAAGTAAACTATAATGAACAACAATATGGATGGATTAATTGCGAACCTATATGAATTATTTGGTTTCTTAAACCAAGGAAATTTCTCAAATGACATGTACCAAAATGGTTTTTATAAACCTATTTTTATCATTATGATTGCCATATGTCTTGTCGTCCCCGTCTTGTACTATTATGCGATCAATCACCCACGGATAAATCGTTGGTATCATTGGTTGTTTTTCAATTTGGGTACATCGTTATTAGACTTTATCGTTGCTTGGGTTGTGGCATCTGATAAAATTGTTAACTACTATGCACAGCAAGAGATGGAAGCCCCCTACGATTGGACAAATTATTTACTCCTATCGCTAATGGCTTTCCTATGGTCATTTGTATGCTTCTTCCTTTTCTCTTTTGTAATAAAATGGTGGAGTACAAACTGCAAGCATACACCTTTTGTTTAATCTGTAACAAATAAGATATATGAGCAAATTATTTGTATTTGGTATCGGCGGAACAGGTTCCCGTGTTCTAAAATCGCTCACCATGTTGCTTACCGCCGGTATTAAAACCAATGTTGATGAAATTATACCTATTATCATTGACAAAGACGAAACCAATGGCGATACAGTTAGAACCAAACGCCTTATAGAAGTGTACATGTCAACTAGAGAAAAGTTCGTTCACGACAGAGACAAATTTTTCTCTACAAAGATGACACTATTAAGGTACGAATTAGAGGACAAATTATGTTTGCCTTTGGTTGATAAACAGAAAAAATTCTCGGACTACATTGAAATTGACAAACTTCCAAAAGAAGACCGAGCATTGGTTGAGGCTCTTTTTTCAAAGAAGGCTCTTGATATGGAAACTACAGAAGGTTTTCGTGGAATACCAAGTATCGGCAGTGTTGTGCTAAATCAGTTTGAGAAATCGGATATATTCAACACTTTCGCCAATCAATTCAAGAAAGGAGATAAGATATTCATCATTAGTTCTATATTTGGCGGAACGGGTGCAAGTGGTTTTCCTCTTTTGGTAAAGACGCTACGCGGTAATACCAATCTCACAAATTGGGATTCTGTTCAGAAAGCCCCTATTGGTGCATTATCTGTATTACCATACTTTATTGTTGGAAAACCAAATGAGAAGGGTAAGGTAAATGTCGAATCCGACACATTCAATGCTAAAGCAAAAGCAGCCTTAGCATATTACGCAGAGACACTTGATGGGCAAATTGATGAAATGTACTATGTCGGCGATAAAAAATTCTCGACATATGCATATAGTGCAGGAGGAAGCAAGCAACAGAACCATGCTCAATTCACCGAATTGGTTGCAGCTTTATCCGTAATTGATTTTGCAAATAGCAGTATAGTGGGGACTTCAGGCAAGACATCATACAATGAGTTTGGTATCATTGATCCACAGCACTCGAAAGAAAAAATTATTTTCAGTGATCTCCACAAGAGCACACGAAAGATAATAGTAAATCCGTTGATTCAGTTCTATGCATACAGTCAGTATATGGAACTCGAGTTTGATAAAGAAAACACTCATCAGCCATGGTCGCACAACTTTCCATGGCAGAAACCATATGATTTTGATAAAGAGTTTAAGCAAAGTGCTGCTATGCAAGATATGCAAGAATGTATCAAGGACTTCATCGGTTGGCTTAAAGAACTTGCAGACACACAATCCCACAAACGTTGTTTTGTCCCGTTTAATTTGGAGTCTAAATCCTTCGCCTTTGTTTACGAACCCTCGGATAACATAGCCGTCAGGGAGGGAAGCCTTAGGTATAAAAACTGGGCTTGGCTTGACAACGAACTCAACCGAGCCAGTGCAAGAAAAGCGACACAAGTATCAGAATCAATGACTAAAGAACAGCGTTTCTTGGAGATATTCTACAGATCGACAAAGAAATTTGTCGAAGAATTAATTCCTAACTCTCAAGACAATTAAAACTATGGCTGAAAATAATAAATACGAACTCCTGACTTTAAGAGCCGATGTAGCAGGGCAAGCAGGACACTGGCAGAAGAGTACAAATTCTCCTTATGGAAAGAACAGTATTGATGAATCAAACTCTAAAAGTACTACTGAACCAACTTCTATTCCATCGCCATTTGCACGAATGGAACTGGCAAGAACTGCATTTGAGATAGCCGCTTCTTGCAAAACATGGGACGAAGTTCCCGAGCGGTATAAGAAAATTGTTTCGGACTGTTTGGATGTAGCAGAGATCTTCTTTAATTACTCAATGTATAGTAAATATATTGAGATAATTAAGTGGGATAAAAGTAATATAGGGAAAGCACCACTCAAAGATAGTGAGTTAGGGAAAGCGATGAAGAAGTTTATGGATAGCGATAAAGACACATATCATTTTGAGGACATGAACGCCATCTATCTACTTAATTACATAGGTGATAACAGACCTAACAAAACAGGCTTAAACATAATAGGTGCAACCTCTCCTATTACGATGTTCTTTAGTGTAGATAATGATTTGAAATACGTCTCTACACACATCCACTTTACTAATAATGACAAACCATTCGACACAAGTTTCAATTCATTAGAGAAAAGAGATGTTAGTTTCATTCAGTATCTTGCTACTCTTCCCCCAAAATACGATACAACGCAAGGCGGTACGGGAACTTTTGCAAAACATTTCAAAGCCCTACATGATTACATACAAACTGCATGCGGTCGTCTATCGGAAGGTGTTTTAGAAAAGAATAACAGCGCAAACTATAATAAAATTGAAGTAACTCCGGGGTCTAGCGACTTCGTTAATATACTTGGCTTCTTTATAGAGTGTCAAGGTTCAAAAACCCCACAACAAAGTGATTTTGAAATTAAGTCGTTGTTGGTTAGTACAGGAAAATTACCGTTGGTGCTCCCTATAGAAGTTGCTAATGCCTATCAAAATTGTGCGTACATAGATGCTAACGATTTATGGAGGAACAATCATGCCCCAGTTCGTGTAGACGAATCTCTTAATGACCGCATTTTGCCGGGAACGAACATCAAATACCCCTATTTGACAGTTTCAGATTTCTTCGAAGATACTATCGTTAAGATGCCTTATAAACTAAATAAGATATCATACTTCGATGGTAATGCAAAAAATGATTATGAGGAGAGTTATTTACTTCCAATGACACCAACCTTCTTCAAGTATTTCACAACAGAAGATTTAAGAAGCATGATTTCTATGGAAGTAAGTGGTACAGTAGTGAAAATAGCCCTACAGATACCTATTCGGAACTATTCCAAGAAAGCAGCAGTTTCATATATTACATATACCAAGACATATCAAACCAATAAAAATGAGGCAAATAATATAGGTGACACTGTAGTTGCTAAACTTGGTTTGGGTATATTTCCACTCGTTAAGACAAACGATATTAATGTTGCCGACTATCGAGTTGCCCTATTTGATAAAGTGGGTATAGATGGCGTCCGTTTTTATAATAAAGATACAGAACTTGAATCCGTACCCGAGAAAACAAGACGTAAACTTGAGGAAGTCTGCGGTATTAAAACATATGTCATAGAGAAACGTCATTTCGACAGAATAGATATTCAGATAGGAGATAAACATGGATATATAGTTCCCTTGTTTAAAGAGCAGGAAGGCTCTAAACAATTCAGGTTTTCGGTTGATTTTGGTACGACTAATACTCACATTGCATACTCTATCGTTAACGAGAAAGAGTCAAGTCCATTCGACTGTGCTACTCCACAGATTGCACGTTTGCATGAGAACTACAACGCAGATAGAGATATTATTGCTGGTTTTGAAGACAACTATCTACCAACCGGTTTGGGGGCAACAAAGATGTTATTCCCAATTAGGAGTGCATTTGCCGAGGCTCGTCCAATAGACTATGGCGATATCACGTATACACTAAGCGATGGTAATATACCTTTTCGTTATGAAAAAGTTGGTCCTGTTGAGTATTTAGATATACAAACAGGAGATAACCTTAAGTGGTCTGCAAACAGAGGACGTATTGGACTGTATATTAGAAACATCGCCTTTATACTTCACAATAAGGTGCTTCTTGAAAAGGGGCGGCTGAAAGATGTACAGATAAGATGGTTTTACCCTGCCAGCATGTCTACTTATGTGCGCACCATGATGGAACAGTCATGGAATAAGGCATACACAGATTATTTTGATGCCAACTATGCAGAAGGTAGTGCCCAACTAACAAGTATGTCAGAATCGATAGCTCCCTATTGCCATTATATTAACAAAGATGAAGCTATGGGAATCGTAACGACGATAGACATCGGAGGAGGTACAACTGATGTATATGTTTCAGACGGGAAGAAGAATGAAGACGGCACTGATAATGAAGGGATGCTGCTATCATTCAGATTTGCTTCGAATGCCATCTTCGGAGATGGCTATAACAATAACATCAACAACAATGGCTTTGTCAAAAAATATCGGAAGGAGTTTGAAGATGTATTGAAGAGTGATGAAGCACTTAAGAATGCAATGAGTAAGATTGCACAAAAGGGAAATTCGTCTGAACTAATATCCTTCTTCTTCTCACTTGGGACTCTTAATAAACCAGGGGTAGATTTTATACAAAAACTCGTAGAAGATCAGAAATTTAAATATGTGTTTTTGGTATTCTATTCTGCTATCCTATATCATGTGGCTCATGCGATGAAAGCAAAAGGAATTGACTTACCTCAAACCGTTGCATTCTCCGGAAATGGTTCAAAAACCCTGCAAGTTATTTCTCAAAGTTCTCAGGTTCAACAAGATTTTGTCAAGAAAATTTTTGAGAAGGTATATGGTAGAACATATCCCAACAATCAACGCTTCTACCTTAAATTCGACAAGGATCGTCCCAAAGAAGCTACCGCTAATGGAGGGCTTGAGGCTACGACAGAGCAGGCTACTGCGCAGCCGGAACAGATTGTACTTTTGGGAACAGACAATAAGACGTTTGTGGTTAATGAAAAATACGACACCATTAATGACGAACAAAAAAAGGCTGTCATAAATAATGTGATTGACTTCATCAATTTTATCCCCACGCTGAATGAGAACAATAGATTTGGTAGTGAGTATAATCTTGATGTTACGATACTCAATAAAATCCTTGAAATTTGCAAACAAAATTTGTCAAGTTATCTTGATTTAGGTATAGATAAAGTTTTGCAATTACTTGCAGACGACAGGGCCCGGACTACAAATATCACGGAATCGCTATTCTTCCTCCCCATTGTAGGAATGTTGAACAACTTAGCAAAAGAAATCTATGTTTTGGATTGCAATAAATAGCCTTTTTACGGCTAGGAAAATAGCGTTCTATGCACTACTAATTAGTTTGATTGCCCTTGGAGCAGCAATATACGCAATTATCAGACAAAAACGCAAGAATAAACATGCAGCCAATCGCGATGTGGATAGAAGCCCAAATCACTTAGCCAAAAATATTCAACAAATTCCAGGGTTGCAGGAATACATAACTACAACCGTGCAGAAAATTGTTAAAAATGAGTTAACTAAAGCGTCTATTGATCCTAACGGTAAGTTGGTATCAAAAATAGCCGATGTGGTTATTTATTGCATACGCCTCGAAGAGAACGAAAGAATAAAGAATAACATTGAGCAACAATCGGTTCAACAAATTCCACTCTCGAATCGGTCTCAACAGGAACAAGTAGCACAAAATTATTATGCTTCAGCGTTAGATGAAAGAGATAATCGTACATTCTATGCTGTTACACTAACACCGATGAAAGGAGAGACTATTTTTAAGTTCACAGAAATTCAAAAAGGGAAATGCGAATTTGAAGTATATGAAGGTGCATTCAACATGGTGCTAAAAGAGAGTGACTACCTTAATGGTGCTTGTGATTTTGAAAAGTCTGGGAACACAAGGGTAGTTACTGTCCATAAAGGTGTAGCAGAACAAAATATAGATGGGAAATGGCAAGTAAAAGAACAAGCAAAGGTTAGATTTGAATAAATATGGTATGGCATTATATTTTGATAGGAATAGTCATTATTTCTATCATCTGCATTCAAGTAAGAATATTTTTAAGAACTAAAAATATAAGAAAACATCTTGAGAATATCTTCCCAGAGAACTCGGAAGACGAATGGTTGGTTCAAAAAAGTGATATCGGGGTACAAATTATTTCTCAACATCTTTTTGATGCGCAAGAAAAGAAGGCTGAAATTGAAAAATCTTTATCACTAAACAACAAAGAACAGGAATTAGTTCAGAATACTATTGATAAATATGAAAAAGCCAAACAGAATGCAACGAACGATGTAGAACGTTTTCTGTATGTAAATAAGATAATAGAACAGAATGAGAAAAGGCATGGTCTTAAAGCAGAGGAGAGCGAGTTGAAAAATCAGTTGGAAGAAACAACAAAATTTATTGAGACATTTAATGGAACATGGGAACTTGGAGATAATGCAACACGGACGGAAATTATTGAATCAATCAATAGATATCTGTATAAAAACAAAAACTCTGTCAGCGACTTCAATTTAATTCGTGATATTATTGACAGAAACTGCAGTTCTTTAGAGGAAGAAATACAAATACAACTTCCGGTACCGCTCTATTTCGGTTTGATAGGTACAATGCTAGGCATCCTGGTCGGCGTTGGTGCATTGGTCATTACGGGTTCATTGTCGAACCTATTAACTTCATTTGAACCACCAATTGGAATTAAGGAGGGAACTGCAGCATTTATGGAAGCAAAAAACGTATATGACGCTCAAGCAACGCAGGGTATCGTATCTTTGTTTGGCGGTATTGCACTAGCGATGATCTCCAGTATAGTAGGTATATTATTAACTACTATCGGTTTTCTTGGCAACAAAAACACAAAAGCAAATGTTGAAAGAAAGAAGCATCATTTCTTTAGTTGGTTACAAGCAGAGTTACTACCTAAAATCTCCACTGATTTTTCATCTGCTTTAATTCGATTAGGTCACGACCTTTCGAGTTTTAATAACACATTCTCTTCTAATGCTAATTTACTAAAACAAACTATTTCCGAGATTAGTACGGCAACCGTAGCGCAGTCCGGTCTTCTTAATGCAATTGAAAGATTGGATATTGCCCATATTGCACAAGCAAATATAGTAGTGTACGAACAACTCAAGAATTGTACAGAAGACATTTTCCGTCTATCCGTGAACTTAAAGGAGATTCAATCAAATATCAAGGGCATAGGGCAGTACATGGAGAATAGTATCAATGACTATGAACGCCGAAACACATTCATACAAGATGCTTCAGGTAAGGTTGACCTTGCTATTATAGAAGGTCAGAAAAAACTTACAAATGGTGCAAACGACATATTTACAAAATATGACGAATTATTGCATACGTTATATATGAGGACAGAGGCCACCACTGTTGAACTTGCAAAAAAATATAACGAGCAAACAGAAAGTCTACACAAAGCAATAGTTAATAAACTAGGTGATGTTAAACAATTAGAGACAGAGTTGAGAAATTTAGTTGCAGTAAAAACAAGTATTACAAATCTTGAAAAGGCTGCTACAGACCAAAATCGCAAGATTGATAATTTAACTACTGCTATTCGGGATTTAGCACAAGTTAAAGTAAATGGAGGCATGACTCATATAGAAATGAAAATGCCCACAGCATATAAGGTTATTATTATATTAGCCAGCACAGTTATCACAATTTCCGGATTGTTTTTTATCACACTTCGAGTTCTTAGTATTTTTGGTATCACAATATAATGGCAAAGCAAGAATCGTTTTTTTGGACCAGTTATTCTGACTTGATGACAAGCATGTTCTTCATCATGCTTGTGCTATTTGTGTTAGTAGTTGCTTTGCTTCATCGTAAGATAGGTGATATTGATGCAGAAAGAAAAGCTACTACCGAACAGTTGCAAGTAATAAAAGAAATTGAAGAAGCCACACACAATATTGACTCTACTTATTTTGTATATAATCCTGAATATAAAAAACATGTGCTAAATATTACAGTTCAGTTTAAAACAGGTATTGCCGATATGGACGACATTGACTCTATTACGCAAAATGATTTAATCAAAGCAGGAGAGAGCATACAAACTTTCATCGAAAAAATTACAGAAGAACATCCCGAAGTTCAATATCTACTAGTAATCGAGGGACAGGCTTCGAAAGATGCATATCAAAAGAATTACGAATTAAGTTATCGTAGAGCATTAGCGTTAAAGCAACTTTGGGATGATAGATGCATAAGATTCGGTAAAAAATGTGAAGTTGTCATTGGTGGTAATGGCGATGGGAAATTGTCGGGCACTAATTTTATGAGAGAAGAGAAAGAGTCAAAGAACCAAAGATTTTTAATACACATATTGCCGAAAACATCTATCCCAGAGAAATGAAATTGAAAACATTCATATTAGTTCTTACTGCAATTTTCAGTTGTTGTTGCACACGAAGAAGCAATAACTTCGGCAACCATCAAGACCATAACAACGCACAACCAAAAGAATCTACTATCAAATCCGTTAACTCAGGCTCTGACATAGTTGATATATCTACAAACCTGCCTTCTGTATCAGAGAGAAAATATATAGGAACTGAAATTTTTGACAAATACAACTCTGCTGTATTTATGATTTTTACTTCAGATGGACTAAATGAGTTCCAAGGGTCTGGTTTTTTCATAGATTCGGATGGTCTTGCAGTCAGTAATTATCATGTATTTGAGGGGACAGGCATAGGATTGGAGACAATTAAATTATCAAATGGAAGGATATATAAAATAAAAAATATAATTGCACAGAATAAGGATTATGATTTTATCATATTCAAAGTTGATATAAACCAAAAATGCAATTATATTCCTATGACAAACAGACATAACAAAATAGGAGAAAAGATATTCACTATAGGCAGCCCAATGGGGTTAGAAAACACATTTTCATCTGGGGAAATATCACAATTAAGAGGAGAATATATTATTCAAATAAATGCTCCCATTGACCATGGTAGCAGTGGTGGAGCACTTATTAACGAGTATGGAGAAGTTATTGGGATAACAAGTTCAGGGTATGACAATTCCAATGCGAACCTCAACTTTGCAATCGACATCTGCATTATAAAATCAAGTATAAACAGTCATAATACGGCTTCTGCATATCAGTGGACTCAAGAAGAACTAATTAACGCCAACACTGCTGACAATATAGAGGAGTTGACACGCAAAGAAAGAGATGTCATTAAGTTTCTTAATCTAGCAAGACTATACCCACAACGGTTTATACAAATAGAGTTGCGCTCAGATAGAGTAAAGCGATATTCAAATAGTTCATATTTGACTTCACTAATAGAAGAGTTGTCTGTGCTTCAACCATTGAATCCTTTTTATTTTAATGAAGAAATGCAAGCATTTGCTGAGTGCTGGGCTATTGAAAGTGGAAAGCACGCTATACTCGGACATGATCGGGAGGGGTATTGTACAGACGGATTTTTTGCAGAATGTTGTTCTTATGGACCACAAACTGCCGAAGAAATAGTGGTGGGACTTTTAGTTGACTATAACATTCCAAGTTTAGGGCATCGTAAAACATTATTAGGCAATTATAATAGCGTAGGAGTTGCAATCGCATCACATAAAAGTAAATATCAACAATGTTGCGTAATAGACCTAAAAAAAATATAAGAAAAGAAAGAATATGACACATAACATTCTTTTAATAATTATTGGCTTTATTTTATGGAATTTTATTCCCGGAAAGATTACAGCGGGGTCAAAAAAAATACGCCCATATATTGATTTGGGAGCACAGATTTTGGGGATTCTTTTAATGTTAACCGGTGGTATCAATATGATTAAACTAATCATATCATAAGAGACAAGTTCCTAACTCCTACAAAATTTCGAAGATGATACAACTCTTGATATAACTATAGTCGTATCAAGAGTTGTATTTATTACGCATTGATATTTTTTTAGTTGTAAAGTTTCTTTTTTGGGTAGTCATAACGTTTTTGTCTGTTAGTCTTCCCAATGGATAGATAGAAATCTATATACCACTTGACAAATTCTTCTCCATTACACAACCCCACCCAATGTTCATACCGATTGAACAATTGTGCCTTTAAAGTTAATGGAGTTCCATCTTCTTCTTTCATAAACTGATCAAGGCCAAGTATATGCATATACTCAATCTCTTCAGTCCACTTTATTTTAGGATGTGTTACCCAATGACGCTCATAGTCCCAAATCAAAGCATTTTGATTATTCGGACAGGAATCTTCTCCATTGTAAACACGGCAATCGAGTGTTCTATGTTTCATTTCTTCTGTCATACTGCAAATTTAATCTTTTATAGCACACCCATATTCAAGGAATGTATCCGGTATGGAGAGGCAGAAACAAGTGGTGTGTTGGTGTAACTATTTTTTCTCGGAAGGTGCTGCACGTTTGGGGTTGCGAGGGAACCATCCTTTCTCGACCCGTTTTTCTTGTTCAAACAATTCGAAGATACTCCAAAAGCACGAGAAGGAGAATACCCCCAACAAAACAGAACAGACATCTTCCTCCACAAAAAGCGATGCTACAGATGCAGCCACTCCAACCAACAAAAAGACCCACCAACAGCGTTTGGTGAAATAGTATTCCGCCTTAATAACTATAGGATGAAACATACCGATACAAAGAAAAGTAGCCGCACCAATTAAAAGACCATTGAAAGACATAAAAAGTGATATATTACAAAATTAAACATAGCCATGCATACCTCCTAACAAAAAATTGACTCCGAAATAGGTAAACAAGACACAGAAAAAAGCCAAGACCATATATGTATGAAACCATAGCGGTTTTTGCAGCCATGACAACGAACGCGTATGCAGCGGCAGTGCATAGACCAACAAAGTAATCAACGCCCATACCTCTTTGGGATCCCACCCCCAATATCTTCCCCACGAGAGATTCGCCCATACAGCCCCTACAAAGATTCCGATAGTAAGACAGAAGGTTGCAGGATAAAGCAGAACTTGGCTAATGTTTTGCAAACGTTGTATCTGTTGCGCACAATCGCGTTTAGTAAGCATCAGAATCAATGCCGACAATCCGTTGAGCATAATAAACGCCAACAAAGCATACGCCAACATGATAATAACAACATGCAGACTAAGCAAAGGAGATTGCAAAACCGGCATTAAGAGTGTTATTTGCGGATTGGATGCTCCCATGACCGACACCATCATCGCCATTCCTGAAAATAGACATCCGAAAGGCAACAATAGTGAGAAACGGTGTGCAAAAACGAGCGTCAGGAGCAATGTTGCCCATGAGAGAAACAACATAGTTTCGAAACCATTGGACAAAGGAACATGCCCAGCGACATACCCCCTAAAGCATAAGAGCACAGACACATAAAGAAACAAGAACCCGAGCAATACAATTCCCATAAAACGGAAAGAAGGCGGAATAGTTTGCTTACGCGCAAGACAGGCACAAGCAAAGAAGAAAAAGATCAAGCCCAACGTCATAGCCACTATTGCCAAGGGGCGAATTGCCAGTGCCAACTGTAGATAATAACACTCTGCCGCAATGACTGTATCTAAGGGAAGAAGATCATGCGCCTGATGCATCTGGTATTTGCGCAACTTAAGCAGTACCTGATTGGCTTCGACATTTTGTCCCTCCATGATTCGACCGGCAACATAGTCCATTGCTCCTCGTTCGAACTGCCATTCTTCGTAAGTAAGATTTTCGGGCAAATTATCCGTCCAAGAATACCACATGAGTGTTTGCGACGCTGCATCGAGATGTGGAAAGATCTTAAACAAAGACCCAGTAGACGCCATGGCGATCAGTTGTATTTTCTCATCAACGTTCCTCGCATTGCGGTCGCCCTGCATCAACAACGTCTGCAAACGATAGCCGTTAGCATCGTAGAAAGCCGCGAGAGGAAGATAGGAGTCGGACGTATGCAATGCCTGTTTGACCGCTGTCCCTTTCACCTTGATAATAGGCACATTCTTCCAATCATCGTAATAGAAAAGGAATCCTGTGAGTACTTGGTTAGCAGAAAATTCGTGATAGGAAGTCTTGCCACAGAGTTTTGTACAGAAATCGTTTGCCAAAGTAGAGATAGCACAGACGCGGTCACCGTAACTTATATAGAGATTACCAAAGGATTCCGCAAGTCCGTATTGTAATGTTTTTGGTCGTTGTTCGGCGGCCTGCATCGTAAGGGGGGCAAAGACAATGAGCAAAAGTAATGTTGTTCGTCGCAAGTCAGTCAGCAGTTTTCGGAAATGTGTATGCTTTTGGAAGAAAAACCCGATAAGAGATAATAAGAGCAAGGCATAGCCCAGATAGGTAACCGTGATACCCCAGGGATCGGACGTAACGGTGTAGGTAGTTCCCTTCAAATCGGCATCATAACGCGTTTGATAGAAACGATACGTCCAATGGGTGAAAATATGATTCATTGCAATGACTCCCTGCTTATCGGTATCGGGTACGGAAACGTGACTAACATAATCCATTGGAGCGCGTGTACCGGGATAGTAGCGAACATAAAAAGTATCCAAGCGCAAGGGGAAAGGCAAAGGTTGTACTTGTGAATCGGCAGCAAGGAAAGAATAGGCAGTATCGCCCTCTCTGAGATGCAGTGTACCCTCTTTGCCCATAGTATGCGTAAGAAATGCTCCTGCCAAGATTACCACAAAAGAGCCATGCAAAAGGAATGTGACCCATTGGTTACGTTGCATCCCCATTCGCCAAATATAGAGCAATGCCGACACAACAGCACACGCCCAAAGCAAGATGGTCCAAGGAGCCGTATAGACATAACGCACAGCGATATCGGTTCCCCATAGTTTTTCCAAGAAAGTAGCAATAATGAGAAGAACTATCATCAGCCCCATGAGAGAGAATGCCAATTGACGCAACCTATTACCACTAAAAAAATTATGTTTCATTTCCTTTTTCTACAAATTCGGCAGAGCGAGTAAATGCTCACTCCGCCGAACAATAACAACAAAATTTATACCAATATACCTTGATCAGATAGCATCCACAAAATCGCAAATGGCTTGTCTTTCCTCTTTATCCAACTGTCGGAAGCGTTCAACGGAACGTCTGGCATCGGATTGCGGAGAATATCCGTGCCACATGATAGCCTCCATTGCATTGCGTGCTCTCGTATCGTGTAATCGTGCAGCAAAAGCATCGCCCGTGCAACGCTGATGCAATCCACGCCCCCACAAAGGAGTGGTACGACACCACCCTGTGCGGATATCGTTCTCCATATAGAGACGGTGTTGCACCATGTCGGTATAGGGCCAAATGGTTTGATGCGGATAGCGGGGCAGTTCGTTTCCTCGGAAGAACCGTGCGGGGTCAACGATGTTGTCGTCGCCCGTAGTCCAAGAAGGTCGGTGACAATAGGCACATCCGATTTCGGAGAACAGTTCTTTACCTTTTTGTACACTTTCGCTATCGATATTACGCACAGCCGGCACCGCCAATCCACGGTGCCAAACCATGAGATCGGTGTACTCTTGGTCGGTCATTTCGACAGGCAAATCTTTCGCTGTGAGATAAGCATAGATATTGTGCTCGACATCGTCGGTAAACCAATCGGCATGTTCGTGTTTGGGATCGACTTGTTCGATATAGGCAGGGAAAGCGTCTTGAACTTCGGGATCTTTGGAGGCGTAGGTAGCATAGATAGTACCATTAAGGTCGAGGTAATGGTAACGACGGTCGGAGCGTGTAACATTCGTGATGTTCCATATGGCATTGGCTCCTGCAGCATCTTGCAAAGGTCCTCGCGAGAGAGCATAGGTAAACCGACGCACATATGGAGTCCCGTCGCCCTGCAGGGAGTTGGTATAGAAATTTTTCCATTGCCCGCCCTCAAAGAACGCCGTATTCAATGGGAAATAATTATCCTGTTCTTCTTGTGCCCACTGTGCGATAATATCTTCTTCGGGAATGGCATCGAGTAATCCCGTACCATAAATGCCGATTGTATTTTCCAACTTGACTCCATAGTCGCCCAAATCGGTAAATCCCTGATTGAAAACATATACGGCAGCGGCAGGCAGAGTAACTTCCGGATAGCGCAAGGAGTAGGTTTCGTTATCGGGGAATGTATTGCCCCAGTCGTCGGTTGCTTCTTTCCATGTGACCGTGATTTGCGACTCATCCAAAGGAGCCTTGAACGGTCCAACCCCATGCAACTGGGGCATACCTGCCAACCAGGTAACATAGGCTTCGGTTGCCTTATTATACACAACCAGCAATGTACCATTGCCCACTTCTACGGAATTATAGGTTCCCTCAGGTACACTTTCGCCATGGCTATAGCCCGGATGACAATGAATACACGACTGACGTACATAGAGTGGTCCGAGTCCGGAGCGTGTTCCCGTCAGGTTAGACATGAAAGGTTTCTCGAAAATAGCCTCTCCACGTTTGAAGGACTCGTAGAAACCCTCATTGATGGGTTCGGTAGGTTGTTCTAAAGCATTGGATGTAGCCAAATAGGCAGTACCCAACTTACCTCCAGCATAATACCAGTCGGGCATCTCTTGCGGTTTGGGATTGTCGGTTATTTCCGTATTAGGCTGACAAGAGGCCAAACACAGACATGCGATTGCAGGAACCGCATAAAAAAAAATTCGTTTCATATTCATTTACATTTTTATTATCATCCATTATAAAACGGCACTATCCGCCTGCGCAAACAAGCGGATTATTGCCTTAGGCTATCTCTATATTAATTTTCAGAGAGTGCTGCATAGACTGCTTCCAACACATCTACCAAATCGGAGCCGACAACCTTAACCGCATTCTTAGCCTCGGCAGATCCTGCCGTTTTAGCAAACGGCTCGGGTATAGCCTGAATGGCTTTGATAGCATTATCCAATGCAGACTGCATTTGAGCATCCAACTCGGGATTAACACTCTTAATATAGTCGGACAAACTACGGTCGTTTGCCATTCCGTTGTAACTATTTTGAATAGAACGGATATTATCGGTAAAATCTTCGATAGAGTTGAGGCTATAGGGAGATTCGATATAGTCTCGGTCTTCATCGTTAGCCGCGAAGCAAGGTGTACCAATCTTGGTATTACCTACTTCATCAGCGATATCAATACATCCCTGCACCAACTCCTCGGCAGCCTCTTGTGCCGTTTTATAAATAGATCCGACTTTGCCTGCATTGCGGAAATAGTCGGCATAGTTTTCGCCATAATCGAGTTCTGCCTCTTCCAAAACAGCCTGTTTTTCAGCCGTTACATTGTCGGTACCTGCCCAGCAAGCCTCCAAACAAACCGTTTGATTGCGCAAGTCTTCCGCTACGGCAACCAAATAGACCAATTCGGGACGCGTATAGGTGAGCGAATGAGGATGTGACTCAGTACCATCTTCGGACAACTCGTACAACATATATTCAACAGCATGGAAACCCAACAAACCATAGCCTAAAGCCACGATATAGTCGGAGCCTTTTTCCTCAATATATGCCATTGTTTTTTCGTTATTCAACATCTGATCCATCATATCTTTATCCAAGGGCCAAGAGTCGATATGCGGGTCGATATTGTGGTTTCCTGCAGGACCAAAGAGGAAAGACTCGGAAAGTTCCCAATACTTACGTGCCTGATTCCAATAGTTGCATGCGTTTTCGACATCAGCCGTTTGCAAAGTACCTGCTTCGTATTTAGCAAAGATAGTTTCGCAAGCCTCATGAAGTTGAATAGTAGCATCCGCCAACTTAGTATAGGTAAAAATAACGTTGTTCTCCACATAGGGGGTAAGCATGGCTTGTAGTGCTTGTTCTTTTTCGTCATTATTGTTGACGGGATTATTGTTGTTGGGGTCGCAGGATGCGAATCCAATCATGATAGCGGCAGCAACAGTCGCATAGATACTTTTAGTAAAAATCTGTTTCATATATAACTTAATTATTTATTAGTATCGAAGAATATACCACAATAGGCTATACCGAGCGAAATGGCGGGTTCGTCGTTGTATTTTTTTGAGAAAGTACCTGCTCCATCGGATACTTTGTTAAGAATCCCATAGGAGAACTCGCCTTTGACTATAATTTCGGGCAGCGGATAGTAGTTGAACCCTGCGGCAAAACGCTGACGTCCACACCAGGCATACCCTGCATTGCGGTCGCCATCGACTTTGAACTGTGAGTCGTATAGGTCGTAGCGTGCAAAGACATAGAACTTTTGTTTTTTCTCCACCAACTTATTGTTTAGAGCAAAAAAATCGTATCCTGCCTCTACGCCAAACGAATAGGCATCGGACGCCACCAATTGTCGTTTGGATGGCGAATCTTTGCGCATTTGCATATTGTATTCGGTAATGGTACGGGCGTCGTTGAGATGTCCGTACGTAAATCCTCCGCGCAGAATCAGGTTGTGTGCATCGTATTTGAAATCGGCACTACCGATAGAAACGAGTCCATGTACATCTTTATATTTATCGGCACTGGTATTGGAGAGTGTATTATCAAAAGAAGTGCCACAATACCCGCTAAGCGAGAGTCGGAGTCCGGGTGCAGCATAGAAATCGTAGCGCATAGCCGCAGCATAGCAGGTTGCCAATTTAAACTCATAGGGTGAACCCGCCCCATATTTAACCCAATTGGTTCGTCCGAACCGATCGGAATCCAACCCTGGAAGGAATTGTATCTCATATCGCCAAAATTTATAGCGTCCGAAGAAACTCAACCCTACTTCGTGCCATGTACAAGGCAAGATGGCATTATCGCCCTCCGGGCGAAAGACACCGAAGAACCGATTGGGCTCGTGGTGCGCATTGGTAGGTCCGACCGGTACGATAATCATACCCGCGCGCAAGTTAGCATATTCATTAAAAGATTTCTGAATCCAGAACTGTTCGATAGCCACTTCGCCACCGCGCTCGATTTCCGTTTCGTATTCTCCCGCCTCTTCTTCTTCAATTTCGACAGCACCCTCCATGCCGCCATGCTCAAACTCTATTTCAGTACCCATACTCCAACCTTTTCCGAAATCGCATCCGAAAGCGAGTACAACATGCGGAAGATCGAACTGCCCATAGGAATCGTTCTTATAATTTTCAGGTTTGGAGTAGCGCAGATAGTTGTCGGAATAGAAAGCCCGCATCATGGTGGCTTCACCGTATCCCCCAATCCAAAAACGTGTTTTCCGTTCTTTCTTGTTTTTCGTATCTTTAGGTTTGTCTTTTTTAACAGTATCTTCCGGTAATGGTTCTTCTTTGGGGGTTGCTCCTGAGGTTGCATCCACCTCCAAGCGTTCGATCCTTTGCAACAATGCTTCCCAATCGGCGCGATTGACCACCATTACATCGGCATCTTGTTGCGCCAACAAGACATTGATATTCAAAGAAAACATCAGCGCTACGGCTGTGCACAATTTAACTTTTGTCATCATCAATAGTTCGTAATCGTTAAAAAACGCTGCAAAAGTACGATGTGCATCAGGAAAGGACAATCCCTTATTGTGATGATTTTAATAACTAAAACGACAACGGGGCAATCACCATTTATAGGTAATAGCCCCGCTGTATAGTTCAGCAGATGCTCGTATCAGCGCAATACTTTATGTGAAGCAGACAGAGTTTTGATAACATATATACCTCGAGGCAACGCGCTAAAAGCATTTTCGGAATAAATGCCAAGACATGTCCCCAAACAATTGTATATGTAAGCAGGTTCGTCAGAAGAACCGATTGAAACGTTGTTGATGGCCGTATTGTCGTCCATCATCAGAACTGCTTCCTGCCATGTGGTAGCCACACGTATACCATCAACAACGAGCCACCCATTAGCATCGTACCCCCTCAGAACAACATTTGCCGGATTTATGTCTTTTTTGGCAGCATCAGTAAGAGGTCCGATGAGTGGTTGAGCAGGTTCGTCAGGCACGGCTTCTTTGAAAAGCCAAAGCGATACTGCATCGTTACAAGCCCCCGCATTGACGGTATATTTAATGACTACCAAATAAGTAGTATTGTAATCTAAATAACTATCGGCAAACTGTGCTTTTTGATTATCGGCAAAGGCGAGTCCTATACGATTGGAATCATCCAAAAGCAATCGTGCATTGAAGTTATATTCGGAATTGTATCCTGCCGAGAAATTATTGTCGCGCAATGCAAAGAACCACCCTTTTTTATTGTTAATCAACGGTGCAAACATGAAAGCGACATAAATATCTCCCTCAGTTTGTTCAAGAAAAGCACGATGCGGCTGATCCGAACCACTAATACAATCGATTAAGGCAGCCCCACCTATGTCGGACGGTGCATAACGAGGCACTGACAAGGCATTGGTGACACTGATATCGGATGATGCTCTGTATTGTGTAAACCACCCATTGTCGGTAAGCATAGAACCCAACCCGTACTTAAAATTCTCCTCCAACAACACCTCTGCCCACAAGTTGGCAGCCGTGAGAAAAGTTATCAAGCAAAACAACAGAATACGTTTCATAAACACTATAAACTAAATTTATTATGCCGACAAAGATAGTACAAATAACCGAATTGTGAAAATACAAGTCCTTGCATATACTTTTGGGATATTAATCAGGCTGCATTAATAGTTCTTTTAAGAATTAGGATGCGATAATCTTCATAGTTTTGTGGTTGAACGACAGTAGAGTTTTATGCCGATTGTTGTGTTTGTGGACTTTTTGTTGTATCTTTGCGGTGCGGAATAGGCTTCACTTACAAGCGTCCGTCTAACCCATAAAAACCGCCCTGCCTTATGAAAGGAATAATACTTGCCGGAGGAAGCGCAACACGCCTATATCCATTATCAAAAGCGATTAGTAAACAGATAATGCCTGTTTATGACAAACCGATGATTTACTATCCGCTCTCGACCCTGATGCTTGCAGGCATCAGAGAAGTGCTGATAATATCAACTCCTCGCGACCTACCAATGTTCAGAGAATTATTAGGGGACGGCAATCGTATAGGCATGCATTTGGAATATAAGGTTCAGGAGGTACCTAACGGATTGGCTCAAGCCTTTGTATTGGGTAAAGATTTCTTACAAGGTGAAGCAGGTTGTTTGATATTGGGCGACAACTTGTTCTACGGTCAGGGTTTCACCCAGATGCTTCGCCGTGCCGCCTCGATAGAAAACGGGGCGTGCATTTTCGGTTATTATGTGAAAGACCCGCGTGCCTATGGGGTGGTAGAATTTGACGCAGAGCATCGTGTTCTTTCGTTGGAAGAGAAGCCCGAACATCCGAAAAGTAACTTTGCCGTTCCGGGACTTTATTTCTACGACAAGACCGTTTGTGAGAAAGCCGCTTCTTTGAAACCTTCTGCCAGAGGAGAATATGAGATAACCGATTTAAACAAAGTGTATTTGCGAGAAGGAACACTTCAAGTAGAACTTTTCGGCAGAGGTTTTGCCTGGTTGGATACCGGTAACTGCGACAGTCTGATGGATGCAGGCAACTTCATTGCCACTATACAAAACCGCCAAGGCTTCTATGTGAGTTGTATAGAAGAGATAGCATGGCGAAACGGTTGGATAAGCACGGAACAACTTCACCAATTAGGAGATGAACTCTGCAAAACACAATACGGACAATATTTGCAAGGATTAGGCAAATGACAAACTCTATGAGAAATCGTACTATTTTAGCCATTGGCTTACTTTTAAGTTGCACAATTCACCTTATTGCTCAACATTCGCCCAATGATACGGGAGCATATCAGTACACCGTAAAACACTATTCGGTAGAAGACGGATTGAGCCAAAATACCGTTATGGCCATACTACAAGACCACGACGGCTATATGTGGTTTGGTACATGGGACGGTTTGAACAAGTTTGACGGTTATAATTTTACCAACTACAAATCGCATCCCGACCCGCAACGGCAAATGCAGAACAGCCGTATTCATTTTATATACGAAGACTCGTTGAACTACATTTGGTCGCAAACCTATGACGGCAACATCCATCGTCTTGACAAACGCACAGAGAAGATATACTCGCTTGACTTACAAGTACAGAGCCTGCACAACCATACTCATCATCTCTATGCAGAACCTCGCAAAGGCGAACTTTGGTTTGCAACCTACACAAGTATTCTTCGCCTGCAAAACATAGAACAAGGTGACTGTCCGACACTCAGTACATATCAGACCCGGCATGCCGCTCATTTTCTGGTAAGCGATACAGAAGGGAATATATGGTTTGATGACGGGAACTCGTTGTGCCGCATTACCGCTCAAGGAGACTCCACACGCTTCTATCCTTACGGCAAAGAGAAAGCGATTAAATATATATCGGTATATACACAGAAATCGTGCATTTGGTTTGGTTCGGACAATGGTATTATTTGGCGATACTCTCCACAAGACAAACATTTCGAACACATAGAAATAGGCAAAGAAACCCGCATCACCGACATTCAGCCCCTACAAAACGGGAGTCTGATTTTTACTACCGATTCGGAAGGTCTGTTTTTGTACGACTACAAGCAAGGTTCGCTAAAACAGTACTCAACTTCAAATACTCCGTTTATTCATTCGAACAATTTCTTATCCGTAAGTATGGATAATCATGGCATTGTTTGGATAGAAAATAGCGAAAGTGGTATTTTCCGTTATCGCATCAGCGACCAATCGCTCAAACACCTTCAGCCCCTAACCGATACCCGCTACATTAGACAATTAGCCCCTAACTTTCTGATGTTTGAGGACGCGAACCATCAACTATGGCTTAATCCTACAGGAGGCGGTTTTAGTAAATACAACTATGATAGCGATGAATTGGAGGCTCCGATAGAGGGCTTAAGCAATATGATTCATACCGCCTACCCCGACAAACAAGGTGCCATTTGGATAAGTACCTATGACCAGGGAATAGACCGAGTGGATATTCAACGTCCTCAATTTCACTTACAAGATATACGAGAGAATATACATCAGTCGGGGGAAGTGAGAGCCACTTTACAGTTGCGCAACGGAGACATACTGATGGCTAACAAAGGCGGGAAAGTTATCCACTACAACAAAGCCATGCAACAAAAGAGCGTATTACCAATAGATGCCCTTGTATATTGCATGCACGAAGACAAGAACGGTGACATTTGGTTTGGAACGCGCGGCATGGGTCTTATGAAATTAACCCTCTCGGCAAACGGACACTTCACCATCAGTCAATATATACACACAGATGATCCATACAGCGTATCGTGTAACGATATATATGCCATAACAGAAGATAAAAACGGTACATTATATATAGGAACATATGGTGGAGGTATAAACATACTGAGGGGTGAGCGGTTTATCCATTATGCCAACGAATGGGAGGCGTATCCGATAGACAAATGCGCTCGTGTGCGCAACCTGCTGACTGCAGGAGACAGTATATTATGGGCAGCAACCACCAACGGATTGTTGCAAATAAGCATTCCTCAGAATGTATGTTCGTTTACTGCCTATTACGACATTACTCACTTGCACTGTGACAGTAGCGGCACATTGTGGTTCTGTACCTATGGTGCAGGACTGAACAAAGTGATACAACCTGCTACCCAGAACAGCCCCGCCATATTCAAAGCCTACACAACGGCCGATGGTCTGAACAGCGATATTGTATTGAGTATAGCAGAAGACGAATGCGGGATGTTGTGGCTTTTGTCGGAAAACTCCATTACTCGTTTTGACAGCCAAAGCAATACGTTTCAGCACTTCAATGCACTGAGCCACCAACCCAATGCCTATTTCAGCGAAAGTCCGCTGCTACATCTGCAATCGGGGAAGATGCTTGCCGGCTATAGCAACGGCTATTGCAGTTTTGCGCCTAAACTGATACTACATTCGGAAGAAGTACCGGATGTAGTGCTCACCAAACTGCAATTATTTAACAAAGATGTGGTTATAGGCGGTAAAGGTTCTCCTCTGCAACAAGACATAGCCTATACCCAAGAAATAAGTCTGACACATGCACAAAGCGTATTCAGCGTAGAATATGCAGCATTAGATTTTGCCAATGCCGACAAAATCCGCTACGCCTACATTCTGCAAGGTTTTGAGAAAGAATGGAACTATGTGAACACTCGAAAAGTAACTTATACCAACCTGAAACCCGGTACCTACCATTTTTGCGTGCGTTCCACCAACTCGGAAGGCGTATGGGCAGACAACATACGGACACTGACCATACACATACAACCCCCATTCAGGCAAACCGGATGGGCTATTCTGCTCTATGTACTCTGCGGTCTTCTGCTGCTCTATGTAGCATTCCGGATATTTTCATCGTACACTCATTTGCAACAAGAAATAATTCTGGGACAAAAAGTGACCGATATAAAATTGCGTTTCTTCACCAATATATCGCATGAATTGCGTACTCCACTAACCTTGATATCCGGACCTGTGGAAAACATATTGAAGACTGAAAAAATATCGCCCAATGTACGCACCCAATTAGAAATAGTGGAAAGTAACTGCAATCGTATGCTCAGACTCATCAACGAGATTTTGGATTTCAGGAAGATCCAGAACAAGAAGATGAAACTCAAAATACAGGAAACAAAACTGCCAGAACTTGTAGAACGTACTTGCGCCAATTTCACCAAAGAAGCCTACGACAAACATATCAACTTCCAGATAGAAAACATGGCTCCCGACCTCACGATATGGATAGATCGCGAGAAAGTGGATATAATACTCTATAATCTACTATCTAATGCATTTAAGTTTACCCCAGCAGGCAAGGGCATAAAAGTGACAATAAGCGAAAAAAACAACTTTGCTCTGCTAAAAGTAAGCGATGAGGGGGTTGGTATTCCCAATGACAAACGCAGTCTGCTTTTCGAACGCTTTTCTTCGCAGAACGAGATAAAGAACTTCAGCAGTATATCGTCGACGGGTATAGGTTTGAACTTAGTGAAAGAACTGGTGGATATGCACAAGGGCTACATAGAAGTGGATAGCGAGCCAAACAAAGGTACCACTTTTGTGATTATGCTACGTATGGGTAAAGACCATTTCGGCAGCGATGTTGATTTTATCACTGACACGCCCATTGTTACAAACAACGAAGAGAATCCTCGACTACTGACTGACAACCTTGAAACCCATTCCGAAGAGAAAACCATGCTCATAGTGGAAGATAATCAAGACATGCGAAGTTTCTTGAGCAATATTTTCCAACAAGAGTTCAAAGTGCTGACCGCCAACGACGGAAAAGAGGGCGTTAATAGTGCCTTAGAACACATTCCCGACATTATCATATCGGATTTAATGATGCCCAACATGGATGGGTTGGAACTAACCAACAAACTGAAAGAGGACATCAAGACCAGTCATATACCTATTATTTTGCTCACGGCAAAATCTGCCATAGAAAGCAAATTAGAGGCCTTACGCTATGGTGCTGATGATTATATCACCAAACCTTTTTCACCCGAACATTTGAAAGCACGCGTAGTAAATCTACTCAAACAACGGGACCGTTTGCAAGAAAGTTATCGCAACGAATTGCTGAACCTACAACCCAAAGACGTTAAAGTGAAATCAAGTAACGAGGCATTTCTTGCAAAACTAATGGATTTCATGGAACGCAACATGGATAACAGCGATTTGGTGGTAGAAGACATGGTGAACGAAATGAATTTAGGACGCACCGTATTCTTCAACAAACTGAAAGGATTAACAGGTTTATCGCCTGTGGAGTTTATTCGCGAGGTACGCATAAAGCGTGCTGCACAATTATTGGAAACCGGTACCTACAACATCACCGAGATAACCTATATGGTAGGTATGAACGACAGTAGATATTTCTCCAAATGCTTCAAAGCCATTTATGGCATGACACCCTCCGAATACAAGAAAAAGTTGACCAACAAATGAGAAGAACAACTTTCATAACTATTTTGGCAGGAATTTTGTTATTATACGGATGTAACAAAACCAAACCCCAAGCACCCAGTCATAGAACGGAACAGAACGACACCACGCAATTGGCTTTGGTGCTACTGAACCAACGTATGGCAGAAGAGGCAGATAAAGAATTGATACATTATATACAACAGGAACCCGATACCTACACTTTAGATACATACGGATATTGGTATCGTTACAATAACCACACCCAACTACCCCATTTACAAAAAGACCAATACGTCGTGGTAAAAGCGCAAATATATGACCTGCAAGATCAACTGCTGACCGATTCGGAAGAAACAATTTGTATCGGCAAAAAGCAAGTTATTCCTGTAATCGACCAAATGTTACCACAACTCAGAGAAGGTGAAGAATGCACCTTATTGGCACCTTGGTACACGGCCTTCGGTCCTATAGGAAGTGATGCCGTTCCTCCTTATACAAATGTGAAAATAAAATTGCAAACACAAACTATCAACTGACCATATGAGAACAAAAACAGTGCTTTTCTGCATAGGAACATTTTGCCTGCTTACTGCTTTCTGCAGTTGCAACTCGAACAGTTACGCCAATTCGCTCAAGGAAGAGAAACAACTGATAGCCGACTATATAAAGCGTAACCATATCAACATCATTTACGAAGAGCCAGAAGACGGCAGATGGGGTGAAAACGATTATTTGGAAATAGGTGACAACTGCTATTTCCGCTTAACAAACATCGGTGACACCGAAGGCGATACAATTGCTTACAAAGACAAAATACAATTGCGTTATCGCCAATATACATTGGATGTTTACCCACAAATAATCAAAAGCATTTGGACTCCTAACGAATCGGCAAACCCTATTGTATTTCAGAACGGTGTTTCGTCAGAGGAAACATGTACAGCCTGGCTCTTGGCTGTGGCACACATGAAATATAACGGTGCAGAAGGCAAACTTATCTGTCCCAGCAAATTAGGGTTTTCCGATGCGAGCGATAGTGTAATACCTTACGGATATGACCTTAAAATACAAATACGCAAATTCTAATACCTCAAAATTATGTCTTTAGTTAAATCTATTTCCGGCATCCGCGGTACCATAGGCGGAGCCGTAGGCGAGGGACTCAACCCTGTGGATATAGTACGTTTTACAGCCGCTTATGCCACCCAACGCCAACATAATATGCCCAACAACAGGACCATTGTTGTAGGACGTGATGCACGCATATCAGGTGCCATGGTTGATTTATTGGTTTCGGGTACACTCATGGGAATGGGCTATAATGTAGTCAATATAGGATTAGCCACTACTCCTACCACCGAACTTGCCGTTGCAGGCGAACATGCAGCAGGGGGCATCATTCTTACTGCTTCGCACAACCCCAAGCAATGGAATGCCCTAAAACTGCTCAATGAGAAAGGTGAGTTTCTGAATGATGCCGAAGGCAAAGAGGTGCTACGCATTGCCGAACAAGAAGATTTCGTTTTCGCAGAAGTGGACGAACTCGGTACGTTATCGCATAAAGATTGGCTGCAACAACATATAGACAATGTTCTCGCACTTTCGTTGGTAGATACAGATGCCATCCGTAATGCAGGTTTCACAGTGGCCGTAGACTGTGTCAATTCGGTAGGCGGATTGGCAATTCCTGCCTTACTGAAAGCGTTGGGAGTAAGCAATATCATACAACTCAACTGCACTCCTGACGGACATTTTCCCCATAATCCGGAACCACTTCCGCAGCATCTCACGCAAATTGCCTCTCTGCTCAAAGAAGGCAAAGCCGATGTGGGATTTGTGGTAGATCCAGACGTTGACCGATTGGCTATTATCTGTGAAAACGGAGATATGTTTGGCGAAGAATACACACTTGTATCGGTGGCAGACTACGTACTGACTCACACCCCCGGCAACACCGTCAGCAACATGAGCAGCACAAGAGCCTTGAGTGATGTTACTCGATTGCATGGAGGTAATTATTCGGCAAGTGCCGTGGGCGAAGTAAATGTTGTGACAGAAATGAAACGCACTCATGCCATTATCGGCGGAGAGGGCAATGGTGGGATTATCTACCCCGCATCGCACTACGGGAGAGATGCTCTTGTAGGTATTGCATTGTTCTTAAGTCATTTGGCCCATAAAGGATGTAGCGTATCAGAACTAAAGAAAGAATATCCGCTCTATTTCATTTCGAAGAATCGTATTAACCTAACCCCTGAAATAAACGTAGACACACTTCTGCAAGCCGTCAAAACACAATATGCCAATGAGCGCATTAACGATATTGACGGTGTAAAGATTGATTTTGCAGAGGGTTGGGTACATCTGCGTAAATCAAACACAGAACCCATCATTCGCGTATATTCAGAAGCCGCAACCGAACAACAAGCCGAAGCCTTGGCACAGACTATCATAAACGACATAAAGCGCATTGCAAACATAGCATAAACATGGAGATTCTTATTACCAACGATGACGGCTGGCAAGCCAAAGGGATACAAACCCTGGCAAGACTTATGCAGACCATCGGGCATGTCACTGTAGTGGCGCCCGATGGCGCACGAAGCGGACAGTCTAATGCCATTACCATACAACAACCCATTCGATTGCGCAAAGTGTTAGAAAACGCTAACATCACTGCTTATACGACCAATGGGACTCCTTCCGATTGTGTAAAATTGGCACTTAATGTTATCTACAAAGGCGGTAAACCCGATTTGGTTGTATCGGGCATCAATCATGGGTCGAATGCAGCCATCAACGTCATCTACTCAGGGACCATGGGAGCGGCTTTTGTGGCTGCCGAGCACGGCATTCCCGCTATCGGATTCTCACTCTGCGATCACCATCCCGATGCCGATTTTTCTGCATTCGAGCCCTATATAATCAAACTCACCCGGCAGATTATATCCGCATCGTTGCCCTATGGAACCTGCATCAATATAAATGCACCTGTGGGAGAGATACAAGGAGTACGCCTTACACGGCAATGCATAGGACATTGGGAGAAAGAATTAAAAGAATATACCGACCCACATGGAGAACCTTTCTATATGCTTGTCGGAGAATTTATCAACCACGAGCCCGAAGCCGAAGATACCGACGAATGGGCATTGAAACATGGATACATTGCACTTACTCCCAATTCAATAGACCTTACAGACTATAAATGGATCGATTCGACAAATATTGGATTGGAGCACTAATCGGATTGATTATACCCGCTATCTTTGGTTATCTCTACATTGACCAAATGAACCTATGGTATGCACTCCAAACTTTTCACATGCACTCAGGTGCTGTATTGAACAAACTTTTTTTGGTCTGTATATTCCCCGATATGGCACTCATATTCTTGTTCTACACCACCGATACATGGCGACTTGCCAAAGGTATTCTTATAGGTGCCATGCCCTATGTATTGGCAAGTATTGCCGTTTCTATGTAAAACCATTTCACGATGCCTATCAACTATTTTGTTATTGCAGGAGAAGCCTCAGGAGATTTGCATGCAGGCAACCTTATAGAGGCTATCAAGCACATGCAACCGCACGCACAATTTGTCGGTATGGGTGGCGACCATATGCAGGAAGCTGGATGCAGGCTCATACAACACTACCGCAATATGGCATTTATGGGGATAGTAGCCGTTGTGCGCAATCTTGACAAAGTACACCGTAATTTTCAAATAGCACAACAAGCGTTGCTTGACAATCATCCGGATGCACTTATACTCATTGACTACCCCACTTTTAACCTTAAGATTGCCCAATTTTGCCGAAAGCACCTGCCCGATACAAAAATCTACTATTACATTCCCCCAAAAATTTGGGCATGGAAAACATGGAGAGTACATAAAATAGCCCGCTATGCTGACCGCATCCTCGGTATTTTCCCATTTGAGCCCTCATTCTATCAGCAATACGGATACCAAGCCGAATATGTTGGTAATCCCACAATGGATAGCGTAAGGCAGTACCTTACACATACTGCCGCCAACAATCCGGCAACCGACCGCCCTATTATTGCCATTCTTCCAGGGTCTCGACAACACGAAATAAGCCAATGCCTACCACGCATGCTGGAAGCCGCACGGCGAATAAAAGGATATGACATCGTTGTGTCCGGAGCACCCGGAATAGATCCGCAGTTCTACAAAAACTATCTACAAGACGAAACCATCGTATTCGGGCAAACCTATCAATTACTTACACAGGCTAAAGCCGCCGTTGTCAATTCCGGTACTGCCACACTTGAAACGGCACTCCTACGTTGCCCGCAAGTGGCAGTCTACCATATCGTGTGCGGCAGATTGGTAGGACTCATAAAAGATTTTCTATTCAAGATTCCACACTTTACGTTGGTCAATATCATTGCCCAAAAAGAAGTGATACGAGAACTACTTGCCTATCTTTTCACCGTAGATAATGTAGAAACAGAACTCAGACGACTACTTGATGATAGCGAATATCGCACCCAAATGCTCAGCAATTACGAGGAAATACGTTGCACATTGGGAGATACACCTGCAGCCGACAATGCAGCACGCATTATAATCCAAGCCACAGTCTGATGACCGTTTTTGCACTCCACCTTTTCTGGAATAACCTTTAGCGCGTGCAGAATAATACATAAAAAAAGAGGTCGTACCAAACAATTACGACCTCTTCTTTTATGTATTATCTTTTTTATTCTCAGTTTACAGGGAACATCACCACTTCAAACACATTACCGGCTTCTACCAAACGGTTTAACGTAGCCTGTACTGTTTCGGCGGTAATAGAACGGACTGCATCCTCATAATCCGTCAAGTAGTTCACACCATATACGTAGTAGTTGTACAACACCGTATTATCCCACCAATCGTTCTTCTCCAGATCTTCTTGGAAATCCTTCAGCATCGATTCTTTTTCTTTCTGCAAGTCAGAAGCCAAAGGTCCTTCGGCAATGATGGTGGCTATTTCTTCATGGATTATCTCCATCAAACGAGCCTGTTTCTCGGGATCGGTATCAAATTGCATAATGAGACGGGCTTGCTCTATAGGCTTTCGATCAACCGTTCCGAAACATCCTACTCCGTAAGATCCTCCTTCACGTTCGCGTATGCTCTCCAAGTAGCGTGTAGACAAGATACGTCCAATCATCTCCATGTTCAAGTCGTTGGCAAGTGTCCATTCCATAGGAGCCGTATATTGTATTCTGTTGGATGCCGTATGAATCTGCATATTGCGGTCGAAATAGTTCTTAACGACCCCTTTCGGTGCACGCACCTTTGTATCCTGCCACTGTTCGAGTGCCTTCTTGTTGGTTTTCATACCGCCCAACCATTGGCAAATAAGTTGCTTTGTTTGCGCATCCTCAGGATTTATATTGCCGGTAAAGAAGAATACAAAGTCGGCAGGATTGGCAAAACGTTCACAATAGACAGCATAGGCCTTGTCTTGCGATACATGCGAGAGTGTTGCTTTGTTCCACAGTATGGTACGAGGCGAATAATCGCTTGACATAAGCGATACAGAATCACGGAAAACGGCTTTATGGTTGGTTTCCTTATTCTCCAACTGTGTTTGCATCAAACTCATAAGAGCCGCGAACGCATCTGCATCTTTGCGTGGTGCAGTGAAATAGAGATAGGTGAGTTGGAGCAACGTTTCAAAATCACGCACATTAGAACTACCGTCCATAGTTTCAGAATATGCATTGATGGATGGCGATACACTGCAATATTTACCCGTCAGTGCCTTTTGCAACTGAGTCAGCGTAAATTCACCGACACCGCTAAAGGATATGATATCTGTTGCCAATTCGGCAGAAGGCAAGTCTTCGGGATTACCTATCATAGACTTTCCACCCTCCGACCAAGCCGACATACGTATTTCGTCTTGCTTAAAGGTAGTTGGCTTAATAATCACACGCACGCCATTACGCAAGGTCCATTCAGTGGTACCCAATACCTCATTATAGGATGTCTTGGCAATTTTACCCGCCTTGGGTGCTTTCTTTACCAATGTATTATCGAACACCTCCTCTTGCGGAGCCTCAATTTCGAGCGTCTTCATACCTTCAAACAACTCAAGCACTTCGGTTTGCGAAGGGATAACCACACCCTCTTTCTCAGGAGCCGAGAAACTGATTATGACATTCTCGTCGGTTATATATGCTTCCGCCAATCGGTTAATTTGGTCGATAGCCACCAATGGCAATACATTCTTCACGAAATTATATTCCCATTCTATACCCGGGATGCACTCTCCATCCAAGAAATTGCGGATATACTCTCGCGTATAGGATATGTTGCGTACAGAATTACGTTCGTTATAGGACTTTTCGTAGGATGTAATCATCTCCGTCTTAGCACGTTCCAACTCCGCATTTGTAAAGCCATATCGACGCATTTTTTCCAATTGAGTCAGCAAATCAGTATAGGCTTTTGTTTCTTGTCCGTTTTTTGCTACATATATGGAGATGAAAGCATCTTTAGCCTTTACCAATTCTGTATAGAAACTTGCTGCACCAACAAACGAAGCATCTGCTTGCTGAGCCAACTCTTGAAAACGGTTGTTCAGCATTGTACATATCAAACTGTTGTAGATATTCTGCAAATAATCCACATTTGTACCTTCCAATTCCGCGGGCAGCGGATTCTTCTTGAAATCAATGCGTATGCGCGTAAACTGTGCTTCTGCATCTTGCACAATGGCAACTATCGGTTCTTTATTATCATCGACCGAATAAACAGGCCGCTCACCTCTGTTGGCACGTGCAGGTACATCAGCCCACAAGGCTTTGATCTTTGCCTCTATTGCATCGACATCCACATCACCGACTACTACTATCGCTTGCAAGTCCGGTCCATACCATTTATGATAGTAATCCCGCAACGCCTGATACGAGAAATTGTTAATTACTGCCGTATCTCCAATCACATCGCGTTTAGCATATTGGCTACCCGGATACATCAACGGATTCAGTTCTTTCCACATCCGACGTTCTGCCGTAGCCCCTGTACGCCATTCTTCACGAATCACGCCACGCTCGGCATCGATTTCTTCACCCAAGAGCGACAAAGCACATGACCAATCGTGCATCACCAACAATGCCGAGTCAATGATACCTTCACGCACAGTAGGTACCTCCGACAAACGATAAACCGTCTCATCCAACGAAGTATAAGCATTGATATTACCACCAAAGTTTACGCCTACCGATTCAAAATAATTGATAATTCCTTTCCCCGGGAAATGCTCTGTTCCGTTGAATGCCATGTGTTCAAGAAAGTGCGCCAAGCCATTCTGGTGGTCTTCTTCCAATATAGCACCGACTGCTTGGGCAATATGAAATTCCGCACGTTGTTTAGGCAGTTCATTATGACGAATATAATAGGTCAATCCGTTGTCCAGATGCCCTACACGCACTTGCTCATCGACAGGCAATTTCTCTACTTGTTGTGCTTGTATGCCCAGCAAAGCAAACGACACAACCGCTATTGATAATACTAATCTTTTCATATACTATTATTGTTATCTTGTAAATCATTCGTATCCGACTCTTTTTCCGCTGCAGATGCCAAAGTATTCGTATCCGACTGAGTTTCCGTGATACCTTGCTCCGTTGCTTCTGCCAACTGTTGCAGTTTATCATTGTCCTCAATAATTTCGTCTTGGCGCGATTTCCAAGGTCGGGGTCCTAATATTGCTTCGACATCTTCGGCAGTAATCACCTCTTTCTCTATCAAGAGTTCGGCAATTCGATGATGTCCCTCTGCATTTTCCTCCAAAATACGTTTCGCCCGCTCCATTTGAACAGCAATGATCTGACCTGCTTCTTTGTCGATGGTTTCGGCAGTCTTCTCCGAATACGGTTTGGCAAAACCGTAATCAGAACGCCCAGTGGAATCGTAATAACTCAAATTTGCCAACTTATCGCTCATACCATAATACGCTACCATCGCATAAGCCTGTTTAGTAACACGCTCTAAATCGTTCAATGCGCCAGTACTTGTCTGCCCAAGGAAAGACTCTTCCGCAGCACGTCCACCCAACGTGGCACACATTTCATCCAATAAATGTTCCTTATTGGTGAGTTGCCGTTCTTCGGGCAGATACCAAGCAGCCCCCAAAGCAATACCACGCGGCACTATTGTTACTTTAACCAACGGATTGGCCCAACGCAACATCCACGAGATTGTTGCATGACCGGCTTCATGATAGGCAATGGAACGCTTCTCGTCGTCCGTCATTATCTTTGTCTTACGCTCCAAGCCGCCAATAATACGGTCTACTGCATCCATAAAATCCTGCTTACTAATTGATTGTTTGTCGTAGCGTGCGGCAATCAAGGCTGCCTCGTTGCAAACATTAGCGATATCCGCTCCAGAGAATCCGGGAGTCTGCTTTGCCAAAAAATTAACATCAACCGAGTCATCCAACTTCAAGGGGCGCAAGTGTACAGCAAAAATTTCTTTTCGTTCCTGCAAGTCGGGCAATTCCACATGAATTTGTCTGTCGAATCTTCCTGCCCGCAACAAGGCAGCATCCAATACATCCGCACGGTTTGTTGCCGCCAATATGATAACGCCGGAGTTGGTACCAAAACCATCCATCTCCGTAAGCAATTGGTTCAATGTAGACTCTCTCTCGTCGTTTCCCCCACTCATTATGTTCTTCCCGCGGGCACGCCCCACTGCATCGATCTCATCGATAAAGATAATACAAGGTGCAGCAGCCTTGGCCTGACGGAACAAATCTCGCACGCGAGAAGCACCTACTCCCACAAACATCTCCACAAAATCGGACCCTGACATTGAGAAGAACGGTACATTAGCCTCTCCCGCCACAGCCTTTGCGAGCAAAGTCTTACCCGTTCCGGGAGGGCCTACCAAAAGTGCACCCTTGGGAATTTTTCCTCCTAAGTTGGTGTACTTCTTCGGGTTCTTCAGGAATGCCACAATTTCTTCAACCTCCTGCTTCGCACCTGCCAAACCGGCAACATCCTTGAACGTCACCTTATCTTTCTTATCCTTGTCGAAGACCTGTGCCTTAGCCTTGCCCACACTGAAGATGCCTCCACCGGCAGCACCTGCCATACCACGACTCATAAACATGAAGAAGAAGATTATCAGCACAAACGGCAGAACGTTAAGTATTATCATCCAATAGTCGTGATTTTTCTGAAACGACAGGTCAATCATCTTCTTACCTTCGTCTGTTCGAGCAGTGTTTACATCGGTCATGTACTTATTAAACTCGTCCACACTCGGAATAGAGACCGCTATGCGTCGGTCTGTATGTTGCTCTGCGACATCTCCGAAAACGACACCCATTGCATCTTGGCGAACAACGGCTTTCACAACATTGTTATCATAGACCACCAACGATTCGATAATATCGTTTTGAATATACGATTGCAACTGTGTATACGAAATATCTTTGCTGACCGCACTGCCGTCGCCCATAAATAGGAGCCCAAACAATAGGGCTATAATAACCACATACAACCAGGAAAGGCTCGGTCCCTTTTTCTTTTTCTGTTGCGGAGAGGGTTGATTTTGTTTCGATTTTTGTTCCATAGTTAATCTGTTTTTAGTGTGGCTTACTCATTCGGAAGCATCGTAATTTTCGCATCACCCCACAGATGTTCTATATCATAAAACTCACGCGTTTGAGGTTGGAATATATGTACTATAATATCGACATAGTCGATTGCCACCCACTCGGCATTGTCTTGTCCGACTATTGCTATCGGCTTATCTCCTACCGACTTACGCACGTAATCTTCCACCTCATCTGCAATGGCTGCCACTTGTGTATTCGATGTTCCTTCCGCTATGACAAAACAACGGCAAGGAGCCGATTCCAATTCGCTCATATCCACCACTACGATACGATGACCTTTTTTATTTCTGATTCCTTCTACAATAGCACTTGTAAGTGCACCTGTCGCGATACTTTCTGTTTGTTTCATGCTTTATTCTATTTGGTCTTTCTATTGATTACTAACAACAAATTCCGCACCAATCTGACATGTATGCCATAATGGCAGCAAAATAAGAGGACAAAGGTACATAAAAAACTCTATTATCACAAACAAAAATACAAAACACGTTCAAAGTAACCATACAGCAAACACAACAAGACGTTTGCAGCCTATAACAAGAACATGGTAGTGCCTGCAAGATATTTCAGATGCCATATTTGCATATTCCGCGGCAAAACCGTACCTTTGTTGCGGAATGGGGTTTGTTTACTCTCGCTAACCACAGAAATAGGCTTTCCCTTATACGTTTAACCACTAATAAACACTACACATGACAGAGCGACTCACTATTATTGACTTTGTAGAAAAATACACCCGTCAATTCGCCGATCACACCTTTTTACGTGAGAAAACACAAGGGAAATGGACAGAAACTTCTTTTCGACAGACTCGCCACGAAGCATATCGTATAGGAGCGGGGCTTATGCAACTTGGCTTGCAAAAGGGAGATAAGGTAGCACTTCTTTCCGAGGGACGTAACCTATGGGTTCTTGGAGAACTCGGTATTCTCTATGCAGGCGGAGTAAACGTACCACTCAGTATTAAACTTGAAGAAACCAACGACCTGCTCTTCCGCATCAGACACTCTGATGCCCGTTACATCATGGTTTCGGGACAACAACTTCCGAAGATACGGGCCATACTTCCAAAATTGGAAAACGTAGAGCATATCATCGTATTTGACTCTCAAGAATCGTACGAAGAAAAAGAAATATACCTTGGCGATATTCTACGCATGGGAGACCAACTACTGGAGCAACATCCCGATGATTTCACACAACGCTATCAGTCCGTTCAACCCGACGATTATGCCAACATCAGTTACACATCAGGCACTACTGCCGACCCTAAAGGCATATTACTCACCCACCGTAACTACACTGCGAATGTAGAACAAGCACACTCCGTTATCGGTATAGATGTAGATGATGTTATGCTCATCATCTTGCCGCTTGACCATTGTTTTGCACATGTAGCAGGATTCTATACCATGATGTCGTATGGCGGCAGTATTGCGACCGTACCAACCGGGAAGACTGCTTTGGCTACTCTAAAAAACATACCTATTGCCATTCAGGAAGTACGCCCCATGGTTATGTTGTCTGTTCCTGCTTTGGCACGCAATTTCAAGAAAAACATAGAAACCGGCATACACAAACAGGGTGCAAAAGTAGAAGCCCTCTACAACTTTGCCCTCCGACTTGCCATATCCTACAATAAAGAATACTACAACCGCGGAGGTTTTGCGCAAGCATGGAAGAAACCCCTCATCCATCTTTTTGATCGCCTCATATTCAAACAAGTTCGTGCCGGTCTTGGAGGACGCATGAAATTTTTTGTGGGCGGTGGAGCATTGCTTGATATCGAACTGCAACGCTATTATAACGCTATAGGTATACCTATGTTCCAAGGATACGGACTTTCAGAAGCCACACCTATCATTTGTGCCAATGCCCCCGAAAACTGCATTTTCGGATCTTCCGGACGTTTAGTGCAGCCTATGGACATAAAAATATGTGATGCAGAAGGAAATTCGCTCCCCTATGGCGAAAAAGGAGAAATTGTAATACGAGGAGAGAACGTAATGGCCGGATATTGGAAGAATCCTGATTCTACGGCAGAAACCGTTATTGACGGATGGCTGCACACCGGTGATATGGGATACATAACTGCACAGCACCCTGATTTTTTGTGGGTTACAGGACGGTTTAAATCGTTGCTTATAGCCTCGGATGGTGAAAAATACAGTCCAGAAGGATTTGAAGACTCACTTACCGACAGTTCAAAATACATAGAACAAGTGATTCTTCACAACAATCAAGACCCTTACACGATTGTCCTTATCGTACCCAACAAAGACGCCTTACAACAGTACGCAAAAGCCGAAGGCAAAAATCCTGAAAGCGAAGAAGGCAAACGTTTGATGCTTGATAAAATACAAGCAGAAACAGACGCGTATCGCAAAGGAGGTATTCATGCAGGAATGTTCCCCGAACGCTGGTTGCCGACAGCCGTGGTTGTACTGCCCGAACCATTCACAGAGCAGAACCACATGGTGAACAGTACCATGAAAATTGTACGCGGTAAAGTGGAAACATACTATGCCGACCGTATTGAGTATGCCTACACATTGGAAGGAAAGAACCTTTATAACCCACAAAACCTCAGCGCAATATAACATCCGCCACATTGGTTGTCGCTCGGCAGGTTCAAGATAAGCCCGAGAATGCAGTAGAAAAAAAAGCGTTTTGTCATCTCAAAACTTTTCCGTACCTTTGTAGCCCGTATAAACCAATTAACAACAAATAGTATTTGTTGTCGTTAACACATCTCTCTCATGTTTATCATTGGCATTGCGGGTGGCACCGGCTCGGGCAAAACTACGGTGGTCAAAAAATTAGTAGAGCGTCTTCCTAAAGACGATGTAGTGGTTATTCCACAAGACTCTTATTACAAAGATTCTTCCAATGTTCCCGTAGAAGAACGGCAGAATATTAATTTCGACCACCCCGATGCGTTTGATTGGGCATTACTCGAGAAACACTTGAAGATGCTAAAAGAGGGGAAGCCTATTGAGCAACCCACCTACTCGTATCTCACTTGCACCCGGCAGCCCGAAACGATACATGTAGAGCCACGCGAAGTAGTAATTGTGGAAGGTATTATGGCCTTATGCGACAAGAAACTCCGCAACGAAATGGACTTGAAGATATTTGTAGATGCCGATGCCGATGACCGTTTGATACGTGTGATTGAACGCGATGTGATTGAGCGCGGTCGCACGGCAGAAGCAGTAATGGAACGCTATACACGCATTGTCAAGCCCATGCACTTGCAGTTTATTGAACCTTGCAAACGATATGCCGACCTTATTATTCCACAAGGAGGACATAATCGTGCAGCCATTAACATACTTGTCAAGTTTGTCAAGCAGCAAATCAGCGAAAACTAACACATGCCGCCCACACATGGATATATCACTTGATAAGATATTGTTTTTCGACATAGAGACCGCACCCATGGTGGAGTCGTACAACCAACTCAGCGAAGAGATGCAACATCTGTGGGCAGAGAAATATGCACGTTTGCAACAATTCAACCCCGAGCGATATACCGATGATATAGAGCAAGGGTGGCAGCAGGCCGGAATTTATGCCGAATATGCACGTATTGTTTGTATTTCGGTTGGGTTTTGCCATATTGACAAGGATGACCACCAATGGCATCTGCGTACCAAATCGTTCTACGGGACTGATGAATATAGCATATTAGCCGATTTTCTGGAATTGTTAGGCAGTTTCTTCAAGTCGCCCTACAACAACCTATGCGGACACAACATCAAAGAGTTCGATATTCCTTTTGTATGCAGACGTGCTCTTATTAATGGGCTTCCGTTGCCCGATTGTCTGCAAATAGCCGGCAAGAAACCATGGGAAGTACACTTTATCGACACCATGGAACTCTGGAAGTTTGGAGATTACAAGAATTACACCTCACTTAAGACACTCACAGCCATCTTCGGTATTCCCACTCCCAAAGATGACATTGACGGCAGCCAAGTAGCGGAAGTATATTACAAAGAGCGTAACCCTCAACGTATATCGGTGTATTGCCAGAAAGATGTGGTTGCTACGGCTCAAGTTTTCTTACGCCTCAACGGTATGCCTACTATTGCAGAAAAGAATATCCAACACACCAACTAATAGACTATCGTTTGACAAAGACTTCACGCATAACATCCTTATTCATTTGCCCGGTTATCATGGCACTATTGTTTATGCGCGGTTGTCAGCACTCGTTGTACAAAGAAGATCCAACACTTTTTGTGACGGACAGTGAGCAGCATTGTAGAGTTCCTTATGCTGACATCTTCCGACAACATGCTCCTACGATTGGTTGGGATTGGCAACTACTTGCAGCCTTGTGCTACGAAGAATCGCACTACAATACGCACGCTCGTTCGCAAAGTGGTGCAATTGGGCTTATGCAACTCATGCCCAAAACAGCACACCGTTTTGGCTTAAATGATTCGACCATCTACGTCCCTGCCGATAATATAGAAGCCGGAGTACGCTATATCAAGCGTTTGCAGGAGATGTTCTCTTTTATCAACAATAAGGAAGAGCAAACGAAGTTTGTGCTTGCATCGTACAATGCAGGTCCGGCACACATAATGGATGCGCGTCGACTCGCCAAACGCTACGGCAGAAGTGCTTACATATGGTTTGACAATACCGAGTATTGGCTCGGGCAACTTCATACAGAAACCTATGCAAATGATAGCGTAGTGCTATACGGAGCATTTGATGCAACCGAAACAACCCGCTATGTGCGCAAAGTATTGCGTACGTATCATCGTATACTGCAGCAAGAGCAACAAGAACAGTCTGCCGATATGCTCAGTAATTCCCCTTAACAGAGTGACGCATAAATAAAATGCTTTCACATCAGTTATAGAAAACGGAAAGCAACTGATCTGAAAACAACATCATCCTTCATATAAAAGAATGGACTGATATTTTATATAGAGTGATTAACTTACCCAATCCATATGCCAAGATAGTTACAAAGTACAATTTATTTTCACAAAGTGGATGTGCCTGCATTGGCACATCCACACATATTTTCGACCGATACTTCGCTTTGAGCATCATTTTATGGCTGCAAGTAACTTGACTCTTGGAGACACCTATAATTTCGGGCTTTGAAGCACGTTTCTGCCTGTAAAATTAATATACATACCACTTTTCTATTATTATTCTATCTCGTATCTTTTTAACCTCTGGAATAAATTAGGTCGCCCACTCCCAATAGTAAAGGTGTTAGCATCTTTATTGATTGTCATAAAGTAATTGCAAGGAGTTCTATTTGTCATTAAGAGCAGATATGATATACTAACACACTCGTTCCCTCTATATTTCCTAATATATTCAGACGTAAGTGTTAGTCCAAAGGCTTTTGCAATCTTTTCTGCTATTTTGTCTTGTTCTTCTTGACTTCCCTCCCATCTCCAATTATTGCGTAAATTATTATAGACGCTTTCCATAAATACATTGTGATGGGTCACCCAACACATCTTGTATTTCTTTCTGTATGCAAATAGGAATATCTCCTATGACACTAACATCTTGATTGTTATTTAAGGGAATCCGTATACTGCACTCGCCTTTCTTCCTATTAAATTTGAATACTTTGTGCAGGTGCACATCCTGACTGGAGTCATTAAAATCATTGACAACACCTCCACCCCATTTATGATTATCTATTCGGATAATTTGTTTTTTTACTAATTTTTCTAATCCATGCATATCTTAGTTTTCTTTGAGTTTGTACTGATTATTTCGATTGGAATGATATTTCTTGCTCTTTCAAATCAGAATCTATCAGGCGCAAAGTCGCAAAACGAGAAGCAATCCACTCTTCCACCATCGTACGGGGCAATTTAGATTGATCGAATTCAAGTTCATAACATCCTTTACCCTCATAGTCTGGAGAAATCCGAAGTCGTAACTGTTTATCCGTCCCGGAAGTTGTTATAACCTCTGCATCTATCTTGCACATGCGAGAGCCATCGGGATCAATAAGTTCGAAACTGCATTTAGTTTCCATTTGTTCGTATATTTTTTCAGACATATCTTATAACACTTTATTCGTGTCGTGCGCAACTTTTAGAATAAATAATAAAGTTAATCAAAATCGTATCCAATAATCTTATCTGCATACGCGCTCCATGCGGCTTTATATAACAGGACAGAATTTGTCGGAACATATATCAGCCCCAATGCTGTGTCGTCAAAAACATAATCGTCACCAAGAACCGGAGGTGTGGGATTCTTACAGTATAATAAATAGAGTTTTGTACAATTTTGGAAAGCACTATAGCCAATTTTTTCCACTTTGCTACCAATTGTCGCTGTCGTTAATGCACTGCAGTTGTCGAAAGCATATTCTCCTATCTCTACAACCTTATCTGGGATAATGATCTTAGTCATTTTATTACTCTCCGGAGCAAAGTTTTTTGGAATGTACTCTACATCTTCTCCTATGATAATATTTTCAAGATTCGAGGCGTAATCAGAAAGATGTGGTGATTCCGATCCCATATAACGCTTGCAATTCCAATAAACGGTTGTTAGTGCGGGCTTGATGTTTTCTCGATATTTTTCACCATGATAAGCATTTGCACCTGTAGTTAAATTTTCAGGAAAGACAAAGGAGGTGAGTGTTGAGCAATCAAATGCACCTATCTCCATAGAAATTACGCTATTAGGCAGTGCCACATCAGTTAATTTACAACCTTTAAAAGCATTTTTGGCAATAGTCTTACATCCATTTTGAAATACTACATGAGTTAGTGAAGAACAATCTGCAAAAGCACATTCACCAATCGTTTGGCATGTTGATGGAATTTCAATAGCCGATCTTAGATTGCTACATCCGTTAAATGCGTATCTACCAATGTATTTACAAGATGTGGGAATAGTAATACTTGTTAGTTTAGTCTTGTAAAATGCATAATCAAGAATAGAATCACATGCAGCCGGCAATACTAACTCAAACAACGAAGTACATTCTTGAAAAGATACCGAACTTAAGTTAGTAAAATATTGGAGTTCTTTAAAAGAACGTATGTCTTCATCTTTTTTAATAATCATAAAACCCGAGTATGCCGCTGCTTCTGCATATGAAATTTCGCCATTATTATTGATATCTATATCCTTTTGCAAGAGTACCGATTTAACCGCCAAATCCTTAAACTCAATAAAATCAGTTGCCTCATGCGTACCACCATCTCCATATCCACCTTTGCCTTTTGCGATCTGTATCACTGTCCCATCCGCAAGGGTGAAGTAGACATAATTGTCATCGTAGGTGACGCTACTGAACATACTATCCCCATCGGTACCGGGGTCTCCCTTATCACCTTGCTCACCCTTGTCGCCTTTTTCGCCCTGTGCACCTGTAGCACCTGTTTCGCCTACGGCTTTGCCTAACTTTGTCCACGAACGACCATTGTCATACGACACAAACCAATACCCTGTTTCTATCTTGAGTTGTGGCGTAATACCGTCTGCACCATCCTGACCGTTGGTGCCATCTTGCCCATCGTTGCCTGCGGCCCGTCTTTGCCGTCAGCACCCGATACCGGAATTTTCTTCCCCTCTCCGTCTAAAAGCCAAGTGCCATTGAGCGTCCATAATAGATACCGTCAAGGTCTTTCAGCACCCCGACAACAGGCGAAACTCCGTCTTGTCCGTCCTTGCCATTGGTGCCATCGATACCGTTCGTACCGTCTTTGCCATCGTGTCCGTTGTAGATAGTAATAGAACCATGTTGCGCGAAAGTGATGGTATAGCCTATCTGCTGACCGCCCTCCATAATGGGCGATATGTTGGTAATATAATCTCCCTTTTGCTCCGACTCCACTATAACGCGCAACGCTTCTATATTGGTATTCAGTTGAGTACACAGTTTCTCCAACGCTGCAATACGTCTATCCATATCGGTCAGCAATCCGCTCAAACCGCTATCTCTGTCACAACCGATTAGAAACATTACAAACACTACTACTACACTGATATATTTTCTCATAAGACTATTCTATTAAAAGTTAAACGCTATACCTGCACCATTGCCGGTATACTGAACATTCAGATCGGCAATCTTCTTACCATGCAAATACATGGGGATACCCACGATAGTGAGGGCACCTCCAAGCGGAGTAAGAATGCAACCTGCAGTAGTGGCTGCCTGCACTTTACCATTGTAACTGTCCATCTTTTTCACATATTCTTCTACCGTGATGTATTGCAAGTCATCGCTAACGGCTACCGCCGTCGTACCGGTAGTATATCCCTTGGTAGCAGAAGGTAACAGATTGGCATAAAGCAAACAACCCATACCGGCTGCAAGACAAGGCACACCCACCGACATCGAAACAGTGCCCGTAGTTGTCAATGCCCTACCTACCATAACATTGGGGTCGGAGGCACGATTACGGTCAACCGACTCCATTTGCTGCGCTTGTATGCCCATACTGAAGCATAAAAGCAAAACTGATAAAGTTTTCTTCATAATTGTAATTTGTTAATATATATAATACATTTATTATCTTTCTGTATATCAGCACTTTTCAAAATATTCTCATCCGCACGAACATGTGTCTTCCACTTGTTTTTTGTTCACAACAAAGGTACCTATTTTGCACTTGATAGTTGAAAGTATGGATTTGACAGAAAAAGAATAAGATTTGGGCGATTAGGAATTATTTCGTATCTTTGCAAGCAGAAAGATTACTTTGTGCAGTAAACTACATACACAGAGTGAAATGGCTCCGTAGCTTAGTTGAATAGAGCGTCAGATTCCGGTTCTGAAGGTCGTGGGTTTGAGTCCCACCGGGGTCACCTATCACATCAATCATTCGATTCTGCCTATTTCAGGCAAATGCAAAAAGGTTGAACAGGCTTTTTACCATGATACAACGAGAAATCATCCTTATCTCCATTTCCGGTGAAGACCACCCGGGAGTGACATCATCCATTACACAGATTTTGGGCAAATACAACGCTGTGATACTTGATATCGGTCAGGCCAATCTGCACCATCAACTATCATTGGGTATTATGTTCAAAATAGAAAATGTTGAACATTCCGGTGATATGCTCAAGGAGATATTGTTCCGTTGTACAGAATTGGGGATGCAGGTGCGCTTTACCCCTATCAGTGAGAGTGAGTATTCTGCATGGGTGATGCGCCACGGTAAGCCGCGCTATGTAGTGACTCTGCTTGGTCAGACCATTAGTGCCAAGCAGATTTCGTTGGTAACACAAGCAGTGGCCGACCGCAATTTGAACATAGACTCGATAACCCGCCTTACAGGACGTCCTACGCTGGATTTGCATATGAATGAGCAGCCCCGTTCGTGTGTAGAATTTTCTGTTCGTGGGGAATTGCAAGATAAGCACGCTCTTTCTGCTCAATTTATGGATATATCAGCCAAAGAGGGCATTGATATTTCGTTTCAGAAAGACGATATTTATCGTCGCAACAGACGGCTCATCTGCTTCGACATGGACTCCACACTCATAAAGACAGAGGTTATTGATGAACTTGCCGACAGAGCAGGAGTAGGCGAAGAGGTGCGACGCATTACAGAATCGGCCATGCGAGGAGAGATAGACTTCAAGGAGAGTTTTACTCGGCGCGTAGCCCTGCTCAAGGGATTAGATGAATCCGTAATGCAAGACATTGCGCGTAATTTGCCCATTATGGACGGAGCCGACAGGCTGATGTGCGTCCTAAAAAAATGCGGCATGAAGATAGCCATCCTTTCGGGCGGATTCACTTATTTCGGGAAATATCTGCAAGAGCGTTTCGGAGTAGACTATGTTTATGCCAACAACTTGGAAATAGAAGACGGCAAACTTACAGGACGTTATGTAGGTGACATTGTAGACGGTAAGCGAAAAGCAGAACTACTCAGTCTGATAGCACAAGTTGAGAAAATAGACTTGGCACAAGTGATAGCCGTAGGTGATGGTGCCAACGACCTACCTATGCTCAACCTTGCCGGCTTAGGTATAGCATTCCACGCCAAACCCAAGGTAAAAGCCAACGCACAACAATCCATCTCTACCCTCGGATTAGACGGAATACTCTATTTCTTAGGTTTTAGGGACGTCCACCTTGATACGATTTGATAATACGTACCATTATTATCGAACATTATACCCAGCATTCACAACAATAATCCGTGCCATCAGTTAAAATAACACGGATTGTTATTTATATAGCCAATTAACAGTACTTATACCACACATAGTGATACATAAATATCGAGCACAATTGAATTGAGCATAGTAGTACTATCTCACAAAAAAAGCGTTGGAATCAGGTATATGATTCCAACGCTTAGTATAGACGTATTGTATTCGCTTGATCAATAAGACGTACGTTGTGTGGATGCGTAGTTGATTTTCAGCGCATACGCACGGCGTAATGCCTGCTTAATATCGGCAATTACACCCATACGAGTATCTTTGTCAGCCTTAATAGAAACCGTCATAAGACCTTGATCTTGCTCTGCCATTGCGGAACGCTCGTTAACAATATAATTCTCAATCTCCGATACTTCTGCGAATGCATCATCCAATTGAATACGTGTTTCCGCACCATATTGTTTGCGGAATTCTTCCGTAGGAGTACCGACATAGATGTAACGAACCAGCGATTTCTTCTCTAACTTGGTAAGTTCAGTAGCCTGTGGCGACTGGATACGTACCTTATAAGAGACCTCCTTCATAGAGGTTACCGTCATGAAGAAGAACAAGAGCATGAAGATAATATCCGGCAGTGAAGACGTATTCAACGCCGGCATTTCACGTTTTTCGGAACGACGAATCTTAGCCATTACTTGTTTCCTCCATAATTTTTAGGTTCTGCCTCAGATATCTTTTGCGGATACACCTTTTGAACAAGACGTTGCAATTCTTCATCTAATTCAGCATATCCTTTATTGAATTTCATCCGTGCATAATCATCGCGCAACTCGTTATACGCAGCCACCAATTCATTTTGCACATCCAAATAAGCCTGATACTGTGTATCCACGTCATTCTGTACGGAGATAACATGGTCTTTCGTATAGGTAACCTCTCCCAAACCTTCGATTGTTTCAGTAAACAACTCCGGCAGATTGGCATCGTTATTCGGATTGGCAATAAATTCTTTGGCTTTCTCGCGAAGTTGTTTGATATCCAATTCTTGTCCTTGTACCAAGAGTTGGTTCATCGAGTTGATTTTCACAACAAAGATGTTACGCTTCTTGATATCGAAGTCTTCTACTTTTTGGTCAGGCGGGACGGGAGCCGGCAAACGGCGCGCCAATCCCTGATTAACATCCATTGATGTGGTCACCAAAAAGAAGATGAGCAACAGGAAAGAAATGTCAGCCATCGAGCTTGCGTTAAGCGCGGGAACTTTTTTCTTTGCCATAAGTTTTGCTTGTTAACAGATTATTTTTTTACTCTTGAGTAAATGGCGCCCCATATAATAGCAAGCACCGTACCCGCTACCAATATATAGGTAGCATACATGACAGCGTCAGTAAACTGCGCCCAACCGCCAACATTTTCAGTTCCTTCGTAGCCGAGAATCTGTACTTCTTCGGGACTACCCAAGAACCAACAAACTACAAGCACTGCAACAAAGGCAACCAATATGCCTAAAGATTTGAGAGCGGATTTCTTGTCAGATTGACATGTACCAACGAACCCTGCTATTACAGCATAGAGCGTTGCAACAATAGCCAATCCCAACAATGTATAGCAGAAGTAGATAAGCGGATTCGTATAGTTGGGGATATCCAACATGTCGCCCGCTACTTCCAAAGTGCCCTCGCTTCCTCCTAAGTGTAGCAAAACTACTGCAGAGAAACACGCACATCCTATCAGCAAGATGCCGAGCACTACTTTTGGGAATATATCAATAAACTTTTTCATTTTTCTCGATTTGTTAGACAACTACAATTTCGGGGCTATGCCCCACTTTCTGCTTAATCGAATAGAATCAGATTAAGCCTTTTGTGCTTCATCGTACTTGATAACGATATCCAAGAGAGAGATAGAACTATCTTCCATTTCGTTAACAAGACCTTCAACCAACGAAAGAATGTAGTTGTAGAAGATTTGCAGAACAACTGCAATAACCAAACCGAGCAATGTTGTCAACAGAGCGACTTTAATACCACCGGCAACAACGGTAGCCGAGATATCACCTACTTGCTGAATTTTATCGAATGCCTGAATCATACCAATAATTGTTCCCAAGAATCCTAATGAAGGAGCGATGGCAATAAAGAGTGTAATCCAAGACAAGTTCTTTTCCAACAAACCAAGTTGAACACCACCATAAGAAGAAACAGTCTTCTCTACTACTTCGATACCCTCGTCGTAGCGCGACAGACCCTGATAGAAGATACTTGCAACAGGTCCACGTGTATTGCGGCAAACATCCAAAGCCTTTTCGATACCGCCTTCGTTGAGGGCTGCTTCTATATTAGCCAATAGTTTTTTGGTATTTGTCTTTGAGAGGCTGAGGTATATAATACGCTCGATGCAAAGTGCCAAACCAAATACCAAGGTAAGGATAGTCAATCCCATAAAGAAAGCACCACCTTCGATGAACTTTGTTTTCAAGGTCTTGTGAAGAGCCACCAGTGCGTTATCATCCGACACCTCTGCAACTTCAGCAATTTCCGTTTCCTCTACTTCCTCAACAACGGGAGCATCGGTCAGTACTTCTTCGGCAGTCACCTGTTCCGCTTCTTGAGCCATTACCAATACGTTGTTACCCATTAAGAGTACCGCAATAACCGTAAGGGTTGCAAATAGTTTTTTCATTTTGTCTGTGATTTAAAAGTTATGTTTGTGTAAATTATTCTCCTTTTAATACATATACAGCCGCCGTGCTCCAGAGCATCGACGGCTCTACTTCCGTACTTGGTTTTGCGGAGAGACGGGGATTCGAACCCCGGAAACCCTTTTGGAGTTTACACGCTTTCCAGGCGTGCCTCTTCAACCACTCGAGCATCTCTCCTTAATTCGTATAAGTCATCAAAACACCCCTACAAAACAAGGGGCTGAGCAAATCGGCGGTAAAATTACAAAAAAAATACGGAACGCCAACACACTAACCCGTTTTTTTTTGTTTTTTGTGCATTTTCCCCTCCTTTTCAAAGGCGAAACAGTTCTTTGGCAGTAGCGGTAGTTATTTTCAACACCTGTTCAACACCAACCCCATACACCTCCGCCAAGCGTTGTGCCACATATATCATATAAGCACTCTCATTACGCTCTCCCCTATGCGGCACCGGAGCCAAATAGGGAGCATCTGTTTCCAGCACCAACATTTCCAACGGGATACCCACCAAGTGTTGTGCCAACTTTGCATTTTTAAAAGTAATGACGCCTCCTATACCTAAATGCAGTCCTAACTTAATGACTTGCAGAGCCACTTCATGACTTCCGGAAAAACAGTGCATGACACCTCGTAACGCCCCTCCGCCTTGTTTTGCTTGTTGTTTTACTTCCTGTAAGATACGCAAACAATCTTCGGTAGCATCGCGAGAATGAATCATTACCGGCAAATCTTCAGTTACCGCCCATAGCAGTTGCATCCGAAAAGCCTCCTGCTGCTCTGTTTTGTAAGTAGTATCGAAATGATAGTCCAGACCTATTTCACCGACAGCCACCCATTTCCGCTCGTGCAATGCAGATTGCAACTGTTGCAGATCGTCTTTGTAGCGTTCTCCTATTTCCTCGGGATGCAAGCCTAATGCCGGCAGCAGATATCCCGGATAGCGCTCACACACAGCCGGTACCGTGCGAAGCGATTTCACATTTACGCCCGGCACCAAAATACGTTCGACTCCTGCTTCTTGCTGCCGCAAAATAAATTCATCCAAATCAGAAGCATATACTTCATCATCTATATGGCAATGCGTATCAATCATAGATTATTCAGTTGTAGTTCTAAACAAGAGTGAACTATCGCCATAACTCAGAAAGCGGAAATCATGCGCCAATGCATAATCGTATATATGCTTCCAATCTCCCCCCACAAATGCACTCACCAGCAATAGCAATGTACTTTTAGGCTGATGAAAATTGGTAATAAGCATATCGACCACCCGAAAACGATAGCCCGGCTTTATCATTATCTGTGTTTCCGCATGCAATGCTTCTTGCCCCGTCTGTTTCAGATATTCCACAATGTACTCCAACGCTTCGGTGAGTGACATATCGTACTCTTTCTCGTAGGGTTCGAATTGCTCAACATGCAAGTTGCAGTCTTTCCACTCCGTTCGCGCCATCTGTGCCAATCGCACACCTATATAATATAAACTTTCCAGTGTACGCATTGAGGTTGTACCGACAGCACAAATATGTCCCTGCTTGCGTCTCAAATCGTACAAAGTCCGTACCGGGACCGAAATAATCTCGGTATGCATGGTATGCATATTGGCATCGGCAGTCTTGACCGGCTGAAACGTTCCCGCCCCAACATGCAGTGTCAGTTCGGTGATTTCAATGCCACGACAATGCAAGTCAGCAAGCACATCGTCCGTAAAATGCAGCCCCGCCGTAGGTGCAGCCACCGATCCTTTGATGCGCGAATATACAGTTTGATAAGTTGTCTTATCGCTCTCTTCCGTTGCACGATTAAGATATGGAGGGATAGGCAATTCTCCCATTGCATCGAGCAATTCGGCAAAAGAAACATTTGTATTATCCCAAGAGAATCTCACCTCGTGTGTATTGCCCATCGTAGAAATCAGTTCAGCACTTAACTCACACATCCCACTATCCAAAGTGACCGAAGTCGATAATGCTCCTCCTTTCCACTTTTTAAGATTCCCCACCATACACTTCCACGTACAACCATCCGTAGAAGATAGATTGAGTTGATAGTCGTGAGGAGAAAGAGGTTCCAAACAGAACACTTCTATACGCGCTCCTGTCGCTTTATGAAAGATCAAGCGTGCCTGAATGACACGCGTATTATTATATACCAACAATGTATCAGCAGGCAAACTATCACCAATATGACAAAACACATCCTCGCCGACCTTTCCTTCTTTATAAATCAACAACTTCGACCTATCGCGTTGCGATAGCGGATATTTGGCTATCCGTTCATCCGACAAGGGGTAATTATAATCTTCTATCAACAATTCTTCCATAGCATTTTTCTCTTCATCTGCACTTCCACAACATCATTTCCGCTTATGAGAAGTACGTTGTTTGTATTCTTTATGATTACCCTGAAACAATTCGTACTTAACAAAGTGGCAATCCAACTCACCATTCAGCAGTTTGATGCGCTGCGCCGGTTTCAATCCGATACACTTAAGGGCATCTTCGTTAGAAGACAACACCCATGCCGTACTACCTGCAAACTTATGTTTGAGCATAGCCCCCAAATCATCGTATAATTGCTGTATATCTTTAGGTTCCAAGCGTTCGCCATAAGGAGGGTTAGTCAACAACAAACAATTATTACATGGAGGCTGAAGATTCTGCAAAGCAGTTTGGTGTAAAGTAATGTATTTTTGCAGCCCTGCACTCTTAATATTCTTTTCCGCCACACGAATAGCATAGAATGATGAATCGGAACCATAAATATGATGCTGATACTCTCGTTCATCGGAGTCATCATTGTAGAGCATTTCAAACAGTTGCTCATCAAAATCATCCCATTTCTCAAAAGCGAAACCCTGCCGATAAATTCCCGGCGGTATATTCAGTGCTATCATGGCTGCTTCTATCAAGAACGTACCACTACCACACATCGGGTCTACAAAATCCGTATTGCCATTCCAGCCGGCCAAGAGCAACATACCTGCAGCCAAGGCTTCGTTTATAGGAGCAGCCGTCTGCTCGGCACGCCAACCTCGCTTGTGAAGCGATTCTCCGGAACTATCAAGGCTTACCGTTACTTTATCTTGTGCAATATGGACATTGATATACAAATCAGGTTTTGTAACCTGTACGTTCGGGCGTTTACCATAGCGTTCGTTAAAAGAATCCGCGATAGCATCTTTAACTCTATAGGTTACATACTTTGAGTGTCTAAACATATCGGAATAGACAGTACTATCTATTGCAAATGAAGAATTGACATTCAAGTAGTTCTCCCACTGAATTTTCTTCACTTCTTCATATACCTCATCCGCATCTTTAGCCCGAAACGATGCGATAGGTTTCAACACACGTGAAGCGGTACGCAGCCACAAGTTGGCCTTATACATCAAAGCCTTATCGCCCGTAAAACCGACGGCACGTCGTTCTATCTGCACATTGTTTGCTCCTAAAGCAACCAATTCGCTCGCCAATACTTCTTCCAACCCCTTAAAGGTCTTGGCTATCATTGCATATTCCTTATTCATATTCTATTAACCTATTTCACATACATTTATTCCATTGCACAAGCAAAACATTCTGCAAAGGTATTATCCTATTCTATCTTCGTCCATAGCAAACCAACCTTAATAACGTAACCATTTCCACAATTCAGCCCAAGAAGGTTTCTTTCCATACATAAGAATTCCCGTACGATAGATTTTTCCCGCCAACCAAGTACTCCCCACAAAAGAAACTATAAGGATGAAGATCGAAAGCCCTATTTCCCACCACGCCACATCAAAAGGCAGACGCACCAACATCACGATAGGCGAAGTAAAGGGAATCATAGAACACCAGAAAGCCAAAGGTCCATCGGGATTCTGCGCACTATAGATGGCCGCATACATTGCAAAAACGATGGGTATAGTAAGAATCAACGAAAACTGTTGGGTATCCGTTTCGTTGTCAACTGCAGAGCCAAATGCAGCAAAGAAAGACGCATACAACAGATAGCCACAAAGAAAATACACCACAAACAACACCAACAGACTCGGGACATCCACCGCTTGCAAAGCCTTCAGCAATTCTATAGTATCACTACCAGCCGCCATTGCACTGTCCGCACCGGAGGAAACCATTGGGAGTACCACTCCAAAACAGAAGGTCAACAAGACAACCCACAAAAAGAACTGCGTAAGCCCCACCAATGCTATTCCTATAATCTTACCCATCATCAGTTGGAACGGGCGCACAGATGAGACCATAACTTCCATAATACGATTGGACTTTTCCTGTACCACCCCCGACATCACTTGCGCACCATATAAAACAATAAACATATAGATCAAGAAAGCCGACAACATTCCGACCACTTCTGCCAATTCAGCAGAACCCTGCTTTTCTTCATCGTTATCGCCCCACTTAATAGTCGTTATCGGCACTTCTGTTTGCACATCACGAATAATCTGCGACAAATCGGGAATATTATAGTCATCCAACTTCTGCTGTTCCACGAATTTTCCCAACGTACTCCGCAAATATGCCATCATTTCCACGTTAGCCTGTTTATCGGAATAATAGATTACATTGCCTTCCGGTTTCGCAAGATTTCCTGTTATACAAAGAAATCCTGTAACATCCGTATATTCCGTCCGAGCCTCCGTCAAACTATCTTCCGTATAGATAAAATGAAAGGCAGCCGTATCTGCAAATACCGAACGATACAATCCAGACGAATCGATAACAACCACAGTTCTCTGCGTATCGCTCTTTGCCTGCGAGAGCAAAATCGGCAACGCGACAATTCCTACCAACAGCAATGGAGTTAACAGAGTAAGCAGTATAAACGATTTTTTACAGACACGCGTTTTATACTCGCGTCCGATGATAAGGGCTATTTTTGATTGCATACAGTTTGAATAAATATATCATTCATACGCGGAAGGATTTCTTCAAACGCAACTATCTCGGCGGTTTCCGCAAGTTGTTTCAGCAGTTGACTATTGGTCTGCGAAGATTCTTTTTGTACTACATATTCGTACACACCTCCTTTAGTATTTAGAGGAGTATATTCAGGCAAAGCATTTCGCGTAAGCAAGCGGAACAAATGCGTCTTATACATTTCCCTTATAGCAGCCACTTCCCCTTGCAGCACTATACGCCCATGATTGATAAGAGAAATTTCCCGGCAAAGTGTTTCTACCGACTCCATATTATGCGTACTCAAAATAACCGTAGTACCCTCCCTGTTCAAGCGAAGCACTTCTTGCCGGATTTGTTCCGCATTAACGGGATCAAATCCCGAAAAAGGTTCATCTAAAATCAACAATTCCGGGCGATGAATGACCGTTGCCACAAACTGCACTTTCTGCGCCATTCCCTTGGACAATTCTTCGATTTTCTTATCTCTCCAGTCACCTATATCAAAGCGGTCGAACCACTGTCTCATCTCCAGTTCCGCATCGTGGCGCGACAGTCCCTTAAGGCGTGCCAAATACAGCACCTGTTCCCCCACCTTCATCTTCTTATATAACCCACGTTCCTCCGGCAGATAGCCAATATGCGCTGCATCTCTCAACGTAATGCACCGTCCACTCAGCAATGCACTTCCGCTATCAGGAGCAGTAATACCATTAATAATACGAATGAGTGTGGTTTTTCCCGCTCCATTAGGTCCCAACAAACCGTAGACCGTACCCTGCGGTACCACAAGCGACACATCATCCAATGCCCGCTGCTGCCCAAAAGATTTGTCTACATGTTCTACTTGTAACAACATATATCTCTTTATTTGTTGCAAAAGTACTACTATTTTTTTGTTGATACAAGTTTCGGCTAAGATAAAGACAGATACGGTGATTTGAGGCGTAAAATCGAACAAGAAATCGTTTTTTTACAAAATGATAGTTCGACAAGGTCTCGTCGAAGTCTCGTTACCGTCCCGTTATGGTCTCGTAAGAAAATTTTACCTGCAAATAACTTTGAGCGCAAGACAAAAACAAATTGCTCAAGAAAAATACTTTTATTTTATAAAGAAAAGTATCATTTAGACAAATAAAGCAGGATAAAATAACTCTGCCGGTTTACGAGAATTGCAATAAGCACAAATACCGAGGGTATCAGGGCACCAAACGGTACATATACAGTATTCAACATTCAATTTACATTGCAAAATATGGTGCATGATTGAAAGTTTCGTCATAGAATATTGTACCTTCACAAAAAAAAGAGAATAAAGACCATAAAAAAAGAGAAATCGGAATTCATATTCCAATTTCTCTTCCAGTGCGCAGGATGAGACTCGAACTCACACGATCTTGCGACCACTACCCCCTCAAAGTAGCGTGTATACCAATTTCACCACCTGCGCATAATCAGGAAATATCTGATCCTAAAAGACCTAAATCCAATTGGAATCATTTTATTTCCTTTTCATCAAAATAAAACACCATTTTCTTCCCCGGTGCCCGGAACAGGACTCGAACCTGCACGTCTCTCAACACTCGCACCTGAAACGAGCGCGTCTACCAATTCCGCCATCCGGGCAAAGTCTCTCATTAAGAGAAAAAACGCAGAACCACTGTCCTGCACCTTGGCTTGAGCGGAAAACGGGACTCGAACCCGCGACCCCAACCTTGGCAAGGTTGTGCTCTACCAACTGAGCTATTTCCGCATTTGCTGAAAAGATTGCCCTACAAAGGTTTCCTCCGAAACCTCGCTTCTCTCAAGGAGAATACACATCTTTTCGAAAGCGGTTGCAAAAGTACAACATTTTTCTGACATACCAAACTTTTACGCAAAAAAAATTAGGAAAAGTTTTATACCACTAAATTATTGTATCTTTGCAGCGCAATAATGACACGTTATTTTATTTATGGAACGCACTGAAAAAGAGATAGAAATTATTCGTCTTGAGAAACGTATCACACGTTTATTTCATCAAGCCTGTTCTGATTACGGTCTGATAGAAGACGGTGACCATATACTCATAGGGCTATCGGGAGGTAAAGATTCATTGGCATTAGTGGAATTATTAGGCAGACGTTCCAAGATATACAAGCCTCGTTTTCGGGTAAGTGCCGTACATATATCGGTTGAAAATATCGGTTATCAGTCGGACACAACCTACCTATCCGACTTCTGCCAAAACCACGGAGTCCGTTTCATTCATTACACAACCCGTTTTGACGACAGCACCGATCAACGCAAGTCGCACTGCTTTCTATGTTCTTGGTACAGAAGAAAAGCTCTATTTGAAGTTGCGAAACAAGAAGGTTGCAGCAAAATAGCACTCGGACATCACAAAGATGATATTGTGGAAACATTGCTTATGAATCTTGTTTTTCAGGGTAACTTCGGGAGTATAAGTCCGAAACTACAAATGCAGAAATTTCCGATGACCCTCATACGTCCTTTGTGTTTAATTGAAGAAAAAGACCTACAACGCTATGCCACACTATGCCAATACCAAAAACAACAGAAATTGTGTCCTTACGAAAAAGAAAGTTCGCGCAGTGACATAAAGAATCTTATACAAGAATTAGAGAAATTCAACCCTCATGTGCGTGACAGCCTTTGGGGAGCAATGGAAAACATAAAAACAGAATACTTACCCCACAAAATAGCAGAGAAATGAAAACACTTTTTACCATAGGCATGTTGATATGCTCCAACATTTTTATGACATTAGCATGGTACGGACACCTAAAACTCGGTGAATACAAATGGTTTCAGCAATTGCCCATTATCGGAGTTATCGCTATCAGTTGGGGTATAGCATTCTTTGAGTACTGCCTGCAAGTGCCCGCTAACAGAATAGGTTTCGAGGGAAACGGAGGCCCGTTCAGCCTAATGCAACTCAAGGTAATTCAAGAAGTCATCACACTGAGCATCTTCATTATCTTCTCTTTGATTGCTTTCCATGCACAACTACGATGGAATCATATTGTAGCGATGCTATTACTGATTTTGGCCGTATACTTTGCTTATAAATAACAGAGAGGTTATGCACACATGGTCATAACCTCTCTGTAGATTATTATTCAGACTTTCCGCATCAGTACTCTACCTTATCGGCATTAACCTCCCATGCCTGAAATGCCTTAATGGCTTCTTCGGGCAAGAGTTGTACAGCCCTCAAGCGGCGATCTTCAATACGAAGGTCTATCTCATCGTAGATAAACTTGTCATCGAAACCAATACGCGCAGCATCTTGCTGATTATTGCCATAGAACATGCGATCGATATGCGCCCAATAGATTGCCCCCAAGCACATAGGACAAGGTTCGCAACTGGTATAGATGGTACATCCTGTCAGGTCGAATGTACCCAACTTCTGACAAGCGGCACGAATGGCTGATACTTCGGCATGCGCAGTAGGATCGCAATTGGCAGTAACACGATTAACGCCCGTAGCCACAATCTCACCATCTTTCACAATAACCGCCCCAAAAGGGCCTCCGCCATTGTTTACATTTTCAACAGAGAGGGCAATTGCCTGTCTCATAAAATCATTATCTGTCATAATCATATATTGCTGAATACGTTTTATTCTTAACGCTGCAAAGATACAAAACTAATCGGATATTCACAACAACAGACAAGCCACCCTCACGGGTGGCTTTGTCCTTGATTGAAAAAACTATTCTATTTATTTACGTTTTATTTTGCTTGCACCTACCTCAATGCTTTTCTCCACAGTAGGATTGCCCTTATACGATATTTTGCTTGCCCCGGCTGCTTGTGCCGACAACGATTGTGCACAAGCGATAGCGGCCTTACTTCCTCCTGCGCAATAGACAGAAGCCGTATCTGTCAGCAATTTGTAAGCATCGATATTTCCTGCACCTAACAGACGTACATCCATATTCCGTGCCACGCCCTCCATTTTCAGATTGCTTGCACCTTGCACATCAATGATTAACTTCTGCGTCTCCACTTGTAAATCTGCCTTAGAAGCCCCTTTCAACTTCAGAGTGAGTGATTCGGAACGCAACATTCCATCTGTTTTCACCTTACTTGCTCCTGCTATGTCAACAGAGCGCACATCGGGTGCGGCAAGCACGACTTCTGCAGTTTCGACATAATTATCAACACAACCAATATACAAAACGCCCTCTCTAACTTCGGTGGTTATATTCGACGGCACCACTGCAGCAATGGTCAGCAAGCGATTGGAGTCTTGCTTTAACTCCAAATCGATTGCTCCCTGCGCCACGACAGCATAAAACGGTTCCACGTCACGCACCTCGGTTGTTGCACCATCCGATTTAGACACAAACGTATCAGACAGCGAGAGACTCCCCTTAGCATATATTGTCATGGCACCCGCACCTAACAATGAAACAAGCCACAAAAGACCCACAACCCACCAAAATGCTGCTATAGGATGTTGCCTTTTTCGAACATATTTAACCACCCAATAGATTAGCGCAAATAGCGGTACTCCGATAACCAAAACAACCAAGAACACATATAATGCCACCAGCCAACCGTTTCCTCCGAAAATTTCCAACCCTCCGGCCAAAGGCAAACCTGCCAAGAAGCCACTCATACCGCCAAACATACCAAAGGCAACTCCCAAAAACGCCACACATAACGACCCAAGCACTATAAGCAACGGAGCAATAACACAAACCAATATCAACCCAAGACAAAGTTTCAAGCAAACTTCCAAGACCGTACGACAACCGCGCGAAGAAGAATGCCGACTTTCGTTTTCTTTCATTCGTTCGTATTCACACTTAATATTCTCTACCGATGCAGGTTCTCCCCTCATTTCCAATCGTTGTGCAGCCGTAACCGCCCCCGATGCAATAGCCCATACCATGAGATAAATAGGGATTGTTATTCCCCAGAAAAAGGTACACAACAACACCAATACTCTCACCCAAAACACATCCCATCCGACATAGGCTGCAAAACCGGCACACACCCCGCCCAATATCCGATTATCCACATCTCTATAGAAACGATGCTTGCGCGGTGCTTCATTCGCATCAGCAGACGCATCATCACCCTCCGCATCGACAAAAGCATCGGGACTTCCCAACTGCTCCATAACACACTCCGTCATATTGGCATCAACCACTTCAATACGTTGACGAGAAAGCATTTCGCCAAACAACTCTGCAATACGTGCCTCTATATCCTGCATTATTTCTGCCGTATCATCCGATGATTCCAAACGGCTCTCTATCGCCTCCAAATAATCACTCAGGATAGCATAAGCATCGTCATCTATATTAAAAACAATACCATTCAGATTAATTGTTAATGTCTTCTTCATAACGCACAAATTTTATCAATTAAAAACATCCTATTTTGCTTACCGAGGCAACCGATTTGCAGGCGGCATAATAATACACAAAATAATATATAGCAACAATCCCGGAAAACCGATACCCATTATCGACAAAACCGCATAAGCGACTCTCACTACCGTAGGATCAACCTCAAGCCACTCGGCTATTCCCGCACACACTCCGGCAATCATCTTATTACCCGAGCGACAAAGTTTCTTTTCTGTGTTCATAATCTTTTATTTTCAATTGTTAGAAATCTTGTTAACCGAAGCATTGATAGCACGCCATTCCTGCTCCAAGCCAGAGAGCAAATCACGCCCTTTATCCGTTATACAAAAATATTTTCGCGGCGGTCCTGAGGGTGACTCTTGCCACCGATATGCCAATATGCCCGCATTCTTCATACGCGACAATAAGGGATACAACGTACCTTCCACCACTAATAAATCAGCCGCTTTCAAATACTCAAGAATTTCCGATGCATATGCTTCCTGCTGACTGATAATCTCCAAGATGCAATACTCTAAAATTCCTTTCCGCATCTGCGATTTAATGTTATCTATCATAGTGATTCCTTTTTTATATGGTAAGAGCCACAATAACTCCTACTCTTTGTTTTCCGAGTGCAAAATTACAACATTTTCTATTACCTTGCAATACATAGTAGTGTATTTACGTAAACTTTTTACACAACAAAACAATAACAGACTACATACAAGTTATTTACAATAATAAAAAAACAGAAAAAAACATGACAGAAACTTCAAAAAAGCACATCTCTGCGCGATAGGATCTTCTTACCAAGGCTTAATAAACACCTATTTCAAGAACCTATATGCTATCTATTGCTTCGTTTTACGCCGGCATATCTTACACGTTCCATACACCGACAAAGAGAAGTCGTTCATTACAAAATTAGAGAAACGCTTACCTTTCAAGATATTCTCAATGGCCTTATCTTTAAAATCGACCATCCTACCGCAATTGGTACAAACAAAACGCATTGTATGTGCATTGCCACGCAACAATTCATACTCCACCACACGCACTTTATGCTGCAAACTGAGTTTACGAATAATGTGGCAAGCGCACAACAGATCCAAGGTATTATATACAGTTCCCGTACTCACACGAACCACAGATTGCATATCCTTTATCAGTAGTTCTGCCGTAAAATTACGCTTATAGGAACATATCTGTTTCAGCAAAAACAAGCGTTCGGGAGTACATCGCAACCCATTATCCTTCAGATACTCGCGCAACCTCACCGCTGCATCCTCATACAGTGTCTGTATATGTTGCTCCTGTTGCCGCACAGAAGATTTCATCAGATAGATTTTATATACGCCCTACGACGTTTGTGCTGCTTGCGATCGAAATACTCCCAATTGGCTTGATTCTTGGCATTCGTTTCCATAATAGAAGTGGTTTCTACACGCTTGATGCCATACTGTTGGAAATAGGGAATCTGATCGACAATAATCAAACTATTAACTCCCTTATTCTGATAATCGGGATGCACAGCGATTAAGAGCAAATCGAAAGATTCCATTTTCTTTGCTCTCAATGCCTTAATGATGTGATACCACCCAAACGGGAACAACTTACCACCACTCTTACGCAAGGCTTCCGATATATCGGGCATACCTACCCCTACAGCCACTATTTCGTCTTTCTCATTCACTACAATCGTAACAAAATCGAAATTCAATAACGGGAAATACATCTCACTATAGTATTTCTTCTGACGCGGTGTAAGCGGCTGAAAATTATACAAATGTTGGTAAGCCGTATCGATAACATCAAAATACGAATACCCGTATTTACGTATCAATTCACGCACATTCTTTACCTTATCCACACGTACGCGGCTTCGTTCTGCTGCGATTTTACTCATTCGTGCCAAACGCTCAGGCACAGTATCAGGAGGAGTCAATTGAAACTCAATCCAATCGTTTTCCTTAACCAAACCATAAGCCTCCATATGGCGGATATAATACGGATAGTTATATAAAGATGCCATAGGAGCCAAATACTCAAAACCTTCAATCAGCAACCCTTCATGGTCTAAATCGGTAAAACCTACCGGACCATTCAGCGTATCCATCCCCTTACTTTTCCCCCATGCCGCCACGGCATCCAACAAAGCCTTTGAGACCTCCAAATCGTCGATAAAATCCATCCAACCAAAGCGCACCTTCTTCACATTCCAATGGCTATTGGCTGCATAATTAACAATTCCGGCAATACGCCCTACTATATTTCCATCGCGATACGCCAAATATAAGATATGCTCACTTACCTCGTGAACGGGGTTCTTTTTTACATCGAACGTATCCAATTCATCTTGCAACAAGGCAGGGCAATAATTTTCACAATCTTTATAGAGGTCATTACCAAATTGAATGAACTTTTTGATGTCTTTCTTTGTTTTAATTTCGCGTATTTCTACAGCCATAGTATCAGTCTATTATTGCTTATAACGAGCGGCAAAATTACAGTTTTTTTTTTGAAAGACCAAGAATGCCGCCAAAAAGCACTATCTTTGCAAACGGAAAGACCTACTTTTCTCAATAACAATCATAAATATACGTCATCATGAATTCAATTCGTTCGCTTGCCGTGTACGCAGCCTCCAGTACGCAAATAGACCCTATTTATTTCGAATGCGCACGAAAACTCGGGCATATTCTTGCGCAAAACAACATACGTCTTGTTTATGGAGCAGGCAATATGGGGCTGATGGGTGAAATTGCCGATGCCGTTTTAGAACAAGGCGGCAAAGTAACCGGTGTTATTCCTGAATTTATGGTGGAACAACATTGGGAACATCAAGGATGCACAGACCTGATAATAACCCCCGACATGCACCAACGCAAAGCCACCATAGAACAATTATCCGATGCCATGCTCGCACTACCCGGAGGAATAGGTACATTTGAAGAACTACTTGAAATACTCACATGGAAACAATTAGGCTTACACACAAAACCCGTCGTAATACTCAACATCAACGGCTACTACGACAATCTGCTGCGATGCCTCAATCAGATGGTAGAAGAACATTTCATGCGCGACATTCACAACAATAAGATGTATAGCGTTGTCGGTTCAGCCGAAGAAGTACTTCATGCCATTGCCAATGCCCCTGCATGGGACAAATCAATTCGCAAAGCCGCTAAAATATAACCTGCTTCCCACTCAATGGAACCTATTCTGCGCATATCTTCTTCTTTATCTGAAGCATGGACTGCATGGACAATGCTCTTCCTGCCAATAATGTTTGCCATATCTTCGTGGATGCAACCCGGCTTAACCATCAATAGTTTTCGCAACTTATCCGATTCGAAACAACGCGGCAACCAACTCAGCAATACCAATTTTAACATTCCGGGAATAATTTGCCTTCTTATCTACCAAATCGGCATATTCTCCATGGCAGTATATACCTGCCTGCCTCACGCCTCTCGGTTTGCGTGCAGCGAATGGCTGATTACTTCTGCCATCTTTGCACTCATATTATTAGTACAATACCTCATTGCCCACCTTTTGGCGTTTATTTTCTTCAACAGGTCATTGCTTGATACCTGCTTTCGCTATCGGTTAGAAATCAATACGTGCCTATCCACCTTATTTTATCCTATTCTGCTTTTTGCACTGTTTTACCCACAAACCAACTTACATGCGATAGCCGGCATACTTATTTCTCTGACAATTATTACAGAAGTGCTGTTGCTATGGAAACTTTTTCGACTTTTTTTTCAGAAACCTCTGGCAGGGTTCTATATTTTGTTGTACCTTTGCACTCTCGAAATAATCCCTCTTGCAGGGTGGATTTTCGTTGTGAATTTTTTAGTCAACCAAGTATAACCACAAAAACGTTAGAGCCTTGAAAGTCAAGAATATACTAATCTCACAGCCCAAACCGACTACTGAAAAATCGCCTTATTTCGATATTGAAGCCCGATACGGAGTGCGTATGCATTTCCATCAGTTTATACGTGTGGAAGAACTCACTCCAAGAGAATTTCGTGCACAACACATCAACATTCTCGACTATTCCGCCATTATTTTCAGTTCAAGATTGGGTATAGACCATTTCTTTCATCTTTGTGAAGAAATGCGGGTTACCATTCCCGATTCCATGCACTACTACTGTGTATCGGAATCAATTGCCAACTATTTGCAAAAATACATACAATATCGCAAGCGCAAAGTCTTTTTTGCAGCAGGCAATAATATAGCCGGTCTTGTACCGCTGATGCTACGACGTCCTAACGACAAATTCCTTATGGCTGTGGCTGATGTGTACAACGATGATATCATAAAAATGTTCGCCGACCACAAAATTGTAGTAAAACCTGCAGTCATGTACAGAACCGTTACCAACATCTTCACTCCCGAAGAACGCATGGACTATGATATGTACGTACTCTTCACACCAACCGGAGTGGCCGGATTCAAACAAAACTACCCCAATTTTCAACAAGGAGAACATATTATGGCATGTTTTGGTGCCAATACCGCTCAAGCGATGAAAGATGCAGGGCTACGGATTGATGTGCAAGCACCCTCTCCTGAATATCCCTCCATTATTGCCGCTATTGATGCTTTTCTAAAGGAAAACCACAAGCGGATACGCTGATACTACATGATTATCATCTCTGCAAGTGCGGAGATGATAATGCAACAGACAAGACATGAACCAGGAACAAGCACACACATTTCCCAAGTCGGAAAAATTGTGCGGGAGATTGCAGATAGACCGCCTATACAAACAAGGCAGGCATTTTACCGCCTACCCTATGCGTGTTACGTTTCTATTCGTTCCAGAATCTTCCGAGTGTCCGCAACTATTGGTTTGGGCACCTAAAAGTCGCTTTAGAAGAGCCAATAAACGTAATCGTATGCGACGGCTCATGCGAGAAGCATATCGACTCAATGCCAATTTGCTCAAGCAACAATGCCAAGAGCAATCTTGCTCCCTGCACATTGCTTTCAACCTGATTTCTGCCGAAGAATCTGACTATACAGTAATAGAAAGAGCCGTTAAGAAAGCACTCGTACGGTTGCAACAAGAACTAACCATTCGATCAGCACAAGCATGAAACGACTACTCCGCAACATATTTCTGCTGCCGGTCTATTTCTATCGTTCCTGCATATCGCCACTCACTCCGCCGTCTTGTCGTTTCACCCCGACATGCTCACAATATATGGTTGAAGCAGTACTCAAATACGGCATCTTGCGTGGAGGTTGGATGGGCATACGCCGCATCATGCGTTGTCACCCTTTCGGAGGTTCCGGCTATGACCCCGTACCCTAAACTATTCATTTATTTTTCACACCATGCGCATCGACATTATTTCCGCTGTTCCCGAATTACTCGAAAGCCCGCTCAACCATTCTATCGTACAACGGGCCAAAGACAAACATCTTGCTGAAATTTACGTACACAACCTACGCGATTATACACTTGATAAACATCGTAAGATAGACGACTATGCATTCGGATTCGGAGCCGGCATGGTACTACAAATTGAGCCCATTGACCGACTGATTACACAACTGACATCGGAACGTAAGTATGACGAAATAATCTTTACAAGCCCCGATGGAGAACCTTTCCGTCAGCAAGATGCCAACCGACTTTCAATGGCAGAAAACATCATTATCTTATGCGGACATTATAAGGGCGTTGACCAACGTGTTCGTGAACACTTCATCACCAAAGAATACACTATCGGTGATTTTGTACTCACCGGCGGAGAGATGCCAGCGGCCATGATGACCGATGCCATTGTACGCCTACTACCCGGTGCTATAGGTGATGAGACTTCCGCCCTCTCAGATTCGTTCCAGGACAATCTGCTCGCGCCACCTGTATACACACGCCCCGCTGAATATAAAGGCTGGAGAGTGCCCGATATTCTATTATCCGGCAATCAAGCCAAAATTGACGAATGGCTCTACGAGCAATCGATAGAACGCACACGCCTGCGCCGTCCGGACCTATTAGATGAAGAATAAACAATTCCTACTACACACAAGAGGACGAAACACCCCGATTGGTAACATTCATCATTGAAAGATTCAGCATATACCTATCCATCCGTAAAAACAATGCCTCACTGTATTCGATTGTACAGTGAAGCATTCAGCCACAAACAGAGATAACGCTACATTCAGGCGCAAGCGTAGCACATTAGTGAAAGACTTTCAGAAACTCCCGTGGTACAGGTGTTTCAAAATGCACTGTTTCCTCAGTAGCAGGATGTACAAACTCCAATATGCGGGCATGTAATGCCAAACGGTCGATTACCGGCAACGTACCCGAACCATATTTACGATCACCCACCACGGGATGTCCCATATCAGCCAAGTGCACACGAATCTGATTAGTGCGCCCCGTTTCCAAATTCAACTCCACCAAGGAGTAGATTCCTTGCTCAGCATCCGATGCAGATGTTTTAACCACTTTGTAGTTTGTTATCGCTATTTTACCACCATTATCCGTATCGGAAGAATAAACACGTGTTGTTCGTTTATCCTCTGTCAGCCAAGTGGTTATTTTACCTTCTTCGGGTTCAATAATTCCTTCTGCAAGTGCCACATACGTACGCTTCGTTACCAACTGCCGCCAATATGTACGCATATATTCCTGCAAATCAGCCGATTTGGCAAACACCAAGAGTCCTGATGTTTCACGATCAAGACGATGTACGACAAACACCCCTGCACGCGGATCAGCCTGACGCACATAATGACGCAATATGGAATAACAAGTAGTTTCGGTTGAACCGGCAAAAGTAGGAACAGTCAGCAATCCCTGTTTCTTTTCCACTACTATCAGATAATCATCTTCATACACTACCCGCACTTTCGGATGTACCAATTCATGCTTGGCCGCACCGCTAACTATACGAACCTCATCTCCCGTATTCAGCATTGCGTTATATCGGGTTTCAATCTTTCCATTCAACTGCACCTGACGCCTCGACAACAATAATTTTACACCATTACGACTCATCCCCCCCATCTTGCTGATAAGAAAAGGCATCAGTTCGCTTTCACTATTTACACGTAATATAGTTTCTTTCTGTTTCATGCCGCAAAGATACAAAAAAGTTCCGGTATACATTGCCTATACATATGTACGACAGACATAAGTGCATAAAATAAACAACATCATCGACACACATAACGATTTGTACGAATTAGGACAAAAAGATAGTTTTGACAGAATGTACATCAGACAAGGGGTCGTCGAGATCTCGTTACGATCTCGTTACGGTCTCGTAACGATCTGCTAATACAAGTTATCAGCAGCAAACACCAGAAAGAAAGACAAATGTTTCTATTTTATAGAAAATATTAGATTTTAGACAACTGCAAATAATATTCACCATAGGAAATATGGAAAACATCGTTAAATTTCCTGAAGAGTTTCTGATGCAGTAGCCTCGGGTGTACTACCCGCAAACCGATTGTGCGACCACAACCAACGCATCGGCTCTTGCTTTATATTCGCCTCCAGCAAACGGGTGAAACGCTCCGTTATCATGCCCGATTCCATAGTTATATCCTTATCCGGATCGTACAAGGGCATAAGTGTCATTTCATAACGTCCCCTCCCCTTACAACGGTAATAAGCATAATACACAGGGTAACGGAAACGAAGTGCCAACTGTTCGGTTCCTGTAAGCATTCCTACTTGACGGTGCAACAATGTAGTGCGATACTGCGATGCTTTCTTACGAGGACGTTGATCCGCCAACATCGCATAGCCGGCAGGCAGCAGATCCGCATCGTTCTTACGCTTCACCATTACGCGCAACAACCTGTCCATTTCAACCAACCCCCCCCCACGCCTGCTACGCAGTTTATACATCAACCTATCGAAGAAATTATTTGTCAAACGTTTGTAGACCGTTCCACATTCCACACCATATTCGGCAAACTGATTGGCATAGTCGACCATCCATTCCCAATTAAGGAAATGCCCCAACATAAAAAATGCCCCGCCACACTGTTTGCACCGCTCTGCCACCTCTTCCTTATTATTAATAACCACCAATTGTTGCATTTCCGCTTCTGTCAGATGATTGCCAACCAAAAGTTCCAACACCATATCCGTAAAGGCAAGATAGAATCCTTTTTCGATTTGCTTTACCTCCGCAGATGTTTTTTCAGGGAATGCCCATCGTAGATTTTTCCGCACCACCTTCCTACGATAACGCACTACATAATAACATAACGGAAAGAGCAACCACCTTGACACAAAATGGCAGCACCACAAACGAAATATAGTCAGTCTTTTCAACATAAGATACGATGCAAAGGTACGTTTTTTCTTTGTATTCTCAAAATTAATCAGTACCTTTGTATTCTAATCGAAACAGCATGGAACAGTCCTCAAAAACACATACGTGGCAGCATGTAATATCCTATTTGCAGGTAGGTTCGTTATGGATTTTGCTTGCATCACTTCCCTTTAGGATAGGACACGGAGCAGGTGCATTTCCACGTATTGCCATGATTGTGGCAGGGGTGCTTTTTGTAGTAGAATACATCGCCAATAAACGTTGGCGCAATTGGCATTGGCATCGCGATAAATGGCTTTACATTGCGATGATTGCCTACTATTTGCTCGCACTTATTTGGCATATAGGCAGTTCCGTATCCAGTCCAAGACTCTCGTTCGTTTTACAAGAGCGACTTCCACTTGTATTATGCGCTGTTATCGGGCTTCTCGGACTCAACCACCAAGTAAAACTACGCCACATCGGCTATGTATTTATCATTAGTTCTTTTCTTACATCTATTTATATAATAGCAAATACCACTAACGGATTCTTCTTTCTGCATACACCACAAGAACAATCCTATCTATTCACACAAGCCCGTATCAGATTGGTCAATTCCCACATGATGTACAATCTATACCTAAACATAAGTCTCATTTTCGCTTTCTATATCCTTTCGCAAGAGAAACTTAAATATGGTATTCGCGCGCTACTTATAATGGCATGTCTTTGGATATTCTATCTTCTTTGTCTGACAGAAGGACGTGTAGGACTCGCCACCGGATTACTTTTAGGAGTATCCTTTGTTCTGATATACTCCTATAAACGCGGCTTAAAATTACTTATTCCTGTCATGGTGGCGTATATTGCACTATGCGGGATTATAATGGCACAACACAAACGTTTCTCCTCCGACAAAATTGAACACGAACCGCGATGGTTTATTTGGAAAGCCGATTTGGATATCATTAAAGACAGTCCGATTATAGGACACGGAGTGTGTCTTGCCAAAGACATGCTCATTGAAAAAGCATTCGAAGAAGAAGGAGTACTACAACAATTCTATCGCCCACGCATCAACAATATCTACCACGGAAACCGCTACAAAATACAACCGCACAATGCCTTTCTGGAAGCCTGGGGAGAATTCGGATTGATAGGTCTCGTCTTACTAATATTCTTATTTATTTTCCCGCTTACAATGCAACCGAAAAAGAATAGAATTTACATTCTAATGGTTGTTGGTTGTTTTTGCATACAGAGCATGTTCGACTCTTTCTTCGCTCCTCTGCTCTATAGTCTTGCTATAATTTTCTTCACTTCTCAAAACGAGATTTCGAGGGGAAACGCTCCACAAAAGCGGCATGCAATTTGATACGCATCTGTTCTTGTTTTTCTGCATTCATTGATACATCATTGATACAAACCATGGCATGACGCGGATGTGTTATACACTTTACTATTGCATCTGCCGAATAGGCTGCCATTGAACAATGTTTTGTTGATATACGCTTATTTATTATTCTTCCCGTATAATACAGATAATCCGTATACACATACTGATTAACATTCTCATTACTGCGCAACCGACTAATAACGGGCGTTAATTTAGATACTAACCGTGCATAGACCTCTGCATTATTGCTTTTCAACATTGGTGTACAAGTATGTTGCGGGCGAACAAAACAATAGTGAGCAGAAACACCGGCAGCACATCGCGCAAAACGGTCAGACTGCCGAGTTTGTTTTTTATACATCCCCACAGCCAATAGATGACGCGACAAGTGAACAACGATCTTATCATCTGCAAACAGGTCGGTTGGACACAATGGAGCAACAGGGAAACAATCATCATTAAAATAGACGAATTGCTCGCTCAAATCGGGAATACAATGCAGAAACAATTCGATGGTGGTACTATTAAACGTCGGCAAATATTGAGCAGGAATAATATCACGATGATACACTATGCGCAATCGTGTCGTATCCGCCCATGCAGGCACTTGGCTCTCACCGGACACCACCAAGAACACTCTTTCCACAAAAGGCATATTCCGCTCTATTCCCCGCAACAAATAAGGTAGCAATCCCCAATCCCGATAACGTTTTACCAATACAGGTTTACAAGTGGCACTACTGTATTCTTGTTGCCAAATAGGGTCTAAACCATTTACATACGTAATAACAGCATCCATCAGCAAGCAATCAGTTCTTGGAGGAAAGTTTCCCACCTATCAATAATAACTTCCTTATCATAGCATTGCACCTTTGCCAATGCAGCCGCACTCATCTGTCTAATACGTTGCGGATTATTCATCAGTTGTTCCAATGCTGCGGACATTGCTTTGGTATCTTGCGAAGCAACCATCAATCCCGTAACCTCATTATCCACTATATCTCCGGGGCCCGCCCCACAATCGAAACAAACCACAGGCAATCCAACAGACATGGCCTCTAACAATACATTACCAAATGCTTCCGAACGCGATGGCAAGACAAACAAGGACGCATTCCTATACAATGGAGCCACATCGGCAGTAGCAGGCAGAAAACATACGTCTTCAATATGATTGTCCCGCACTATTTGTTGTAACTTTTTCTTCATCTTTCCATCCCCCACTATATGCAATTGCCATTCTCCATGATTTATTTGCGACCAAGCATCCAACAATAAATCAAAGCCTTTAACATAACTCAACCGCCCCAAACCCAACACTACTTTATGTTGGAAATCGGACGGTTCAGGATGTACCAATGTGGGAGGATTTGAAAGTACTACCGTTTTTCTTGCACCATATCGGTTGGTATAGACATCGGCATCATGCGTAGACAATGTGACTATAGCATCGGCATGATGAGCCATTATTTTTCTTGAGATATAAGAAGTCAACTGCGAACGATGCTCTACCGAAAAATATTCCTTAGCCACCATTCTATATCCCTTAGCAGCGGGAACATTAACAAATGCTCGTGTTGTTCCTATTACCACTATTACATCCGGCTTTAAATCGGCATACAATCGCCGCAACAACACTATCCGCCGCACCTCTCGAAACAACACAGGCCATCGGTCATGTGCAGGAGCCAAATAGTAACGCGATATACTATTTTTTATACCGAAAAAAGGAGACGTATCTTTACCTGTATAACTAATTATAGAAACATCGTGTCCACGCTCTGCCAAAGCATTGGCTATCGTTACTGTTGAACGTTCCGATCCTCCTGCCAAATTGATTGACTTTATGGTAAAGACTATTCTCATTTAGCCGTATATACTCTAACCCAATCTACCTCCATTTTACCTTCAGCAGGTCTTTCCATAATAGGCAAGAAAGAAGATACTGCCAGATATAATGGTTCTGTAGGCATATTCCTATTGGTACGGAAAACTTCGATATTATTAACATACCAAACCATCTCCGTTTTTGTCCAACGCAAAGAATATATGTAGTATTGCGTTGTTCCTATTCCGCTCACCGTAGTGCCGTTGAAACCCGATGCTGAGGTATTGCCCACAAATAATTTCTTACCATTATAGTTAAACAGATGTACCAAGGGAGTTTTTGCCCCTGCACCCAACCAGAATGTATGATGCACCTTACCCGAACAACGTATTTTCGCCATAAACAAGCCTTCTTGACTACGGAATGTATCTCCCGTACTTATCACATCTGAAGTATAGTCGAAAGCCTTATTAACAAAACCTTTCTTTTCATCCCATGCCGCTGCTGTCACGTTCTCTTTCTGTGTAAGGATGGTCAGATTACCATTCAGTGTTCCCGTGTTCCTGCCTCCATTATTTGCTTGGTGTTCGTTTACAAACGAATGCTCACGCTTCAGCGCTGCTCCCTTATAGCAAAAACCGGGACGCCATGCCGAGTCGGTCATTTTACGCCAATCGAAATCGTCTGCAAACACAGTCTTCCATGCTTCCATTTCTTCTATATGCTTGCGATCTTGCGCAAGGAAGAAGACAATATCTGCCGATGCCGCCAATTCCGCCAATCGACTTTCTTGTTTATATTCTTCCGTAGTCAACCAACGACGCGGATTTGCCCAAAACACATTCTCTTTTTGAAACACTTCCGATGCAGTTTCTTCTTTGAGTGCATTGTAACGTTTCGGCAGTTCCGAATCTTTATACGCCAACCATGTCTTGTAGGCTTTCGACTTCTCAAACTTGAGCATACGTTGCAGTTCAGGAGACTGCTTCACCATCTTTTTATCGGTCAGTTTCACATAGTTCTCCGAAGCACGAAATGCCAAGTAATCGGCTAACACAGCACTTTCTCCAACAAAGAAATAACGTTGCAAAGCCTTATTTTTGGTCAGTCGTTGTAACTCAGCCAATTTTTGATACGTAACAGTTGCCTTATATTTGGTTTGTGTAAGTTGTTGTTTTTTCTGCTGAAACTCTTTAGAATCTACCAATTCTTTTAATTTATTATATTCAGCAAGTTCCGCCGATGCTTCTACCTGTCTGTAGCGCACTATATCCGTCTGATACTGTTTCATACGGGCTTCCAACTTATAGGTAGAAAGAAGACTGCCTGTCAGTTTTTTGAAGAAAAGATTCATACAAGTGTAGTATTTATAGAATTAAGATAATTGTTTCAGTTGTTCAAACAGTTCCTCCAAGGTATTTACCCAACGCGGAGCATACGATTCTTCTGCAGGAATAAAAGTAAGAGCCTTCATTCTTGACGCCAAGCGTCTCAAGTCTTCATAAAAGCCGTTCTGATTGAGTACATATAAAGGTTTCCTATGTTCGCCAACCGTACCCGAAGCGATAACATCGAACATTTCATCCAAGGTGCCATAACTTCCCGGTAAACAAACGAATACATCGGCTCGTTCGCGCATTGTCTGTTTCCGTACACTCATATTCTCCACCCTAACCAACTCTGTACATACATCAGACAAACGTCCCGATTGCACAATACGTTCTGGAACCACCCCCACCACTGCCCCTCCGGCAATAGAGGCAGCCTCAGAAACCGCCGTCATCAAACCACCTGTAGCACCGCCAAAGAGAAGCGTATAACCATTTTGGGCTATCCACGTTCCTAACTCCGTACCCATTTTTTTATATTCCGCAGGAATGGAGTCTTTGGCTGAACAATACACACAAATGGTCATCAAGCGTCAATTTTAGCATAGGTAGCATGCTGTTCGATAAACTCTTTACGTGGAGCCACATCTTCACCCATGAGCATTGAAATAGTGCGATCTGCCTCTGCGGCATTTTCGATGGTCACTTGTTTCAGAGTACGGCGAGCAGGATCCATTGTAGTTTCGAACAACTGATGGTCGTTCATCTCACCCAAACCTTTATAACGTTGCGTTTTAATCTGTTTCTCATCGCCATTGCCGTATTTATCGATAAATGCCTGACGCTGTTGGTCATTCCAACAATACTCCGAATATGAACCACACGAGCACTGATACAATGGTGCCATTGCAATATACAAATATCCCTGCTCTATTAACTCTTTCATATGACGGAAGAAGAATGTCATTACCAACGTAGCGATATGCGCACCATCGACATCGGCATCCGCCATAATGATCACTTTGTGGTAACGTATCTTAGACAAGTTCAGTGCTTTCGGATCTTCTTCCGTACCAATGGTTACGCCCAAGGCAGTAAAGATATAGCGTATTTCGTCGGACTCGAACACCTTATGAGGCATTGCCTTCTCCACATTCAGAATCTTACCCCTCAAAGGCAATATGGCTTGATGAAAACGATCGCGCCCCGTCTTTGCCGTTCCACCCGCAGAATCTCCCTCCACGAGGAACAATTCGCATTCTGCCGGGTCTTTCGACTCACAGTCTGCCAATTTACCTGGCAGTCCACCGCTTGAGAGCGGATTCTTACGCTGCACGTTCAAGCGAGCATTACGCGCTGCGATACGTGCCTGAGCCGCCAATATAACTTTCTCTACAATTTTCTTTGCATCCTCAGGATGTTCTTCCAAATAGTTGCTTAACGCTTCAGCCACTGCTTGCGAAACCATACCGGCAACCTCTGAATTTCCCAATTTGGTTTTTGTCTGTCCCTCGAACTGAGGCTCAGCCACTTTTACAGAAATTACAGCGGTCAGTCCCTCACGGAAGTCATTGGGGTCGATAGCCGATTTTCCTTCCTTATCTTTCAGTTTTGCCTTTTCCAACAATTTGCTTTCCTCTGCATATTTATTCATCACACGCGTCAAGGCAGCACGAAAACCGGCGACATGCGTACCTCCCTCAATCGTATTGATATTATTCACATAAGAATGAACATTCTCGTTAAAGTCGGTATTATAAACCAATGCCACCTCTACAGGCGTGCCGTATTTATCGGTATTTAAGCATATCACATCCGATATCAACGGAGTACGCGTACCTTCAAGATAGCGCACGAATTCCGGTAATCCTTTCTCCGAATAGAACTCATCAGCCAAAAACGAGCCATCTTCTTTCAGCACCCGCTTATCGGTCAGCAAAATACGAACTCCCGCATTCAGGTAAGCCAATTCCCGCATACGAGTAGCCAATATTTCATATTGATAAACCGTCTCCGTAAAGATACTGCCATCGGGCCAGAACGAAACCATCGTTCCCGTCCCCTCTGCCGTACCAATTTCGTGTACAGCACATTGAGGTTTACCCTTGGCATACTCCTGCATATACAATTTGCCATCGCGTCTTACCTCAACATGCAATTTTGTAGAAAGAGCATTCACACAACTCACACCAACGCCATGCAGACCACCACTCACTTTATATGAGTCTTTATTGAACTTACCACCGGCATGCAGCACAGTCATAACCACCTCTAACGCCGAGCGGTGCTCCTTAGGGTGCATATCGACAGGAATACCTCGTCCATTATCCTGCACCGTTATAGAATTATCCTCATTGATTGTAACTTCTATCTTATTGCAATAACCTGCCAACGCCTCATCTATCGAGTTATCCACCACTTCATATACCAAGTGGTGCAAACCTTTCTGCGAAATATCCCCAATATACATAGCAGGACGTTTACGCACTGCCTCCAAACCTTCAAGTACCTGAATCGAGTCGGCACCATATTGTTCTTTTTCTTCCATTTATCTTTTATATATTAAATTTCACATTGTGCAAATAACGTGCAAAGATACAAAGTTTCATGCTAACATACAAGCCCTCGACACACTTTTTCGGGAATAACGCCGCAGAAGGCAAATAAAACACCTTCTGACGAATCCATACTTTTACATTCCCTTTATTCCAACATTCAGAATCGCTTAAAAGCCCGAAAAAGCATATTGCACTTTCGATTAACCTCTCCCGACAATTGCACATAACAGTTTTGCCCTTTCAATTAAATTACGTAATTTTGCCGCTGCGAAAAAAAATAACCACACAACATATTTTTCTGTCATGAAAAAAACATTTTTTCTTTTACTTTTTGCTTTAACACTTGCCGTATCCGGCATGGCACAACAGGCCAAGTACATCTTTTACTTTATTGGCGACGGTATGGGTCCCAACTCTGTATTGACTGCAGAAATGTATCTTGCCGAACTAAACGGACAAATAGGTCGCAAACAACTCTGCATGACACAGTTTCCCTATTCCGGACAAGCTGCCACTTTCTCCGCTTCCAATGGTATAACCGACTCTTCTGCGGCAGGAACCTGCCTTGCTTCCGGCAAAAAGACCAACAACGGGACCTTGGGACTTACTCCTAACGGTACCCCTGTTACTACCATTGCCGAACAATTAAAAGCCGACGGTTGGGGAGTGGGTATCACTACATCCGTCAGCATTGACCATGCCACCCCAGGAGCCTTTTATGCACACGTAAGCAGCAGAAACGATTATTACACGATAGGGACTCAACTTTTCGCCAGCGATTTCGATTTCTTTGGAGGCGCTACCTTCTATACTCCGATTAACCCCAATAATCCGTCAGCCCCCTCACTCTATGAGCAAGCCGCCACTAACGGCTATACCATTGCACGCGGTTACCTAAACTATCAGAACACAAAAGCCGATGCAAACAAAATGATTCTTATACAAGAGCATGAAGGACTTACCAACGACTACAAAGGGCAAGGTATGATTCCGTTTGCCATTGATAAAAAAGCGAACGATCTCACATTGCCACAAATTACAGAAGCAGCCATTGACTTCCTCAGTCGCCAAGACCGTTTCTTCCTAATGGTTGAAGGCGGTGCTATAGATTGGGCTTGCCATAGCAATGACGGAGCGTGTGTAATTGGTGACGTGATAGAGTTTGACGAATCAATCCGTGCCGCATTCGAATTTTATTTACAGCATCCCGATGAAACGCTTATTGTTGTTACAGCCGACCACGAAACAGGCGGACTTGCCCTTGGAAACTCCGATTATACGCTCAATCTGCAGATTCTGCAGAACCAACAGATGTCGGTTGCTCTACTATCAGACGCCCTCAAGGGTCTACATCAACAATATGGGAAAAGACTTAGTTGGGAACAAGTTAAAGAGATGCTGCAAGAACAACTCGGTTTCTATTCTACAGTAAGAATTTCAGAAAAGGAGGATGCTATGCTTCGAAGCAAGTTCAAAGCATCCATGAGTAAGAAAGGAAGTGATGTAAAAACTCTATACAAAGAACTTTCGGGTTTATCGGAAGCCGCTGTACGTTTACTCAACAAAAAATCGAAACTCGGTTGGACCACTCGGTCGCATTCCGCAGCAGCCGTACCCATTTTTGCCATTGGTGTAGGTGCAGAACAATTCAGCGGATGGCATGACAATAGCGAAATTGCTCCGCTCATCCTTAAGGCTGCCGGTAAATAATATTAAGACCATATCATCTTATTTCCGTTTCGCGCATAGCACGCTCCACCTCTTGGTAAGTAAAGCCTCGCGAACAAGCAAAACGGAGTAATTTCAGCCGCAACACATCGCCCGTTTCCTTACGCAAGGAACGGGCTTTTTTACGCAACACATCGCTCAAGACACACATATAGTCATCTTCATCCATTTCCTCTATTGCCTTTGTTATTTTACCTGCCTGTATATCTTTAGCCTGCAACATTAATCGTATTTTTGTACGTCCCCAGCCTTGATAGAGAAGTTTATCGTGTGCATACGCCTTGCAGTAGCGTTCTTCCGAAAGATAGCCATTTTCCGTCAGATACGCCACTATCATCTGCTGTTTATCTTCCTCTTGCATTCCCCAAACATACAATTTGTTTTTCACCTCCTGCGGGCATCGCTCTGCTACAGAACAATAGGCCGCAGCACGCTGCAACAATTCGCTCTCCGTATATATTTTCTCTTTCATGGGGGAAAAATTCAATTAAACCGGCAATAGTGCACGCACCATACGGTCGTTTCCTTGCATATCCTTACGCAACTCCACATCCTCGTATCCTTCTGCTTGAAGCATAGCCACAATTTCGGCACCATAGCGTTGGTTGATTTCGAAATATAATCGTCCCGCACGCTTTTGATGCGCCAATAACCGATAGTAGCACAATACATCCGTATCAGGGACAAACAATGCCCTCTCCGGTTCATAACGCACCACATTATCTGCCATAGAAGAACGCTCTTGTTCACCTATATATGGAGGATTAGACACCAACACATCAGCCTGCCATTCTTCCGATAGGCAGCGCATATCCGCCAATGCGAAACGTATATTTACTCCTTGCCGATCAGCGTTTTCTCTTGCCACCGACAAAGCCTCGGCTGATATATCAAGTCCGCACACCTCCCATTTCGCCCGTGCCTGCTTTAATGCAATGGCAATACATCCACTCCCTGTACCTGCATCCACGATACGCAATATTTCCCGCTCATTATCTTCCAACACCCAATCGACCAACTCCGATGTTTCGGGACGCGGAATGAGAACATCTTTATTCACCCATAAATTCATCCCCCTCCACCAAGTATGTCCGAAAACATACTGCACGGGCTCTTGATTTCGCAACCGATTTAATACAGTTTCCAGATTCGGAATATTTGTTGTACCTTTGCCGCAAAGAAGTTGAGTGCGGCTTAATCCTGTCAGTTCTTCTGCAACCCACCAAGCCGTGGGCCGCAGGTCATTATCGGCAATATATCCTCGCAAGGAGGCTTCTATATGTTCTACCAATGTATTCATTGCGTGTGCAAAGATAGGTAATTTATGTCAGATTGTGAAATATACATGCATCGCTGTCTCCAACTTGCCAAGTTAGGAGAATACCATGTTGCTCCCAACCCTATGGTGGGGGCTGTAATTGTATCGGGCAACCGAACTATAGCCGAAGGTTGGCATAGACGTTTCGGAGGTCCACATGCCGAAGTAGAAGCCTTTCGCAACGTTCCTGAAGGTACAGATTTAAGCAATGCTACACTTTACGTTTCGCTGGAGCCATGCAGTCATTACGGCAAAACACCTCCGTGTGCAGAACTTATCTTGCGCAAAAAAGTAAAGCGAGTGGTTGTAGGTTGCCTTGACCCGAATCCGCAAGTAGCAGGAAAAGGTATCCGCATGCTGCAAGAGTCCGGCATAGAAGTACAGACCGGTGTGTTAGAAAACGAGTGCAGAGAACTAAACAAGCGTTTTCTCTGCCTGCATGAGCGACATCGCCCTTATGTGATTCTGAAATGGGCGCAGACTCAAGACGGCATTATCGGATTCTCTTCCGAACAACTTACAAAACGAGGAGAACGACTACGTATATCCAATAGCGTCAGCAAACAAATTGTGCACAAGATGCGAGCAGAAAACATGTCGATTATGATAGGCACCAACACTGCCCTACAAGATAATCCGAGACTTCTCACCACCCATTGGTCGGGGCGCAACCCTATTCGTATTGTAGTAGATCAACACAATCGTATTCCCGCAACATCCAACATCTTCTCGACAGATGCAGAAACCATTGTCTATCGCAACAATACGGAATGGGAATATATTCTCCAGGATTTGGCTTCCCGCAACATTCACTCCATATTGGTGGAAGGTGGTGCCACATTGCTCAATCATATTCTTCGGACAGACATTTATGATGAGATACATGTAGAGACGGCTTCCTTTTGCGCCGGCACAGGTATTTCCGCTCCATTACTACATCTTTCCTCCACTCCTCCCATAAACATTGAGGGGAATCTATTATATACCCTCCATAAAAACGCATCATGCAATGATTAAACCTGCACTACACAAAAAATCGGCATAGTATTTGTTCAGTCGGTTTGCGACAAAGGACGGAATATAGACATATGTAGCGTTATTATATAGAGAAATTTATATATTAGACAGACGCTATAAGATGTGGAATCGTAAAGGTCGTTGGCAGGCGATTGTTGAGAATAGGGGTTTTAGAGGTGACAAAGTTAGTATTTGGCGGTTCGCTGCTTTTTTTGTACTTTTGCAGAATTATAATCCACAGAGGAGTATTATGAATAGAAAGGGGTTAAGCATATTACTACTTACATTCTGTTTGTCGGGTTGTGAGTTTATCCGTCAGCACCAATTAGGTGGTGCTGTAGTAAGTGTAGCAGAACAATCGCTCTACTATGCCGACTTAAAGCACTTAACCGCTAATGCCGTATCGCCGGAGGATAGTGCGCGTATTGCTGACAGTTACATACAACAATGGGCAAGCGATATACTGTTATACCATTATGCCAAACAAGCCGCTAAAGACCCCAAAAGCCTTGACGCCTTAGCTGAAGATTACAAACGCTCGTTATACATCTATGAATATGAGCAACAATTGGTGGAGCAACGTATGCCCAAACAGATTTCTCCAGAAAGCATACAGACCTTTTATGCCACCTACCCCGAACGATTTACGCTTAGAGAGAATCTCATAAAGGGAATGTTTATCGTTATTCCGATAGCCGCCCCTGCCACAGACAAATTAAAGGTTTGGATGCAGACGCTCAATGAAGATGACTTAGAACTGATTGAAAAGCATGCGTATCAATATGCCAACGGCTACGAACTTTTCACAGACCGTTGGCAAACCCAACACAACATTATGTTGCGTATACCAGCCGAAAACGACAATTTCAATCAACTATTGAAGACGGGTAATCTGATAGAGTTGCGCGACTCCACCAATCTATATTTGCTTCGCATAACCGACAAGCGACTTATAGGTGAGCCTATGCCTTTGGAGTTTGCTACTCCTGAAATAGAAAAGATTCTATTGAATCGCAGACAAGTAGCTTTTTTGAAACAACACAAAGATGAACTTTACAATAAAGCCCTTAGGCAGGGTAAAATTGTTTTCAACCATAACAACAAGAACCATAACGAATGAATAAGCACATCTTTATAGCAGTATGCAATCTGCTCATCGTAATGCAACTCTTTGCACAAGATAATATTATTGATGAAGTAATTTGGGTGGTAGGCGATGAAGCCATTTTGCGCTCGGAGGTAGAAGAAGAGCGCCTCCGAGCGCAATACGAAGGACAACAAATAGCAGGTGATCCTTATTGCGTCATTCCCGAACAGATAGCCATTCAGAAACTATTTCTGCATCAAGCGGAACTGGACTCGATAGAAGTAAACGAATCGACGGTAGCGAGTCAGGTGAATATGCGGCTCAACTATTATATTTCGCAAATCGGTTCGAAAGAGAAGATGGAAGAGTATTTCCGCAAATCAATGTCGGAAATGAAAGAAGAGATGATGACATCTGTGCGCAATCAGATGATTATACAACAGATGCAACAAAAACTGACAGAAAATATAAAATCGACTCCTGCGGAAATACGTCGTTACTACAATGGATTGCCAGCCGATTCGATACCGACCATGCCCGCTGAAGTTGAAGTACAGATAATCAGTTTTGAGCCTCCCGTACCTCAAGCCGAGATTGACCGTATAAAGCAAACTTTGCGTGATTTCACCGAACGCATCAATTCGGGGAACTCGGACTTTGCCATGTTGGCACGGTTATATTCGGAAGACACAGAGAGTGCTAAACGAGGGGGCGAGTTAGGTTTTGTAGGACGCGGGCAATTGGTACCAGAATTTGCCGACGTGGCTTTTAATCTCTCAAATACACAGAAAGTGAGCCGTATTGTAGAGACCGAATATGGTTTTCATATCATACAACTGATAGAAAAGAGGGGCGAGCGCATCAACTGCCGACACATATTGTTGCGTCCTCGCCTATCTGCCACCGACAAAACAAATGCCATTACACGTTTGGATTCGATAGCCAATCTTGTACGCGCAGAAAAACTGACATTTGAACAAGCAGTGGCCTATTTTTCTCAAGACAAGAATACCGCCATGAACGCCGGACTGATGATGAACCAAAATACAGGTGCAACCAAATTTGAATATCAAGATCTTCCTCCTGAGATTGCCCGCCAAATATACACGATGAACATCGGTGAGATAAGCAAACCTTTCGTTATGATGGACGAAGCCAAAAACAAAGAAGTATGTGCCATCGTAAAACTAAAATCGAAGACCGATGTACACAAAGCCAACTTGGTAGATGACTATCAAACCATACGACAGATGTATGAACAGAAACTCAGTGAGGAGTTGCTACACAAATGGATTCTGAACAAACAAAAAGAGACTTATGTATCGATTGACCCGGAATGGCGCGGATGCGACTTTGAATATCCGGGTTGGGTAAAAGAATAACAGGAATAGACGCTCTTTTTCATACATGTGTAAGTACCGCTACATAGCCATTCTGTTGTTTGCTTGTACTCCTTTGTTACTATGGGCACAGAAAGAGACCTTGGTTTACTTAGAGCAATGTGAGACCTTGTCGTTTGATGAAGAACGGCATCCCAATGCGCAATTGCTCAAAGGCAATGTTCGTTTTCGCCACGAGGATGCTCTTATGTTCTGCGACAGTGCCTATTTTTATGAGAAAGACAATTCGTTGGACGCTTTCGGGCATGTACGTTTCGTGCAAGGCGATACATTATCGGGCTACGGAGATGTATTATACTACAACGGCAACAATAAGTTTGCACGACTCAGACACAACGTCCGTTTGGTGCATAAATCGACCACACTTACGACCGACAGTTTGAACTACGACCGCACCAACGATCTTGCCTACTATTTCTCAGGCGGCACGATTGTAGACAGTTTGAACACCCTTACCTCTTATTGGGGACAATATACTCCCGCTACCAAACAAGCGGTATTCAAGACCGATGTACAATTGGAACATCCCAAGTTTACCCTTTGGGCAGATACGCTGAAATATAACACAGGGAGCAATATAGCCGATTTGGTAGGTCCTACCCGCATTGTATATGAAGAAGAAACCACTATATTATCTACCCGCGGATGGTATAATACACGAACAGAGCATTCATTGCTGCTTAATCGCTCACGTATAATACACAGCAACGGCAAGATGCTTACCGGTGACAGTATATTTTATGACAAACAGATTGGTTTCGGGCAAGTGCGCCATGGGATGGAAATGACCGACAGCATACAGAAAGCAACCCTCTATGGTAATTACGGAGAGATGCACGAAGACGGCAAACGCGGATATACCACCGATAGTGCTCTGTTTGTAGATTGGTCGAGCGAGGAATACCTGTATATGCATGCCGACACATTATTCACGGAAGAAGTGCCGTATCGTAGTTATACATTGATTGCAAAGGACAGCGTTTTGATTGACAGTATCATGACATGGCAAGCACCGGACACATTATGGCAAGATACCTCGTATCAGCAGATGCGTGCCTTTTATGGAGTACGCGTATACAGGAGCGATATGCAAGCCATTTGTGACTCTATGACCTACAACTCGCGCGACTCGGTTATGATCTTATATCGTCATCCTATTTGCTGGAGTGATGAGAATCAGATTTCGGCAGACTCCATGAAAATATACATGAAGAACGGGACCGTGGATTATGCACACGGAGTGGGTAATGCCCTGGCCGTAAAGCAAGAATCGTTCAGGGAGTTTGATCAAATGGCAGGTAAGGAGATGTTTGCCTATGTAAGAGGGGGACAACTGCGTCAAATAGACGTAAACGGCAATGCGGAAACAGTATTTTATCCGCGCGAGGATGACGGTACGATTGTAGGTGTTAACAAGACACAGAGCAGTTATGTAAAGATATTCCTTGAAGACCAGAAGATACATCATATTGTTTTCACGACCACAACAACCGGCAGTATGTACCCATTGGACAGTATTTCGCCGGATCAGACCCGCTTGAGCGGTTTCTTCTGGGCAGAGCAGGAACGTCCTCGCGTTCCGGGAGATGTATTTAAGCGTCCTATTCCGACGCAACGCACCGAACCGACAGGACTGAGCGCCACGGCGACAGAAAATGCCGAACCCAAACATAAAGACAACAAACAGCGGTCGAATCGACGACTCCGCAATCAAAAACAAGATAACAAACAATAGACTATGAAACGTTCTTTGTTCACCTGCCTGCTATTGGGGCTGACACTCACCCTCGCAGCACAACAACAATTGTTAGGAGTGGAAGTAGGTTTCACACAACCCATCTTGCGTGAGAATCCTGCTACCGAGAATAAGAAACTACCCAATGTTACCACATTGAATGGCATAAAACTCGGACTGGTATATGATGCGACTCTTGTGAAAGGTTTCGGTTTTCGCCTCGGTGTAAATTATACCTACGGAGGCAATCATACCAAATGGGCAAATGAAACTTCGGAATTTACGGCACAAAAAATCAAATATACAAATCAGATGCATAGCATAGAAGTACCGATTGACTGGCAATATAAATTTGCCATTGCAAAAGAGACATGGCTGATTTTGTATACAGGACCTGCATTTCAATATAACTTTAAGTTTGACAAGACCACCTACCGCAAAAACGAACTTCTACAAACAGAATCTGCCACAAAAGAAAGCCATTTTGCTATTGACAAAGATGAAGACGATATACGTGACTATCGTCCCTTTAACCTTACTTGGGGTGTAGGAGCCGGTTTTCAATATCAGAACTATTATATCCGCGGTGGATATGATTTCGGCATATTGAACCATTACCAAGACCGTATCTATAATCCTGCCAATTCGGAGAACAACTATACTTACAAAGGACGTTTCGACCAATGGTCGATTAAGATAGGCATTTACTTCCTGAACTTCTAAATATCCGAATCTGCCAGTGTAAACATCGTTAGTTTGTTGAAATGATTCCACGCGAAACCATTGACCGTATCTATAATGCCACCCGTATCGAAGAAGTTATCTCCGATTATGTTACTTTGCGCAAGAAGGGTGCCAATTTATGGGGAAACTGTCCTTTCCACGATGAAAAAACACCGTCTTTCAGCGTTTCGCCAGCCAAAGGTATTTACAAATGTTTCGGGTGTGGCAAAGCCGGTAATGCTGTGAATTTCATTATGGAATATGAGCAATGCAATTATACAGAAGCATTGCGCATGCTTGCCAAACGCTATAATATCGAAATAAAGGAACGCGAACTGACATCGGAGGAAAAGGTGTTGCAAGACGAGCGGGAGTCGATGTTCAAGGTAAACGAATGGGCTAACCAATGGTTGCAGAACAATTTGTGGAACACAAATGAGGGTCGTACGATCGGATTACGATATTTTATTGAGCGCGGCATTCGGGAAGACACTGTACGCAAATTTCAATTAGGCTATTCACCCGACCGCAACGAACTCTATTCTGCCGCACAAAAAGCGGGCTATAGCGATGAGTTTCTTGAGAAGACAGGTTTGTGCGGCAAAAGCGAAAGAGGATATTATGACCGTTTCCGTGGCCGGGTGATGTTTCCTATATTCACCGTATCGGGCAAAGTAGTGGCATTTGCCGGACGCATACTGAAAGCCAAAGAGAATGTAGGTAAATACATCAACTCACCCGACTCATCCATCTACTCGAAGCAGAACGAACTATACGGTTTGTCGCATGCAAAGCAAGCGATAGCCAAAGCAGGACATTGCTACCTGGTTGAGGGACAAATGGACGTGATATCGATGCATCAGGCAGGCATTGAGAATGTAGTATCGTCGGGTGGTACAGCACTTACACACCGACAGATTCTGCTACTGCATCGCTTTACTGAAAATGTAACTATCCTCTATGACGGAGACGCCGCCGGTATACACGCTGCATTGCGCGGTATTGATATGCTGTTGGAGCAGGGCTTGAACATAAAGGTTGTACTTCTTCCCGATGGAGAAGACCCGGATTCGTTCTCTCGCAAACAGAATGCCTCCGACTTTATTGATTTCGTACACTCGCACCAACAAGACTTCATTCGTTTTAAGACCAATCTGCTTCTGCACGATGCAGGCAAAGACCCAATAAAACGTAGCGAGGTAGTGCGTAGCATCATGCAATCGGTATCCGTTATACCGGAACTCATCACACGGCAAATATACATAAAAGACTGCAGCAATCTTTTAAACATACCTGAAGATGCACTGCTGGGCGAAGTGGACCAACTGCGCAAACGTCATGCCGAAGAAGAACAGAAACGCAAAGAGAGGGAACGCAACCGAGATACTCAAACCGCAGAGAGGGGTGCTACAGAGACTACAGAAAACCTCCCGAACATCGCTCTGCAAACACAAGTTGTATCCATAGCCGAACCGCATATACATAGTAAGTTAGAAAAAAACATACTCAATCTGTTGCAGGTGCTGGTACGCTATGGCGAACGTCCTTTATTTCAAGATGAAGCCGGTATAATCCAAAGCGTAGGGGACTATATTCTCAACGACTTAGAAAGGGACAGTATCGTATTGGAAAATCCTTTGCATAACAAAATTATCGATGAATACAAAGCACATTGTTCCGACAATGGATTTGCCGCGGAGACTTTCTTCAAATACCACCCAGATAGCGAAATCAGCACCTTAGCCATACAACTCATATCGGAGAAATACCAACTGAGCAAAATACACGGGCATAAGAACATATCGGAAAACATACAAGCAGAGGTAGATCTCCCCACAGATGCAGACCGTTTGGAAGAACTTGTTCCTCACCTATTGTGCGAACTAAAACTGACCATCATAGAAGAAAAAATTAGCGAAATAAAGCAACAACTCAAAATAGCCCAAGACAACAACGATGAGCAACTCATGATTAGCCTCCTCCAGCAACAACCTGAATGGGAAGCTATTAAACGCGCGCTCTGCGATGCACTGGGACAACGCATCATACTTAACCCCTAACGCCTTATCACCATGCTTTTTACAGAAACAGTTTATGGACCTATACACAGCCGCCGCCTGGGTATATCGTTGGGAATAAATCTGATGCCCAACAATGCGAAACTATGTTCGTTTAACTGTATCTATTGCGAGTGCGGTTTCAACACTCCTATATATGCTCCGCTATTGCCCCAACGAAAAGATGTATACAGAGCCTTAGAGAGCAAATTACAACACTTACAGCAAGAAAACATCACTCCCGATGTGATCACTTTTTCGGGCAACGGAGAACCTACCCTACATCCTGAATTTGAAGGTATCATCGCAGACACATGTGCTTTGCGCAACCGTTACTTTCCGACGGCTAAGGTATCGGTATTGAGCAACTCCACACAACTTGTGCGCCCCGATGTGGTGCGGGCACTTCGACAAGCAGACAATCGTATACTGAAACTGGACTCTGCCATAGACGACACTATGCGATTGATAGACCAACCCGTCAATGAAAACCTATGCGTGGCAGACATTATTGCCTTGCTCCAACAGTTTGAAGGTCAGTTCACCTTACAGACCTGTTTCCTAAAAGGAGAGTATCAGGGGCATCACATAGACAATACCACTCCTGAAGAATTGGCGGCATGGTATAACGTTGTAAATGCACTACGTCCGCAACATATCATGATTTACGTTATCGACCGGGCGACTCCCGCCGAGAACCTGCAAAAAATTGCTCCTGATACCATGTATGCTATTGCACAACAATTGGAGGACAATGGATTCAACGTATCTGTATCTTGTTGACAGATGAAAGTTCTGATCGCACCGCTCAATTGGGGATTGGGGCATGCGTCCCGCTGCATTCCGCTCATCAATCGTTATTTGCGTAATGGTGATGATGTGACTATAGCAGGTGATGGAGAATCGTTTGTTTTGTTACGCAAGCATTATCCGAATCTGCGCGCCGTAGAACTACCATCCCTACAACTGACTTATTCAGCAGGAGATAGTCAGACAGGAGCCATTTTACGCCAAATTCCTCGCATTTTATACCATGCATGGTGCGACCGACTAAACTTACGCGCACTATTGAACATAGAACCGTTCGACCTTATCATATCCGACAATCGTTTCGGTTTCTTTGATAATAGGGCAAAATGTGTCTATATTACACATCAGTTGCTCATACCTATGCCCCACCGCTTTCGTTGGATAGAACCCATAGCACATCGTATACACTTACGCATAATGCGCCACTACAACGAAATACAAATTCCCGATTATGAAGGAAAGAACAATCTATCAGGAAAGCTTTCTCACTATTATCCTCTGCCAAAGAATGCTCGTTTTATAGGACCGCTCTCACGTTTCAGTGATATACATATCAGAGAAAATACGGTTCCCGCTTATGACACAGTAGCCGTATTGTCGGGATTGGAACCCCAACGTACACGCTTGGAGCAACACATAATAGAAGAAAGTCAACGATTGTGCCGCCGTACCCTCATCGTGAGAGGAAAGACTAAAGAACCATTCTGCACCATTACCCACGGCTACGTTACATTGGTTCCCTATTTGGATGACCCAACCTTAGTCGAATACATGCTAGAAGCCTCTACTATTATTGCGCGAAGCGGTTATTCCACACTAATGGATTTACACGCTTTGGGAGTATTGCATAAAGCACAACTTATTCCCACCCCCGGTCAGCCCGAACAAGAATACCTTGCAAAAACATTGCAAGGTATCAGAGAATAACGACTTTTTGCGTTAGAGAACCTACTCGCAAAATATAGATTCCTTGAGGTAACGACAAAGAGAAATCACCTACACATGACTGTTGTACAATCATGGTATTTCCTGATACGGAATAGACGGTCAGATTTTGTCCATCAAGATTGCGTACAAACAATTCGTTGCCGTACACATAGAAATCGATACTTTCGGTAGTTGCCTTTTCAAGAGCAGACGGAGTGTCGGTAGTAATTTGTACAGCACTCGTTACATTGGTTACCGTAAGCCGTCCTAAAGCAGCATCATACGAACCAGTAGCTCCACTTACATTTACTTTGTTGGGGTGCTGCCCATTATCATCCGTAAGATAAGCCACAAAGCCATATTTGGTTGTGAGCGGATAGTTTGGTTGCATGGTTTGGTTGGATGTAACCTTATAGGTGGTAACCTCATTAGCGAGTACCATAATAGCGAACTCAGGATAGTCGATAAAGGGATTGCGATTACCTTGATAGGTCTGTGCTCCATCGTTACGCACCATTTCCGTAAGAGAAGGAGGGTCTTGCATGTGCCACTTGAGCAGTATTTCTGCAGACTCGAACACTCCAGATTTGCCCAACTTACTCAATAGTTGGGCATTGCCGTTATACAATGCATTCTTATATGAGTCGTTCTGCCCGTAGACAATGTAGTCGTACAAGACAACTCGCGCACAATCACCGCGATAGGTGCCTTTGTTACGACTATTATAGTTGCTATTTTGGATAGCGATTTCGTTAGGGTCGTAATAGCCGTTGCTTTCGCCATAAGCAGTATTACCACGGCTACTGTTAACGGCAGTGCGTGTAGGGCGTACCGACTGCATATCATGCCCCATAGGAATACCACTATTAGCCCCTTTGGATTGCGGCCAAGTGTGTTCCCTGTTCCATGTTTTACCACTATCCCAAACACCCCTGAACGAATAGCCATCGTAGTAGCCGATGATATAGCCGGTAGTATTCAAATCGCGGTCGACATTGACATATTCGTTACGGAGAGAATTGTAGGAATAAGAACTTGAGCCTACTTTGCATGTTTGCCCCATCAGCGTATTGAGCGATCCGAAGAGTTGCGTACCTGTTTGCAAATAGAGTTTGGCATATGTATAGTTGCCCGTATAATATACATTTTGCTTCGTTACATAGGCATAATAAGCATCTTGTCCTTCATCGGATGCTACATGTGCCTGCATATCAATACCCGCATAAGCCGATAGCCATACAAGGCATAAGCCACAAATAATAAGACTCAGTTTGTTTTTCATTTCCCCTTAATGATCTATCAGGTTATTATTTTAGATTTCCATATTCAGCCGCAAGCGAATCGATATCCTTAAAATAGTCAATACGCATAGCTTGTCGCACACGTTCCAAAGTAGCAGCAGCCACCTCTCGTGCCGTTTCGCTTCCCTGCTTGAGCATTTTATAGACAGCAGGAATATCTTTTTCATACTCTCTCCGGCGTGCACGTATTGGGGTGAGTTCTTCTTGCAGGATAGCCTCCAAAAAACGTTTTACTTTCACATCGCCCAATCCCCCACGCATATAATGCGCTTTGAGTTCATCAAGATTGGCATAATCGGGCAAGTAAGCCGCAAAATGTTCTTGGCGGCAGAAAGCATCCAAATAGGTAAACACGGTGTTCCCCTCAACTTTTCCCGGGTCACTCACCCTAAGATGGTCGGGGTCGGTGAACATTGTTTTTATTTTCTTGCTCACTTCTTCTTCGGAATCGGAGAGATAGATGCAGTTGCCAAGCGATTTGGACATTTTGGCTTTTCCATCGGTGCCTGGCAGACGCAAACAAGCAGCATTATCGGGTAAAAGTATTTCCGGCTCAACCAGTGTATCACCATAGATATTGTTGAAACGGCGTACAATTTCGCGCGTTTGTTCAATCATAGGTTCTTGATCTTCTCCCACCGGTACGACAGTAGCATTGAAAGCCGTTATATCTGCCGCTTGGCTAATGGGATAGGTGAAGAAACCTACGGGAATGTTCGCCTCGAAGTTGCGCAACTTTATCTCGTTCTTTACAGTGGGGTTACGTTGCAACCGCGACACCGTTACCAAGTTCATATAATAGAAAGCCAACTCGCACAACTCAGAAACTTGTGACTGCACGAATATAGTACTTTTAGCAGGATTTATTCCACACGCCAAATAATCGAGTGCTACCTCTATGATGTTTTGCCGCACTTTGCCGGGATTATCAGCATTGTCGGTAAGTGCCTGCGCATCGGCAATCATGATAAACACTTTGTCGAAGTTGCCCGAGTTCTGCAACTCAACTCGCCGTTTGAGCGATCCGACGTAGTGTCCTAAATGGAGGCGTCCCGTCGGACGGTCGCCTGTAAGAATGATTTTATCCATTGTCCTTTTCAGTTTTCATGTATTATCAATCCATAGCGTCTTTGTCAGGCTCTCTTTCGCTTTGTCGGTTTCGGGGAGTTGTCTCATCGAAAATAGCATTGAGGTCTTCCTCTAAGTTCAGCAATTGTTTCTGACAGAAATCGAGCAAGGTCTTGGCTTCTGCGGCTCTTTGTCGATAGTCGTTGAAAGAGAGAGCCTGTCCATTTTCCAAAGAGGCTATAATAGTTTCCAAGCGGCGGATTGCCGCATCGTATGTCAGTGTTTGCGTTGCCATAGTCTACCGCACAACTCATTCATAGTCGTCCCACCCAATACCTTTGTATTTACCAAGATCCCATTCTTCGTCCACTTCGTTGAGATAGATTGTTTCGGGTGTTTCTTCTTCCTGCTCTTCTTCTCGTTCGATCACTTTGACATCGATGGGACGATGCGATATTTCGATTACCTGGTTGCACTCCTTATTGAGTTCTTCCCAAAGTATATCTTTGAGTTGGTCCAATCCCAAGCCCGAAACAGAAGAAATAAATACTGCAGGTAAATCGTCGGGCAGGAGTTGTTGCATCTGCTGCATCATGGTATCGTCCAACATATCGCACTTGGATATTGCCAAAATACGTTGTTTGAGCAAGAGTTCGGGATTGTACTTACGCAATTCTTCCAAGAGTATGTTGTATTGTGCTTTAATATCATCGGCATCTGCCGGCACCATAAATAGAAGAACGGCATTTCGCTCGATATGTCGCAAGAAACGCAATCCAAGTCCCTTTCCTTCGGCAGCCCCCTCTATGATACCGGGTATATCTGCCACGCAGAACGATTGATTGTCGCGATAGGAGACAATACCGAGATTAGGAACAAGAGTTGTGAAAGGGTAATCTGCAATTTCGGGTTTGGCCGCTGATATAACCGATAACAAGGTAGATTTTCCCGCATTAGGGAATCCTACGAGTCCGACATCGGCAAGCACCTTGAGTTGCAAGATAATATTGCGTTCTTGATTAGGTTCTCCCGGCTGAGCATAGCGTGGTGCTTGATTGGTAGCCGTACGGAAATGCCAGTTGCCTAACCCTCCGCGTCCACCTTTGAGCAGTATAATTTCTTCGCCATGCTGTTTAACCTCACAGAGGAACTCTCCGTTATCGCCATCGTACACAACCGTACCACATGGTACTTCGATATATTTATCTTCGCCGTCCTTACCAAAACTACGGCTTTCACCCCCTCGTGTACCATCGGTAGCAAAAATATGCTTTTGATATTTGAGGTGCAACAAAGTCCACAAGTTGCGGTTTCCGCGCAGAATGATATGTCCTCCACGTCCGCCATCACCGCCATCAGGCCCTCCTTTAGGGACGTATTTGGCACGATGGAAGTGCATTGAGCCTGCCCCTCCTTTTCCTGAGCGGCAGAAAATTTTAACATAGTCAATGAAGTTCGATTGTGCCATAACGTTATTATTGTAGGTACGACAATTCCGTTAGTCAGATACGAGAAAGGATAGCATCAATTTTGGCAAAGATTTCCTGCATAGTGCCCATGCCTTGTACTTCGTTGTATTTACCCAATTGGCGATAGTAGGCACACACAGGTTGTGTTTGCTGATGGAAAACATCCAAGCGTTTTTTGATAGTTTCCAGATTGTCGTCAGCCCGTCCGGATGTTTTTCCGCGATTAAGTAATCGTTCGATGAGTTCCGTTTCTTCGACATAAAGGTCAATCATCGTGGCTGTTTGTTGACGTTCAGCCAAGAGTTTTTCCAATTCCTGTGCCTGATTGACTGTTCTCGGGAATCCATCGAAAATTATTCCTTTGGCTGTTGCGGGCAGGGTGTCCATATAGTTAGCAATAAGTTCGATCATGATACTATCGGGTACTAATTCACCTTTAGAGATGATAGCATCAACCTTAAGTCCGAGCGGACTTTTGCTTGCAATTTCGTGACGGAGCAAATCGCCTGTAGAGAGGTGTTCTAATCCGTATTTTTCTACAATAAACTGACTTTGTGTGCCTTTTCCACTCCCGGGCGCACCACAGAGAATAATATTCAGCATGTTATTTTGTTGTATAAATGTTTTTATTCGCATTTCCATTTCTACCCCAAGGTAAAAGATGCTGCAAAGGTACGGAAAATAATTGGAAATGCCAACGCCCCATTTATTCAGTAAACGCACCCTCGTTAAATCAACAACGCCAAATTATACGAAGATATTTTTATCGATTCAGACCAATAATCGATTTTGACATAATGATAGTCCGACAAGATGTCGTTACGATCTCGTTATGGTCTCGTAACTGTCTCGTAATGGGAGGCAATATACAAATTGAGTCAAGTTGCAAGCAAAGAAACATAAAAATGTCAGATTTTTATAGAATGAAAAAACACTTTAGACAGATTAAGTGCGGGTTACAACAGAGGAACATGCAAGGGCTTTTGTTACCAATAAAAAGGATGCGGGGGATGTGTAGATGGCGTCCTCGACCACCACGAACCGGGCAAAAACAAAGCAACCACACATTCCTGGTATCGGGATCGCGTGGCTACGTATGTCTGAGCGGTGGTAGCCGCAAGTGCGTTGTGCGATTGAAGCCGTATGGCCAAGACCTTAGGCTCGGTTCACGAAAGCGCGGCGGCGGTGCAACACCCCTTAACGATACTAAGACTTTAGGATTTCACAACATAACATTTCTGATAATTAAAGTAGGAGGGGATAGCAGGGAAACATGATAAGACCTTCCGCTATACAGAGAGAGACGGGGTTCGCTTTATTATGCGATTCCCGTCTGAAAAACATACAAAAAACGCTATTTTCAGAGAGTTACTCCCGTTTTGAAAATGGCAATTTCGTGATAGCCTTTGCGTTCGTTGTTAGTAGGTTCACCGCTTGCCACACGTATGATAAAGTCGATAAAACGAGTCAGTACGTTTTCTGCGGGTTCATCTTCAACAATAGTACCTGCATTGAAATCGATCCAAGTAGGTTTGTTTTTTGCCAAAGCAGAATTGGTTGAAACCTTGATTGTTGGTACAAATGTGCCGAAAGGTGTTCCGCGTCCCGTTGTAAACAACACAAGGTGGCATCCTGCTGCAGCCAATGCTGTGGATGCAACCAAGTCGTTACCCGGTGCAGAAAGAAGGTTCAGCCCCTTGACTTGCAATCGTTCGCCATATTGCATTACACCGGTGACCGGTGCTTTACCACACTTTTGCGTACATCCCAAGGCTTTTTCTTCCAAAGTGGATATTCCTCCCGCTTTGTTGCCTGGTGACGGGTTTTCGCCTACGGGTTCGCCATGTGAGAGAAAATACTCCTTAAAGTTGTTGATTAGGCTGACTGTTTGATTGAACAGTTCGGTATTGAGACACCGATTCATCAGGATAGTTTCCGCGCCAAACATCTCAGGCACTTCCGTTAGGACGGACGTGCCACCTTGCCCCACCAAAAAATCGGAGAACATACCCAAAAGCGGATTAGCCGTAATACCGGAAAAGCCATCAGACCCTCCGCACTTAAGTCCGACTCTTAGTTCGGCAAGAGGAATATCGGTACGAACATCGGCTGCCGCTTTACGATAGAGTTCGCGGAGCAACGGCATGCAATATTCCACTTCATCTCCATCGATTTTCTGTGAAACAACAAACTGAACACGCTCAGGGTCATAGCCTTTGCAAAACTCACGGAATACATCAGGTTGATTGTTCTCACATCCTAATCCGACCACCAAGACGGCTCCCGCATTAGGGTGCAATACCATATTACGCAGAATCTTCTTCGTATTTTCATGATCGTCACCCAATTGTGAACAACCATAGTTGTGCGGGAAAGCGACAATGGCATCAACACCCTTTCCTTCGGTTTCTTGCTTCAGACGTTCCGCCAATTGCGAGGCAATGCCATTAACACACCCTACTGTAGGTATAATCCACACTTCGTTGCGGATACCTACTTGCCCGTTGGCACGGCGATAGCCCTTAAAGGTGAGTGCTTTATCGGCTACTTGTGCATGTTCCGCATCAACCGGATGATATTCGTAGTCAAGCAATCCCGCCAAGTTGGTACGTATATTTTTTTCGTTGACCCATGCTCCCGCTTTGATAGCAGCAAGCGCATGTCCGATAGGATAACCATATTTAATGATATTCTCTCCTTCGCCAAAATCCTTCAAGGCGATTTTATGCCCTGCCGGAATATCTTCACGAACGGTCAGTTGCAGATTGTCGATAACAACAATAGTTCCTGCCTTTTGCGGCAAAATAGCCACTGCGACATTATCGGCAGGATTTATACGAAGAACGGGTGTCATAAACGGATGTTTTTAACAAAGTGCGGGAGCGGCATAACGCCTCTCCCGACACCACAAACACATTAATTAAAGAATTGATTTAACTGTTTCAAGCATGCCTTTTTCTTGGATATCACGCAGGAAATTCTCTACCATATCGGTAAGTCCGGGTATGAGGTTAAGATCGCCATGTTCCGTCCAAATAAGGTCTTTGGCTGCGAGTACACCTTCTGCCACTTTACGGTAGTCGTTGGTAGCCCAAAGTTGTTGCAAGAGTTCGATAATCTTAGGATCGTCGTTAGGCGTGATAGGTGCACCATCGACTCGCGTACCCCCTTTGTAGTAGGTGATGATGGCTGCCAATCCGAGTACAAGTCCCTTAGGCAATTCGCCCTTTCGTTCCAAATAGGTTTTGAGTCCCGGCAAATCGCGCGTTTGGAATTTGGGGAATGAATTGAGCATAATGGATGTAACCTGATGATCAACATAAGGATTATTGAAACGTTCCAAGACATCGGCTGCGAACTGTTTGAGTTCATCCATCGGCAAATTGAGGGTCTGCATAAGTTCGTCGAACTGAACTTTATGGATATATTGTCCGAGTACGGGATGATTGCAAGCATCACGTACGATATCCACTCCTGAGAGATACGACACTGGCGAAAGCACCGTATGCGGACCATTCAACAAAGTTACTTTACGTTCATGATAAGGTGCTTCCGACTTAACAAAGAGTACGTTCAATCCTGCTTTATTAGCCGGGAATTCGGCTGCCAATTGCTCTAATGAGAGGTTTTCGGCTGCTTCGATGACCCACAAATGGAAGATTTCGGCTTGTACGACCAAATTATCGGCATAGCAGATTTTCTCTTGTATTTCTTTAATTTCCTTACGCGGAAATCCCGGAACAATACGATCGACCAAAGTAGCACAAACATAGTTGTAATCGGTAAACCATTGTTTAAAACCTTCGTAATCGGCACCGAAATCATCTTTCCAAAGTTCAATATACTGATAGATACATTCCTTAAGATGGTGTCCATTAAGGAAAATCAGTTCACACGGCATAATGATAAGCCCCTTATCTGCAGCACCGTTGAATGTTTTATAGCGGCGATAAAGCAATTGTGTAAGTTTGCCCGGATAAGAACTTGCAGGAGCATCCGAGAATTTGCAAGCAGGATCGAAAGCAATACCCGCTTCGGTGGTATTGGAGATAACGAAACGAATTTCAGGCTGATCGGCCAATGCCATAAAAGCAGCATTTTGTGAATAAGGATTCAAAGCACGCGAGATACAATCGATACGTGTAAGCGTATTAACAGCCTCCCCATTAAGACGCCCTTGCAGATTGACATGATAGAGGCAGTCTTGCCCATTGAGCCATTCAGCCATACCCTTATCGATAGGTTGTACGACCACAACACTTGCATTGAAATCGGTGTGCTGATTGGTATTATAGATGATCCAATCGACAAAAGCACGGAGGAAATTACCCTCTCCGAACTGAATGATTCGCTCCGGAGCCACACTCTTAGGAGCAGTAAGTTTATTCAAAGCCTTCATATCTGATAGATTTATAAGTTTTTACAACATCTTGCCCGTGTCTCGGCAGGAATTATTGCGACACGTTGCAAAAGTACAACGAAAGCAGCAGTCTACGTTTGACAAACTGACATTTTTTGTGGAAAATTTGAAGGTTCAAAGAAATTGTAGTACTTTTGCGGATATGAAATTAGTTTTTGCCACCAACAACACACATAAACTCGATGAAGCCCGTAAAATTTTAGGGACAAAAGCAGAAATATTGAGTTTGAACGACATTAATTGTCATACGGACATACCTGAGACAGCCGATACTTTGGAAGGAAACTCTTTACTGAAAGCCCGCTATATTTATGAGCGATTCGGTATGAATTGTTTTGCCGATGACACCGGTTTGGAAATAGACGTTTTGAACGGTGCTCCAGGAGTGTATTCTGCCCGTTATGCCGGCGAACATGGCAATTCGGCAGCAAACAGACAGAAGGTATTACAAGCCATGAGCGGAGAAGCAAATCGCAAAGCACGATTTCGCACTATAATAACCCTTCTACTGAACGGAAAAGAATATCAATTTGAAGGGATTGCAGAAGGCAACATCATTTCTGAAGAACAAGGAGAAAACGGCTTTGGCTATGATTCGATATTTATGCCGGAAGGTTACAATCGCACATTTGCAGAATTGGAGTCGGAAGAAAAGAATCGTATAAGTCATCGTGGCAAAGCCATGGAAGCATTTTGGACATTCATCAAACATACAAATCTATGAAAAAGAGTCTGCTTGTTTACATCTTTTGCCTGATTGGTATTTCCTGCTTACATGCCCAACTCGGCATGCATGATTGGCAATTGCACTATGCCTACAATGATGTAACATTGATAGAACAATCTACAAACAAGATATATGCTCTAAGCAACGGTGCTTTGTTTTCAGTAGACAAATCAGACGGAGATATTACCTACTATAACAAACTCACGGGACTGAATAGCGCCGAGATTGCTCAAATAAAATATGACAAGAACCACAAGCGTCTAATTATATTGTACAAAGACGGGAATATCGACCTGCTATACGATAACAATACCCTATACAATATCCCTGATTTATATAACACCCAACAGAATATCAACAAAAGTGCCAACTGCATCACCATAGCGGGAAATTATGCCTATATCGGTATGGATTTCGGTATTCTTGTACTCAACTTGGAACGCAGAGAGATTGCAGACACTTACTACATAGGTGCCAATGCTACAGAAATATCCGTACGAAACATTTGCATTTCCGGTGACTCAATTTATGCCGCATCGTCAGACTCCGTCTATACTGCATATTTAAAGAATAATCTCGTTGATTATGCTTTTTGGCATACGAGGAAAGATATTCCAGGCAGATCGACCATTCAGAATATACTGTCGTTTCAACATCAACTCTGTCTGCTACGCGACAGCGCATTGTACTGCTATAACGGGGAACAATGGGCGCAACACATACCAGATACAAAGATATACAAGATAATAGAAGAAGACAATGGCGACCGACTTTACGGACTCGTCAGTAACGGGACATACAATATTCAACCCGACTTCAGTTATCAGCACATAGGTGTATTTTATGGTTCGGAAGATGTAACTTACGACACTTATGAACAAACATATTGGTTTGCTGCTCATTATCAAGGAGTAGGAAAGTTTAACACTAGAGTAAGTATGTACGATTCGTACGTTCCTAACAGTCCTGAAAACAACACTGCCTACCGCATACGCATCAGCGACAACAAGGTATTTGTGGTACCCGGCGGTTACATGTCGCTTGCCAATAATATACCGGGGATGGTCATGACCTACGAAAACGGACAATGGCGCAATTATACACAAGCATATATGCAAGAAAAAACCGGTACTTACACTGCCGATTATTGTGACGTAGCCGCTATGCCCAATGACCCATCGCATTTTTTTGTAGCCTCTTTCGGTTCCGGACTCATGGAGTTTCGCAATAACGAGTTTTATATGCGTCATAATCAGACCAACAGTCCGCTTATTTCCGTAACATCCGCCCCCGAACGTTATACCTGGGTGGATGGATTGGCCATGGATAAAGAGGGTAATCTGTGGATGTATAATAGAGCCAAAGACGGGCTGAAAGTGTTGTTGCATACCGGCGAATGGGTTACATTATCCAATGTCGCCACCAACGATATACACAGAATGAAAAACCTGATCATATCGAACCACAACCCCAACCTAAAACTCTTATTCAGCACACTCACCAGCCAATCTCACACACCACAAGGAATAGGTGCGATGGACGACAATGGGACCATAGCCTATCAAGCAGATGACAAGGCTGCTTTTCATCGGAATTTCACAGACCAGAATAACAACCGACTAACCCCCACCTATATTCTAAGCGCTGCACAAGATAATAACGGAGCCTTGTGGGTAGGGACAAATGCGGGAATAATGGTATTTGACAATCCGGAAACATTACTCACATCGAATGCGTGCAGGCGCATTATCATTCCACGCAACGACGGTACAAACTTAGCCGATTATCTGCTCAACGATGAACAAATAAATGCCTTAGCGATAGACGGAGGCAACCGTAAATGGATTGGAACAGAAACATCAGGTCTCTATCTCATGTCGGAAAACGGAGAAGAAACATTGGAACATTTCACGACAGCAAACTCACCCCTACCTTCCAATAATATCATGTCGATTGCCATCAATCCGAATAACGGCGAAATCTTCATAGGAACAGGCGGCGGACTTGTTTCTTACCAAAACGATGCAGCAGTTGCCAAAGATGATTTTAGCCATGTTTATGCCTATCCAAACCCCGTACGAGAGAACTTTACGGGCGTAATAACGATAGCCGGTCTGATGGAAAACAGCATTGTAAAATTCACTGACAATGCAGGAAATCTACTTTGTGAGACACGCTCCAACGGCGGTATTGCCATATGGGACGGAAAAGACGCTTACGGTCGCAGAGTGAGAAGCGGGGTGTATTTTGCCCTTTGCAATTCGGAAAACGGAGAACAATACGCTCTCACAAAAATACTGATCATCAACTAACCCTATTACGTCACTACGTTGTATATGCCACACCGTTCCGCCTTTATACACTACATTTTGTTCATCATAGGATGTACTGCATGGGCAACAATATGCTTCATTATTCCCGATTTTATGGATAATCCATGGAATGGCTTTAGCGGATGGAGCATGTTCTTATTGTACACAACAGCCATCGGTGGGGCTACATTTCTACTATTATACATAGTGGCACTCAACAAATATGCAATAGCCGCATTTCTACCTATTTTTGCCATTGGCGGAGCCACCGTATCTTATTTCCGCATTGCCTTTAAGGCTACGATAACTCCCATTGTAATTGATGCTTCTTTACATACCAATGCAGGAACGATTTCGGGGATAGTATCGTGGCAATTGGTGGTATGGATAATGGTAAATTTACTTATCAGTATCGGATTTATAGGGATCAGATGGTACAAAATTCAGCCGACACATCGCATCATTCAAGCATTAGCGGGATTATTCCTGCTGATTGTCTATTATAACTGCAATAGCCGTTTGTACAACAGCATCAATCAACGATACCCTTATAATATCGTACATAACTTCATACTCTATCAAGAGATTTCAAAAGAGACTACCAGTGAACGTTGTACATACCCATGTAATGCTACACAAGCGGTTGATTCGATTGACATTATATTCGTTCTCGGAGAAGCACTGCGGGCAGACCATTTGGCACTAAACGGTTATGAGCGCGAAACAACACCGATGCTTTCCGCACATCGCAACATCGTATCATTAGGGAATATATACAGCGAATATACCCACACAATGGCAAGCGTTCCGCATATATTAACTCCGGCAGACAGCATCACCCCCGAGAAGACACGTACCGATGCCTCATTCATACGTTGTTTTGCTCTCCAAGGCTTTCGAACCGCTTGGATCAGCAATCAGGACAAAGGACGTACCTACGCTGCTTTTATCGCAGAAAACGATACGGTCATCTACCCGAATGCTTCCAAATCGGTATTTGTTTTTAATGAGTGGACAGATGCCGATTTATTACCGCCCTTAGATAAACTGATTCAGCAACAGACACCACGTAATCTGTACACACTGCATTGCATCGGTTCACATTGGTACTACAACAATCATGTTCCGGCATCAATGCAACGCTTTCAGCCAATAACTGACAATCGTGTAGTAACCGGAAATACACCTGCACAAGTAATCAATTCATACGACAACACCGTACTCTATATGGATTGGTTACTGAACGAAATTATCATACGTTTTAAGGATAAAAACGCCCTACTTATTTATCTTTCCGACCATGGAGAGGCACTTGGTGAAGATGGACACTGGTTGCATGCCGGTGGTACAGACTCGGAAAAACATCCTGCTTGTGTAGTATGGTATTCTGAGCAATATGTACAAAACTACCCGGATAAAGTGAAAGCCCTCTGTACAAATAAAGACAAACGCTATCGCACCGATTTCTTGTTCTATTCCATCTTATCGGCTGCCGGAATAGAAGCAGAAGGCAAAAATGCCGCTTTTGACATTTTTTCCTTACAATAAATACTATACAGATAATAATTGACTGTTTATAACAGATTATGCGTACGAAGCATTTGAAAGAACTCCTCCCGATAAGAGGCTTCCGTAAACACACCCGTATATTCGATGGTAGTAGTTATCGCATGCGGTTTCTGTACTCCCCGCATTTGCATACACATGTGTTCTGCCTCCACTAACACTATTACCCCCTTTGGTGACAAGGCTTGTTGTATAGATTCGGCAATCTGACGCGTCATACGTTCTTGCACTTGCAAACGACGTGCAAAAACATCCGTAACCCGTGCGACCTTACTCAGTCCTGTAATTTTGCCATCCGGCACATACGCCACATGTACCTTACCAAAAATAGGCAATAAGTGATGCTCACAAAGCGAATAGAAATCGATATCACGTACCATAACCATACGGTCGCACTGTTCTTCGAACAAAGCACTCTGCAATATGGCAATAGGGTCTTCTTGATATCCTTTCGTTAAGAATTGATAAGCCTCCCCCACACGTTCCGGAGTTTTCAACAATCCATCACGCTCGGGATTTTCTCCCATAAGCCGAAGTATTTCTTTTATATGTGCCGCAATACGGGCAGTAGTATCAGCAGTCGGATGAAATTCTTGTAAATTCATAGGGAATAATTAATAACAACACAGTAGCATCGTTTATTGTATTACTTGTATTTGGTCTCTCACCACGTATGTTTCGCCTTGCAGTTCGGGCAGTATACGTATGATTTCTTCTTTCATCAGTTGTGCTTCCTCTTGCGTACGAAAATTACCCACTCTCACTTTCCAAAAAGGCGGATTATACAATACGTATGTAGGAGACTCTATAGTCGATTCGCTAATCAGTTTCTCCACCCGAAATGCTTCGGTCTTGGCTGTTTGTTGCTGATTACCGGAAAATACTTGTACACGATAGCCCTGTACCTGCACTTGTTCGCGATTGATACCATTGATTTTATCTAACAGCAAACGATCGACAAGCGGTGCAGAATGCACTTGTACATTACGGCTCATTGCATCAACAATACGCAACTGTCGGTTTTGCTCAACAGGAATGGAATCGTTTGCCTGCACAAAAACAGCTGAACAAACAATACCAAGGAGAAATAGTCCTATTCTGTTCTTTTTCATAGGGTTGATGATAATTAATAACGGAATGAACTACCTCCCACAAACTCACGCAACAATGATGTTGGGGGAATTTCCTTCTCAGGAATACTTACAAAATACTGCAAGAACTTCAGCAGACGATGTGCCTCAGTATATTCTTCGCAATGTTTAGGTACTTCCGACAAAATAGGCTCGGCATGTCGTTTCAAGACCGCCAATTCGAAGAGTAGTGCGGAATTGAACATCGCATCGGCATTTTCTTGATACGGATATATCCATTTTTCTTCCCCACGTTTCACACTATTGCAACGTGCAATGGTTTCTTGTGCCGAATAGTTGCGATAGCGATAGTCACGAATGATACGACGTAACAATCGTGTATCGGTGGTCGGAATCCAGTTATGATTATCCAAATTGATGGTAGTCAGTGCCGACACATATATTTTAAACGTTGCTTCTTTAGGTATATTGGGTATCAGCGCAGGATTCAATGCATGAATACCTTCCAAGATAACGATGTTATCTTGCTCTATTTTGAGTGTATTGCCCAAATAATGCCGTTTACCATCTTCAAAATTGAAGGTAGGAAGACTGATTTCTTTCCCTGCAAGTAAATCGGCGAGTTGTGTTCTGAACAACTCCAGATCTAACGCATTTATATCTTCAAAATCCCATTCACCATTGGCATCACGCGGAGTATCTTCACGATTGACAAAATAGTTATCCATACTAATAACCACAGGCGTAATGCCATTCAATCGCAATTGAATGGTCAAACGTTTAGAGAACGTGGTTTTGCCTGAAGAACTGGGTCCCGAAATAAGAACGAACTTAGGGCGTCCTCCCTCGCGATTGGCTATCATATCGGCAATTTGTGCCACTTTCTTTTCGTGCAATGCCTCTGATAACTTTATCATATCGAACGCTTGGTGCTTCTTGCAAGCGATATTAAAATCAGCCACATTATTGATATGCATCAACTGATTCCAACCTATATATTCGTTAAAGATACCAAAGGTCTTTTCTTGCGGTATGTTCTCTTCCAACTTCACGGGGGTTTCTCTATTCGGAATTCGGAGCAACATTCCATCGTAATAAGGCTCAATATCGAAGAGAGAAAGATAGCCCGTGCTGGGCATCAGCACTCCATTGTAATAATCGATATAATTCCCCATGCTGAAATAGCGCGTATAAGGTTCGCCAAACGTTTCAAACAAACTTGATTCACCATCGGTGTGTTCGTGGAACATCTTTATAACCTCTTCCGTACGACGTTCTTCACTTTTTATGGGGCGATCTTCCGCAATAATCCGCTTTACCCGTTCGCGAATGCTATCGATCATTTCCCGCGTAAGCGGATGTGGTATTGATTGCTTGGTAGCATCCTTATCTTTACGCCATTGGATAGTACAATAATAGCCTTTCGAGATAGGGTGTTCTATACGCAAATCGGCATGAGGATATAATTCCTGTATTGCACAACTCAGTACCATACTGAGCGTACGCACATAGCAACGCATACCACTCGGGCAACTTACATCTATAAACTCGATATCTTTGGGACGATAGAGTGTAAAGTTAAGATCTTCCACCTTGTAATTGACACGTGCCGCAGCAACCGGATAGGGCAACTTAACACCTATCATATTATAGATTTCCAAAGCGGAACTGCCACGAGGCACATCATAATACTGCTGTGTGTTCTTACAGAAAATGGTAATACAATTTTGCATAAACAGGCTCGAATTTTTATGCCCGCAAAGATATTACTTTTTTTTGAAATGCACAACCGAACATAGCAACCGTCCAGGACAACCGTCGATACACCCACATTTAAATCAAGATTTGTCAGTTTAAGAAAAAGTTGTACCTTTGCTTTCCGTTTACACTACTATAAACCTAACAATTGCCATGTCACCAACACTACTATTACTCACTATCATTGCCTATTTTATTCTATTATTTTCTATCAGTTGGTTAGCCGGAAGAAAAGCCGACAATGCCGGATTCTTTTCAGGCAACCGATCCGGCAATTATCTGTTGGTTGCCATGTCGACCATAGGTGCAGCCATTTCCGGTGTTACGTTTGTAAGCGTCCCCGGCATGGTACAACAATCGGCATTCTCTTATATGCAAATGGTATTGGGGTTTACCGTCGGACAACTTATAGTAGCCTATGTATTGGTGCCACTCTATTACAAAATGAACCTCACCAGTATTTATGAATACCTTAATCAACGCTTTGGTGTTTCCACCTATCGCACAGGAGCATGGTTTTTCTTTATAAGTAAAATGTTGGGAGCGGGGGTGCGCCTATTTGTAGTGAGCAGTGTATTGCAACTATTAGTGTTCGGACCGTTGCATTTACCTTTTGTGGTAAATGTATTTTTCACTGTATTTATCGTATGGTTATGCACATTCAAGGGGGGAGTAAAGTCGCTCATATGGACCGACTTATTGAAAACGCTTTGTCTTATTTTCTCCGTAGTTCTTTGCATTGTTTACGTACTTCGGAGCGGAATCTCTTTTGAAGGATTTCACAATTCTGAGATGTCAAGAGTATTTTTCTTTGACGACATAAAAGACCCACGTTATTTCTGGAAACAGTTCTTAGCCGGTATATTCCTATTGGTTGCAACGACAGGCTTAGACCAAGACTTGATGCAACGCACATTGTCGTGCAAGAACTACAAAGACAGCCAGAAGAATATACTTATCGCTACAACCATGCAGTTTGTTGTTATCTTGTTGTTTTTGGTTTTAGGTTGGTTGCTCTATTCTTTTGCTTCACAGACAGGTATCTCGTTAGAAGGGCTCAAAGGTGATGACGTGTTTCCTTACCTTGCCACAGGAGAATTTTTTCCCACAATTGTGGGCGTGCTATTTATTGTGGGTTTTATTGCTGCAGCCTATTCTGCTGCCGGTAGTGCTCTTACGGCCCTTACCACATCGTTCACAGTGGACATATTAGGAGCCACGCGTAAAGATACCAACGAGCAACGCATTGCACGCATACGTTCTTGCGTACATATTGCCATGGCGGTGTTATTGGCTATTTGTATCTATGTTATATGGTTGATGAATGATGATTCGGTTATTCAAACCGTCTATAAATTAGCATCATACACCTATGGACCTCTATTAGGTATGTTTTGTTTCGGAATCCTTACCAAACGTCCTGTTCGTGACCGATGGATTCCACTCATTGCCATAGCCTCCCCCTTAATCTGCTTCCTGCTTGACATTCATTCCGTGGAATGGTTTAACGGCTACGTATTCAGCCATGAACGTTTGATACTCAACGCACTCTTTACCTTTGTCGGAATGTGGATACTAAGTTGTGGGCATCCGAAAAACAAGCCCTCTGATTATTCTTCGGAGAAATGTACAAGTACGTGACGATAGGAATTAAAAATCTTCGATTTACTTACAAACCCCATATAACGTTTCTCGTTATCCACAACGGGTAGATTCCATGCGCCCGTATCTTCAAATATTTCCATGACACGTTCCATTGGCATTCCATACTCCAACAAAGCAGGGGGCGATGTCATCAACTGACTCACCGTAAATCTGTCATATAGGCGTGGTTGAAACATAATATTACGCACTTCGTCCAACAACAAGATCCCCATCAGTTTTCCCCCTTTATCGATTACAGGAAACGTATTACGCTTGCTTTTGGATATTACTTTTACCAATTCACCTAATGTTATTTCGGGTGCCAATGGAGGCAAGTCAGTTTCCAATACATCGTCCATCTTCAGCAATGTAAGCACAGAGCGGTCTTTATTATGCGTAAGCAATTCTCCCTTACGCGCCAAACGCATTGCATACAGAGAGTGGGGCTCAAATAGCATAATTGTCACATACGCCAAGACAGATACCACCATGAGCGGCATAAACAGATGATATCCCCCCGTCAATTCTGCAATAAGGAACATACCCGTCAGAGGAGCATGCATAACCCCCGACATCAAGCCCGCCATACCCGCGAGTGCAAAGTTTGCCTCCGGCACATTCATACCTGCCAAATTAAGCAAGCGAGCCACCATGAAACCGGTAATACACCCTACAAAGAGTGAAGGAGCGAATATTCCTCCCACTCCACCACCACCATTCGTTGCAACAGATGCCACAATTTTCAGCAGTACAATCAAGAGCATATATCCCATCAATACCCAGCCATTATTACCCAACAAGGCTATCGGACTGCGCTCCAATGTAATATCCGAATGCCCATTAAGCAACGCACTGATAGTATTATATCCTTCACCATATAGAGGAGGAAACATAAATATCAACACGCCTAACGTGCAACCGCCTATAAGTATTTTTGCATACACCGATTGTACACGTTTAAAACGGCTTTCCAAATAGTTCATACCCCTCGTAAAATAGAGCGACATCAGTCCGCACACCACCCCCAACAACATAAACCACGGAATGCGCTCCAAAGCAAAAGGCTCTATCACATCCAATGGGAACATCGGCACCGTTCCTGAAAACAGATAGGTGAAAGCCGTAGCAGTAATACTTGATATAATCAAAGGCGACACCGATGCCATGGTCAGGTCAATCATCAACACCTCCAGTGTAAAAACAAGACCCGCTATCGGAGCCTTAAAAATACCTCCGACAGCACCAGCAGCACCACAACCAATCATCAACATCATCGTCTTTTGATCGAGACGAAACAATTTTGCCAAATTAGAACCTATCGCTGCACCCGTAAGTACAATAGGAGCCTCCGCACCGACCGAACCTCCGAAACCAATGGTCAAGGAACTCCCCACAATACTACTCCACATATTATGCACCTTGATAATTGATTTGCGTTGCGATATGGCATACAATATTTTGGTTATACCATGCGAGATATCATCTCTCACTATATATTTCACAAACAATGCCGATAACGCAATACCTATGGTAGGACACACCAAATACCAAAGCGTATGCCCTGTTTCAATGATATTGCTTTCGATAAAATGCTGCAGCAGGTGTATCAATGTCTTGAGCAACAAAGCAGCCAACGAAACAAAGAAACCGACTACGAAACTCAATATCAATACAAAATGACGTTCTTGTATATGGTCTTCACGCCATCGAATCATTCGATTGTATATTTCACTGCCCTTTACCATCTACTATTACTTTAATTGTATAAAACAATATCTTCATATCCAACAACAACGACATATTCTCCATATAGACAATATCATAGTTCAGTCGTTTCACCATTTTCTCTATTGTATCCGCATAGCCTACTTTGATAGGTCCCCATGATGTAAGCCCCGGACGAATCTTATATAACAAACAATAATAAGGGGCTTCCTGCACAATTTGTTTGATATAGAATTCCCTTTCCGGACGCGGTCCCACCAATGACATATCACCTTTCAACACATTCCAGAACTGCGGTAACTCGTCTAACCTATATTTCCGCAACCAATGTCCTATACGAGTAATACGTGTATCAGTACTTGAAGTTAGCAACGGAGTAGAAGGCTCTGAGTTGACACACATTGTACGAAACTTTAAAATACTGAAAGCACGCCCATGTAAACCGATACGCTCTTGGCGATAAATGGCAGGGCCTTCAGAATCGAACCTGACCAACAATGCCAACACAACATACAACGGTGACAAGAGCAATAAGCAGATTCCCGACACAATAATATCAGTCGCACGTTTTACACTCAACTGCCAATCACTCATAGGCAATTCCGTAATAGTAACCAACGGACTTCCCTCTATTGTATCTATCCGCACAGCACCCGTTAACATATCGTACACACGAGGAGTGAAACTTATTTCCACGTACTGAGGATATACTTGATTTATCAAACCGTACAATTCGCGTTCCGATGTCAAGTCTTCAGATGCAATTACCACACGATCGATATGATATTCTTGTTTTAAGGAGGCAAAATTTGTCAATTCCGATGCCTCCATAGTCAACACAATATTTGCATCTTTCAAATCATTCTGTAATTTAGCAGCAGCCGTACCGCTACCTACTATCATCGTATTAAACACCGCATGACCATTCCGAAACGACCAACGGGTCAGCAACGTAATACACAAACGAGGCAGATACGACACTCCAAACTGCAAACTAAACAGCACACCTAACGACACATAGTAATGTCGGTACGTATCTACATGGTCATCTATAATAATGCAGAAAAATGCCGCTAAGGAGATTAGTAAAGCACACACCAATGTATTGCCGAATTCTTGCCCCAAGCGTTTCTCATAAGGGCGAAGATAGTATCCCGACAAATAGTAAATCAGAAGACAACCTATCGGATATAACAACAAGGGCGGATAGAAATTAAAAGCAGGTATCAACACCGTATCCATCCCAAACAAGCGCCCTTCATACACCATCCAACGAAACACCAAGAACAACACCCATACACATACCGCCGATAAAGCATCCGCAACCACATATTTCAGTTGCTGACGCCGACGGTTATCCAAAGTGTGGAACGAAGTTCTCATTGACGAATTATTCGAATCGTATTTCCCTTACCCAATTTTATAATAGATGACGGAGCAACTTCGCTCGTATCGTCCCTACGGAATTGAACTACATAATCAACAGCCTGCACAATATCTTCCGTTATTTCAGCAAATATCCGCGCAGCAGCAACCCCGCTCTTATTGGCAGAAGTTGACACTATCGGACGATGCAGACCTGCACATAACGCTTTTGAAAATGCTTCGTTCGTTATACGAATACCTATACTTCCATCTTGCGCCAACAAGTTAGGCGCGAGATTACGCCCTTGCGGATAAATGACAGTTAACGGTTTGGTCGCACAATCTATTAGATCCCATGCCATATCAGGCACATCTTCTACATAGCCCTGCAATTTTCCAGGAGCATCCAGCAATACTAACATTGCTTTCGAATCAGCCCGCTCTTTTATTTTAAAAATACGTTCTACAGCCGCCTCATTGGTAGCATCACAACCAATACCCCATATGGTATCAGTAGGGTATAGTATCACACCACCATCACGCAAAACACGAATAGCCTCTTGCAAGTCTTCTTGCTTATATCTCCTTTCCTGCTCCATAATTCAATGCAAAATTACGACACTTATCTTGTTTACACAATGTTACTATAAAAAACTCCTTCGACATCAATTACAATCACTCGTTTTATTACCACCTTTTCAGTTCTTTTTAGCACATTGCGGACAAACACCTTTGATCACATAATTGGCAGTCTGTGCCTTATAGCCGATCGGGAGTACCACCTCCGGTATTGGAATTGCATCCATACAATATGTAGAATGACACTCCTCACAATGGAAATGTACATGTACATCATCATCCTTTCCTTCAGCACATCCCTGACAGCACTCATATTTGACACCACCGCAACCATCTTCGATTACATGAACCAAATGTTGTTCCTTAAACAGTATCAATGCTCTAAAGATGCTTGACTTGTCTAATGTTTGAATAACATCCTCCAATTCAATCAATCCCATAGGTCGTTTGGCCTCCTGCAACGCACGCAACACTATAAGTCTATTAGGAGTAACTTTCACCTCATGTTGCTGCAACAAATCTTCCGCACTATGTACATGTCTTTCTTCCATACGCACACCATTCTATCTTACTTATTCCTATTGTACACAACATTACTTATCGCCCCTCATACATTTTTGTATAGTATTGCTGATATGCCCCAGACGTTACATTATCTAACCACTCTTGATTAGCAAGATACCAATCTACCGTCTTTTCAAGCCCCTCCTCAAACGTCACGCTCGGAGTCCACCCCAATTCTCGTTGTAGTTTACTTGAATCGATGGCATAACGCAAATCATGCCCAGCACGATCTGCAACAAAGGTTATCAACTGTTCCGAAGTTCCTGCCGCTCTACCCAATTTTCTATCCATCGTTTTACATAACTGTCTGATAAGCGCAATATTGGTCCATTCATTATTACCACCTATATTATAAGTATCACCTATTTTTCCCGAATGAAAAATCAAATCAATGGCAGTTGCATGATCATCTACATACAACCAATCGCGCACATTCTCGCCCTTGCCATAAATAGGTATCGGACGATTATGGCGTATATTATTAATAGCCAAGGGAATCAATTTCTCAGGAAAATGATGTGAACCATAATTGTTAGAACAATTCGAAATCACAGTGGGTAGACCATAGGTATCATGGTAAGCACGCACAAAATGATCGGAAGACGCTTTCGATGCCGAATAAGGAGAATGAGGGGCATACTTTGTCTGCTCCGTAAAATAAGTACCATCCTTTTCCAAAGTACCATACACTTCATCTGTAGATATATGATAAAATTTCTTACCTTCATACTGTCCTTTCCACAACTCTTTGGAAGCATGCAACAAATTACAGGTGCCAAATACATTCGTGCGAATAAAAGCAAAGGGGTCGGTTATACTCCTATCCACATGACTTTCTGCTGCAAGATGAATAACACCCTCCGGACGATACTGTGCAAACAAAGCATTAACGCACTCTGCATCGGTTATATCCGCTTTCTCAAATATATAGTTCGACCGATCTGCTACATCCTTTAGGTTTTCCAAATTTCCCGCATAGGTCAAAGCATCTATATTGATAATACGATAATCGGCATATTTCATTACAAACAACCTAACTACATGAGAACCTATAAAACCGGCACCACCCGTAATAAATATCGTTTTCATATTACTTTTATTCGTTTCGTACAACAATATCCATTTAATGCTACAAAGGTAATAATAAAAAGTGGGATACAAAATAAGTTGTATCATTTTATCCATATACAGCCAACATGCTATACTTACCCCCAAGCCTTAAAACAATAATCCCCATACCAATCGCTCTACCCATTATAACAAATGCCGCGAATCCAGGATATTTTTCATCTGACGACAGAGACGGCACACTGCCTGGTACAGTTTTTGTAAAGTTATTTACACAGATATATTACTAACATTTAAACTTGTTTTCGCTATGAAAAGTATCAAAGGAACACAGACCGAAAGAAATCTTCTTACCTCTTTCGCCGGAGAAAGTCAAGCCCGCATGCGTTATACCTATTTCGCCTCTGCCGCAAAAAAAGAAGGATTTGAACAAATAGCCGCCATCTTTCAGGAAACTGCCGACCAAGAAAAAGAACATGCCGAACGAATGTTTAAGTATCTGGAAGGAGGCAAAGTAGAAATCACAGCCTCATATCCGGCAGGAGTAATTGGACGCACGCTTGATAATCTGCAGGCTGCCGCAGCCGGAGAACACGAAGAATGGGCAGAAGACTATCCTAAGTTTGCACAAATAGCAGAAGATGAAGGCTTCCCCGAAATCGCTGCCATGTACCGCAACATCGCCGTAGCCGAAAAAGGACACGAAGAACGATACAAAGCATTCGTCGCCAACATCGAAGCCGCCAAAGTTTTTGCAAAAGACGACGAGGTGGTATGGCAATGCCGCAACTGCGGATACATACACGTAGGCAAGAAGGCACCTAATACCTGCCCTGCCTGCTTACATGCCCAAGCCTATTTCGAAGTAAAGAAAGAGAATTGGTAATATATTCTCCTAATAATATAAAAAAGAAGGATGTTTTTGTAAACATCCTTCTTTTTTATATCAGACTTGCACTATCAGGCAGCACCCCGAATATACAAGTGTACTTCCGTTTAAAGTACATTCAACTCTTTCAGAACAGACGTCGTCTTACGAACAGCAGCCTCCGAATCAGCCAATTTCTGCTGTTCAGCAGCATCTAACTCGAGTTCTACAATCTTCTCGATACCGTTCTTACCGATAATACAGGGAACACCAATAGTAATATCAGTCATACCATACTCACCCTCTAACGAAGCCGAGCAAGGAATCATCTTCTTCTGATCTTTAATAATAGCCTCTGCGACCGATGATGCAGCAGCACCGGGAGCCATCCATGCCGATGTTCCAAGCAGACCTGTCAAAGTAGCACCTCCCACCATGGTAGATTTCACTACATTCTCCAATTCTTCTGCACTCAGCAATTCACTGACAGGAACGCCCTTATAAGTAGCATAACGCACCATTGGAATCATAGTCGTATCGCCATGACCACCTATAACAAAGCCTTCGACATCATTAGCGTTGCACTGCAATGCTTGACTCAAAAAATACTTCATACGCGAACTATCCAAAGCACCACCCATACCAATAACTCGGTTACGCGGGAGCCCTAAGGAATGCAATGCCAAATAAGCCATCGTATCCATAGGATTGCTCACTATAATCAGAATAGCATTGGGAGAATACTGCAAAGCCGATGTAGCCACATTCTTTACAATACCTGCATTCACACCGATGAGTTCCTCACGAGTCATACCCGGTTTACGGGGAAGCCCACTGGTGATTATTACCACATCAGAGCCGGCAGTCTGCGAGTAATCATTAGTGATACCTTTCACTACCGTATCAAAGCCCATAAGTTGGGCGGTTTGCATGATATCCATGGCCTTACCTTCGGCAAGACCCTCTTTAATATCGATGAGGCACACTTCGTTAGCCACCTCATTCACTGCCAATACATTGGCGCACGTAGCACCTACGTTACCTGCACCTACAACTGTTACTTTAGACATATAATTAAAGTTTTGATGATTATACTTTGTTTGTTTATGCCGCAAAGTTACAGTATTTATTTGTATTACGGAAATAATTCGGTAATTATTTATACAATTCACAACACACACTCTCTACAGTGTCCCTATCAATAAGAAAATCATTCCCTGCAACACCCCTAACAAACAAATAGTTTTAGCACGCAAATTACTGTCGTGCAATACCAATGCTCCATAGAGGAAAGGAATCACCACTCCGCTTCGGCGCACCAATGATACTACAGATATCAAAGAATCGGGATAAGACAACGCCAGTAAGTAAACAAAGTCGGACAACACCAAGAACACAGAAATTCCCGCAATCCACCATGTAAAGTGAAACGACATTTTTCCCGTCTTAAAACGAAACACCATACACACAAATCCCATCAGTATGGTCTGATAAAGTGTATAATAGACCTGTACCACCATATGGTCGAGGTTTTTCATCAGATATTTATCGTACAGACCGGAGGCTGCGCCCAACAACGTCGCCAATAGCAAAGCATATATATAGCGATTGTGTTTATAACGTATACCCTCTCGTTGCCCTACCACTGAGAATGCCCAGAAAGACCCCAGTGCCACCAATATACCTGCCCATTGCCATCCATTGAGCGTTTCTGAAAACAACAAGACTGCTCCCAACAACGTCCACATGGGACGCGTAGCATTCACAGGAGAGACTATCGTAATAGGCAGATGTTTCATGGCAATATAGGCAAATACCCAAGACGCCAAGACAAGAGTTGACTTTAAGAATATAAGAATATGCGTATGCACATCCGTTACCGGCACATACAACAACGTACCTACCATTGCATCGGGCATCAGACGCGACAACAACAGACACGGTAACAACAATAAAGAACTACATAGTACCGACAAAAACAAGACCATTGGAACAGAGTTATTTTGCAAACTCTGTTTCTTACTTACATCATAAAAGCCAAGACAGAGTGCCGACAATATGGCCAATACTATCCACATATTATTTAGGCTCCATTACTATAAACGGCACTAACATCTCTTCCATACTGATACCACCATGCTGAAAAGTATTGCGGTAGTAAGAGGCATAGTAATTGAAATTATTGGGATAACCGAAGAAATCATTACCCGTAGCATATATATAAGAACTTGACAGGTTGGGCGTCGGCAATCCGAACTGTTTCGGACGTTCCATAACAAATACGTCTTTTTCCTTACAAGTCAGCGATTTTCCCACCTTATAGCGCAAGTTGGTATTGGTATTCTTATCACCAATAATCTGTATAGGATTAACCACCCGCACCGTTCCATGATCGGTAGTAAGCATCACCTTATAGCCCAATTCGGCTATACGCCGAAAGAGTGTTGCCGTAGGCGAGTGGCGAAACCAACTTTGCGTAAGACTCATATATGCAGCCTCATCATTAGCCAATTCCCGCATCATCTTACTCTCTGTACGAGAATGTGAAAGCATATCTATAAAATTGAGTACTAACACATTGAGTGGAGAGTGTAAGGACTTCAGACGCCCTATAACCCGCTCACAATAGTCCGACTCATTGATTTTGGCATAAGAGAACGTATAATGCTTACGGAAACGGTCCAACTGTGTTTGTATGAGTTGCTCCTCATTCACATTTTTTCCTTCCTCATCATCTTCTTCTACCCATAATTGAGGAAACATCTCTTTGATTTGTAAAGGCATTAAGCCCGAAAATATGGCATTGCGTGCATATTGCGTAGCCGTAGGCAAAATGGAACAATACATTCCATCCTCCACAACATTAAACGACTCCGTAAGAAGAGGCTGTATGGCTTTCCATTGATCGTAACGAAAATTATCTATAACTACCAAAAAGATTTTCTCTCCTTTATCCAAAACAGGAAAAACTTTATTCTTGAATAAGTCGGGACTCAACATAGGACGTCCTTGCGGATCGACGAACCAATGAGCATAGTTGCGCGACACAAACTTTGCAAATGCAGCATTAGCTTGCTGCCGTTGCATTTGAAGCATCTCCCGCATAGACGAATCGATATCCTGCAATTCCATATTCCACTTAACCAGCGTACGCTGAATAGCCATAAACTCCTCCAACGTAGTAGCACTATCAATCATATAGGCAATATCGGAGAACTCTTGCCTATAAGACGAATTGGTATGTTCGGAAACTATTTCCCGCTGATGAATATGTTTCTTCAAAGTAAGCAGAATCTGATTAGGATTGACGGGTTTTATCAGATAATCGGCAATCTTCTCACCGATAGCCATATCCATAATATTCTCTTCCTCTGACTTCGTAATCATTACGACAGGTACTGCCGGTTGTATATTCTTAATTTCCGCCAATGCTTCCAATCCGGACAATCCCGGCATATTCTCATCTAAAAAGACAATATCGAATTGTTCTTTGGCACATAGTTCTGCCGCATCAGTGCCATTATTAGCCGTGATGACATCGTATCCTTTCTGCTGTAAGAATATCACATAGGGTTTCAATAAATCAATCTCATCATCCGCCCATAGTATTCGTTGTTGTTTCATAGTTTCTCCATTTGTTTATCAGGTTTGTCATATCATCGGGCCATTCGGAATCGAACAACATCCGTTCGCCCGTTACAGGGTGCGTAAAGCCCAATGTTTTGGCATGCAACACTTGCCTTGGGCACAATTCAAAGCAATTATGAATAAACTGCTTATATTTCTGCGAGGGAACACCTTTCAACACATCCATTCCTCCATATTTTTCATCTGCGAACAGCGGGTGACCTATATGCTTCATGTGTACCCTTATTTGGTGTGTACGTCCTGTTTCCAAACGACATTCCACCAACGTCACATAGCGGAAACGCTCTAATACTCTCCAATGCGTAACCGCCGGTTTTGCCATGGGATTATCTTCCAATTCCCACACCCGGAAAATAAGTCGATCTCTATTATCTCTTGCCAAGGCTCCAGTGACAGTACCTTCGTTCTCAGGAAAAGTTCCCCATACCAATGCATTATACGAACGTTGTGTGGTATGTTCGAAGAACTGCATAGCCAAATTGGTTTTCGCTTCAGACGTTTTAGCAATCAGGAGCAAGCCACTGGTATCCTTATCGATGCGATGCACCAATCCGAGTGTAGGGTCGTTGGCATCGAATTTCTGATTATCGCGAAAATACCATGCCAAGGCATTGAGCAATGTTCCCGACCAATTACCATGACCCGGATGTACAACCATTCCTGCAGGTTTATTGACCACTAAGACACTATCATCTTCGTAGACAACATTGAGCGGGATATGTTCGGGTTCAATAGTATAATCGCGCGGTTCATGATCAAGCAATACCTGTATAACATCTAAAGGTTTCACCTTATAGTTAGAAGCCACCGCTTTCCCATTTACCCACACATTGCCTGCGTCAGCAGCCGTCTGTATACGATTACGCGATGTGCCTCCCATATGATCGAACAAATACTTGTCGATTCTAAGAGGAGTTTGTCCCTTATCAACCACACAACGAAAACGCTCGAATATGTCTTCTTGTTCTTCTATATCGCGAACTTCATCTTCTGCCATAGGTTAAAAAAAGTCTTCTTCATCTTCCGTTTGTCTGTCAGTCTTTGCTTTTTCAGGGTCCTGCGAGAGGAACAAATCGACATGCGATCCCTCCGTAACCCATATTCCGGAATGCGGTTCTTGTCGATAGACCTGTGTAAGCGAATCGTCAGCCGCCTCCGGTGTATCGTAGTTGGCAGCCCCGACTATAAGTCCGCTCTGTAAGAGCACATTTCTTGCCTCTGTTAATGTCTTGTCGGTTACATCGGGCACATAAACTGTTTCCGTTCCACTACCTTTTCCCACGACCAATGTAACTGCCGTACCTTCTTGCAAACGTGCTCCTGCCCCAAGCGAGACTCCCTTAAGCCTAACATCAAGCACAAGCCCCTTATACTCGGATGGTTCGTAGACTACATTTGCGACCTCCAATCCTAACGCTTTAAGCATTGCTTCTGCCTGCCGATAGGACATATCATGTAAATCAGGTACAGGTATTTGCCGATAGGACTTGGCGTTGGCAATAACATAGACATTTCTGCCATGTTTTACCTTTGCATTAGCCGGTGGATTTTGTTCTACCACCGTACCCAAAGCGACCTTATTCGAATAGGTAGAATCGATAACCTGCACATGTAATCCTGCGGTACTCAACATGATTTCCGCTTCTTCGACATACATACCACAAATATCAGGAACTGTAACTTCCACTCCGTGTTCCGTATAATGGCGCAACCAAAAGTACATCCCCACCAACAAAGCCAATCCAATGAGTAGTGCCATGATGAGCATTTTAACAACAAATGCCATATTGCTTTTCTTCCAAAACGTCTTTAAGTCCATATTCCGTCAAATTAGATTTTCGGCAAAGATACAACTTTTTCGCGAAAATAAAAATACGCTCATCAGCAGTATCAAGGCAACTGCATCAAACAATAAAGACTGCTTACAGTGCGATGTATGTTGTAGAATCAGACACGAATTTGTTTTTGGCAAAATGAAAGCTCGACAAGGTGTCGTCGATGTCTCGTTACCGTCTCGTTATGGTCTCGTAGGGAAATTCTACCTGCAAATTAACTTGTGTGTAAGCACACAACGACCTTGAAAAAGAATAATGTTTTTATTTTACTAAAAACATTATCAAACAGAAATGATCCAGCAAGCACATGTCACCTGGCCGGATGAGTAATATAGTCCTGTCATCCGCTGCAAGTGTCGGTATCAGCCTTCAAATTCAAGCGTTGTATGGGTTATACCTTCTTCGGCAAGAATCTGTCTCAAACCATGTCGCACATTTTCCATGGACTCCATATTCTGCAATCGTATATGTGCAGTGAGTGCGTTTTCCGTAGTGCTGATGGCCCATATATGAACATGCCATACATCAGCGACTCCCGTTACACTCCGCATGCGTTGTTGCACATGTTCCAGTTCGATTCCATCGGGAATACCATCGAGCGCAAGGCGTACACTATCGGTGAGCAGATGCCATGTAGAAATAAGAATAACAACAGCAATAAGGATACTCATTATGGAATCGATGACCGTAATGCCTGTCAGTGTAATCAACACACCGGAAAGAACGACTCCAACAGAGACCAATGTATCTGCCAACATGTGCAGAAATGCTCCTCGTATATTCAAATCTTTATGTTGGTCTCTCATGAGTAGTAATGCTGTTAGTCCATTGACCAAAATCCCTACTCCTGCTGTCCATGAGACCAATGTGCCGTTGACAGCTATCGGTTCTCGCAATTTATGCACTCCTTCTACTAAAATAGCCCCCACTGCCACCAAGAGCAACAAGGCATTGAGCAATGAGATAAGTATGGAACTTTTACGATAGCCATAGGTATATCGTTGAGTTTTAGCATGCCTCATGAGTCGAAACGCAATTAAGACTAGCACAAGACTTAAGACATCGCTGAGATTATGCCCTGCATCGGAAAGCAAACTAAGCGAACCGGCATACCACCCCAAGGCTGCTTCGACAACCACAAAAAGGAGATTCAAAACAGTTGCAAAAACCACTATTTTCTTGGAAGACAGTTGTTCCGCTGAAATATGTTCGTGTTGATGTGCCATATTGCATTGAATTTATAAAAATAGCATTTAACCATTGAACTGAATAATGATGCAAAGTTAAAGCGTTTCGCTTGCAACCAAGTTGCGAATATATTCCTTAAATTATCGACATATTACGTATTTTCTCAACATTTTCAGTAAAAAAGCGATAAGGTATTTGTTTTATTCGGAAAATCGGTGTAATTTTGCAGCATATTTTTAATCATTGTATTAGTACTAAAATGAAAAAAGTTTTATTTGTCGCTGCAATCGCTTGCTTGGCAATGGGTTGCTGCAAAAAGGCCGCTAACAACGAATGTCAAGAAGGTGCTTGCTGCACCGAGCAAACAGAATGCTGCGCTGCTGAAGCAACTGAAGCTACCGAAGCAACTGAAGACACAACTGTAGTAGTAGAAGTTACTGAAACAGTTGAAACTGTAGAAGAAGTTGCTGCTGAATAACTCCATTCTTACAGACAAAAAAATAAGGCATCATTCCAAAAGTATGATGCCTTATTTTTTTATTACCTTTCGGATTTACTTAATTATCTTTTGCACATAATTGCCCGAACGTGCGATATATATACCTGCAGACAAATTATTCCGCAATTCGTTGAGCGTAGTGACAAACGTTTGCAAATATTGTCCTGTAAGCGTATAGAGTTGCCATTCTACAATATCATCAGCAGAAATGGTATTATCCAAGTAAGTAGGTAAGTTGCTAACAGTCAATCCATCTAAAGCAAAACAAGTTGCCGTATTCATTCCCCAACTGCTTACATCGGTAGACTGCAAAGTAAAGACAAGTCCATAGCATTCGCCCAAGGCTGACAAATCAACAGACTCCCAATCTTTATTAACCGTCCAGTCGGACTCAAGTGAAGAACGATAGTCTGCCAAATAATAGATTACATAACGGGTCGGATCGACTTCGTAGTTCTCATCGAGTGGCTGAATAGTTAATGTAAAATAGTCGCCGGCAACAAAGGGACGTGCAGGGCTATGTCCCTGCGTAATACATTTATAAGCAACAGGATTTTGGCAAACAGAAATTTGCTGCGGGAAATATGGTTTTCCGTCATTGAAAACAACACTATTGAGTCCTTCCATAAAATCGGAGTAATAGGCAATGAGATAGGGAGTCCCCACTCCTGCCAAACCTCCTTTTGCCATGCAGGAATTGTAATTGAGTGTATCGGAAGATACTTTGCTGACACTAAATCCATCCCAATAGGTTCCACCCCAACTGCTTCCACTCATTAGATGCGAGAAACTGAAGATTTGAAATTCAAGAGCATTATAATCGGGTGAATCGTTATATGTTTCCGTCCATAGGTCTTGCGAATTAAACTCTATGACCGACGGATTGAGCGGCTGAGTAAGATCTAACGTAATCGTTTCAGCCTGCAGAGTAAGTGCCAATGCACTACAGAAAAGAAGTAATGTTTTCTTCATACGTATATATCATTAGATTGTTAATTATATATTTGTCAGTTGATATGCAAATCTATTGCTCCTTGTATTTCGGTAGACAGTTCACCAACCATTTCGTACACTTCGTTTTGAGCTGTATAGACTCTGATGAAATCGACACACGGCAAATAAACTTTTTCTCCTGCTGCATTGACAGCCCAAGAGATGTCGAACGCAGTCCCCTCCTCGTCGGTATTCGGGCAATTGTCGGCATAACCATAGTCCAATATCCGCTGTAAATAGTTGGTGCCATCGATAATGGTTTGTGAAGCGAGTAACGTACCACGAAAGATTAGCGATTCTTCCGATATCCATTGCGGGAAATAGGATTGGCGATGGAACGCATTTCTGAGTATCGTATCGGTACGCCCTTGATTATCTATCCAAACCACCTTATCGCCAAGGGTTGTATACCGTATTTCGTAGCCATGGATAGTTTCTTCTTTATAGTATTCACTTCCTGCCAATTCGTACCATTCATCGTCGGGTATTCCATTCTTATTGGTATCGATACTGACCATTACAATGCCCGGTTCGCTGCTACCATGAGTGAGAGAATTGTTAGCATAAAATGCATTCCCTACTATTCGGAAATCGCGCGCTCCCTGTATATTCACCACCGAATGATCGAAACCAAAAGTAACATAGCCCCCAAAGCCTCCCAGAGAGATGAGTCCCCCCGCATTGCCTGCAATCATTTCTTCGGCTTTACAGCACATGGTTTGCTGTGTATCACCAGCTTCGTATTCGGGCATCATATTGACGAACTGTCCGGGAGCAGGAATATACTCGTAAACCTTGCTGAGGAAAGGAGAATAGGCAATTTCTTCGTCCCTCACAATGATTCTCATGGAATGTCGAATAGGATTAAGCGAATCGACCAAAACAAAGTCGATATTGTAAGTTCCTGCATGCGCTGCACAAAACACGAACTGTTGTTGCCGAGCAACGACAGAATCGCCCACATACCACTCATACGCCTCCCCTGTATAGAAAGGCTTCAATATCAACGACTGCATACGCGGGACTTGATAGACATCATCTAAGCCCAGTTCCACCATAGCCGGCTCTGAGGTGCAACTACCAATCCAGCAAACACATGTGAGCAGGAATATCACCCGTGCGCATTTTCCAACGCAAACGCCCTTGAGCATTGTAACAATAGAGCATCCCACCGGAGACATAGTTTTTTGCATCTGTGACATAGACATCTTTATTATAAGGATTTATTTTAACAGCATAAGGTACTTTGATTGATTGTTCGGAATTATCGGTTATCCAAGAACCCTCCAATGGCAGATGTGTCCGCACATCAATCATTCCATATTCTATCTGTATGGCAGCATCAGCATAGCCCGTAGAGGAGGTATAATAGTACAATGTATCTCCCGCGATATCGAAATTAGCACAAGGAATGTCCAATGTATCGGTAACTTCCCCCTCTTTCATTATCAGCAGGCATGGCGGAACATCATGATAATTGCCACGTGATGTTATCCAGAGTTGTCCATATCGGTCTTTTTGGATGCCATGCAAGTTCAACGCAACAGGTATTTTTTCTATCTGCCGGAAAGTAGTCAAGTCAACTACAGATATGGTAGAATCGTAATCAGGAGCACGATAGCCTCCCGAATTTGCCACATATAAACGGTTGTTCACTATAGCAAGTTGTTCCGGTTGGAAACCTACCGATACTTGATTAGTAACAGTGAGCGTTGCCGTATCAACTTCGTAGACAGCCCCTAATTGTGCATTCTTATCCAAACTAACAGGACCAACATAGGACGATACATATGCTTTCCCGTCCGCGAAGACAATATAGCGGCAATTGGGGATATCCACCTGCCCTATTCGCTTACAGGTATGACTATCCATTACTTCGACTTTATGAGAACAATTGATGACTGCATACAATCGGTTGCCATAGATTTGCAAGTCATTGCCGACATCTCCCAACTCTTTCACTACATTCGGATTGTTTTCTCCATAGATATTGCGCAGATAAACAGCATCTTGAAAATCCAAGAAATCGATGGTGGCCTTATTGCTTCCCATATTGCCCTCGTTGAGCAGATACATACCTCGAGGACCTCCTTCGTAAAGACCGGGCAAGGTTTCTTTATCGGCAAATATTACGGTTTCTTCTTTGCGACATCCCTGCAAAGCAAACCCTAACAAAGTGCATATCAATATTGAACGGCAATAGTGCATCGGTAATTTCTTTTAGGCATAGGGTAATTCTGTATTACATCGTAGTCTTGACCAAGCAAATTATTCACTTCCAAGCAGGCTTTTAGCATTATTTTGCGTATCTTCCAACTGCCCGACAAAGACAAATCGTGCGTATACCATGGTTGTACATAGTTGTAACGTATATTCTCTTGTTGGCTATAGCGTTCACCGACATAGACAAACGAGTAGTTTAGCACATAGCGTTTCCATCCGAACATCAGGATTGCAGACCCCGAATGCCAAGGTATGTAGGGAATCTGGTTGCGATAATAGGTATCGGAAGGATCGGTGATATCAATAGCATGTTGATAGGTGTATTGCACTTTACCGGTAAGCGAGAAATCGAGAGGTAAGGAGAATTGCAATTGTGCCGTTGCATCAACTCCACGTATATCCACCATCCCCAGATTAAGCATCGTCCAACGAAACTGTTGACCTTTAGGATACGCCACAATTTTATCTTGTACCTTATTATAGTAAGCATCAACATTCAAAGAAAACCGACCAGCATACGGTTTGCCTGCATGGTGTAAAAAGAAAGGCAGATTGTAGGCAATCCCTACATTATGTTGTCTTGCCAACTCCGGCTTAAGGAGGGCATTGCCCATATCGGTATAGTATAGATCGTTGAAAGTGGGATAACGATAGGATTGTTTATAGAAAGCATTAAGCCTCAAATCGAATCGTTGAGAGGGGCGATAACTAAAAAACAGTGCCGGAGTAAAACGTGTATCGTGCTTACGTTGTTGCTTTGGAGAAATGTCGTCGGTAAACGTTCCCAGCAGACTTGCTTGTATGCGCAAATAGTTTTGTATATTGAAAGCAGTTGCAAATGACAGCCAATGGCTATAACGTATGGCATCAGCATACTTTGTCAGTCGATTCCATTGGAAATCGTAGGCTAACGAAAGATCCCACCAATTATAGATTTCCACCTTATTCGCCACCGTGAAATAAAGTTCTTGTTGGAGATATTCGTTTTCGACATGCAGCAATTTATCATCGTTGTTGATGTAATGTGTATAGTCGTTTGCATATTTGGCATTTGCCTTTATGCTCCAGCGATTGAAGAACTCATCTGTCCAAGAGCCTTGTACAAAAGAATTCCTATCCCATAGGCGTTCACCATTGCGCCATACATTGTTCACGATAGCCCCCGGAACTCCTCGTTCGGAATTATAATGATACAGGTGTATTTTAATGAATCCTGTAGCCGAATAGTAGTCGTTGAGTGCAGCCTCAACCCTAATGGCATTGATATCTCCGTTTTGTCGCACAGCGGTCGTATCGTAAGCGACATCACCTGCGGGAGTTAGTCGACGATAGCGAAATTTGTATTGTCCGTTAGAAGAAACAAGTTCCGCATTCATCGTAGCACTGATTGCATCTGTGATTTTAACATCAAGTCCGACAGAGGGATTGACAAGTGCGAAACTGCCTGCTCTCATTTGCGCCTTGGCGTGCACACGTTCCCCCTCTTTGAAACGCGGACGACGCGTAGTGAGATAGATACTACCTCCCGTTCCGAACTCTCTCGCCGATTGAAAGATATCGGAACGCTGCCCATTATATAAGGCTATCTCCTCGACATTATCCAAAGAGAATTTACCTAAATCGACTTGTCCGTTTTGTGCATTTCCCAATTGTACCCCATTGTAGAACACTCCTGTATGTTGGCTTCCCATGCTCCGCACATTGATAGTCTTGATACCTCCCACCCCACCATAATCTTTCAACTGAACCCCTGAAAAATAGCGTATAGCATCGGCAACAGAAAGAGCATTCATTCGTTCCAATTCAGCCCCTTGCAAACGTTGAGGAATAATGACATCTTTCTCTAAGGGATGCGCAGAAACCGTTACCTCTTCTATTCGGAATTGTCTCAAGACAGAATCGGTAGCATTTTCTTGTTGTGCAGACACCCCCATGCCCATCATTACACCCAAGATACACAGTATGAGCCAACGTTTATTCATTGTTCGACTAAAGAGGTAGAGTACAATCAACCAAGAGACCTTCCCCTATGAAAACATATCAGGCGAGGCATGAGAATGACTTGCTGCTCTTTCCTCGAGAGCGTACAAAATAATGCTTGTGGCAGGTCTTCTGACTTGTTTTTACTGCCGCCTTCCCGCCCTATCGTAAAAAAATGGGCAGTGGCACAACGACAAACGCATGATAGCGTAAACTCACAGCAGCGGGACTGTGCGGGACTTTCACCCGCTTCCCTTTTCATCTTTGTACTTAATTACAGATACTAAAGAACCACATGCGAGCGCAAATGTACGACAATTCTGCGGATTGCCAAAACCTTTTTCGGGTTTCGATAAGATTTTTGCCATAATTGGCTTTAACCATAGAAAGGCAAAGATATAAACAAAAGGGGCTGTCTAAAATTTGTTAGACAACCCCTTCGAATAATAAAATCCGTCGTTATTTGACAAATTTCAGTGTACCTGCATTTGCACGAACGATATATACACCTTGCGGAACAGCATCAAGACAAAGATCGGAGTTGCCTGTAGCAATGAGTTGCCCATTCACATTGTAAACTTGCAACATAAGCCCATTGCTATTATACAAAGTGCCGTTACTATACCAAACCCCACTCATATCATCGGCTGCTATTTCCTGATTGATCCCTGTACCTGAACCATTATCAGGAGCAATAACCACCAAGGATTTCTTGGCCGGTGTGGTAGTGGTATTGTCGTCGGTAGGAATAGTAAAGACGGTGAATGTTTCAGTACCGGAAGTAACCAAGTTTCCTGCATAATCGAAATGCATTTCGCGGATATCGGAGATACCACAAGCATAGGCATAACGCAGTGTCAGAACAGGTTTATCACCTTCCCATACGATATCGAAACAGAGAAGATTCTTTGAACCGTCAATCATAACCAAACTACTCTCGTCGGGAGTGAGTGCATAGGCTCCGGAAGCGCATCCGTCGATAATTTCCTTATATTCGTCGGAAGCAGATGAGAGTAATTCCTTGCCCTCCCAACTATAGAATTTGAGTGCTGTTGCAGAATTGTTATTGTTGCCTGCCGTACGACGTGTTGCCACCCAAATACCATGTGAGCAGCCTAATGGATAGCCATCGTAAGCGGCTTGTCCTGTAAGTTGCATAGTGGCAGACGGTGCTACATCCCAAGCATGCAGATAAGTTCCGTCTTCCGTACCGATATTGTAGATTGCCAATCCTAATGTAGGCAAGAGAGAGCCTCCGTCTTCGTTATATGCAATAAGTTTTGCATCAACCCCGGTTCCATAGACACTCAATCCCAAACATGAAGCGCCCAATTCGATGCCATTGTTGGAAAGAACACCTGCACTATTGCGGTTAGTAAATTGGAAGAACTCCTCATAATTGCCCTCAAGGTCGGCCGGATTAGCCACCACAATACCTGAATAAGGATCGGATCCATCGGACAACCATATATAACCTTGGTCATCGACAAAAGAACGATAGGGAGAACCATACATGGCACGTCCTCCTCTTAATACCGTTGTATTGATACGCGTATAGTCTTGATTAAACGCATGCAAACCACTATTGGCAGAATTTGCTCCCGCACGGTCGAGTATATAGATACGTCCGAAATAATCCGATTCGGGCGAGTTATCGACCGAACAGAAACCACGTGTAATACCTAAATCGGCTACTTTCTGCGAATGGATACGTGCCCAATCGCCCACCGATTGTCCGTGTACTCGTACAGCCCACGTGGCTTTCGCAGCGGGTGTAAGCGGCAACTCGTTGAAAGTTACAGTAGCACTACCTTGCAAATCGGATACCGATGCTGGAACAAAGCCTACCTCTTCATCTTCTTCGTAGAACACTATTTCGGCAGAGAGTACCGGTGCATTGGTACGGAATGTGAAATGGTAAGCAGCATCGTCTTTTTCCATTTTCAAATCGTAAGCATAAACATTTGCTATAGCCACCTGCTCTTTACCTATTGTAGAGAAACTATTAAGCATGTCATCGGTTTGCAGCCATAATGTGATGTCTTTATCAGCCACCACACCTGCAGCATAGGAATAGGCAGCCGCAGCAGGCACAGCCAAGGAAGAAGTCGACAATCCGATAACTTTAGCCTGCGAAAGTCCATTTGTCATATCGTAGAGTCCGACTCCCGTAACAGCACCTTCAGCATTAAGCAAAGGAGCAGTGAGTACATCGTGCTTTGCATATTTGAAGCAGCCGATACCTGCGACACCTTTCAAATCGGTCAATTCACCCAGAACAATCGGTTCACCAGCAGTTTTTGCAACAGATTCCCACTCGAAAGGAGCAATATTTGTATCGGTTACAATAATACGATTATCGCCACGCGGAGACACAACAAAGCGGATATTTTCGCCCATAGCAGCCAAAGTATAGGCTGCGTTTTGGTTACGCATTGCCCCTGCAAAGACACCATCGACTACAGAGTACATGATAAATCGTACCCCACGTGCATCGGATCCGGTAGTATAAGCTGTGGTGTATAGCGTACCATCTTCCAATGTACCTGCATATGCAAGCGTTGTACCCGTCATTGCATTGTTATAGTTGCCCGCAGTTTCGTTGTTGGTATTGTCCATCCAAACCTCACCCGTCCAACCTTCGGTACTCTTTGTCCACTTATATACCTGCCATTTATTGGCGGGATTGAAGGAAGTAGATTCTTCGTTGCATCCGATGAGAATGCCTTCTGCCGTGACAGCAATATCAGACAGTTTAAGATTTCCCTTTGCACTTACAGTACAGAAATCGGTAGGCAATTGCTCTACGATGGCGTGCGTAGTAGGATTAACAAGATATAGATAAGGCTCTTTTTGCTCATTAATAGCCAAGACGTACATTGTATTGGCATCTCTGATAATGCTACGACGAATGGTCAAACTCGAGAGTGATTCCAATGTTTGTGCAGTATAAATTTCTGCCGTTTCGTAGGTTCCCGCCAACCCTAACCAAGCACCTTGGGCGGGGTCGGGATAGGTAACGAACACCTCTTTAGGCGGCTCGTAGGACTCACTTTCCAAGAAAATCATCGGATAGGTAGTTTTGTTGGCCTCTACAGTAATAGGGGTCTTATACTCATCAAACAAAGGTTTATAGTCCTTACAAGTAGCATCTAATGTATAGTCGTTGCCCGGTTCAAGATTATCGAACACAAACAAGCCATTGTACAAAGTATCGACTTGATATCGTCCGATTTCCTTACCTCCCTTATAAAGAACAACTTCTGCACCATTGCAAGGAAGCCATTGGTCGTTGGTTTTGGGCGTATATGAAAATAACTTGTTTACTATTTTCTCATGCAGGTCTTTTACCGTTCCCATTATATATCCCGTAGATTCGGCATCGGCACCATAATAGGACATAATACCTCGGAAATAGCGGACTCCTTCTTGACGGCAGTAGTCACGATTAAGAGCACGATGGCGTGCCGGTTGATAGGTATGGAAGTATCCCTCACTCAAAAAACCGGGAACACCATGTTTGAGAACACCCAAATATCCGGTATAACTCTGTCCTGTAACGGGGTCTTTTCGTGTCGAACTACTTCCATAGAAAGAGATGTCTCCACGAACATTCGGATTGGTAAGACCATAAGCCGAAGCAGGATCTAATCCGCTTGCCATACACTCATAGAGATAGGGCCAAATGGAAGTAGCCCGTTGTCGACTATCTCCTGCCATATTATCCCCTGCATCGGTGCCCCGATAGAGTATGATGGGATAGTTGGTTGCGGTACCATCGGTAGCCGCATTGGAGTGTACAGAAATAAAGAAATCGTAGTTACCCGACTCAACCTCTTCACAGATTTCGGAGAGATTGCGGTTGTATTTGGTATAATCCGACAATGCCTGATAGCCCGCATAAGTGTAGTCGGCATAAGGATAGACATAGGGCCAAGGACCATTAGCAGTACGCGAGTAATCAACCGTAGCCCCTGCTTCTGCAAGTTTCTTTCCCAATTCCAAACATTTCCACAAGTTGGTGTTGGTTTCGTAGAATCCACATGTATCCGGCATTCCCGTTGTACTCAATGCAGGATAAGGGATTGTTGCCATTGGGCGGTCGTTTGGTCCGAAACTACCATGTCCCGGATTTATATATATACGTTTACCCGTAAGATCGGCAGCACTTAGCGCCAATGTTGTCATCAGTGTGATAATCAGCAGAAATTGTTTCTTCATGGTAACACTTATTTAACGTTAATACTGATAAGCCATGCTTCTCCATTGTCGGTAGAGAATACTATTTTGCTACCATCGGCAGAAGCATAGGGATACATAGCCACTTTGCTACCATCGGTAAGCACTTGTTTCTGTCCGTCGAGGGTATAGGCAACTATGTCTGAAGCCGTTACTACATGACCATTGTCGCGATCGGCCATACCGATAATGATACTGTTATTATACCATTTGGCCGCACGGCAATCGCGTCCGATAAATCGGACATCGGAACCATCGATATTAGCCACCCATGCTCCATTGCCTGCTACATAATAGCACACTTTGGTACCATCGGGAGAAAGCGAAGGCCAGATATAACTTTTGTCTTGCCCATTGGGAGAAAGTACCGTGGTTTTTCCTCCGACAGTAATCATCAGTTGACGGTCTTTGATAGAAACGACCGGTTGAGCATGCATAGCAGTCTGCGTATTGAGTGCTTTAGTTTTCAATTGTTTACGTTCAACTGCCATAACCGTATTGCCTTGTACGGTAAAACCTTCCAAATCGCGTGTAGGTTCGACAACAACCGCCGTTTCGCCGGAAGTCAAGTTTTGTTTGAGCAATGCAGAGCGGCGCAGTTGATCTTTACCGACTGTGGTCTCACGATATACGATTTCTTTGCCATCGGCAGAGATTGCCGCATTATATCCGGCTCCCGCAGCATCGGTAAGCGTAGCGATCGTATTGTTCTGCAGGTCGTATTTCTGCAATCCTTCATTAGTTCCGCGTGTCAGCAAAATATAGGTTCCGTCAGGACTGATTCCCGCCACTTTCGTATCTTCATTAACAGGAGTAGCCAAGCGCGCAACAGACGCCACCTCCAAGATTTGTGCACTTGCCGTTACTGTTGTAAACAAGGCAATGGAAAAGATTAGTTTTTTCATATATTTAGTTTATTGATTAAGTTATTCTACCGTAGTTATTTCACAAATTTGTGTACCGCATTACCTACTCTAACGATATACAACCCTTGCGGGAGGGAATGTGTATAGTAATCTGTTGCCATTTGTCGGTCAATCAGCAATCCATTGACCGTATACACTTCCACTGCTTTTGTACCCTCGAAAACGACTTCGAAACCATCGAGTGTAGGTGAGATTAAAACATGATCCTGCTCAATTTCATCGGGTACTGCCACATTGCCCGGTGTAAAGGTAAAGCGGTAAGCCGCCACTCCGTTGTTAGGAGCCAAGACATAAATATAGGCATCATTACCACTAATTTCCGTGCAAAAATCGACTGTATATCCCGTATTTGCCGTTGTTCCCAATGGAGTTGTTGCATCAATTACCTTTTTCGCTTTGTTCAGACCATAGGTAACTTCGTAAACCTCGAAACTACCGAACACATCGTGCGGCAAGACCATATAGGTATGTCCTTGCAGTGAAAATACTGCCATTCCCGAAGCATTAACAGCCGCAGGCGCAACAGAAGCATCAAACGACTCCAAGAGATTGCCCGTTGCAATAGCATGTTTGGTTGGCAACTTCCCTGCAATAGAAGCATAGAAAGTATTAGCATCTGCAGGAATTGCCTTTGCCGAAGTTCCTGCAGGCAGTGCAGCATTGGAAAGAAGGGTTTCTTTTCCTAACGTTCCATCCACAAAAGGAATCTTCAGCAAATTGCCCGTATTGCTCAAAGCAAGAAGGAATCCGTTCCGTTCCCATTCACCATAAGGGAAGAAGTAGTCGGTTCGTCCCAAACCGGTGAGAGCGAGTACGCTCAAATCGTCTGCACCGCCTTGCGTACGTGATGATGTCTTAAGTGTGAACGAAGCACTTGCCGTCACACTATTTCCCAATAGCATTTGTCCATCGGTAGTAATGCGCAAATTATGTTGCCAAAAGGCTCCATCGGCGATAGTATGTGTGGTTTTCCATTCGCCCGTACGCGCATTGATAACCGCAAAAGATCCGGCAGCAACATCGGGGATGTATAATTCGTTGTCGTAATATGCAATACTACGATTACTTCCTGCTGTGGTCAGATAGTCAACCGTTGCCGATGTACGATTCCATAAAGGCACCATACTGACATCGCCATTCAGCAATGTGGAATTCCCCTCATTATACAGGGCGGGAGCATATTCGTTGCCATATCGGTCATAGGCACAAACAGCAATGGTTTTGTCTTCCAAATCGGCCAATTCGCCAAGATTGAAAGAATGGGAATATGTAACACCTAAAAGATAGGATGCATCCTCCAATGCAAAATCGGTATTCATTCCTTTAGGATAGGCATATACAGAGAAACGAGGTGCATCCGGATGTTCCCAAGACAAGACATTGCCTGAAAGGCGTAGTGATGACGGGGCTTTCAGTTTGGGCGCCTCTCTCCAATCAATAGAGGGCGCAAGTGACTTATCGGCAAACCAATTCTGCGTAAGGAATGTATGATAACTCTCCTCTGCAGTTGAAAAATATTTGCTATTGACACCATTCAAATTGAAAAGATATTGGGTATTGTAGAATATATGTCCTTGTCCGTTTCCATTGGTCCGTGCAAAACGCATTTGTGCTTCGATCTCTTCGGGTGAGTTGTAGCGTTTGTTGGTAGAACCATTCGAGTTATTGTCAGCCACATCCTGACTTACATAGAAATGCCGGTTGTAGCGTTTTGCCAGATCAGCCCACCAAAGGAACATTCTATCGTAAGGACAAGAAGAAACGTATCCTGCAGAGGAGGTCTGCATAGGCCAATAGAGTTGCGGCGAGATATAGTCGATATATCCTCGTTTGAGCCACGTAGCCGCATCACAATACATAGTAGCATAAGCATCGGTAGAACCCGTACTGCCTGCGACAGAGTCGTAAGTTGTATAGTCTTCATCGTATACATTATGCCCCGTCATACTCCAAACACCAAACGGACCTATACCAAAACGCAGATAAGGTTTCCGTTGTTTGACACTCTCCATAACGGCTTTGACAAGCAGATTGACATTTTCGCGTCGCCAATCGTCAATAGACAGATTGTGAGGATTATTCTCCGGAGTTTGGCGTGTTTCGTTGGTAACATAGGCATTAGATGTCATGGACTTATAGAAATAGTCGTCGAAAATGATACCATCGATATCGTAATTATCAATAATCTCGTTGATAACATCCATCGTATATTGTCTAACTTCAGGATTTCCCGGATCGAGAATACCTGCCGGCAAAACCCATGAGTCTTTAATTTGCGACGCCCGCACGGTATATGTGCCGCATCGATAGGGATTAATCCAAACATGCAATTCGAGTCCTCGTGCATGTGCTTGTTCGATAGCATATTGCAGCGGGTCCCAACCCGGATCTTTCCCACGTGTGCCTGTAAGAACACTATTCCACGGATCGTAACTTGACCGATAAAGCGCATCAACATTGCTACGCACCTGCAACATGACGGCCGTCATATTCCCCTCTTTTGCACGATTAAGGATGTTATCCATCTCTGCTTTTTGCGAAACCATATTTGTGGATTTAGGCCAATCAATGCCCCACACCGTAGCAACCCATGCCGCTCGGAAATCGCGCTTCGGACCAGTGGCAAAACAGAATATTGCCAACATAGCAAATAACAAAAGGAAGTAGATTTTCTTCATATCATCTATAATTATCAATTACTTATAAAAATTACATATTTCTTTGTGTCTTTGAGCGGTACATTTTTCATATTCCCAAAAGAAGCACGATGCAAATTTACAAGAATAAAAATACCCCCACAACAGGCAAAAAGATGTTTTACAACATATTTTGAGCGTATAATCGTTCTTTCCAGGAGATGCGCGTTTTGACGGCATGACAAAAGGATAAGGTCTTGTAATACAACGCAACGTCAAAATACATTCAAATTGTTACAAAGGAATACCATCAGCAACAGTCGAACTTCTTAAAAAACTTTTCATACAGGGGCGCTTTATTTTTTCTATGATATAATTTGACATTTTAGAAAAATACATTACCTTTGTAGCCGATAAAAATTCGGTTCGTTGTTCCCTGCAAATTACGCAGCAAAACAACGATCCGTATAGTAGCAACCGAACGCAACTAATATGTCGCTAAATTCTATTTTTTCAATTTTTCTACCAAAGGAAGATAAGTTCTTCCCTAAATTTCAGTTAATGTCACAACGCATAGTAGAGGCTTCCGATTTGTTTGCCCAAATGATTTCGGAAACAGAACAAACCAAGCAAAACGACCTCTATAACAAGATTAAAACCATCGAAACAGAATGTGACGTTATTACCCAAGAGATTTTTACAGAACTGAACGACACGTTTGTTACTCCGTTCGACCGCGAAGACATGCACGAGTTGTGCGATACATTGGATGACGTGATGGACCTTATCAATTCTTCCGCCAAACGCACTATTCTGTATCGTCCGAAAAATATTCCGAACAAAGCGATGCACATGGCCGAAATAATATTGGAAGGAGCGAAAGCCATCAACATTGCTTTCGGTGAATTGAAGACCATTAACAAAAAGCCCGCTAAAGCCTTGGAAGAATGCAACAAGTTGCATGATTTGGAGCACGAGGGTGACGACGTATATGACAATTTCGTAAAAGACCTCTTCGAAACAGAGGAGGATGCGCGCGAACTTATCAAAATAAAAGAAATAATGTCTTGCATGGAGGAAGCGACCGACCGTGCGAACAGCGTGGGCAAGACATTGAAAACCATCATCATTAAATACGCCTAACATTTCCCCGTATTGCCACCGGGCATACGGGGATGTTTTTTTTCACCGATTTCTCATTGCAACGCTTATGGGTTTCCTTATTGCCATTATAGTTCTGTGCATCTGTTTTGACTTCATTAACGGTTTTCACGATAGTGCCAATTCTATAGCCACTGTAGTATCAACCAAAGTACTTCGCCCTTTTACGGCAGTAGTATGGGCAGCCGTATTTAACTTTATCGCCTTCTTTATCGCCAAATATATTATCGGTGGTTTTGGTGTTGCCGAAACTGTGCAAAAGACCGTTGTGGAAAGTTCCGTATCGCTTCCTTTATTGGCAGCAGGTTTGATAGCTGCAATTATTTGGAGTTTATTCACTTGGTGGAAGGGTATTCCATCGTCATCGTCACACACATTGATAGGTGGTTTGGTTGGTGCGGCATTGGCTGCACAAGGTTGGAATGCGGTACATTGGGGCACTGTTGGTTTTATTGCACTGTTTATTTTTGTGGCTCCGTTGATAGGATTTGTTGCCGGTAATATCATATCGGTATTGACCTATTGGGTGGCTCGACGCGTAAAACCTCACAAGGCAGACAAATGGTTCAAACGATTGCAATTGGTATCGTCTGCCGGTTTGAGCATAGGACACGGTTTGAACGATGCCCAGAAAGAAATGGGCGTAATAGCCTGTGCATTGGTAGCCTACACTCAAACCAAAGGCATATCACTGACCGAATTGCCCGCATGGCTTCAACTATCGGACAATCTGCCTTTCCCCGAATGGATTCCGTTTGCCTGCTTTACCGCAATTGCGATAGGAACAATGACGGGGGGTATGCGTGTGATAAAAACAATGGGTAATAAGATAACAAAACTTACCCCCGTAGAGGGATTCTGCTCGCAGACTGCAGGCGCATTAACCCTAACCATTACTGGTGCACTGAAAGTACCTGTATCGACGACGCATGTAATAAGCGGCAGCATAATGGGTACGGGTGCAGTGAAACGTCTATCTGCCGTGCGTTGGGGGGTTACATTGGAATTGGTAACGGCATGGATAATAACCATACCTATCAGTGCTGCGATAGGTGCTGCCGTATATGGGATATTCTCATTATTCTTATAAGGAACAGAATTGCCATAATACTTATTTATCCACAGGCTGATTCTATGAAAGGAGTCAGCCTCTAATTTTATTTTCCTATCAACAAAGGTCCCTGTACAAGTTGAGCAGCCACAAGACGAAGGCGAGAAAGAGCGTAATCGGTATCGATAGCAAGCATATCATCTACATTGTCAGGGTTGATGCAGATAACATCGGTAAAACCGGATGCAAGTAACCGTTCTTTATCTTTTACTTGCCCGGCAAGTGCAACCACAGGTACATGTGTTTTGCATGCTCTTTCCAAGACAGCCATAGGCAATTTGCCCGACAAAGTCTGTCGATCAATACATCCCTCTCCAGTAATCACCAAAGAAGCGGAAGAAAGATATTGGTCGAACTGCAACAAATCCAATAAGGTTTGTGCGCCCGATTGCAAGCGGGCATTAAGCACAGCAGACAAAGCATAGCCCAATCCTCCTGCAGCGCCCGCCCTCGGTTGCGTTGCCATAGCATCGCCATAGCGTGCGGCAACGGCACGCAAACGTGTGTCTAACTGCTGCACCTGCGCAGGTGTTGCTCCTTTTTGCGGAGCAAAAACATAGGCTGCTCCATTGATACCATACAAAGGATTGTCGACATCACACAACGCAACTATCTCGACCGAGCGAAACAAGGGTAGCATTGCAGGGGGAATGGCTTGCAACATTCCTTTTCCTGCATCGCATACTGCACTGCCTCCCAAGCCAACAAAAAATCGCCGACATCCCCGATTATAAGCATGAACAAGTTGCTCTCCCACACCGAAACTTGTGGTTAAGACAGGATTGCGTTCTGCAGGTTGCAACAAGGTCAATCCACATGTTTCAGCCACTTCAAAGACAGCCGTCTGCTCATCCGGCAAGATACCATAGGAACAAGATCGCAAACGCATCAGTGCATCGTGTGCCTGCATCGTAACACGCGTTCCACCCAACGTATTGAGTACTATAGAAAGAGTACCTTCTCCTCCATCGGCTAATGGAAGGGAGATAATATGCGCATCGGAGCAGACAGACCGTCCCCCCTCAGCAAGAGCCTCTGCAACTTGCACGGAAGTACATGAACCTTTGAAAGAATCAGGCGCGATGATAACCGATGGTTTCATACAAAGAGGTAATCAGGCCAACAGCCCCTTCAATACCCACTGACGAGGTATTAATACAAATATCATAAGAGGAAGCCATTCCCCAGCGACGATTGGTGTAGAAATTGTAATAATCAGACCGTTGTCGGTCGGTACGATCTATGATTTCTGCCGCTTGTTTCTCAGAGATCGACAAACGGTTGGACAAACGACAAATACGATCGTTCTTATTGGCTGAAAGAAAGACATTCAAACAATCGGTACGATGACGCAAAATAAAGTCGGCACATCGACCGACAAAAACACAATCGCGTTCATCTGCCAAACGAGATATAACTTGACTCTGTATATGAAACAACTCGGGATTTCCCCCTCCTAAGGCATACGTGAAACGATTATGGTTTTCATCGGCACGCTCAAACAACTCGGCATTGAACCCACTGCAACGTGCAGCCTCCAAGAGCAATTCTTTGTCGTAGTAAGCAAGATGCAGTTGTTCTGCCAGTTGTTTACCAACTTGCCTGCCTCCTGATGCCAACTGTCTTCCTATATTGATAACCATAAAAACGGATAGGATTTCTGTTTGCAAAGATAATAAGTTTTTTGTAATTTCGCAGCCTTTAATTAGGAATTACCTCATGAAGAAGTTTATTTTACTACTTATCGGATTTCAAATCAGCCTATCCATATACGGACAAGAAGATATATTACTTCCACTCCTCAGCAACGAAAACCTCAAGAATGCAAATATAAGCGTTTGCGTACGCAACACGACGACGGGAAAGACAATAGCCACATATCGCAGCCAGAATACAGTCCCCCCCGCTTCGACCATGAAAGTACTGACTACAGCAACCGCCTTGGAACTATTGGGGGAAGATTTTCGTTTTCCGACCTACATAGAAACAGATGGAAACATTGTGAACGGTGTGCTAAAAGGTAACCTATATGTCCGCGGTACAGGCGATCCGACTCTCGGAAGCAAACAAGCAGGGAACCCTGCATTTCTTTACACATGGGTGAACGCCATTAAAGGAAACGGCATACGTAGCATAGAAGGCAATATCATTGCCGATGTGACTTTTTTTGACGGAGATGCTATCAATCCACAATGGATATGGGAAGACATAGGCAATTATTACGCTCCCGGCATATTTGCCCTTCCTTACCTTGATAACACACTGCACATACAACTACGTAGCAGTGCCATTGGCAGCGTTGCTGAAGTAGTGAAAACAACACCACAAATAGAAGGATTGATCTTTGAGAACCACATACGCTGCACCTCCATTGCCTATGACGGTGCTTATGTGCATGGTGTACCTTACAGCAACATTCGTTATTTGACCGGCAGTGTTCCGAGCAACAGGGGTATATTCGGTGTAAGAGGAGATATCCCCAACCCTCCCCTATTGTTAGCGCAACACCTGATGCAACGTTTGCAAGCCTCCGGCGTTTCTGTAAGCGGAGAAGCAACGTATATGACAGAAGGACTTGAAAACATAGGATCACGCAAGTTAATTTATATGCACGAGTCGGCTCCGCTGCACGAGATTGTAGCCGAAACAAACCTCCACTCCAACAACCTTTATGCCGAACAATTGTTCCGATATTTAGGCAGCAAAATAAGCCTGCCCTGCACTATTCCCAATTCTATAGAAACAGAACGTAACTGTTGGCGCAACAGAGGAATTAATCTACAATCGACATTCATAATGGACGGTTGCGGTCTTGCCCCACAAGACGGAACATCCGCTGAGACATTGGTAGAGATATTGTGCTATATGCTCAAGAGTCCTCACTCGGAAGCCTTCATAGCATCGCTTCCCAAAGCAGGAGAGACCGGTACACTAAAAGGTTTTCTGGCCGGCACAGCCTTGCAGGGTAAAGTGCAAGCAAAAAGCGGGACAACCTCACGTATAAAGAGTTATGCCGGTTACATGGAACTACCTAATGGTGATAGTGCTGTATTTGCCATTATAGTGAACAATGCCAACTGCAAAGCAAAAGCCGTACAACGTATTATAGAAAACTTTCTGCTACATGTATATCAATCAAACCAATAGTACAAGCAGTTATTTGAAAGAACTGTTAGAAACGAGAGGAGAGTCGCTTTCCGAAGGTTTCACCATACATACCGATTTCCAAACAGCAGGAAGAGGACAAGCCGGCAATTCGTGGGAAAGCGAAGCAGGAAAAAACCTTCTATTCTCTACCTTATTCCGCGTACACGACATTGCTGTACAAAAACAGTTTTTACTATTGGAATTAGTAACCTTAAGTCTTTGCAATGTATTAGGACGCTATACGGACGGTATCTGCATCAAATGGCCCAATGATATTTATTGGCACGACAGGAAATTGGTAGGGATACTGATAGAACACAGCATAATGAACGGAAGATTGGAGTATAGTATAGCAGGAATAGGCATTAACGTGAACCAAGAAACGTTTAAGAGTGCGGCTCCAAATCCGATATCACTTAAACAAATTACCGGAAAAACTTACGATAGAGAACAATTGTTGCGTGAAATACTTACCGAGTTTAAGGAATTGCGGCCGCTGCTGCAACAGCCACAACGTCTGAAAAAACTATATATGAATCATCTATATCGCAGAGAAGGGTGGTATCCTTACATAGAGAATATCTGCTCGACTGCTCCGATAGAAATAGCGCAAGGCACTATAGCCAATACTTTTGAGGCACGCATCAGAGATGTAGAAAATAACGGATGTATTGTACTGGAAGACAAAAACGGTAAAATTCGGCATTATCATTTCAAAGAAGTGAGATACGTATTGCCCTATTTAGCGGTCTGCCACAACCACAGATAACTTTCGGCGTAAGATTTGCCCCGTTGAGGCATTGGTAAACTCACACATCAACACATAGATTCCCACTTGTGCCACCTTTCCCGCATCGATGCGTCCATCCCACAAAAGAACACCTTCGGTCGAGAGCAATTCGTTTGTCAGCCATCGATATACACACAAACCTTTAGGCGTATAGACGGTTATATTCGCCATAAAACCAACAGAAGGAAGACTATAGGCAAGTCGACAAACATCCTCAAACCCGTCGCCATTCGGAGAGAAATAGGATTGCTCCAACCAAATAAAATTGCCGGATTCTTCGTTTTCATCGGTATAGATATCGATATATTGCGAATTACGCAATCCCGGAGTAGCGAAACCGCAGGAACTGCTTGCCGAGTGCCACGATGCCACCTTATTGCTTACCAAATCGGGATGTATACGCTCTAAAGCAACTCCTTTTGTATCGTTTAACAACGGATGATGCCAAGCAGGAGAATATTCGATGGAATCGAGTATTTCAGCATCAGGCATATCCATCAATACCAATACGGCTCCAGCATTGGGCAGTTTACGACTCCAAGTGCAAGTGTACAGACAAACGGAATCGGGGCAATGATGAAAAGCCGATAAAGAATCGGCATTAGCACAAAGAACTGCATAGCCATAAGGATTGATGTATGAAAAGGGTGGAAAAAGATTAGGTTTTTGCAGTTGTCCCTCCGTATTGCGCGTAGTAATTCCCACATCGGAAAGTTGGAGACAAAGATGAGTTCGGTTATAGATCTCAACATATTCTTGTCCACCATCAGCAGGATTATACATAATCTCATTAATTACCAAATCTCCTTGTTCGGGAAGATATATTTCTGTCGGCTGCAGGAATTCTCCTGCAACCGTAATATCGTCTATATAGAAGCAATCACCCGTCTTGGCTGTATTGCGCACCAAAATAGAACACCACTCTCCCTCTCCGACATAAGATGTGCGATATTCTCCCTCAAAGACATAGTCGGAATCGACTCCTATAACCCATGAAAATAGTCTGAAAATCCCGTTTTCATCGAGTGTTATGCGTACTTGTATTTTATTGTCTTCCACCTTCAGCATCTGTTTGCGGAGCGTATTGACAATAACAACATCGGTATTGCCGGCATTTTGTCGGCAAAGTGTAATATTTTTGTCTGCGCCTCCTATCTGCACAAACCAACCATTGCCTTGTTGCGGATTATCGGTATCGGAAAGCAAATAAAAACGTATCCAATTATTGGCAGAGGGCGTCGTGGCTATACGACACCAAAACGTCCATTCCGCATTATGATTGACTCTACAAGAAGTAGCGAGCCAACTGAAAGACGCTGCAGGAGCCTTGGTTTGCAGTTGCTGCCAAGGATTGACAGCAAAATGCTCATAGGTGCCCACCCATGCAGGATTGGCTATATAATCGGCATCGGAGAAGTCTTCCATAAATTGGGCACAAATGGGGGATACTACCTCCAAAAGCAGTCCCAAGAAAAGCGTTATCCATTTACAACGCCTCATACGCCAAACGGTCTTTTTTAGGCAGTTTCTTCAATACCTCATCCATGGCATGCTGCACCAATTTGAGTACTAATTCGTCCGAAACATCGGCATCGAAACGGACATCGTTCCAATATTTTTTATTCCAATGCCATGCTCCCGTGATACCTTGATATTGGTCGCGCAATTCCAGCGCATAATCGGCATCACACTTCAATGTCACTTGTTCGGGGCGTTCTAAATTCAAACACGCAAATATCTTATTACATAGTCGAAAGTTAATAAAATCAAGGCCAAAAGCATTATCTTCGGTAACTGCCTTCTGTGCAAGAATATAATCGCGCAAATATTCGATATTCATCAGGGTCAACATTTGGTTTTTATGCGGCAAAGATACAAAAAAAACAGAACACACAAATAGTAAAACCACGATAAATACAAAGACATCCATTCACTTACACTCTTTCTGCTTGCAATATCTTTACACCGTACGAAAAATGTTTCGTCTCTACACCCATTACAGAAGAATTAACCATAATTACGGATTCAGCATCAAGCATTTGTAAGAGGGACAAGATTTTTACTACCTTTGTAGCGCAAAGACATACCTCTTAACACGTTAACGTTTATGAACACAATCGGCAATTTAGACAGTATTCAAGATTACAATCACGAATTGGGCGTTGAAACATTACACCCACTCATAAATGTTGTAAACATGTCGGACTTGGAATACATTCCGCATGGCAAGAAACGTTTCGGTTTCTATTGTATTTATCTGAAAGACCTTGCTTGCGGAACCTTGGCATACGGCAGGAGTCAGTATGACTACCAGGAAGGCACCATGGTATTTATTGCTCCCGGTCAGGTAGCCGGAGTAGATGACGGAGGGCGAACCATGCACCCGAAAGGTTGGATACTGATGTTTCATTCCGATTTATTATACGGAACACCTCTCGCCAAACGTATGAAAGACTATACGTTTTTCTCGTATGACTCAAATGAAGCCCTACATATGTCGGAACGCGAACGACATATAATACTTAATTGCTTGCATGAGATTCGTGAAGAATTGGAGCATGCTATAGACAAACATACCAAACAAATCATTTCTTCAAACATAGAGACCCTTTTGAATCATTGCGTTCGTTTCTACGAACGCCAGTTTGTCACCCGAGAAGTTCCCAACCACAGAGTATTGGCTCGTTTTGAACAAGAATTGACCGCATGGTTTGACTCGGGCAAACCGCAAGAAATAGGTTTGCCCACGGTTCAGTATTTTGCGGAGCAGGTATGTTTATCGCCCAACTATTTTGGCGACCTCGTAAAAAAAGAAACCAATAGGTCTGCTAAAGATTATATCCAACATTATGTTGTAGAACGCGCCAAAGCACTCTTGAATGATAGCGACATGACCATCAGCGAGATTGCCTATGAAGTAGGTTTCAAATATCCTCACCATTTGAATCGTATATTCAAAAAGATTACGGGCAAGACTCCAAATGAATATAGACAAACTGCAGTATAATTTACAGATAGAACCGATACTTAAAACTTTTACGCAAGAGCACAATAAAAGCTTTTTATGTTTGTTCCCATCGATGTATGTCTGTACACAGAATAAGACTCCTATACACAGACGGATTATGACCGCCAACAATGGGAACAGTCATTTTTTAACAAAACAAATACAAAACATCTACAACTATGATTTACGATTTCACTTACCAAAACCCCACTCGAGTGCATTTTGGCAAGAATGCACTTCACCATTTAACAGAAGAATTGGCACAATACGGTGCGCGCGTACTACTGATATATGGCAAAGCGGCTATCAAAAAGATAGGGCTATATGACCAAGTCATACGGATTTTACAAAAAGCAAACAAAGATGTATATGAGTTGAGTGGCATAAATGCCAATCCACGCTATTCACAATTACTAGAGGGCGTACGGTTGGTACGCGAACATCAAATAGATTTCATCTTGGCTGTAGGTGGCGGTTCTGTGATTGATTGTGCGAAAGGCATCTCGTGTGGTGCATATGCAGAAGGAGACATTTGGCAACGGTACTATATCTACAAAGAGGATGTTACTAACCCGATAGTACCTGTAGGCTGTATATTGACCATGGCCGGAACCGGTAGCGAAATGAACTCGGGCTCGGTGATAACCAACGAAGCGGAACACATCAAGATGGGACGCGTATATCCCTTAGAGAAGACTACCCCTCGCTTTGCGATACTAAACCCTGAATACACCTACTCTGTTCCCCGCTATCAGATGGTGAGCGGTATAGCCGACATCTTTTCTCATCTGATGGAACAGTATTTCTCCGGATCAGACGATTGTACGACCGATTACTTGATAGAAGGTGTGATGTTGTCGTTGATTTCGGCATCTCGAAAAGCAATGATAAACCAAGAGGATTACGAGGCTCGCAGCAACATTATGTGGTGCGCTACGATGGCCCTCAATAAATTGCTTTCGCTTAGCAAAACGGAAGACTGGGAGGTGCATATGATAGAGCATCAATTGGGTGCATATACGGATTGTGCACACGGCATAGGGCTGGCAGTGATTTCTCCGACCTACTATCGCTTTATCTACCGCCATGGATTGCATAAATTTGTGCGTTTTGCCAAACACATATGGGGTGTGGAAGATAAAGGTCAGGGCGATGATGCCATCGCACGCGAAGGTATAGACCGCTTAGAATCATTCTTCCGCGAGTTGGAGATTCCTGCCACCTTACGCGAATTAGGAACAACCGAAGCCATGCTGCCTCTGATAGCCCACTCAACTGTATTAGGCGGAGGTTATTGCAAACTCACAGCAAACGATGTACTGACTATATTAAAAACTTGTTTCTAAGCCAACTCTTTTACGATGAAGAAAATCTTAATTCTTTCCTCCAGCCCTCGTCGCGGTGGCAATTCGGATACATTGTGCGACTGCTTTATGAAAGGTGCACAAGAGACCGGGCACGACGTAGAAAAGATATTCGTTGCCGATCAAAAAATAGGCTATTGCCATGCCTGCTACTATTGCGCCAAACACGGTGGAGCATGTTGTATAAAAGACGACATGGGCGAGATACTGGAAAAGATGCTTGCAGCAGATGTATTAGTATTGGCCAGTCCCGTTTATTTCTATTCCGTTTCCGCTCAACTGAAGACTGTGATAGACCGCACAGTGGCACGATGGTTAGAATTCAAGAACAAAGAATTTTACTACATACTGACCGCTGCCGAAGACACAGACACCGTAATGAACGGAACATTGGCATGTATGCGCGGCTTGGCAGAATGCTTGGAAGGTTCGAAAGAGATGGGCATTATCTATGGAAAAGGCGTATACCTGAAAGGCGAAATAAACGAACATCCTGCAATGCAAGAAGCCTACGAAGCAGGTAAAAGATGCTAATAGCAAATATCTTTATCACAAAGAAATAAGGTCGGTTATATTGTCACTACCGACCTTATTTTGTACAATTCAAGCAATCTACAAATAAAATAGCCCTAAACTTAGTGCCTAAACGAATTATTTTTCATACCTTTGCACCCGCGTTTTTAACCAATAACGTTTTTATGAGATTTACTTTTAGTGTTCCATAGTAGTAGTTTTTATCAGTAATGCAAAAATCAAGTTATATTATTGAGGTGAACAACGTTTCCAAACAATTTGAGGACGGTAAATTCGCCTTGGACAATGTAAGCCTTTCGGTAGAGAAAGGCGAGTTTGTAACCATTCTTGGCCCTTCCGGCTGCGGCAAAACAACATTGTTGCGTTGCATAGCAGGATTTCAGGTAGCCACTGGCGGCGATATTTTGCTGAACGGACAAGATGTTACACAGACGCCCCCGCATAAGCGTCCCGTAAACACGGTATTTCAGAAATATGCGCTATTCCCTCATTTGAACGTATTCGACAATGTAGCATTCGGCCTCAAACTGAAAAAGTTAGAGAAAGATGTTATTACAAAAAAAGTTAAGTCTGCCTTAAAAACGGTAGGCATGACCGACTACGAGTATCGGAATGTTGACAGTTTATCGGGAGGACAGCAACAACGCGTAGCCATTGCCCGCGCAATTGTTAATCAACCGGAAGTACTATTGTTGGATGAGCCCCTTGCCGCCTTAGACCTAAAAATGCGGAAAGACATGCAAATGGAACTGAAAGAGATGCACAAGAAGTTGGGCATTACTTTTATCTATGTGACACACGATCAAGAAGAGGCCTTGACTTTGTCCGACCGCGTGGTGGTGATGAACGAAGGTAAGATACAGCAAATTGGGTCTCCGAGTGATGTATACAACGAACCTATCAACTCGTTTGTTGCCGATTTTATAGGTGAAAGCAACTTGCTGAATGGTATCATGATTAGAGACAAACGAGTTAGTTTCTGCAATTTGGAATTTGATTGTGTCGATACGGGTTTTGGTGAGAATACACCTGTGGATGTTGTGATCCGTCCGGAAGACCTCTACATTTGGGAAAATACCAAACATATCAGTGTTGCCGAGCAGCAAGAAGATTACGACCCCGATGACCGAATACCCAAAGGGCACTTTACCAAACTCTATGGAATAGTAGAAAGTTGCATATTCAAGGGAGTACATTACGAAATGACCGTTCATACTGACAACGGTTACGAATTTATGGTACAAGACTATCATGCATTTCAACCCGGTATGTCGGTTGGTATGTTAGTAAAGCCCGAAGACATACAGGTAATGAAAAAAGAACGCCTCTACAATAGTTTTTTCGGAACTATTACCGATGGAAACAAAGTTGTATTCTTGGACGAAGAATGGGATATTCCCACAGAAACCGCTCAACAATTCAATGTCGGTGAAGAAGTGGAAGTACGCGTTGTTTTTGACAAGATAATTTTACAAGACTACGAAGAAGACGGTACCCTATCGGGTGAAGTGCATTTTATTTTATACAAAGGTGACCACTATCATCTGACTGTGCGTACAGATGATGGAGACAACATTTATGTCGACACCAATGATGTTTGGGACGACGGTGACCGAGTAGGTATACAGATAGCCCCCGAATCCATACAAATAGTACACAAACAATAAGATGAAAAAATTATCTACACTAATAGGCAGTCGACGCACATGGGCTTGGCCTTACGTACTTTTTCTTGTATTGTTTGTTCTGCTACCATTGTTTCTGATAGTCTACTACGCCTTTACCGATGCACAAGGAGGTTGGACAATACACAATTTCACCCAATTTTTCAGCACATCGGAAGCCGTCAATACGTTCATTTACTCGTTGGCGATAGCCTTACTAACAACCCTAATCTGCTTATTAATAGGTTATCCGGCTGCATATATAATGGCTACCGAAGAGTATCGGACTCCCAAAGTGATGGCAATGTTGTTTATCCTCCCTATGTGGATAAACTTTCTATTGCGAACTATTGCAACTGTGGAACTATTCAATATGTTTTCGCTTCCGCTTGGTGAAGGAGCACTGCTCTTCGGTATGTGTTACGACTTTCTACCATTTATGATATACCCCATCTATAACACTCTGCAGAAAATGGATCGTTCACTCATAGAAGCAGCACATGACTTGGGTGCCAATAGATTTGAGGTCTTTACAAAAGTAATACTTCCTTTATCGGCTTCGGGTATCTATAGCGGTATTATAATGGTATTTATGCCCACGGTTTCGACCTTTGCAATAGCCGAACTATTAACTCGCAATAAGATCACCTTATTCGGTTCGCTTATTCAACGCGCCTTTGGAGAAGGAGGATTAAGCATGTGGAATTACGGTGCAGCACTATCGCTCATTATGTTGGTGATCATAGGGTTGACCAGTTTCTTTGGAAACAATGATGATACCGACACACAGAAAGGAGGTTTACTATGAATCAGCAACTTCTGTCTTCTGCACAAAAAGAAGCACGCAAACGCCAACACAATCTTCGATTACGACGTTTGCTTTCACAATCGTATCTTTGGCTTCTACTGATTATACTTTATGCACCGATTTTGCTTATCATTATCTTTTCTTTTACAAAAAGTAAAGTATTCGGCAATTGGACCGGTTTCACCTTTGCATTGTATGAGAATCTCTTTACCGGTTACGACCATGTAGCACAAGTGCATGTAGACCCGAATCTGTACCATAGCATCTTCTATACTGTGATAATTGCTCTGATTGCTGCTACAATAGCCACTCTATTAGGGACATTGGCAGCCATCGGCATTTACAACATGCGTCAGCGCGACCGTAAAATAGTGCAATTTATGAACAGTATTCCCATGATAAATCCGGATATACTGACAGGTATATCACTCTTTCTGCTATTTGTATTTTTGGGGATCAGCCGTGGTTTAACAACGGTTATTATTGCTCATGTGGTATTCTGCACGCCGTATGTGGTATTATCTGTCATGCCTCGTCTGAGTAAGATGAATCCGAATATCTACGAAGCCGCTTTGGACTTAGGTGCAACACCGTTCCAAGCATTACGCAAAGTCATGATGCCGGAACTATGGCCGGGTATGCTAAGCGGATTTATTCTATCGGTAACACTCTCGATAGATGATTTCGGTGTTACATTCTTCACCAAAGGTTCCGGCGGGTTAAATACACTATCCACTTTTATTTACGCCGATGCTCGCAAAGGCGGTTTAACTCCCGAATTGCGACCTTTATTCTCGCTCATTTTCATAACAATGTTCGTATTGCTTGTTATTATCAATTGGCGAGCAAGTCGTCAGGCTAAAACAAGCCCCAAAAAACATTAAACACTACTAACACATTATAGATTCTTACAAACAAAAAAATGAAAAGACTGTATTTCTTGCTGCTTACAGCCATGATAGAAGTAGGCAGTTTCGGTTTGGCTTATGGAGCAGACCGCGCTCACACACTGAAAGTATACAACTGGGCAGACTATATTGATGATGATGTACTGAACGAGTTCCCTGCTTGGTACAAGGCTATGACGGGCGAAGACGTAGATGTAATATATCAAACTTTCGATATTAACGAATCGATGCTGACCGAGATTGAGATAGGTAAAGAAGATTATGACGTGATTTGTCCCTCGGAATACATCATAGAGCGTATGCTTCGCAAAAACCTACTGCAGAAAATCGATAAAACACAAATACCTGATACGTTACGTTATTTCGACAATGTTGCACCATTTGCCGTAGACAAGTTTCAACAAATGAGCAAAACCGAGACTGTAAGCGACTACACTGTCGGATACATGTGGGGTACAACAGGTTTTATCTACAATCCTAACTTCGTACAACGCGAGCAACTCACATCATGGGGAGCGATATTAGACCCTGTTTTTAAAGGAAAAATATACATGAAAGACGCTTTCCGCGACATGTATTCGGTAGTTGTGCTTTATGCCTATCGCGATGAAATCGCTGCCGGTGAAGTAAGTCGTGATGAATTGGTTGAGCATGTTACCACAGAACGTCTTGCCCGTGTAGAAGAAGTGCTGCTCGCCGCCAAAGAGAACGTTGCAGGTTGGGAAGTTGACTTCGGTAAAGAAGAAATGACAAAGGGGAAAACATGGTTGAACTTATCATGGAGTGGTGATGCTCAATGGGCAATAGAAGAAGCCGCTGAAGTCGGATTAAAATTAGAATACATCGTACCCGAAGAAGGAAGTAATGTTTGGTTTGACGGATGGTGCATTCCGGTATATGCCCAAAATACAAAAGCAGCATCGTGGTTTATCAACTACATGTGCATGCCTGAAAATGCCATCCGAAATATGGAATTTATAGGATACGTATCGGTTATATCCACTCCTGAGATCTTGTCTTGGGCTGATGATGCCGATACATGGGAAGAAACTGCCGATTTAAGTTATTTCTTTGGAGAAGATGCTACTGCCGTACATGCTAATCAAGTATTCTATCCCGATCGAAGCATCATCGAACGTTGCGCTTTAATGCACGATACCGGCGACATGAACAAAGATATGTTGGAGATGTGGAACAGAGTAAAAGGAGACAACCTCTCGCAAGGTAAAGTTATCTTCATCATTGTTGTCTTACTCGCTATCATCGGTTTTCTGATTTATCATGCCTTACAAAAACGTAAGATGCAAACAAGCCGACGCAAAAAACGATAACAAGCACCTCGAAACATGACAAAAACCGTCCTCTCTTTTTTTTCAGAGAGGACGGTTTTTCTTTATAACATCTTAGAGAAAAGCATTCTGACATTTCCCCATTACATGTACAATAATTTCTCATAATCATCCGTAATAATTCCTATCAACAGGCAAGTTGCAAGAATCTGAATCTTTTTGTATTTTTGCAAACGGTTATGGGAAAGAGATGTTATATCATATTATGCACCTGTCTGCTTGTACTTAACAATTTGTCGGCTCAATCGGCACAGCAAGCGGATGAAGAATTTGCGCAAAAAGAATATACAAAAGCAAAAGCGACATATAGTTTATTATTACGCAAATCTCCGCAAAACACTCTTTATCTCTACCGCTATGCTCGTTGTGCCTACGAATTAGGAGAACAAGAAGAAGCTATACTCTCGTTTGAAGCGGCAGGCGAAAGATATGCACTTCGGAATTTTTATTTAGGAGAGTTATATTTTGCCACCTACCGTTTTGAAGAAGCAGTAGTTGCTTATCAAAAATATGCCGATGTCATCGGAGAAAATCACGAACGATATCCCTATGTGGAACGCAAAATAACACAAGCACAAAAAGGGATACGCTATCTTAAACGCGTAGACGACATTGTTATTACCGATAGTGTTACTGTGCGCAAAGATGAATTTCTGAACGCCTATCATCTGTCAAAGGAATCAGGTAGCATTTCCACAAACGAACAAGGCATTGTTTACACCAACGAACGCGGTGACCGCCAACTAAAAGTATACGAGCAAGATGAGCATAAAAACCTTTTAAGTTGCCAACGATTATTAGAAGGAACATATATATGCGATACCCTTCCGGCTCCTATAAACAATGTCTACAACGAAAATTATCCTTTTATGCTTTCGGATGGCATTACCTTATATTTCGCTTCCGATTCTCCCGATGGATTGGGAGGTTATGACATCTATGTAACGCGTTACAACTCCGGCAACGAAAGTTATCTTACCCCGGAAAACATAGGTATGCCGTTTAACTCACCAGCCAACGATTATATGCTCGCCATTGACGAATCGCGTCATATAGGTTACTTCGCTACCGACCGTAATACCCCCGATACACTTGTTACCATTTACACATTCATCCCTAATGATGAAAAAAGAATCATACGTAATCAATCGGAAGAATACATACGCCTTGCTGCTCAACTGAAAGTTGCACGCAAGGACACTACAGAAACGGCTACTATCATACCAAACAATCCATTGTCACAATCCGCTTCTAACAACACTACGAACGAATTCCGTTTCGTAATAGACGATGCAACTATTTATACCCGTCTCAACGATTTTCAATCGGCTGACGCTCGTGCTCTCTACGAGCAAGTCCAATTGTTAGAGAGTCAACTTACTCAATGCAAAGAACAAACCGACTTACTCCGACTGCAATACGGAAATGCCGATGAAAACAAGCAAAAGGAACTAAAAAACATTTTACTGCAATTAGAAACAGACTATCTGAAAATACGCAAACAACTTCCCAAACTGCTTAATCAAATTCGTGAATTAGAGCAGCATGTCTCTAATTAGATTACAAACATAAATTACTATTCCCCATCAACCATATTGATTGTTTCCGTTTCTCTTAAGGTATGCATATGTCGAAATCTTCGTATATATATGGTTAGAATAATTGCGGATGTTATGCATGCCAACACATCAGATATACACATACTATACCACACTCCGTTAATACCCATCCAAATAGGCAACAACAATGCAAACGGAATAAGATAAAGAACCTGTCTTGTCAAACTTAAGAATATCGACATCTTTGCCATTCCTATACTCGTAAAGAAATTTCCCGTAACCATCTGATAGCCATTCAAGAAAAAGACAGCGCACACAATACGCATTCCCGGTACGGCTATCGCTACCAATCCCTCATCAGCCGAAAAAACACGCACCATCCAGCCCGGAAAAAACTCTGCGCAAATAAACAACAACGTTGTTACTCCCGTAGCCCACAAGGATGTCTGCCGAAATACCTCCAACATCCGGTCATAACGTTGAGCCCCATAATTATATCCGGAAATGGGTTGCATACCCTGATTTAACCCCATAACGATCATACAAAAAATAAATGTAACCCTATTTATCACTCCATAAGCCCCGATAGCCAAATCGCCTCCATAACGTTTCAGTTGATTATTTATAACCACCACGACCGCACACCCCGCTAAATTCATCAGAAAAGGAGACAATCCGATCGCCAATAAGTCAGTAACAATGCGCTTGTCAAAATGGAAAATATCACGCTTGAAATGCAGCACCTCATTCGTATTGCATAAAACCGAAACTTGCCACACTATAGCCACAAACTGTGAAATAACCGTAGCAACAGCTACACCCCGCACTCCCATTCCTAACACAAAGATAAACAAAGGGTCTAACACTACATTTACCATCACCGCCACTATCGTGGCATTCATCGCCAACTTCGGGTGGCCGGATGAGCGCAACACCCCATTCAAACCATAATACAGATGCGTAAAGAAATTAGCAACCAGAATAATCACCATATAACTCCCGGCATAAGGCAACGTTTGTTCGCTTGCCCCGAAGAAATAAAGAATAGGCTCTAAAAACATCAACCCCAGCCCCCCAATAACCGCACCTATAACCAAATTGAGTAATACCACATTACCCAAAACAAGTTGGGCAGAATCATAGTCTTTCTGTCCTAATTTAATCGATATAAGCGTACTTCCTCCCACTCCCACCAACGAACCGAAAGCGGCCAATATATTCATCAATGGAAACGTAACCGCCAACCCTGAAAATGCCAAGGCGCCGCATCCTCTTCCTACAAAAATACTATCTACCAAGTTATACAAAGAAGACGCCGTCATAGCAATGATAGCAGGCATCGCATATTGGCGCAACAATTTGCCGATAGGCTCCGTTCCTAATGTGGTCGGTGCAACAGACATCAATTTCTACCTTCCTTTATATTCCCTATTCCGTTTCGGAGACTATTTTCTTTGCAATTTCATCGAAGAAAACTGACGCAGGATGCCCCTCTTGTAGGGCTATTGGCAATCCCTCATCGCCCGCTTCACGAATCGATTGCACTAAAGGAACTTGTCCCAACAAGGGTACGCCAAGTTCTTCTGCCAACTGCTTTCCACCATCTTGTCCGAAAATATAATATCGATTTGTCGGCAATTCGCGTGGAGTAAACCATGCCATATTTTCCACTATACCCAATACCGGTACTGCAATCTTCTCATTACGAAACATATCCACACCCTTGCGAGCATCAATCAAAGCCACCGATTGAGGAGTTGTAACAACTATCGCACCCGACAAACGAAGCGTTTGCACAATCGTAAGATGTATATCGCTTGTACCGGGAGGCAAATCTATCAGCAGATAGTCCAGTTCGCCCCAATTACCATCATTCACCAATTGCTTCAATGCATTACTTGCCAAACCTCCTCGCCATACCACAGCACTATCTGCATCAACAAAGAAACCTATACTCAACATCTTTACATCATACTGTTCTATAGGTTCTATCAACTCACGCCCCTCTACATCTGCCAAAACCGGGCGAGCATCCTCCACATGAAACATCTTGGGTTGCGACGGCCCATGTATATCTGCATCTAACAATCCTACTTTGTTACCCGATTTTGCCAACGATACCGCCAAATTCGCTGCTACCGTCGATTTTCCCACACCGCCCTTGCCCGAAGATACGGCTATCACATGTTTCACCTTCGGCAATGGTCTATCTTCTGACACCGGTGCTGTCTGTTTACGAAATTTCGGATGCACCGACACCACCGCATTTGCATCCACATAGGTCTTAACAGCAACTTCGGCAGCCTTTTGTACCGATTTAATAAACGGATCATTGGGTTTGTCAAATATCAACGAAAAAGAAACAGCCAGACCCGATATGCGAACATCATCTTCCAACATACCGCTCTCAATAAGGTCTTTACCGTTTCCCGGATAGCGCACATGGCGCAAAGCATCTATAATCTGCTGAGGATACATATCTTTTCATTGTTTGGTCGTTCCCTGTGAAGGACGTTGTGTCCTGCCATAAGAACGATAGTTGTCATATTCTATTTCCACATCGGGTTCTACGAAATCAGTCTTCTTTGTCAAACGAAACTGAATATACTTAATGGTCATACCTCTTTCCAGCCATTGCTTCTCGTAATGTGTTTTCAAACTACGAATCTCATCAGCCCAATCTGAAGCATACAAATTATCCGTCGAGAATACGGTTTCATAAGCATTCACCTTTACCATTTCACACGTATATTGATACAAAAACGGACTATCGGTTTTCAAGTGTATCAGCCCTCCGTCTTTTACACATTGTTGATAACGCTGCATAAAGAACGAAGAAGTCAGACGCTTAGTGGCTTTCTTCATCTGCGGGTCAGGAAAAGTTATCCATATCTCATCCACCTCGTTGGCAGCAAAAAAATGAGGAAGCAATTCTATATTCGTACGCAAAAACGCAACATTCGTCAAGTTCGTATTATGTGCCTCCGTAGCACCTGCCCACATACGGGCACCCTTTATATCTACACCTATAAAGTTCTTCTCCGGAAACATACGAGCCAATCCTACCGTATACTCGCCACGACCGCAACCCAATTCAATAACGATCGGATTTGTATTCTTAAAATAACTGCTCTTCCATTTTCCCGCCATCGTTGCCATTGCCGCAACTGCATCCGCATCGCGGGCACCGCATTGGAATACATTTGGCAATGTTTCCATTTCTGCAAATTTTCTCAACTTATTCTTTCCCATCGCATTTCTCTACTTTTATACCCACATCATTTATTCCATACAAACATTCTTCACGCATACCTTGCCGAATATCATATGAATATGTACCTGAATGGGGGAAACACAACTTATGTTTGTACAACACAGGCATTTCGCGCAAATTACCCCATCCGTTTCCCAACCAACGCCCACGTTGGTCAGCAAGATAAAACTCTATCGTATCGTTTTCATTCACGAATAGCCACATATTCTGATACGGATATTGCTGTGTATGACGCACATAAAACAACACATTATAACACGTTGCAGTATCCGTTATCTCAAACTCATAATGTAATACAGAATCGGCATTCCATCCGCTTAATGGAAGCGAACGTATTTCAGAATAAACCGTACGTTGTTCGCAGGCGACACAACACAATAGCGGAAAAACTAACAACAATAATTTGTCTCTCACTTGCATAATTACGATTCGCGTTTATTATTGTTGCGCGAGGGGCGTTGTCCACGCGGACGACTACCGTTATCTCGCTGACGATTGTTATCTCGCCCATACCCTTTCCGTTGTCCTGACGGGTGTTTCTTATCGAAACGGGTTACATCATCTTGTCCCACTACGTTCTCATAATCAGGTACGCGCCCCGCGGTTTCTATCGACTGTTCTTTACCACCCAACGAATAAGGTTTCTCTCCACGTTTATTCTGCTCTATTATCTTAAGAGCATCATCCACAGAAAGCGTCTGCAAATTTGCAGGCATATTGGGAGCCGACGAATAAGTTATCTCTTGTCTCAGCGGATCTGCACTGAAAAAATAGAACGTCCCGTCTTTTGTTTCCAAAGCAATAGACCTATCCGGAAAACGACTCACCGCATCTTTATATACGTCCACTTCAAAATTCAGACAACATTTCAATTTTGCGCATTGCCCTGCCAATTTCTGCGGATTAAGCGAGATGTTTTGCAAGCGTGCCGCACTCGTTCCTACCGAACAAAAATTGCTCATCCAAGTTGCACAACACAATTCTCTGCCACAAGGTCCCGTTCCGCCTATACGCCCCGCTTCCTGACGAGCACCTATCTGCTTCATCTCTATACGTACACGAAATGTCTCTGCAAATACCTTTATCAACTGACGGAAGTCGACACGCTCATCTGCTATATAATAAAAAATCGCCTTCGAACCGTCCCCTTGATATTCCACATCACCTATCTTCATTTGCAAATTAAGTCCTTTGGCTAACTGACGAGCCTTTATCATTGTTGCCTGCTCCTTTGCCTTAGCCTCATCACGCTTACGCACATCCGACTCTGTTGCCAAACGATATACTTTCTTTATTTCATAGCGACTAAGGTCTATACGATTCTTCTGCATCTGCAGCCCCACCAAATGTCCGGTGAGCGTAACTTCCCCAATGTCATGACCAGGAGATGCTTCCACGGCAACAACACTACCCTTTTCAAGCGGCAAATGTTCTGCATTACAATAATATCCCTTGCGGGTATTCTTAAATTGCACCTCCACAAGGTCCGATGCATTCATATTATCCGGAAGGTCGCACAACCAATCCGTAACGCTCAGTTTTAATGCGGAATTACGCTTAAAACCGCTCATCCTCATGCGGCATGCGCCATCATTAAGTGTCATTTTGTCTTTATCCATATACTTTATTATCCCTCACTATTTTAGTAATACTATCATTTGCAGACACAGATCGAAAAATATAATTTTTGCATTACCGTTCTGCTCTATCTGCCGTTGCGCCAAATCAAGTTGCATCATCATTTGTTCTACATTGCGTTCATTAATAAAGGGAGCAAACTTTTCAGAAAAACGGCTCTCTTCTACAGTCTGATAATTCAAAGACGTTACTTGCAAATTGCATATATAGTTCTCGCGCACCTGACGCTGCATATATTGCAGAAAATTCTTCTGCCACTCTCGCCCTCCTGCGGCTGACGCAACATTCTCGCTCCATTCTTGTAGTTTCTGCAAAGCACTGTAATCTTTTTGATGTCCGACCGACCAAGCCAAACGCATTAACTGCACAAAAAACTGAAAAACAGTTTTATTATCTTCGTTTTCATCAATCGAATGCAAGGCTTTTAAAATACTTCCATTGGCAAGATGAGCAAAATTCGAGATACTCTGTTTATCCATATCCTCATACTGCTCTTGCAATGCTTGCGCTATCACAGTTTCATCCAAACGAGGCACTTGTACCTGCTGTGTTCTTGACACAATGGTCGATAGCAGCACTTCCGGCTCCTCACTCACCAACAAAAATACCGTTCTCTCCGGTGGTTCCTCCAATATTTTCAACAATTTATTAGCACAAGCAACATGCATTTTCTCAGGCAACCAAATTATCATTGTCTTATATCCGCCCATATACGACTTCAAACTCAACTTGCGCATTATCTCACCGCTCTCCGCCTCATAAATAACCCCCTGCTTCGTTTTTGCACCTATAAAACCATACCAATCATTTACATCAAAGTACCTTTTCTCTATTAGTATAGTTCTGAATTTATCGATAAAATCATCACATACCGAATCCCTTCCCGCCTTCTCTTTGTAAATCGGGAACACAAAATGCAAATCCGGATGCTGCAATTTGGCAAATTGCAAACAAGACGGACACACACCGCAAGAATCTGTTTCCGTACGATGCGGACAAGCCAAATACTGCGCATAAGCCACAGCCAACTGCAACTTACCCACACCCGATGGTCCCCATAACATCTGAGCATGAGGAATACGACCCTCTGCTACCGAGTGTACCAACCGATGCTTCACATCATCCTGACCTATAATCTCTGCAAATCGCACTATTTACCGAAAATAAATTTGGGTGCAAATATACAGATTTTTTTCGACATAACCGTGGAAAAACGCAGGCACTTCATTTTTTCCGCATTTCCCACTTTCTAAACACATCTTCTCACACCATGAATACCATTGCTTTGAATGTTTCAAACCATCATTTCACAGAAAACATCTTTTCCAACTCTAATCACAATTGCGCGAATTATACGAATTACTAAAAAACACAACATTTCGACAACTATATAGTCATACTCCTTGCAACACACATTCGCAAAAACACATCATACTTCTACGAAAACGTTACGCGGTCCCGACGACATTTCGACCTGCATTCCATGTGTCAAAAGCAGTTCCTATTCAACCCCGCAAAAGCGCACTTACATCATCCGTCACCAACTTTTTAAAGCACTATCCTGACATTAAAAACACGAAACTTGTGTATTTCAAAAACTTGCACTATCTTTGCACCGCTTTTCGTGAAAAAGCGTAACCATTACTAATTACTAACCCGGGTACGTAACTCAGAGCAGTTATAACCCACAAACAAACAAAACAGAATGGCAACAAAAATTCGTTTGGCTCGTCATGGTCATAAAGACTATGCTTACTATCACATCGTAGTAGCCGACAGCCGTGCACCACGCGACGGCAAATTCATCGAACGCATCGGTTCTTACAACCCCAACACTAACCCCGCCACAGTTGATCTCAACTTCGATCGTGCTATGTATTGGGTAGGCGTAGGCGCACAACCTACCGACACCGTACGCAACATCCTTTCCGGAGAAGGCGTTATGCTCATGAAACACTTGCTTGGTGGTGTTAAAAAAGGTGCTTTCTCACAAGAAGAAGCACAAAAACGTTTCGATGCATGGAAGGCTCAAAAAGACGCTCAAAATGGCAAAATCAGCCAAGCTGAAGCTGATAAAAAAGCCCAAATCGCTAAAGAACGCTTTGCGGCTGAAGTTGAAGCAAACAAGGCAAAAGCTGCTGAACTCGCTAAAAAACAGCAAGAAGCATTGGCCGCTGAAGCCGCTGCTGCTGCCGAGAACGAAGCCAACACGGAAACTACCGAAACAGAAACTGCTGCCGAGTAATTTCCTCATTATCTTTTCAAAGCCCGAAACTTGCTCGTTTCGGGCTTTTTTTATATCTTTGCCACTCCAATGAATTTGTTAGTCGGCATATTCATTCTTCTTTTGGCATTTGGACTACTCGACCTCTTGGCAGAAGACTATCCGCGCGTACAACAGTCCTTGTACGTTATGGCTTTCGTTTCGACATACATCCTCTTCACTATCAAATATTGCTACGGAGCCGATATTGCCACATACGTACCGTTCTACGACAAAATGCCCCAATGGGAACAAATGGATACATTCACACAAACCTATCCATTCGAATTCGGCTACATCGCTTTTTGCAGAATACTCAAAGATTTCGGGGTCTCTTATTGGGGAATGACTGCCGTCATCTCCACTATTTATTTTGCAGTAATAGCCCTATTGTTTAAAGATATTCAAAGGAAGAAAGCAACCGCACTCATGGTATTGGTTCTATTGGATTTCAATCTTATCTTTGCCGCTTTCAGACAATGCTTGGCTGTCAGTTGTTTTCTCCTAATGTTCATCACTCTACGCAAACAGAAATACATCCGGGCTATCGTTTTTGCCATTCTATGTTGTTCCTTTCATCATTCTGGGCTTCCCATTGTCTGCCTTACGCTTTTATATTACGCCTTGGCAAGCCGACAACTGCCATCCTACGTCTATCAAGCATTGCTCATACTTATTGCACTACTCATTTTTATTCCCATTGCCAACTTTCAAGGTATACTCACATCACTTCCGCTCCCTTCTGTTGTCATCAAATCACTCAAAGAACACCTAACCTTAGGAAAGTCCATACAACTGATATGGATAGTATATGCCGGTGTTTTGGTATGTTTGGCACACTACAATCAATATCAGCATACACGTACTACAACCCTCGCACTCTTTGCACTATTGGGAATTATCATCATCGTAACACTATACCAATACTATTACTTGTTGGTAAGAATACGTTCCTATTTTCTACCTCTGATTATCGTTTATGTCTGTAACGTTATCCAAACCGCAGAAAACAATCACACCACCTATATTCCCTACCAAAGTCTCATCAAACAAACAGTCACAGTCTGCATATTCCTATACTTTACGCACTTCACTTATACATTTGCCAAAAGCAGTAGCCAACTTAAGCATAACATTTATGCTACCTGCACCATCTTCGATGCACGTAAAGGCAATGCCGAACAACTGAAAGCATATCAAGTAAAGAAAGCCAAACTGTGGTGGAAATACGAGAAAGCACAAAAAACAAAAAACAAACTGAAATAGCAATGATAGACATACTCATGTCCACATATAACGGAGCCAACTATTTACCCGCACAAATAGAATCTATTATTGCGCAGACTGTCACCGAGTGGCAATTACTCATTCGCGATGATGGTTCTACCGATCATACAATACAAATACTCAAACACTACGCATCTCTCGACAATCGTATTACAATCTGCGAAAAAGAACAAGGCAACGTTGGAGTTATAGCATCATTCGAACGATTACTCACCCATTATTCCCATAGTCCCTACATAGCATTCTCCGATCAAGATGATGTGTGGAAACCTCAGAAATTGCAAACATTGCTATCCACCATACAACAAGCGGAAAACACCTATGGTAATCAATGTCCATTGGTTGCACATTCCGACCTCATTGTAACGGATACGCAACTTCAACCTATTGCATCATCCTTCTGGGTTTACTCACACATCAATCCCTACTTGCTCAATAGCAATAAATACTACTTGGGCATCTGCAATAGTGTTACCGGAGGAGCCATGCTATTTAACAAGGCTGCAGCAACTCTTTCCCTGCCTTTCTACAAGAATGCCTATATGCACGATGCATGGATCGCTCTCAAAACAATCGCCGATGGTGGACATGTCATTCCCGTCAACCAACCGCTTGTTTTATACCGCCAACACGGCAACAATGTCTTAGGAGCCGTCAAATACAAGTTTTGCTTAACCGATTGGAAACGCAAATGGTGGTTGGCAAAACGAAGTTATACGGCTGCACATCCCCTTGTATTCCACAATCCCATACATTTCCTATATTGGAAAACCATCTATTTCATCGCATCACACACCTGCAATCCTCCTAAACAACCATGATCTCCGTATGTATGGCGACATATAATGGCGAGCAGTTCATCAAAGAACAACTCTCTTCCATCCTTACCCAACTATGCAAGGATGACGAAATCATTGTGTCTGACGATGCATCTACCGACAATACTGTTGCCCTCATTCAGTCTATAGCCGATCCGCGCATAAAGTTGCTGCACTTCAACGGGAACAATGTAAAGCGGAATTTTCAAAATGCCCTACAACATGCCCGAGGCAATATCATTTTCTTGGCAGACCAAGATGATGTTTGGCTACCCGGGAAAGTAGAAACTTGCTGCAACGCACTAAAACAGGTTGATTTAGTAGTTACCAATAGTATGGTAACGGATGAGGAACTCAATATCACGAACACAAATTTCTTCAACCTCTACAAGAGCGGTCCGGGCATACTGAAAAACATCTTCAACAATACCTATTATGGTTCTTGCATGGCATTCAAAAGTGATGTACTCCACTATGCACTCCCTTTTCCACAAACCAACGAAATCGGACACGACACATGGCTCGGACTGACCGCCAATCTTATAGGAACTGTCCGGTTCATTCGGACGCCCTACCTGCTTTATCGACGACATCATAACACCTCTACCACTATAGACAATCTATACAAAAGGAGCCAACGACCGTTATGGAAAAAAATTTGGAGTAGATGCGTCCTATCATACCAACTGCTACGCTTCGGCTTATACCATAAACTACAACAACACCATGAATAACACTGTCAGTATCATCACTCCACTATACAATGGAGAACGCTTTATCGCACAAACCATCGAGAGTGTATTATCACAAACCTATCCTCATTGGGAGATGCTTATCATCAACGATGGGAGCACGGACAATAGCGAACATATTGCCATGCAATATGCACAACAGGATAATCGTATACAAGTCATATCACAACCTAACGCAGGAAGCGCAGCAGCACGCAACAACGGAATAAGACGCGCCACCGGCAGATACATAGCGCTGCTTGATGCCGATGATCTTTGGGAAAACTACTTTTTAGAAAGCCAATTGCAACTATTACACAACAAACAATGTACATTAGTCTATGGAGCACATAAACGTATCAACGAAATAGGCGAGGAAATACTTCAACCCTTTTACCCTCCCACGCAACTGACATACAACGACCTCCTCAAGACATGTTCTATCACATGCCTTACCGCCCTATACGATACTATGCCCTATGGGAAATTATTTCTGCACGAAGAATTTAAAAGTCTGCGTGACGACTATATTTATTGGCTCGAAATACTAAAAAAAGCAGGTACTGCTTACGGCAACACACGCATAGTAGGCTCCTATCGCATTTTAGGTAATTCCGTATCGCGCAATAAGAAGAAAGTAATCAAACCGCAATATAGAGTTTATAAGGAAGTCGAAAAACTAAGCACGCTCACCTCACTTTACTATTTGGCATGCTGGGCTATAAACGGCTTCTTCAAATATCGAAAATAAAACTTATATACGTCAACAACTCTCCGCTCTTTACTATGCTGAATGTATCTGTTGTATTATATCATCCTTCGTTGCTACAGTTGTATAATTTATTGGATATACTGCAACAATCAGAATGTGTAAAATATATATATCTGATAGACAATTCACCCGAAAGAACAATCCGTATACCAGACAGATATAAGCGTACTAAATACATCTTTAACGGAAAAAACCTTGGCTATGGGGCAGGACATAATATTGCGCTCCGCAAAACCATTGCACACAACATACCATATCATCTTGTAGTAAATAGCGATATATCTTTCTCACCCGACATTCTGCTGCAAATGTTATACTATATGGATCAGCATCCCGATGTCGGACAAATGATGCCTAAGGTACTCTATCCTAACGGACAGATACAATATCTCTGCAAACTACTCCCCACTCCGTTAGATTTATTTGGCAGACGATTCCTTCCACGTAAACTAATGCAACGCCGCAACTACAAATTCGAACTGAGGGCATCCGGGTACAATCATATTATAAACGCGCCCTATCTCTCCGGGTGTTTTATGCTCCTACGTACGGCAACATTAGAACGCATCGGACTATTCGATGAACGATTCTTCATGTATCCTGAAGATATTGACTTAACACGCCGTATCCATCGAGAATATCACACACTATTCTACCCTGAAGCAACCATTATTCACGACCACGCCCAAGCCTCCTATCGCAACCTTCGTATGCTATGGATACATATTGTAAACCTATGCCGTTACTTCAATAAGTGGGGATGGTTTATTGATTCTGAACGCCGTCAAACCAACCACCTCACAATGTTAGCAATCGATAAGTGAGATAACCTGCATATACGAGCAATAACATGGCTCCCGCCCAACGTTTTACCTCTCGTTCCTTATTGGTCTTGACAAATATCCATACCATAGCACATCCCAAAGCCGCCATCAATGCGTCCACTTCAACTCCCTTATAGGCTGGTAACGGACGTACAACAGCACTAACACCCAAAACAAAGAACACATTGAAGATATTGCTACCTATTACATTACCCAATGCAATATCCGAATTCTTCTTACATGCCGCCATAACAGAGGTGGCCAATTCAGGCAAGGAGGTGCCCAATGCGACTACAGTAAGCCCGATAATTGCATCGCTCACGCCTAAATCAAAAGCTATTTTTACAGCACTCTTTACAATCAATTCGCCGCCTACAACCAAACCAATGACTCCCACCAATAACAAAAGCAATGCTTTCCAAATATTCATAGGCTTATACGATTCCAAGGTTGCAGTGCAGGCACATTCTTTGGCTTGACGAACATTGAGTATCAAGAAAAATACAAAGAAAACTAACAGAGCAACTCCTTCCCAACGATAGATACCTCTTACAGAAGATGAAGGGTTTATGGCTACAAACACAAATACTAACAAACCTGCAACCATACTCATCGGTATATCCAAATCACGACATGATTTTTGCGACACAACCGGATAAATAACCGCCGTTAACCCTAAAACTACAAATACGTTAACAATATTACTACCTAAGATATTCGTCACTGCCAAATCGGTTACACCTTCCGACACCGAAACCAAATTGACAACCATCTCAGGCATAGACGTTCCGAAAGCAACTACGGTAAGTCCGATAACTAAATCAGAAATATTAAACCGTTTAGCAAGACCGGAGGCTCCATCCACTAACCAATCTGCCCCAAAGACAAGTAAAACCAACCCGACTAACAAGGCAATTGCCAACAATATAGGATTATTAAGAACTACTTCCATCACCTTATACTATTACCCTCTTTATACATTAAAACGGAAATGCATGATATCTCCGTCTTGTACAAGGTAATCTTTTCCCTCTATAGCCAATTTTCCTGCTTCACGACACGCCGGCTCCGAACCTAAGGCTATATAATCTTCATACTTTATAACCTCAGCACGAATAAAACCACGTTCAAAATCACTATGTATCACACCGGCACACTGCGGAGCCTTACTACCTTCTACGAATGTCCAAGCACGCACTTCATCACTACCTGCCGTCAAAAAAGTCTGCAAATGCAGCAAACGATACGCCATCTTTATCAAACGGTTCACACCGGATTCCTCCAGACCTATTTCCGAAAGAAACATCTGACGTTCCTCATACGTTTCCAATTCTGCAATCTCCGATTCTATCTTTGCAGCAACAACCAATACCTGTGCATTCTCATCGGAAACTGCCTCTCGAACTTGTTCCACATAAGCATTGCCCGATACCGCCGACGCCTCATCCACATTGCATACATACATCACCGGCTTATTTGTCAAAAGAAACATCTCACGTGCAATGGTTTCTTCATCTTTGTTTTCCAAAACAACCGTACGAGCAGATCTCCCATGCTCCAACGCATCTTTATAACGCAACAAAACTTGTACAGCCGTTTTCGCCTGTTTATCCTGTCCCACCATCGCCTGCTTTTGCACTTTTTGCAAACGCGATTCCACCGTTTCTAAATCTTTCAACTGCAACTCTGCGTCTATAATTTCCTTGTCACGCACAGGATCCACCGAACCGTCCACATGCACCACATTGGAATCTTCGAAGCAACGCAACACATGTAAAATAGCATCCGTCTCACGTATATTGGCAAGAAACTTATTTCCTAATCCCTCGCCTTTGCTGGCACCTTTTACCAAGCCAGCAATATCCACAATTTCCACGGTTGTTGGTATCACACGTTCCGGATGACACAATTCCGCAAGACGATTCAAACGTTCATCCGGAACAGTAATTACACCCACATTAGGTTCTATCGTACAAAACGGGAAATTGGCTGATTGTGCCTTAGCATTGCTCAAACAATTGAAAAGCGTGGATTTACCCACATTGGGGAGCCCCACTATTCCACATCTAAGTGACATATCTCTATCTTCTATAGTTATTTTTTTTCGTTATTCAGAATGCAAAGATACAATCTTTTTCCGGATTTTATAGTATCTTTGCACAACAAAAAACTCGAATATGACCACCACACAATTCACTCTGCGCCAAGGGGAGAGTTTCATTCCTCTCAATCAATTGCTCAAAGCAACCAATCTCGTTTATACAGGCAGCGAAGCCAACATTTTTATCACACAAGGAGACGTCTTGCGCAACGGAGAAGTCGAACTCCGAAAACGTGCAAAAATAACTGCAGGAGAAGAAATTACTTTCCAAGACCACACCATTCGAGTACTTGAAAAATAATTTGCAATCATTGTTGGCTCTTTCCGCAAAAAGAACTACCTTTGCGCTATCATTTTAACAAATCTGCAACAACCACTAAGTTAAGTAATATGACTTATCGTACAGAATCCGATCTTATCGGCGAATTGCAAATTCCGGCCGATGTGCTCTACGGCGTACAAACCATGCGCGGTATTGAAAATTTCCCTATCAGCAAATTCCATCTTTCCGACTATCCCGATTTTGTCAAAGGATTAGCCATCACAAAACTTGCTGCCGCCATTGCTAACCATTCGTTAGGTTTGCTTACCGATGAACAATTCGATGCCATCAGCAAAGCGTGCAACGAAATTCGAGAGGGAAAACACCTTAAGCAATTCCCTGTCGACATGATTCAAGGTGGAGCAGGAACTACCACCAATATGAATGCCAACGAAGTCATTGCCAATCGTGCACTGCAAATCATGGGACACAACCCGGGAGAATATCAATACTGCTCACCCAACGATCATGTAAACTGCTCGCAGTCAACCAACGATGCATATCCTACCGCTATCCATTTAGGGTTGTACGCCACACATCTTACCTACTTAAAGCATTTCAGTCTGCTCATTGAGGCATTCGATGCGAAAGCACAAGAATTCGCCCACATCCTCAAAATGGGACGTACTCAATTGGAAGACGCCGTTCCTATGACATTAGGACAAACATTTGGAGCCTTTGCCGACATCCTTCGCGACGAAATTAAACATCTTAATATTGCCGCAGAAGAATTTCTCACCGTTAATATGGGAGCAACGGCAATCGGTACTGGCATCTGTTCCGAACCCGAATATGCAGGAAAGTGTATTACTGCTTTACGAGAAATCACAGGTTGGGATATCCGTTTAGCCAATAACTTGGTAGCCGCCACAAGCGATACATCATGCATGGTAGGATATTCCTCTGTCTTAAAAAGAATAGCCACAAAACTCAATAAAATATGTAACGACCTGCGTCTTTTAGGGTCTGGTCCCAAATGCGGTCTGCATGAGTTCGACCTTCCTGCACGCCAACCGGGGTCATCAATCATGCCGGGGAAAGTCAATCCGGTTATTCCCGAGGTCATGAATCAAATAGCCTACAAGGTCATTGGTAACGACCTCTGTGTCACTATGGCTAATGAGGCTGCGCAAATGGAACTCAACGCCATGGAGCCCGTTATGGCTCAATGTTGTTTCGAGTCTGCAGAAATTATGATGAACGGCTTCGATGTACTGCGCACGTATTGTATCAACGACATCAAGGCAGATGAAGAAAAGTGTCGTAACTACGTCCGTGGTTCTATCGGTATTGTTACCGCACTCAACCCTATTATCGGATACAAAAATTCAACAAAAATAGCCAAGGAAGCATTGGCAACCGGACGCCCTGTCTACGATTTGGTTCTGGAACATGGTATTCTCTCAAAAGAAGAACTCGATACCATCCTCAAACCGGAAAACATGATACACCCCGTCAAGTTGGATATCAAACCACGAAAATAATACAATTCAACATATTGTATAATCTGATTATGCCGCATTTTGAGTGCGGCATAATTGTTTATGCAACATCATCACGCCTACACTTATCACAAGCAAACTCAAGAAACCTACCCACAGCGTATCTCCTGTGCCAAAAACATCGATTTCATCGGTATCTATACCACGCATATAATAAACATTGTACAGCACCACAGCAAAGGCATTGTTTGTGAAATGTGCCAATATCGGCAACCACAGACTACCTGACCATACCAACATATAACCGAATAAAGCACCCATCAACATACGCGGTACAAAGCCATAAAACTGAAGATGTATCGCCGAAAATAAAATCGCCGATGCCCATATTGCTAAATGATTGCTCGTTCTACTAACCGACTTGTCAGCAGTAGGCACAAACAAATTCTGCATTACTCCTCTAAAAAACAATTCCTCACTCAAAGCAGGAAGAAAAGCCATTAACACAATATTACACAACAGCACACCTATCGAATCTGCACGTATAAACTGTTCCGTCAATACTGCTGCCGCATTCTCTTGTTGCTGCATCCACATCTCTATATCGCTCAGAAATCCGGGTAAACACAACTGTTGGTTCAACCAACTCAATAAATTAATACCGGGCGAAGCAATTATTAACAACAATATTACACCTACACAACTTCGCCAATTAGGAATAGATGATAGGTGTAAATAGGTCATTGGGGAATCGCTCCACAAATAAGCTGCAACCAAACACGGCAACATAAACGTACCTATCGTTTGTAACATCTGCATTACCTTTAGCGACACAACATCCTGTCTATCACCATATAGCAAAGCCCACACACCGATCGCTATCATTGTAAACAACAACATACATCCTAAAAATAGAACTATTTTCCCTAATGGATGCGATTCCCGCAAAACCCCTTTAATCTTTTTCATAGCCCTCTTATATCTTTTGTTGTATTTATTATGAAAACTCTACCTTGTATAATCATGCGTACCACGCACCTTGCTATTTTATTCTAATAACGCTTTTTACATCGGATCTACATCCACATAAACAGAAACCGATTTACCTTTCTCTGTCATCCGAATCTGCTCTATAGATTGCTTCAACAACATTTTTGCCCGAGCATAAGATGCATCCGCCTCTATCTTCAATAAGATTTTGCGCACATACATATTCTGCACTCTACTCACCAATGGTATCACAACCGAAGAACAACGGCGGGTAAACACTACTTTCAATTGCTGCTGCAACATAGCAGATACGGTATCCGCAATATACAAATCCCTATGCCGCAACGTAATCTCCAACAATCGATAAAATGGGGGGTATTTGAACAATCTTCGTTCCTCTATCTGTTCTGCATAAAACGACTCATAATCATGTTGTACCAATTGTTTAAACAACCGATTCTCCGGATTCGATGTCTGTATATACACATCACCTCGTTGTTTCTTCCTACCCGCACGACCGCTCACCTGCTCTAACATCTGAAATGCATATTCATAGGCACGAAACGTAGGTTGATTCATCAAGTTATCAGCATTCAATACCGCAACCAAACTCACATCATCAAAATGCAAACCCTTACTAATCATCTGTGTTCCTACCAATATATCCGTACTATGCGACTCAAAATCTGCTATAAGGCGTTCATACGAATTCTTATTCCGGGTTGTATCCAAATCCATACGGGCTATACGTGCTGTCGGAAACAATTGCACCATTTCATCCTCTATCTTCTCTGTTCCGAAACCTCTGTCTGCGAGTGCCTCCTTCCCACAAACAGGACACTTATCAGGCAACTGAATCGCATAACCGCAATAGTGACAAACAAGCATTTGTTGATGTTTATGCAAAGTCATACTCACATCACAATGCACACATTTCGGAATATAAGCACACACTTTACATTCCACATACGGAGCATAACCGCGACGATTTTGAAAAACAATTACTTGTTTTTCTCGACCGATTTCATCGGATATTTTATGCACCAACACATCGGAAAAATGCCCCATCATTTCTTTTCTATGATACTGCCTCCGTGTATCTATCAATCGGATATCCGGCATCTCTACATCATTATGACGATGTTTCAAACTTACCAAACCATATTTACCGTTCAAAGCATTGTAATAGGTTTCTATTGCAGGAGTAGCAGTACCCAATAACACTTTAGCACCATGCAACCCTGCAAGTACAATCACTGTATTACGAGCATTATAGCGCGGAGCAGGCTCTTGTTGTTTATACGAAGCATCATGCTCTTCATCCACAACCACCAACCCCAACTTGTCAAACGGAAGAAAAAGTGAAGAACGCACACCCAATACCACCTCATACTCGCCCGACTGCACTTTCTTGTAAATCTCCACACGCTCTGCATCAGAAAAACGAGAATGATACACACCTAATCGGCTACCGAATACGGCCCGCAATCGATCTGTTAATTGAGTGGTCAAAGCAATCTCCGGAACCATATACAACACCTGCTTCTTTTCCGCAAGTACATTGTTTATCAGTTGTATATATATTTCCGTCTTACCACTTCCCGTTACACCATGCAGCAATACAACATCCTTTGCTTGCCACAATCTTTCCGTATCCTCATAAGCCGCTTCCTGAAATGGATTCAACGTATGAGCGTTCTCTACCTCTACCTTCTCTTTATCCAAACGCCCCACTGCTACATCACTCACCAGTAACACACCTTTCGTCTCCAAACTTTTCAAAATAGCAGCCGATACGTTGGCCTTCGCCAATAAAGTTTGTCTTTCTATCTGACCGTACTTCACCCCCAATGATTGCGCATTAACAATACACTCCTGCATATAGCACCTTAATAAGGCTTGCTGTTTCTTGCTCTTTTGCAATCCGGTCAATAGAGAAGCCAACTTATTTTCGTCCCGAAAAGCCGGATGTAAACTCACCATTTTCTGCACACGAGGTCTGTAGCGGTCAATTACATGCTCACTCAAAACAACCGCCCCTGATGCTATCAATCGATCCAAAGCAGGAAGCACATGTTTCACCTGCATCACCCTGCCTATCTCATCAATACTTTTTTCTTTCCCGTCCGACAAATATTCTAACACACGCTGCTGTGTTGAAGTAAACGTCTGCCCCTCCTCCCTTATCTCATTCAAACGAATACGAGTCTCGCTCTCCAGTTTCAAAGCCGAGGGCAAAGCCGCTTTCATTACCTCCCCCAACGTACACATATAATACGAGGCTATCCACTGCCACAACTCTATTTGTACCGGATTTACAATAGGACTATCATCCAACAAACATATAATATCTTTCAACGCAAACTCTTCCGTCCCTTGCGAAGAAGACAATGACAATATCACCCCTGTCACTATCTTCTTCTTACCCAATGGCACTAACACCCTCATTCCCACCACTGCCGAGACAGCGATTTCATCGGGAATATTATAAGTCAGTACGCCCTCAAAGGCTAAAGGAAGAACAACATCTGCCCGCATATCTCAACAACACTAAAAAATGTACAAATTTCAAGATAACGACTCTCCTCGCTTTATTTTCTCATAGCAGTTACGACAAATCGGTTCATATTTTTCCGTTTCTCCCAACAGAACACGCTTATCACTATCCACCAAACGATGAGATATATAGGCCAAGTCACCGCAATGCACACAAATAGCATGCACTTTATACACGTCTTCGGCTATCGCCATCAACGCAGGCATCGGACCAAAAGGTTGACCCTGATAATCCATATCCAACCCCGCAATAATCACTCTCGTACCGTTATTGGCAAGTTCCCTGCATACATCCACCAGCCCCATGTCAAAAAACTGAGCCTCATCTATTCCTACCACATCCACATTGCTCGCCAATAACAATATGTTTCCTGAAGAATCCACCGGAGTCGATTGAATCACATTACGATCATGCGACACCACATCCGCTTCTGAGTAACGCACATCCAAAGCAGGCTTGAATATCTCTACCGTTTGTTTGGCAAACTGAGCACGCTTCATTCTACGAATCAATTCTTCGGTCTTACCGGAAAACATACTGCCACAAACTACCTCGATACTGCCTCTGCGTTGTTTGGGCGATTGTTGGTCTCTTTCTGAAAACATAAAATAAGAAAGTATTGTATTAGTTATTTTTATTCTTCAAGGGTACTTCTGTGAATATCCTGAACCATCATCTGCACGCTTGTATTCCCGCGAAACGTATTCTTCTCCAACGTATAGCAAACATCCACACGATTACCGTTACGAAAATACGACTCCATCTGTCCTTGCCCGAAAGCAATACCCGAAAGCACCGAACGTCCGTCCGTAACGTCCAAACGAAGATGCTCATGCGATTTTCCTACGGCTCTCGTATAGCGATAATTAAACAAATTACGACTCACAAACACAGGACGTGGATTCCCCGGACCGCAAGGCTCCAAATGCTCCACTACACTTACAAACTGAGATGTAATATCACCCAACGACAATTCCGATTCCACATCAATATATGGTTGGCGTTGTTCCTGCAAAATGTGTGCCGACACATACTCCTCAAAACGCCTACAAAACTGAGTATAATTCTCCGATTTCATCGACAATCCTGCCGCGAATACATGACCACCGAAATTCTCCAATAAATCACGGCAAGAATCTATCGCACTATATATATCAAAGCCGCCTACCGAACGAGCCGAACCCGATACTATGCCATCCGATTCTGTTAAAACAATTGTCGGACGGTAATAATATTCCGTCAAACGAGAAGCAACAATTCCTATAACCCCCTTATGCCAATCCTTACCACAAACCACCGTACTGCACCGTTGCACATTATCCTCTTCTTCGGCAAGTTGTTGTAAAGCCTCAAGAGTAATCTGTTGATCCAATCCCTTGCGGGTCGTATTATGTTCTTCTATTTCCTTACCCATCAACAAAGCCGTTTCCGCAGTTTCTGTCAATAACAAACTTACCGCATCCCTTCCCGACTTTATGCGTCCGCATGCATTCAAACGAGGACCTATCTTATACATCAAATCGGCAAATGTAACCTCATTAGGAGTCACACCTGCTTGCTGCAACAAACTTTGTACGCCCACCAACGGACTGCGCCTCATCTGTTTCAATCCATGATAAGCCAATACACGATTCTCCCCAGTCACCGGCACTATATCCGAAGCAATACTCATTGCCGTCAATTCTAAAAGCGGACACAACGTCTCTATGCCTATACCTTGCCGCTCCGCAAAAGCCTGTACCAACTTAAAACCAACACCACACCCTGAAAGATCCTTACAAGGATAAGCACAATCCGTGCGTTTAGGATCCAATACAGCCACTGCACAAGGTATCTCTTCGGCAGGCAAATGATGATCACAAATTATAAAATCCACACCACACGAACGTGCATATTCCACCTTATCCATACTCCTAATCCCACAATCCAATGCGATGATCAATCCACACTTGTGTTCCACCGCATAATCCACACCTTGATACGAAATACCGTAACCTTCTTGATAACGATCAGGAATATAAAAATCAAAATTATTGTAATGAGTAGCAAGAAACTTACAAACCAGCGCAACTGCCGTTGTTCCATCCACATCATAATCTCCATACACCAATATGCGCTCATTGTTTTCCACCGCAGCCGACAAACGCATCACGGCCTTCTCCATATCTTTCATCAAAAAAGGATCATGCAATTCTGTCAAACTCGGAGCAATAAAACGACGTGCCGACTCTGCACTATACAATCCCCTACGCACCAACAACGATGCAGACGCTTCACTTATACACAACTCACGAGCAAGTTTGTCTCTTATCAACATCTCCTTGCCGTTCAATGCGCGTATATGCCAAATAGTCTGCATGCTTTCACTTAAAAATATTTGTACGATTCGGGGCGTAAAGTTACTGTATTTTTCGCAATTAGACAAGCATAAAAAGTGCGACTATAATAGTTTCAACTATCATAGTCGCACCTCAATTACTATTCCTGCACATACACTGTGCCTAAGCACAAGTACACGTTTCCGCATCACCTTCTGTCAGCGTCTTGTATATCATCGCATTGCATCCCATAACCAGCGGACTCACGAACAAGCACAGCAACAATATCAAGCATAGCATTAATGTTTCACTGTCACACGCATTGCCTATCAATACAAACAATAGCGTGGTCAGAACAATAGCCGCCGATAGAATCAATCCTATGGCAAATATACGCCATTTGTTACCATATGTCAATCTGTTACTCTCGTGCAATGCATCCAATGCAGTCATATCCTTATCTACAAACAAATAAACAGCCAAACTCCACGCATACATGATTACATACATCGGAATCACTCCGAAAAACAATCCTATTAGACAAGCCACCAACATAATAGCAGACAATATGAAATACTCACCCATATTCCGGCGATACTCACTCTTAAAAATAAACAACGGAGAAATCACTTTACCCTTAGCAAGTTCTACCGGAATCGACTGCATTGCGATAGTCGTACCTACATTCAAGTACGGAATCCAAATCGTCAAAAGATAAAGTAACTGAGCACACACAATCGACAAAAAATTTGCCGTACCCAACAACACTCCTTCCTTAAGAATGTTTGAAATACATAGTTTTTTCATACCGAAAACCATTTATATTTGCTCGTTTGCCTCTTACGAACAATAACATAAACAATGCGGGAATATAAGGCATATCATCGGGGGCACATACACATCCGAGACACATTTCCGCTTTATACTTTTTTCTCTTCTCATAAAAGTTCAAACACATCCGCATCCCGCCACAACGGCAAACGCTCCCTAAAGCGTCGCAACGCGACTATATCCAAATCTGCAATTTTCGTATTTTCCTCGTTTTCATCGAAAGATACAACCCTATTTAAATGCGTATCCAACGCTACCGAATGTCCTGAATAATGCAAACCTAACGCATCATCGCCCACTCTGTTTACCGCACAAAGCAAGCACTGATTTTCCGTTGCACGAGCAGGCAATAAGGCGTCCCAATAACCGATACGGACATCCGGCCAATTAGCACAATACAACAACACATCATAATCCGTTCCCGACCGATTCCTACTCCACACCGGAAAACGTAGATCATAACAAATCAACAAGCAAAAACGCACACCCTTATACTCCGATATCACACGCTCATGCCCTGCCGTAAAAAAAGCAGCCTCTCCACCATGTGCATACAAATGTCTTTTATCAACAAAATCAACCATTCCATCGGGTCTTACAAAAAAACCGCGATTATAAACCTTATCATCCTCACGTACAATAAAACTACCAACTATCGCAATATCATACGCACAAGCCCATTGTTTCAGACATTGCAACGTACGTCCCCCTCTTTCTTCCGCCAACTCAAGATTATCCGTACAAAATCCGGTCGTGAACATTTCCGGCAACATCGCCACATCAGCCCTCCCCTTCAATGCCGCAAGACGCATTCCTGTCAATCTCAAATTCTCCTCTATATCTGCCCATACAATCGAATACTGTAATAATGCTATTTTCATTTCTACTTACCTAAATAGTATGTTACACGTTGCAAATATACAACTTTTCTTCAATTTAACAAAAACTCAACGTACATATCTTCAACTTAACCACTTCTATTTTAATCTTATTAAATTACAATATCCTTCGTAATATTGTAACACTTTGTTGCGTTTATAACAATATTACTTACAACCACTGCATTATACTCGTCTACAAGACAGTTACGAGACTTCGACGAGACCTTATCCCGTTATCAATATGTCAAATTTAACTGACTGCTCTATACTTGCAACAATATCATCAAATTACTCAATATTATTTTTTGATATGGTTACAGTAAAATCCGCACTGCATTTGCACCATTCAAAAACTTGTAGTACCTTTGCCGCGTTTTTTGGAAAAATACGCAAATCTATCCATCCCTAATGAGCAAAAACCTTGTTATAGTAGAGTCTCCTGCCAAGGCAAAAACCATAGAAAAATTTCTTGGAGCAGATTATCATGTATTATCTTCACAAGGGCATGTACGCGATATTGAGGGAGTAGGGAAAAATAGTATCGGTATCGATTTCGAACACAATTATGCACCACATTATGCCATTGATGCAAAAAAACAGAAACTGATCGATACCCTGCGTACCGAAGCAAAAAAAGCCGACACCGTATGGCTTGCATCCGATGAAGACCGCGAGGGAGAAGCCATTGCATGGCACTTACAAGAAGTGCTTAACTTGCAAAAAGAGAATACACGACGAATCGTTTTCCACGAGATTACGAAAACTGCCATACAAGATGCCATACGCTCCCCCCGAGATATTGATTACAATCTTGTCAATGCACAACAAGCACGTCGCGTATTGGATCGTATCGTTGGATACGAATTATCACCCGTGTTGTGGAAAAAAATCATTCCCGGACTTTCTGCCGGTCGAGTACAGTCTGTCGCAGTACGACTCATCGTGGAGCGCGAACGCGAAATCAACACTTTCACACCCACTGCACAATACCGAATAGTTGCTGATTTCATCGGAAAAGACACCACAGGGCACGAACAAAAACTCCGCATGGAGTTAAACCATAAATTTGCAACAAAAGAAGAGGCTCTAACATTCTTAGAGGAAGCCCGAAATCGCAACTTCTATATCAAGAATGTTACCAAGCGCCCTGTAAAACGTTCACCCGCACCGCCTTTCACCACCTCCAGTCTACAACAAGAAGCCGCACGAAAATTACATTTCCCGGTAGCAAAGACTATGAGAGTTGCACAAAGTCTGTACGAGTCCGGACGGATTACTTATATGCGTACCGACTCCGTCAACTTATCATCATTAGCATTAGGTACTACAAAAGCACAAATTGTCGAACAATTCGGAGAAAAATACCACCAATTCCGTACTTTCCACACGACCGCCAAAGGCGCACAAGAAGCACACGAGGCCATACGTCCCACCTACATGGAAAACCAACAGGCAGGAACTACCGACGACGAACGCAAATTATACGAATTGATTTGGAAACGGACTGCCGCATCGCAAATGGCAGATGCTCAATTGGAGAGTACACGCATTGAGGTCGGAGCCGAAAATATGCCCTATGTCTTTGCCGCAACGGGTGAGGTCATTCTCTTTGAGGGCTTTATGAAAGTCTACATTCAATCATCTGACGATGAAACTGAAGCAGCAACTTCACTCTTGCCACGATTCGAAAAAGATACTCTTATGAACTATCAAGAGATAGTCGCACAAGAGTCATTTACCAAAGCACCTATCCGATACACAGAAGCATCTCTTGTCAAGAAAATGGAAGAATTAGGCATCGGACGCCCTTCTACCTATGCTGCTGTCATCGAAACCATTCAGTCGCGCGACTATGTCGAACGACGCACCGTTGAAGCGCAAAAACGCAATGTTAACGTTCTGACGCTCAAACAGAATAAAATAACTGACCAAACAAAGGTCGAAAACTATGGTGCCGATAGTGGTAAACTTTTCCCTACCGATCTCGGATGCATCACCAACGATTTCCTATGGGCATCTTTTCCAACCATCCTCAACTACGATTTCACAGCAGAAGCCGAATCTGAATTCGATGCTATTGCTGCAGGAAAAATGGAATGGGTCAATATGGTAGATAAGTTCTATAAAACTTTCCACCCTGCTGTCACATCTGTCCCCACAGGAAAAATCGAAGGACGCATCTTAGGCAACGACCCCGCATCAGGACGACTGGTAACCGCTAAAATCGGAAAGAAAGGACCATGTATACAAATCGGCACTTCTACCGATGAAGACAAACCGCTTTTTGCATCACTCAAACAGGGGCAATCTATCTATACCATTACACTCGAAGAGGCATTGGATTTATTCAATACCCCATACCCCTATACCGTAGGGCAATTTGAAGGATGCGATTTGATAGTCAACGTGGGCATGTTCGGACCTTATGTAAAGCAAGACAAAACCTACTACTCTATCCCAAAGAACATCGACCCGCAACACATATCTCTTGAAGAAGCCATCCGACTCATTGAACAAAAACGTCAATCACTCTTACCTCTTCACGAGTTTGGTGATATCTTAGTCATGAACGGACGTTTCGGACCATATATCAAATACAACGAACAAAATTACAAATTGCCCAAAGGAACCGATGCAAACGCACTTACCGAGGACGATTGTAAAAACATTATAGCAACAACAACCCCTACTGCCGCAAAAGCACGACGAACCAAAAGCACAGTAAAAAGGGGCACAAAGAAATAACAACACAATCTCCTTTCATGGAGGTAGCGAGATGTAGCGCAGTTGGTAGCGCACTACGTTCGGGACGTAGGGGTCGGGCGTTCGAGTCGCCTCATCTCGACTGTTAACAAGGAATGTTCATCACATTCCTTGTTGACTTTTCGAACAACACCCTATCTGCTTTTTTGATGTATGTAAATATTTCACTACCTTTGTAGCGATTATAAAAACATATATCTTAATAAACAACACTATTCAACCAATAACAACCCTTATGGAATACGGTATCTTAGATGTATTGACGCTTATCGGCTCCTTAGGAATCTTCTTATACGGCATGAAACTTATGAGCGAGGCTCTGCAAAAAGTAGCAGGACAGAAAATGCGCTCCATTTTAGCAACTATGACCAAAAACAAGTTTGTAGGTATTCTGTCCGGTATATTGGTTACCACGCTCATTCAAAGTTCTTCCGCCACTACCGTCATGGTAGTCAGTTTTGTCAATGCAGGACTACTCAACCTTACACAGGCCTTCAGTGTCATCATGGGAGCAAATATCGGTACAACTGCAACTGCATGGCTCATTGCACTATTAGGATTTAAAATCGACATATCGCTCCTGGCTGTACCTATTATTGCCTTCTCACTTCCCCTCTTATTCTCCAAACACAACAACCGACGCTATATAGGAGAATTAATCTTCGGCTTTGCCCTTATATTTATGGGCATCGGACTGCTCAAATCATCCGTTCCCGACATACAAAGTCATCCCCATATACTGGCTTTCTTACAAAACTATACACAATGGGGATATGGTTCAGTCTTATTATTCCTATTGGTTGGTTCGGTTTTGACTGTTATCGTACAATCATCTTCTGCTGTCATGGCCATCACATTAGTCATGTGTAGCCAAGGATGGATTCCTTATCACATGGCTATTGCCATGATTCTCGGCGAGAATATCGGTACAACCATCACTGCCAACATTGCAGCCCTATCAGGAAACATCGCTGCCAAACGTGCCGCTTTCTCACATTTTATCTTCAATATATTCGGAGTTTGCTGGGCATTGGCAGTCTTCTACCCCTTCAGTAATTTCGTGTTACACATCGTAGAAATATTCAGACCTACCGATTCGATCGAAGCAGCAGCATTCTCACTCTCTTTATTCCACTCTATATTCAACATATTTAACGTACTGATACTTTGCTGGTTCAGTAAATACATTGTAGCACTTGTAGAGCGAATTATACGCCCAAAGCAACAAGATACATTCTCAAATACAGCTGAGGCTTTCCAATTAACATACATTTCTACCGGACTACTCTCCACCGCCGAACTATCGATTCTACAAGCCCGCAAAGAAGTTATTGCCTATGCACAGCGTATCCGAAACATGTACAACCAACTTCCCGACCTGATAGAAGAGACCGATACTGCGGAGTTTTCTCACAAGTTCGAACAAATCAAACAACAAGAAGATGCCAGCGACCACATCGAAGCAGAAATATCCAAATACATTGCAGCAGTAAGCACCGGACGACTCAGTTCCGAAAGTAAACTAAATACCCAACACATTCTCCGCATCATCTCCGAAATAGAAAGTGTAGCAGATGCCGCCTACAAAATAGCCTGCATTGTGCAACGCTATCGAGAGAAAAACATTACATGGAGCCATCAACATTGGGAAGCGATACAACAACTAATGGCACTTACAAACAAGGCTGTAGACGGCATGATTAACGACTTACAAACCGACACTCTCTCTGAGCAACTGTTAACCGAAGCACGCAACACCGAAGTTCATATTAATAATCTGCGAAACCAACTGCTCAACAACATCCTGATAGAAGTTAACGAGGGGAAAACCGAATATCAAGAAGGTGCTTATTTTCAAGATGTAGTACGCGTGTTGGAACGCATAGGAGACTATGTTGTCAATATTATCGAAGCACAAAGCAACCATAAATTATTCAAGTCGCTATAGTACGAAGTAAACACTACCGAACAAGAGTTTTAGAATACAACTCTTGTTTTATACAAATAATTTCGTACCTTTGCCAACATAACCAACCAAAACATATTATGATATTAGATAAATTAGAAAACGCAGATGCCTATTTTGCTTGTGTACCCGGCTTTGAGCAATTTATGAATTTCTTTAACAACAACGACATGCTCAACCTACCCGCATGCAAAATCAAGATCAACGGTGACGACCTCTTTGTTAATATCAACGACTTTACCGGCAAAAAAGAAGAAGATTGCCGAATGGAGGCACACAAAGAATATATCGATATCCAAATTCCATTGAACAACGACGAGCAAATGGGGTGGAAAGCCCAAGAAGATTGTAAAATCATCATTTCACCCTATAACGAACAAAAAGATGTTGAATTCTACGGAGACAAAGCCTCTGCAATGCTTACTGTTCCCGCAGGACATTTTGCAGTCTTTTTCCCCGAAGACGCACATCAACCGGGAATTGCCGAAGGGTGTTCCTATCGTAAACTGATTGTCAAAGCAAAAGACTTGCGTTCCAATCCCTAATCTCCTCTATCCATGAAAACGCTGAAACTTCTTAAATCCGATTCCTACCTTCTTCCCTATAAAAATGCCATTATCGGTCGGTATAACTATGCTCTCCAAATAGAGAGGCAACTCACCCAAGGAGGACTATTAGCCGATTTCGCCAATGGTTATCTTTATTTCGGTTTACACAAAACCGATACCGAGTGGGTATTTCGCGAATGGGCGCCCAACGCCACCGCTATCTATATGATTGGCGATTTCAACGGTTGGCAACGCAAAGAAGACTTTCGGCTGACTCCCGTTGGAAACGGAGTTTTTGAATGCAGATTGCCACTCACAACATTACAACACGGGCAATTATATAAACTATTGGTAGAATGGCAAGGAGGCAAAGGCGAACGAATTCCCTCTTATGCAACCAGAGTCGTGCAAGATGCACAAACAAAGGGTTTTTCTGCACAAGTATGGCACCCTGAGCATCCCTATGTTTTCAAGAAGAAACGATTTATCCCCAAAACTTCACCCTTATTTATTTATGAATGCCACATCGGTATGTCCGGGGAAGAAGAGACAGTGGCTTCATACGAAGACTTCCGCCTAAACATATTACCTCGTGTACAAGCATTAGGCTATAACTGTATCCAAATTATGGCTATTCAAGAGCACCCCTACTATGGGTCATTCGGATACCATGTTTCCAATTTCTATGCGGCATCATCGCGTTTTGGCACACCCGAAGAACTGAAACATCTCATCGACGATGCACACAACCGCGGCATCGCTGTCATCATGGATTTGGTACACTCACATGCCGTCAAAAACGAGTTGGAGGGACTCGGTAATTTCGACGGTACCCCCTATCAGTATTTCCACGAAGGGAGTCGACGCGAACACCCCGCATGGGATAGCCTTTGTTTCAATTATCAAAAACCAGAAGTATTACATTTCCTCTTGAGCAATTGCAAATATTGGATGGACGAATATCATTTCGACGGATTCCGTTTTGATGGAGTTACCAGCATGATTTATCGTTCACACGGATTGGGAGAGAACTTCTCATCGTATGCTGACTATTATAATCTCAATCAAGACGGAGATGCCATCTGCTATCTCACACTCGCCAACAAACTCATCCACCAGGTCAATAAACACGCCATCACCATTGCCGAAGAAATGTCCGGGATGCCAGGATTGGCTACACCTTTCAAAGAAGGAGGTATCGGATTTGATTATCGATTAGCAATGGGTATTCCCGATTTCTGGATTAAGACAATAAAAGAACTAAAAGACGAAGACTGGAAAGCAGGGCATATTCTTTACGAGATGACCAATCGACGTGCCGATGAAAAGACTATCTCTTATGCCGAAAGTCACGATCAAGCATTGGTCGGAGACAAAACAATCATCTTTCGTCTTATTGATGCAGAAATGTATTGGCACATGCAACACAATTCCAACACTTTCATGGTTGATCGTGGTTTGGCTTTGCATAAAATGATACGGCTCATCACAGCATCCACTATCAATGGAGGATACCTTAACTTCATGGGAAATGAATTCGGACATCCCGAGTGGATTGATTTTCCTCGACAAGGCAACGGGTGGAGTCATAAGTATGCACGCCGCCAATGGAGTCTCGTAGATAATACAGAATTCTATTATCACGATCTCAATCGTTTCGATGCAGCCATGGTGCATCTTTTGCGTAATATAACCAATTTCCAAGCATTGCCCATACAAACGCTTTGGGATAAGGATAGCGACCAAATTGCAGCCTTTATGCGAGGAGATTACGTCTTTATCTTCAATTGGAATGGACAAAAATCATTCCCCGGATACGGAATAATTGCCCCGGAAGGCAAATATACAGTTGTGCTCAATACCGATGCCAAAGAATTTGCAGGATATGGACTATCCGATGATTCCATCGAACATTTCACAACTCCCGACCCGCTCTATGCTAAAGTACACAAAGGTTGGCTAAAGCTCTATCTGCCTGCTCGCAGTGCTGTCGTACTCAAGAAAAACGACTGACGCCCCCTATACAATAAGAAATGCAATTCATCTCAGCAAATGAGAATAATTGCATTTCTTATTGTATATGATATTACCACTTACATTATCACACCATTGGCAACGATGCTCCCGTAATCTTCTGATACAAGTCAAGCGCATACACATCCGTCATGCCCGACACATAATCCAACATCGCTTGTATCTTGCCATAAGGAGTCAAGGCGTCAATAGCATATTGCGACGGAACACGCTGCAACAACTGTCGGGAGTAAGCCTTATCTGCATTAAATACCGCCTGAATCAGTTCCTCCATCAGCATATAGATTATCTTATAACCTGCAAGTTCCACATCCAATACATCATTACTTCGGTATATCCTTTTCACCGATACTTCGGAACATTGCTTATAAGCCTCACGGCTACGAGAATGTATATGCTTAATCAGCGAACCCTCAAAAGTGCCGTCCATTATCTGCTCCTCATTACTCAAAAACACATCCGTGCAAGCATCTACCAAGTTACCAATGACGCAACTCCTCAAATAGGCAATTTGCTCGTTGGTATCTTGTACCATATCCATTGTATGACAAATACGCTCCTTGCGTTTTTCATCAAAGAAACCAAATAACAACTCTTTCGTTTCATCTGTTGACAATAACCGCAACTTATGAGCATCTTCAATATCCATTATCTGATAGCATATATCATCAGCAGCCTCCACCAAATAAACCAATGGGAAACGTGCATACGTTCCGTCCGACCGTTGGACAATCCCCAAGCGCATAGCAATACGTTCCCAACTATCCTTATCCGAATCAAAGAAACCGAATTTACCTTTCGGATTCGGAGATGATATAGCAGCATAGGGATATTTAACGACCGATGCCAACGTACTGTAGGTCAGAACAAATCCTCCGGAACGACGTCCCTTAAATTGATGAGTCAATATACGAAATGCGTTGGCATTACCTTCAAACCGGATACAATCCGCCCACTGTTCTTCTGTCAGTTCCGTTTGCCATTTCTTTCCGTTTCCTTCCGAAAAATAAGTATCTATAGCCTGTTCTCCCGAATGTCCAAACGGAGGATTACCCATATCATGAGCCAAACAAGCAGCCGACACAATTTCACCGATAGAATCGAGCATTTTTGCACAATCAGAATGCCTTTCTTTCAAACTATCCGCCACTCTATTACCCAAAGATCGACCAACACAAGACACCTCCAAACTATGCGTCAAACGATTGTGTACAAACACAGAACCGGGCAAGGGAAATACTTGCGTCTTATTTTGCATTCTTCGAAACGGAGCAGAAAATATCAAACGATCATAATCACGCTGAAATTCATTACGAGCATCATGCCCCAAAGCAGGATTATAGATCCCTTCTTGTCCGAAACGTATTGTAGTTATTAATTGTTCCCAATTCATATTTATTCTTTTGAGAGTTGTTGTATATGATTTTGACGGTCAGCAAGAATATGCTCCATATGTTCTTTTGCCCAATTCGTTAAGGCTTCGATATGCGGTAGCAGCGATAAAGCACGAGACGTCAAACGATATTCTACACGAGGTGGCACCTCCGGATAGACTCTGCGGCTTACAAGCCCATCTTCTTCCAAAGTACGAAGTGTTACTGTCAGCATACGCTGAGAAACATCCGGAATATAGCGGCGTAGTTCGCCAAAACGACACACATCTTTTTCTGCCAACGTATGTAGCACCAACAACGACCATTTATCGCTTATACGAGCCAGAATATTACGTATCGGACACTTTGGATCATAACGGTCTGTTATACTAATTCTATCCATAACTATCTCTTTTGCAACATTAGTGCGCAAAAGTAACTAAAATACTCCGAATATACAAGTATGCCCCAACCACCTACAGGGTAACCACCTACCGTCCAATTTTTAAAAAGACACTTTTGTTTAACTGCAAACACCCTCATTCACAACAACAGTTACCTACCGGTAACTATCTAACAAACAGATAACTACTTGTATAATAGTAATATAAAAACTACCTTTGCAGCGAAAAAACATATAACAATAACCCTCAAACACCATTCTTTATGAAAAACGTAGTTTTAATAGGAGCAAGCGGATTTGTAGGTTCCGCCATTTTGAAAGAAGCATTATACCGCGGACATCAAGTTACCGCCATCACGCCTCATCCGGAGCGCATTAAGTTGATTCACCCCAACCTTACAATAGTAGAGGCAGATGCGACCAATCCCAACATATTGGCACTAATAGCCACCGGGAAAGATGCTATCATAAGTGCATACAATCCCGGATGGAGTAATCCCCGCCAATACGAAGAAACCTTGGAAAACTACCCCAAAATTATAGAGGGTACAAAAAAGGCAGGAGTCAGACGATTACTCATTGTAGGAGGAGCAGGTACTCTGTTCGTAAAACCGGGGATACGATTGGTAGATACCGGAACTCTTCCCGAAGAATGGCTACCCGGAGTCAAATCCATGGGAGAATTCTATCTCAATACACTTATGAAAGAAAACGATATTGACTGGATATTCTTCTCTCCTGCGGGTAATCTTGGAGATATAGGACAAAAAGGTCCCGGCATACGCACCGGTAAATATCGACTTGGAAAAGACGATATGTTGTTCGATGAAAACGGCCATAGTTTTATTTCGGTAGAAGACTATGCTGTTGCCATGATTGACGAACTGGAACAAGAGAACCACCATAAAGAACGATTCACTGCCGCCTATTAAGCACATCGAAGCGCAATATTACAGAATTGCATCATTCGTAGAAGGAATCAATTTTTTACAGAATGAAAGCTCGACAAGATGTCGTTGAGATCTCGTTACGGTCTCGTAATGATCTCGTAGGCCCATAACCAACACTATTGCAAGCAAACAGTCATATACAAGCAGAAAAATATCTCCATTTTGCTTACATAAACATCATTTTGTCAAACTAATTCAAGCCCTTAATCGTTAGGAAACAAACCGACATTGGCACTTCAACTTCTTATTTTAATGCGGTCGCCCTGACAACAAGGTAGTCTTTGTTATACAAGGACTACCTTTGTTTTTCGTCAATCAGCACCACACGGGACAAAATATACCTACAAACCATTGTTAATCATACTCTTCATAAGCACTTGCGAGAACAATACAAAATTCCATACGGAAAATAATCGGATTGTAGGACTATAATTAGAAAAAAAATCGTAATTTTGCAGCGTATGGCAATCTACGCCTACAATAATAACCTTTTAAAACCATACAACATGAGACTTATCATCGAACCCGACTATCAACAACTATCCGAATGGGCTGCCAAATATGTGGCTAAACGGATCAACGATGCAGCACCTACCATGGAACGTCCGTTCAAATTAGGACTGCCCACAGGTTCTTCGCCATTAGGTATGTATAAACACCTTATTGAGTTATATAAAGCGGGAAAAGTCTCGTTTGCCAATGTAGTAACTTTCAATATGGACGAATATGTTGGTTTGCCTGAAAATCATTCCGAAAGTTACCATTCTTTCATGTGGAACAATTTCTTCTCACATATTGACATTCGTCCTGAGAATGTCAATATACTCAATGGTAATGCACCCGACTTGAATGCCGAATGTGAACGATACGAAGCCAAAATCAAACTATATGGAGGAATAGACCTATTTCTCGGTGGAATCGGTCCAGACGGACATATAGCCTTCAACGAACCGGCATCGTCACTCACATCACGCACACGACAGAAAACGCTGACTACCGATACGATCATCGCTAATTCTCGTTTCTTCAACAACGATGTCAACCAAGTACCCAAAACAGCCCTTACCGTTGGCGTAGGTACTGTCATGGATGCACACGAAGTACTCATCATGGTTAACGGACACAACAAAGCACGTGCATTAAAACATGCGGTGGAAGAACCAATCAACCACATGTGGACCATTTCCGCACTTCAATTGCATCCGCGGGGCATTATCGTATGCGATGAAGCCGCCTGCGCAGAACTGACTGTTGGCACATTCAAGTATTTCCTTGACATTGAAAAAGCCAATCTCAACCCAAACACTCTACTCTGACAATGCATATAGGCAAGTGGATATTGGGCGGATTAGGGTTTGTCTTGGGAGGACCTATAGGAGCCGTTGTCGGTGTGGTATTAGCATCATTCTTAGAAGATGGCAGTCGCGTATTGCCAGAAGCAGAACAAGAGTTTCGCCAAACAACGCATCAGAACAATACTCGCACCCATCGTCCCTCACAAGGCGACATACATATCAGTATTCTCGTACTGATAGCCTGTACCATGAAAGCCGACGGACATGTACGCAAAAGCGAATTGGATGCCGTCAAACGTTTTTTGGTACGCACCTATGGCAAACAACAAGCATTGGAAGCACTGCAAGTGCTCAAACAACTATTGGAGCAAACTATCAATCCTGATGCAGTAGCACGGCAGATTGCGCAGAATGTCAATTACTCCACCCGATTGGAAATACTGCATTTCCTGCTTGACTTGGCACATACAGACGGAGAATATGCACCCACTGAGCAACAACTAATCGCACAAATAGCCGTTGCATTGGGTATCCGACCTACCGATTTCCGTTCGCTATCCGCTCTCTATGAAAAAGACAAGAATCCGGATTGGGCATACCAAGCATTAGAGATACAACCTTCTGCTACCAATGATGAGGTGAAAAAAGCCTATCGCCGTATGGCTATGAAATATCACCCTGACAAAGTAGCCAGTGCAGGTGAAGACATTCGCCAAAAAGCCACAGAGAAATTCAGAGCCATCAACGAGGCATACGAATACATTAAGCAACAGCGTGGAATAAAATAACAATGTAACTATGCAGATTTACAACACACTTACACGACAGAAAGAAGACTTTACCCCGCTTAACCCGCCGCACGTAGGACTTTATGTATGCGGGCCTACCGTCTATGGTGATGCACACCTCGGCCATGCACGTCCGGCTATAACATTTGACTTGCTCTATCGTTACCTGCAACACTTGGGCTATAAAGTTCGCTATGTACGCAATATCACCGATGTAGGACATCTTGAACACGATGCTGACGAAGGCGAAGACAAAATAGCCAAAAAAGCACGATTGGAACAACTTGAACCCATGGAAGTAGTGCAATACTTCACCAACCGTTACCACCACGATATGGAACTGCTTAATGTTCTGCCCCCCTCTATAGAACCACACGCTTCCGGACACATCATTGAACAGATAGCATTTGTACAGAAAATTCTCGATGCCGGATATGCCTACATTTCAGAAGGAAGTGTTTATTTCGATGTTGAGAAATACAACAAAGATTTCAACTACGGCAAACTCTCAGGGCGCAACATTGAAGAACTCTACGAAAACACGCGTGAGTTAGACGGACAATCCGAGAAACGCCGTTCGTTCGACTTTGCCTTATGGAAAAAAGCCGCCCCCGAACACATTATGCATTGGCCCTCTCCTTGGTCTGAAGGATTTCCCGGATGGCACTTGGAATGTTCGGTTATGGGAACCAAATACTTGGGCGAAGAATTCGATATTCATGGAGGCGGTATGGACCTTATGTTCCCTCACCACGAATGCGAGATTGCTCAATCGTGTGCTGCCTTAGGGCATGATACCGTGCACTATTGGATGCACAACAACATGATTACCATAGCAGGCAAGAAAATGGGAAAATCCTACGGGAACTTTATTACGTTACAGCAGTTCTTTACTGGAGAACATCCTTTGCTGACAAAGCCATTTTCCCCCATGACTATACGGCTATTCATACTCATGGCGCACTATCGCTCGACAGTGGATTTCTCCAGCGAAGCACTCGAAGCAGCAGAAAAAGGACTCACACGACTAACGGAAGCATGGCAACGACTGCACAAACTGCAACCCGCTGCTACGACAACCGTTGAAATTGCAGGCCTCAGACAACGCTGCGAAGATGCCATGGCCGATGATCTTAACTCCCCTATGGTAATATCGTGCCTTTTCGATTCGGCACGCGCCATCAATACCGTCTTCGACGGGAAAGGGACTATCAATGAAACCGACTTGGAAGAACTCCGCAGCGTTTGGCAACTATTCGTTGAAGATATTCTCGGCTTACGTCTCTCTGAAGATGCCTCACAATCTAACGATGCTTATAAAAAGGCCATAGACTTATTGCTCACACTGCGCCTTGAAGCCAAAAAAAATAAAGATTGGGAAACTTCCGATAAAATCAGGAACGAATTATCTTCACTTGGTTTCAATATAAAAGACACAAAAGACGGATTCGAATGGTCTTTATAGAAACTTTGCAAGAAAAAATATCTAAAGATTTGAACAATTCAGAAAATTGTTGTACCTTTGCACCCGCTTACGAATTAAGAATGCTTTTATTTTTATGCGCATGATTGTTTCGGGTAGCGGAAACGGGATGTAGCTCAGCCCGGTAGAGTACGCGTCTGGGGGGCGTGTGGTCGCAGGTTCAAATCCTGTCATCCCGACAGAACAAAAAGAGAGTATCGTTCGTATGAACGATACTCTCTTTTTGTTTATTCAATTATACTCTATCGATTACGACGTTCGCTCACAATCAGCAGAGCCTCTTCTCGTAAATCCAAGGGCAATAGTATATTGCGTGCTTGCAAACTACGCAACCAACCTGCTACATCACGCTCCTGCAAAGTATAGAATACATCACGCAATGCTTGCAACTGTTCTTCCGTGTAATCATCAGGCGACATACCTGCCAACACATCCAACTCTTCATCATCATAATACACAACTTCCATCCTACTATTAAGCAACGTATCACGTTCGCAGACGGCATGTTGTCCACAACACTCTCCATCGGACGTTGTCAGTTGTTGCGTATGCTCTTCTTTCAACTCGTGCTTGACATTGCGTTGACGTTCCCTCCATTCGAAAGCAACCAATATAAACAGCCCTAAAGCCACAAATATACCTAAAATCCACCACATATATTAATCGACTACATCTTCTTCTACTACAAGGTTCTCTATAATAAAATTCTGGCGTTCTGCCGTATTCTTACCCATATAGAACTCCATAAGATCGGCCACAGCATCTTCTTTGCGGAGTGTTACTTGGTCAAGACGTATATTCTTACCAATAAAACCTTTGAACTCATCGGGAGAGATTTCACCCAAACCTTTGAAACGCGTAATTTCCGGATTCGGTTTTAAGTCCTCTATGGCTTGCAGTCGTTCTTCTTCGGTATAGCAATAGCGTATTTCTTTCTTATTTTTCACCCGAAACAAAGGTGTCTGTAATATATAAACATGCCCCTTCTTCACTAAATCGGGGAAGAACTGCAAAAAGAAAGTAAGCATCAACAAACGAATATGCATACCATCGACATCCGCATCCGTAGCAATAATTACCTTGTTGTAACGCAAATTATCCAACCCGTCTTCTATGTTCAAAGCCGATTGCAGACAGAAAAATTCTTCGTTCTCATAGACAACTTCTTTCGTCAGTCCGTAACTATTCTTCGGTTTTCCACGCAAGGAGAAGACAGCCTGCGTATTAACATCACGCGATTTCGTAATAGACCCCGATGCCGATAATCCCTCCGTAATAAAGATAGAACTCAAATCGCGCAAATCTTCATCAGAACCCTTGCTCTGACGTACCGGCTTGGAATCATTAAGGTGCACCCTGCAATCGCGCAATTTCGGATTATTCAAGTTATTTTTCTTGGCACGTTCTCGAGCAATTTTAGTAACACCCAGTATTGCTTTACGCTCTCTCTCCGAATCCTGAATCTTCTGCAGCATAACTTCCGTTACTGCCGGATGTTTATGCAAGAAGTTATCCAACTCTCTTTTTACGAAGTCGTTCACAAACTTATTAACGGAGATACTTCCTTCTTTAGGAGATATGTCGCGCGAACCAAGTTTTGTCTTTGTCTGGCTTTCAAACACCGGTTCTTCCACATTGATAGCAATTGCTCCTACGACACCATTACGCACATCCGCCAACTCCATATTTTTACCAAAGAACTCCTTAATTGTGCGCCCTATCGCCTCACGATAAGCCGCTTGATGAGTGCCTCCCTGAATGGTATGTTGTCCGTTCACAAAGGAATAGTACTCATCGTTGTTTTGCTGCGTATGTGTAAGAGCGATTTCTATATCCTCCCCCTTAATATGAATAATAGGATAGAGCGGATCAACGGTCATATTTTCAGAGAGCAGATCTAACAAACCGTTGCGCGAAAGAAAACGTTTTCCATTAAAGTTGAGTGTCAGCCCTGTATTGAGATACGCATAATTACGCATCATGGTTTCAATATAGTCTTCACGGAAATTATAGTTCTCGAAAATACCTCGCGACCCATCGGGTTCAAACTCGACCAAAGTTCCCCGTTGCGCTTTCTCCGTATCCGCAACAATCCCCGTATCCGCCACCAACTTTCCTTGTTTAAACTCCACTCTACGGGTCATACCATCTCGATAGGCCTGTGCGGCAAACTTCCACGATAGTGCATTCACTGCTTTCAAGCCCACACCATTTAACCCTACGGATTTTTTGAATGCCTTAGAATCGTATTTTGCGCCCGTATTAAGCAAAGAAACGACATCAACCAATACTTCCAACGGAATTCCGCGCCCATAATCTCGCACCGATACTTTCCCTTCCTCAACGCGCACATCAATAACCTTACCGGCATTCATGCGAAATTCATCAATCGAGTTATCGACCGTTTCTTTTATTAATACATATATTCCGTCGTCGGAATGTGCACCATCGCCCAACTTTCCGATATACATACCCGGACGCAAACGGATATGTTCGACATCATCCAAATGGCGCACATTATCTTTGGTATATTCTACTGTTTCAGGAGTAAGCAATTCGTCGGTCATGGCTACAGAAATTTATTCTGTGCAAAGTTAGTAAAAAACTTGCAACCGACAAACAAAAAAAAGCAACCGACATAACGCGAAGTCATGCCGATTGCTTAGCATCATACAGAACAGATTTATTCTTGATCTTCGTTTCGAACATCGTTTGCCATATCGGGGTCGATAAGGATACGACCGCAATACTCGCAAACAATGACTTTCTTACGAAGGCGAATATCCAACTGACGTTGTGCAGGTATCTTATTATGGCAACCACCGCAAGCATCACGTTCTACTGTAACCACAGCCAAGCCATTGCGAGCATTCTTACGAATACGTTTGAAAGCAGCCAATAACCGTTCGTCCGTCATTTGTTTTTCCAATTTCTGAGAACGAAGAATCAACATTTCCGTCTGTTCTCTTGTCTCATTAAGAATACCATTCAGTTCTGCTTTTTTCTCATTAAGGTCAACCGTACGTTCCTCTATCTCAGTAATCGTCTTTTGTTTGTCTTCTTTACGAGCCTCCAATGCATTGTTAAAATCGCGAATCTTCTTCTGGCATAACTCGATCTCCAATGTTTGGAACTCAATTTCCTTTGTCAGATTGTCATATTCACGATTATTACGCACATTGTCTTGCTGCTCTTTGTAGCGTGCTACTGCCGCATTCGCATTTTCTGCCTGTACACGTTTCTCGCTGATCTGCGTTTCCAAATCTTTAATTTCGTTCTCAATATTGACGAGACGGGTCTTCAAACCTTCCACTTCATCGCCCATATCTTTCACTTCACCGGGTAGTTCGCCCAGCAGAACACGCAGTTCGTCAATTTTAGAATCAACCTGCTGCAACTCAAACAAAAGTTGCAATTTCTGTTCAACGGTGATTTCTGTTTCTTGTGTTGCCATAATCGTATGTTAGTTTATTTAATAATTATATTCTTGGTTGTTTTGTATTAATAAACAAGTATCGGACTTCTATCTGCGTCCGCATAAGCGATACGCAAACCGACAGTTGTCGCAGATAACAAGTCACGAAAAATCTCTTTTGTAAACTGCTCACTCTCAAAATGCCCTATATCCACAATAGCAATACGTTCATCGGCTTGCTGAAACTCGTGATACTTAAAATCAGCGCTCAAATACACATCAGCCTTAGCAGCCACTGCATCGGGCAAAAACTCACTTCCTGCGCCTCCACAAAATGCTATACGTTGTACCGCTTGCTTAGGTGAAACCGTATAACGCACCATAGAAGCAGAAAACGTTTGTTTCACCAACGCAAGAAAAGCCTCAAAATCCATTGCTTCCGGCAAATCGCCCACAACTCCAAATCCCACTTCGATGCCCGTTGGGACAAGCACAACATAGTCTCGAATGTCCAACTTTTCTGCCATACGCCCACTTACCCCATGTAACCAACTATCCATAGAGGTATGTGCCGAATAGATGGCAATTCCATTTCTAACCGCACTTATCACACAACGTTCCTGTGATGTATTTCCTTGCAAAGTCTTTAAGCCATGAAAAAACAACGGATGATGCGACACTATCATATCGTATCCTTCTCTCTCCGCCTCTTGCAGTACTGCCTCCGTAACGTCCGTACACAACAAAACAGAGGAGACTTCCGCTTCTCTATTACCAACCTGCAGCCCCGAATTGTCCCATTCCTGCTGAATTGACAGCGGTGCTACAGATTCTATGATATCAATAATCTCTTGAACTTTCAAAAGGGTATCCTTTTTTGGTTCCTATATTGTGTTTTGCGTAGTAACGAACACAATCAGAGGCGTTTTTTAATGCCTCCGTACACAAATTCAACGATTTAGGCTTCTACCGATGCCTGCTCCACATCTTCCTCAACCTCCGAAAAATCGGTTATCCCCGCTTCTATGAGGATATTATACCATTGTACCAATTTACGAATATCCGAAGGATATACACGGTCACGGTCAAAATCGGGCAAAACTTCTGCAAAGAAAGCCCGCAAAGTATCATTATCCGCTTTTTTCACTTCCAATTTGCAGACTTCGCCACCTTCTTTCGTTTTCAGACTTTCCAACACCTGACGCAGAGGCACATCTTCGCCTGTAGTAAACATTGAGATATCCGCCAAACTGACAATTTTATCGCGAGCATAGGTAGGCATACGCTTTCCATCGAGCAACGATTCGATTATCAACATATTATTACCTCTGTTCACCAATTTGAACAAACCTGGCTTTCCTGTTATAGCGAGAATATTCTTAAGCATAATTTTACAAGTTAATCAATCTGGCTGCAAAGATAATTCATTTTTTTATCTTATGCAAATTCAGTTCGTGCACACATCATCTAAAATATCATTGAACAATGCGAAAGTATTTTACGAATTCGAACCGATAATCGGTTTTGACATATTGACAATAGTATAAGGTCTCATTGATGTCTCGTAACAGTCTTGTTACCAACCGTCATATTCAAATAAACACAAGTTGAAACCAAACAACACAACGCAAAAAGAAACGAATGGTCATATGAACGATCGGTAAAGTTATGTATTTCACTTTTTTGTTGTATCTTTGCAGTCTAAAAACAATGCAGTTTTTCCACAAATGAGCATCCGCAATATCATAATAAGACTTTGGCGAATAATGTGCTACCCTTCTAAAGAATGGAGACGCATTGCATCTGAGCAGCCATTGATTAAAACGACCACATTCCATTACATCGTTCCACTCATTATTGTCTGCATGGCAGCCGCTTTCATATGCAGTCTTCTTTACGAACATCAGCCCTACCCTGCTGAAATAGCAACCGCACACCTATTAATTGTCGGTATTTCATTATTTGGGACCTACCTGCTCTGTATCAGCGGAGGAACATGGTTACTCTGCAAAACCGGCATACCCGAACAGCAGATTGAGCAATTGCACAATTTAGAGGCATACGCCATGAGTAACACATTCATAACCACGCTACTCACAACAATCATACCACAAGCCGAATATCTGCAAATGCTGCATATCTATACTGCCTACATACTCTACGAAGGATATCCACTGTTAATTCCAGACTATAAGGAGCAACATATAAGTACAGTTACCATACTCACTTTACTTTTGTCAGGATTGCCACTACTAATACGTTTGGCATTAAAATTGCTACTACCTAACCTATAGACACCATGCGACAAAAATCAAACATCAACATACGAAACAAACGCGCCACTTTTGACTACGAAATACTGGATCGTTACACTGCCGGCATACAGTTGTTCGGTACAGAAATAAAATCCATTCGTGAAAGTCGAGCCAGTCTGAGCGACACCTACTGCATATTTCTGCATAACGAACTATGGGTAAAGAATATGCACATAGCCGAATATGCGCTGGGTACGTACAACAATCACGTACCACGTCGTGACCGCAAACTTCTACTCACACACAAAGAATTAAGTAAACTTCAACGGCAAACCAAAGAATCGGGCAAAACCATTGTGCCGCTACAACTTTTTATAAACGACAAAGGATTTGCCAAATTGGAAATTGCTCTATGCCAAGGTAAACACAGTTACGACAAACGGCAAACACTCAAAGAAAAAGAAGACAAACGCATTATTGACAGAGCATTCAAAAATAAATAACATAACACACAAAGGATATGAAAAAAGCATTATTGATGATTCTTGACGGCTGGGGAATCGGAGCAAAAACAACAGCCAACGCTATCTACAGCACCCCTACCCCCAATTGGGACAACCTGCTTGCCACCTACCCACACTCGCAATTACAGGCTTCAGGAGAAAACGTAGGATTGCCGGACGGACAAATGGGAAATTCAGAAGTCGGGCATCTCAACATCGGAGCCGGACGTGTTGTATACCAAGATCTCGTTAAGATAAATCGCGCATGTAAAGACAATAGCATTCTGCAAAACCCTGAAATTGTATCTGCTTTCTCATACGCCAAACAGAACGGTAAACAAATACATTTCATGGGACTTACCTCTGATGGTGGTGTACATAGCAGCCTTGAACATCTGTTCAAATTATGCGAAATAGCCAAAGTATACGGTTTGGAGAAAGTGTATATTCATTGCTTCATGGACGGGCGTGACACCGACCCGAAGAGCGGTATAGGCTTTATAGAAGCCCTGCAAAAACATTGCGCCACAACGGCAGGCAAAATCGCCTCGATTTGCGGGCGTTATTATGCAATGGATCGTGACAAACGTTGGGAGCGTGTCAAACTTGCCTACGACCTCATGGTTAATGGCATCGGAACCCCCTCTACCGACTTGCTTCAATCGATGCAAGACTCCTATAACGATGGAATTACCGACGAGTTCATCAAGCCCATACTTGCTGTCAATGCCGACGGAACACCCGTAGCCACAATACAAGACGGAGATGCAGTTATTTTCTTCAACTACCGCAACGACCGTGCAAAAGAAATAACCATCGCACTCACACAGCAAGACCTTACGGAGCAAGGCATGCATATTATTCCTAACCTGCAATACTACTGCATGACCCCCTACGACTCCAGTTTTCAAGGCGTACACATTCTTTTCCCTAAAGAGAACGTACTCAACACTATGGGGGAAATAGTTTCGAAAGCCGGGCTCAAACAATTGCGTATTGCAGAAACCGAGAAGTTTGCACACGTTACTTTCTTCTTCTCCGGCGGACGCGAATCGGAATTCGAAGGCGAAGAGCGTATACTTATCCCCTCTCCGAAAGTTGCCACCTATGACTTACAGCCCGAAATGTCTGCGCCCGAAGTAACCGAAGCGTTAGTAAAAGCACTCGATACGCAGAAATACGACTATATCACCCTAAACTTTGCCAACGGAGATATGGTTGGACATACCGGCGTATATGCCGCTATTCAGAAAGCAGTTACCACTATTGATACATGCGTACAGACTGTTATTGATGCCGCACTACGCAACGGCTACGAGACCATCATCATTGCCGACCACGGTAATGCCGACAATGCCGTTAACAGCGACGGAACACCGAATACGGCCCACTCGCTCAATCCGGTGCCGTTTGTATATGTCAGCGAAAATAGAGATGCCCATTTGGAAGACGGTATCCTTGCCGATGTCGCTCCTTCGCTCTGCCATATTCTCGGCATAGAACAACCCGAAGAAATGACCGGGCATAATTTGATACATTAAAATCCATTCGTCTTGAAACGACTCAAGACATATCTTCCGACGGTTCTCGTAGCAGGAGCAATACTTTACCTATCCCTACTGCGAGAACCTCATTTTCTATTGCCACAGCCCAATATTCCACATCTTGACAAGGTGGTGCATTTCGGCATGTATCTTGTGCTTGCCGCCTGTTTGACGCAAGCACTCGTTCGGACTAAGCATCAAGGTATTACGTTGTACGTTACCGCTTTGCTTTCTCCTATTATATACGGAGGTATGATCGAACTTTTGCAAGAATATTACTTTCCACCACGTACAGGCGATTGGTGGGATTGGCTTGCAGATATTATCGGAGTATTTATCGGAGTAATCCTAACATTGCGCGTATGTCGAAAGAAGAGTTGTTAAAATACAATATTGCCATATCACTTCTACCTGGAGTCGGGTTAAAACGTGCCAAACTTCTCATTGACTTTTTCGGCGATGCCCACCAAGTATTTTTGGCAACAGAGAAAGAACTATCGGCTATTCCCAATATAGGGAAAGACGCATTACAAGCCCTTGTAGCAGGCAGGTCCAAAGCACTAAAACGCGCTGAGCGAGAGTTGGACTTTATTGCGACACATCAAATAGACACCTACTTTTACCAAGACAACAATTTTCCTTATCGTTTGCAAGAATGTCCTGATGCTCCACTACTCCTTTACGGCAAAGGTAACCTGCAAGCCAATGTCGGACACATGCTTGCCGTTGTAGGTACCCGCATGCCTACCGAAAGGGGAAAAGAACATTGCCGACAAATCATACTTGACCTTGCTCAAGCAGTTGAGCATTTGACTATTGTCAGCGGATTGGCTTACGGCATTGATATCACGGCTCACCGTGCCGCCCTTGAAGCGGGTATCCCAACCATCATTATTCCCGGTCACGGACTTGACCGCATATATCCTGCCATCCATCGACAAACAGCCATACAAGCACTTGAAAAGGGAGGAATACTGACCGAATACATGAGCGGTACTAATCCTGACAGACAGAACTTTGTAGCCCGCAACCGCATCATTGCAGGTATGAGCGATGCCACCTTGGTCGTAGAATCGAAAACAAAGGGAGGTTCACTCATTACCGCAGATATTGCCAATTCGTACGACAGGGATGTATTCGCCATTCCAGGACGCCCCAACGACGAACTATCATGCGGATGCAACGAACTGATTAAGACAAATAAAGCCGCTTTAGTAGAAAATGCAGAAGACATCATTATGGCAATGCAATGGGATGCCCGAAAAGTGACGCTCCCCATACAAACGGCTATCTTCTGTGACCTCAGTCCTACAGAAGAAACTCTTATGCAACTGCTCAGAAAAGACTGCGAGGGGATACACGTCAATCTATTAGTCATGGAAAGCCATATGCCCTATAGCGAAATAACCTCCACACTCCTACAAATGGAGTTCAAAGGATTGGTAAAGGCTTTGCCCGGTGGAATTTATAGAGCCCTAACCTAACTATTCCGTGCAAGCACGGATAATAGGCAATCTATTCACAAAGCAGTTTACACAATTGCGGAACTCCCACAGAGGCTTTTTCGCGTATATGTTTCACTCGGTATTTGTACCTGCCAAAATCCGGCACACCCGGATCAACCACATAAATAGGCACATTTTCCTGTACATACTCCAATAGTGACGCTGCAGGATAAACTGCCAACGAAGTACCTACAACCACAAAAACATCGGCTGTAGCAGCAATAGAAGCCGCCCGCTCAAAATTGGGAACACTCTCGCCAAAGAAGACAATATGCGGACGCAAGAAACTGCCATCGGCATGCCGTGCCTCCAATGGTTGTTCCCAACCCTCTATTTTCACTATGGCTTGTTCATTAATAGAACTGCGCAGTTTCATCAGTTCTCCATGCAAATGTGTAACATCGGTGCTTCCTGCACGCTCATGCAGATCGTCCACATTCTGCGTAACCACCGCCACTTCCATATACCTCTCCAATCGGGCTATCGCTTTGTGTGCGACATTCGGCTGTGCCTGCATGGCATCGCGCCTACGTTCATTATAAAAGCGAATAACCAATTCTCGGTTGCGCTCTATCGCTTCATTCGTGCAGACATCTTCTATCCGATAGTTTGCCCATAGTCCGTCAGCATCGCGAAACGTACTCAAGCCACTCTCGGCAGATATGCCAGCTCCTGTAAAAACAACTACTTTCATAACCATACCTACTTATGTTGTAACAAAAAATCCGTTACTATCACCACCAACGTCAACAATTCAGACAGCGGAACAGCCAACCACATACCGGCAACTCCTGCCACGCCAGGCAACAACAAGAACAAGGGCACCACAAACACTATCCCACGCAACAACGTAAACAACGTTGCACGATACGCCTTTTCCAAACTTTGATAGTAGCCTATGAATACAATATTCAATGCAAAAAACAGACCACACAACGCAAACTTAGGCAAACCCGCACATGCCAAAGCATACGCCTCCGTATCTGAAGACAGGAATAACGAAACAAAACCCTTTGCTCCTAAAGCGACTATCAACGTTACCAACACTCCACTGACCAATGCTGCCACCAATGCAGTATGAAGGGATTGATACACACGCTCCACATCGCCTAAGCCATAGTTGTAACTGATGATAGGTTGCACTGATTGCGCAACTGCATTATTGATAGAAAATATAACAGGAAATAAATAGCAAGCAATGCTGAATGCAGCCACTCCATTTTCACCTAAAGTACCGATAAAAACATGATTCCCCGTGAACATCATTACCGACATTGCTAATTCCGTCAGACAGGCTGCAAAACCTATCTTCATCATATAACCGGTATTTCGCAAAGTAAGTAAGAAACTCGTAAACGATAGTTTCAGACGATACAACTTAAGCGTAAGAGAGAAACGAAGAAAATAGACGCCGACCATTAGACCGCCAATAATTCCACATGCCGATGTTGCTATAGCGGCTCCCGTCACTCCCATTTGCAGCGGAAATATTAACACATAATCTGCCACTATATTAAGCAAAGCGGGAATCACATTGCAAAACATTGCGTATTTAGGAGATCCATCCAAGCGTATCAGCATCATTCCTATACACTGTATCGCAAAAAACACCATCCCCGGCATAATCCAGCGCATATAACTCACAGCATAGTCTTCCAAAACATCACTGCATCCCAACAAATGTACGACTGCTTTGGGAAACAAAAGGCACACGGCAACCAACATCGCCACGATAATAGTCCCCATAAGAAACGCTTGCGTGGTAATGATATTTGCCGCTTTCTGTTCTTTGTTAGCAAGACGAATACCGACAATAACCGAAGCACCAATACCTAACATCAAACCAATGCCCGTAACTATCATATAAAGAGGAGCCACTATATTAACCGCAGCAATACCATTTGCTCCAACTCCTCTGCCCACAAATACCCCATCTATAATGGTTAGCAATGCCTCCGATACCATCCCCACCAGCGTAGGAAAGAACAATGCCCTAAACAAATGCGGGATACTATCTTTCCCTAAATCCAAACTATCGTGGTGCAAGTTTCTATTATTCATATCCTTTCGATTCTACATACCTAACACGGCAAGACAATATTTTTCTTCGGTTACCCCATCTTATCCTTACTCGTTCAGTAACTTTATTCGGAATGTATGTGCATAACCTAACATGGTTACACACGGTGCAAGCCATGACATGATTTTTTCCTTAATAGACTTTATTATAATTTGCAATGCAAAGATACATCTTTTTCTTTATATACAATTCATCTTCATTCTATACAAAAGAAAACGTTTGTAAATTTCGCACATGAAATAAATGCAGTATCTTTGCAGCCCATTAAAAACGGAGTATAGTTAATTGTATGAAACCCACATTTTCTCTATTGCTATTATGTCTGACCGGTATGTCGGTAGCATGCAAACACACGAAAAGTGAAACAGAGACTCGTTATATTGCTTCAGAACGTCCTTTTGCCACACTTTACACATTGGATACAAACAAGCAACCACAACGTACAGACAGTATCGTAAGAGGCAGTGCAATAAGCATCTGTACCGACCAATGTATCAGATATAACAATCAAGAATATATTGCCATACAGACACCTGACGGCATCTGCTATATTGAAGAAGAATGCACTGTTTCCTCTCCGGAGGAAGTCGTATTAGAGAAACAAATATGGGTACGTACTCCCACATCGATAATTGATGATACCCTACACGCCCATATCTGCGGCTTGGCAGAAAAGGGCAACTCATACTCCGTTATCGGCTTTGATCGCCTACTCAGCACCGGTGAAGTGTTTCGTTATAAAATACGCTACGCAGACACATGCGGGTATGTATTCGGCAAATATGTCGTGCATACACAAGAAGAAGCCAACGAACACTATATGCCACAGTGGCAAGACTCCATACACGGCAAAGTGCGGAATACTTTCGGGGGAGGTGAAGCCATAGGTTGTGACTTTTTCCCATGCAAAAAACCCGATTTTATCGATAATCCGATGCCCGAATCGTGCTATTCCCTATACCTAAACATATCGCCTGCCGTTATTGGTAACATTGATGCCTATATCACTCTTGCCAAAACAACCCTCATCAATACGTTTGTGATAGACATAAAAGACAACGAATGCCCCGGCTATAAGGCAGAAGCCATGGAGCGGTACTCCCCCACCAACTACAAATGGGGCGGCAAGAACAAAGAACAGATGTATGTATATGCCGTTAAGCGATTACACGAAGAAGGTTTCTATGTGGTAGGGCGCATCACTTGTTTCAAAGACTCTTACTTTGTAAAAGATCATCCAGAGTGTGCCATTACCGACAAAGCAACCGGCAGTCCGTTCTTCCACAACAAAGCCTATTGGCCCAGTGCTTACGACCGACATGTATGGCAGTTCAATGTAGAACTTGCCAAAGAGGCTGTCCGCAAATTTGGGTTCAATGAAATCAACTTCGACTACGTACGTTTTCCAGACCGTATGAGCAGCGTTGAAAACCAGATTGACTACCACAATCGTTACAATGAGAGTAAAGTGCAAGCCATTCAACGCTTTGTACAATATGCCTGCGATGAACTGCATCAACTGAACGTATATGTTTCGATAGATGTTTTCGGCGAGACTGCCAACCGTGGTTATACAACACCCTACGGACAATATTGGCCGGCATTGAGTAACGTTGCGGATGTAATGTGCGGTATGCCTTATCCCGACCATTTTGCTCCCGGCTATGCCGGCATAGCCAAACCTTGGAACAATCCATACAAGACACTCAATATATGGGGAACATCAGTGCAAAACCGACAAGCAGAAACTCCGGCACCTGCTCGTGTGCGTACATGGATTCAGGCTTATCATGTTATGCACCATATAGATGCAGAGGGTATTGACTATAATGCAGAGAACATAACCAAAGAAATTCGCGGTCTATTCGACGCAGGCTTGAGAGGGGGCTACATTACGTGGTTGTCGTCGTCATTGTTGGAACGTTACCAATCGCAGGCTCCCGCCTTTCGTATTGACTATTTGCAAGAGCAAGACAAAAAGTAAGGCTGACATATGTTTCGTAAACCTTTTAAGAAACTTTTATGCAGGTACGGAAGCCCAATTGAAAAGTTTGTCAGTTCAGGAATTTTATTGTATCTTTGCGGCTACGTAACTACTATAGGCTATGTTAATTCTGAATATAGAAACATCGACCAATGTCTGTTCTGCCGCCCTCAGTGAGAACGGCATTCTATTGCGGTATCATATAGACACCGAAACGCACAATCATGCCAAGCAACTTCCCCTTTTTATCGAAGAATTGCTCGGATGGTTGGACTTAGAAAAGAAAACATTAGACGCCGTGGCTTTGAGCCAAGGACCGGGCAGTTATACAGGTTTGCGTATAGGCACTGCCACTGCCAAAGGCATTTGCTATGGCAGGCAGATTCCGCTGATAGCCATTGATACATTACAAATACTTGCTCAAGGTGTAACAAACAGAACAGAAGCAGATTACCTTTGCCCAATGATAGATGCCCGCCGCATGGAGGTATATTGTACTCTCTATGATAAAGATGTGCAGAAATTATCGGAGACCGCAGCCCAAGTGATAGATGAGAACAGTTTCGGCGAGTGGTTGGCTCAAGGTAAGATCTATTTTTTCGGTGATGGTGCGGATAAATGTAAAGAAGTTCTGTCGCATGAAAACGCCGTTTTCATGGAAGGAATAATGCCCGATGCCCGCAATATGGTATCTTTAGCCGAAGCGGCCTTCCGTGCCAGAGAGTTTGCAGATATTGCCTATTTCAGCCCTTATTATTTGAAAGAATATCAGCCGGCTCATAGTAAAAACAAAGTATTGCAAGCATAACAAACAATCTATAGACCTTAAAAAAACATGAACACAACAGAACTACAAGCCGCTTTTCAATCCGCTTACGGACATGTAGCAGAAGCAGTGTATTTTTCACCGGGCAGAGTAAACCTCATAGGTGAACACACCGACTACAACGGAGGTTACGTTTTTCCTTGTGCTTTGAGTTTCGGAACTTATCTTCTGATCGCCAAAAACACAGAAAAGAAGATGCGTTTCAAATCGCTCAATATGCCAGAAATAATCACATTGGGTTTAGAACAAGTGACCATTCCTTTAGAGGGTAACAGTTGGGTAAACTATCCCTTAGGGGTGATTGCTCAATTCGTTAAACGCGGCATAAGTTTCACAGATGGTTATGACATATTGATATGGGGTAATGTTCCTGCCGGTGCCGGACTGAGTTCGAGCGCAGCATTGGAGGTGGTGACGGCTTATGCTTTCAACGATATTTTGGGTACGGGTTACGACCGCACCACGCTTGCGTTTATAGGTCAATCTGCAGAGCATGAGTTTGCCGGTGTGAACTGCGGCATAATGGATCAATTCGCCTCTGCGCAAGGAAAGAAAGACCATGCCATATTTCTGAACTGCGACACATTGCAATTTGACCTTGTGCCCATAAAGTTGGATGGAACAAAGATTGTGATAAGCAATACTCATAGTCCGCACAAATTGGATTCGGGTGCATATAATGACCGTGTAGCACAATGCAAGAAGGCAGTTGAAGAACTCAATAGCGTACGTCCTTTAAAATATCTTGCCGAACTGACTCAAGAAGAATTTAACAAGATAGAACACGCCATTACCGACCCTATTGCCCACAAACGTGCTCGCCATGTGGTAGGTGAGGTGCAACGTACGACTGATGCCGTAGACGCCTTACGCAAAGGCGACATAACCGCATTCGGAAAATTGATGTGTGCATCGCACATCTCACTGCGTGATGACTATGAAGTGACCGGGCCTGAATTGGATGCACTTGCCGAAGAAACCTGGAAAATAGAGGGTGTTATAGGTTCAAGAATGACAGGCGGCGGTTTTGGCGGATGTACCGTATCGTTGGTTAAAGAGGAGTCTATACCCGATTTTATCGAGAAAGTAGGCAAGGCTTATACAGAAAGAATAGGGCTAAAAGCCGATTTTTATATTGCAGAAATAGGCGATGGTGCCCGCAAAATAGGTTAAAAACATGGTCAACGAATCTTCATTTTCGAAATTAGTAAATCGTAAGCGTGTCGGGTTGTACACACTGCGCAATCCGAACGGCATGCATGTGCAGATAACCAACTATGGTGCGAAGATAGTATCGCTATATGCTCCCGATTCCAACGGTAATTTTGCCGATGTGGTATTAGGCTTTTCCACTTTGGAAGAATGGATACAGAAAGAGACCTACTTCAATGCAGTAATAGGCAGATATGCCAATCGCATAAAAGGCGGTAAATTCACTTTAGATGGGCAGACATACAACCTTGCCACCAACAACGGAACAAACCATTTGCACGGTGGGAATGTAGGATTTAATGAAAAAGTGTGGGAAGTGGTCGGTCAGACGGCTTATTCCGTTTCGTTGCACTATCGTTCGACAGACGGAGAAGAAGGTTATCCGGGTACAGTGGACACTTACGTAACTTACCGCCTAACGCGCGACAATGCACTAAGCATCAGTTATGAAGCAAAGACAGATAAGCCAACCTTTTTGGGGTTAACAAACCATGCCTATTTTAATTTGAAAGGAGAGGGAGAAGGCGATATTCGTGACCATATACTGCAGATAAATGCAGATACTTATACTCCGTTTGACGACACAGCATGTCCTACAGGTGAGATATTGTCTGTAGACGGTACGGATATGGATTTCAGAACCCCGATAAAGATTGCCGACCGCATAGACAAATCTTTCTTTGAAGCGGGCAAAGGTATAGACAATAATTGGGTGCTACGTAAAACAGATAAAAAAGAGCCGGAATTGGCTGCTCGTTTAAGTGCCGGGAATCGTAGCATGGAGGTATGGACTACTCTTCCCGGATTACAAGTGTACACCGGTAACTGGATAGAGAAAAACATCGGCAAATCAGACAAAGCATATGCGCCACAAACTGCCATCTGCTTAGAAGCGCAAAATTTCCCCAATTCACCCAATATATCTTCGTTTCCATCGGCGATTTTACGTCCGGGAGAAATCTATTTTGAGCAATGTATCTATAAATTTGTTTGATGCGTCACAGGAAGGGATATTACATAGGAGTATTGCTCTGCACGGTAAGTTGGTTTGCCTCGTGTTCTACACAAAAGAACACATGGGCAAGCCGCAATTATCATGCGACCACTACCCGCTATAATATCTACTTCAACGGTAATCTTTCTTTTGAAGAAGGGCTGAAAGCCATTGATGCTGCTAACGAAGATGATTTTTCGCAGGTGATTCCTCTCTATCCAGTGAGCAACCATACCGCAGCAGAAGCCGCAGTTTCTCAGATGGATCGCACGATAGAGAAATGCCGTAAGTGCATAAAACTGCACTCCATAAAAAAGAAACCCAAGGCTGACCCCAAAAAACACAACGACCCGAAGTACCAAGCCTTTTTACGTCAAAACGAGTTTAACAGATACATGTGGGAAGCGTGGGTTTTGCTCGGTAAAGCAGAATTTCATAAAGGAGATTTTCTTGGTTCGATTGGTACTTTCAACTACATAGCCCGCGACTATCAGAACGATAAAAACATAGTAGCCATTTGCCAACTTTGGACAGTGCGCGCCTATGCGGAAATGGGATGGCTATACGAAGCAGAAGAGGTGATGCAGAAAATCAACCAGGACGACCTGAGTCGTAAGTATGCCTACCTATATGCTGCCGTGAATGCAGATTTGAAACTAAAGACACAACAATATAGAGAGGCTATTCCGTTCGTAAAAATAGCCCTTAAAGATGAAAGCAGAGCAGAAAAGACACGCTACAACTACGTATTGGGACAACTATACGAACTGCAAGGTAACAAAAAAGCAGCGATCGAAGCCTACCGAAAAGTAACGACACAGAATCCGTCAGCAGCAATGGATTTCAGTGCACGTATTAAGCAAATGGAACTATCGGGTGATATTGTCCATTTGAAAAAGATGGCCAACCAATATAAATATCGTGACAAATTGGACTATGTATATGGCGCGTTGGGAAATATCTATCTGCAGAAAGGCGATACGACCGAAGCATTGAAGAATTACCAAACAGCCATAGATAACAGTACACAGGGCGGTATACAGAAAGCCATGGTATTGATTATAGCCGGAGATTTATACTATCAGCAACGTGACTATAACAACGCTCAACCGTGTTATACGGAGGCAGTAAACCTCATTTCGTCGGAGATGCCGGATTATAGACGTATAGCCAAACGTGCAGAGACCTTGGATGAACTGATAGTGGAATATAACACAGTGGTTTTACAAGACTCGTTGCAGCATTTGAGTACTTTATCGGAAGAAGAACAATTGGCAATCGTAAAAGAAGTGATTGCGGCCCAAGAAAGAGCAGAGCAAGAGGCTTTGGAGAAAGCCGCTCAAGCGGCTCGTGAAGCACAAAACGGCGGAGGATTGCAAAGTGTCAATACCCAAAATATGCTTGGCGGCGGAGGAGGTTCTGCAGAATGGTATTTTTACAATCCGCAGTTGATGCGCTCAGGCAAACAAGTATTCGTACAACGTTGGGGTAATCGTCCGTTGGAAGACAATTGGCGTCGCATCAGCAAAACGACATTTTCTTTGGGAGATAACTTGACGGATGACTTTGCGCAAAACGACTCCATACAAACAGACAGCCTGCGCAATAACCAACCTACAACCAATCAGAAAGACCCACAATTTTATCTGCAACAAATTCCGAAAACAGCAGAAGAAATAACCGCATCGAATGCCTTGATTGCTACGGCACTCTATAATATGGTATACATATACCAAGATAAGGTGGGAGATATGACATTAGCCAATGAAACATACCAAGAGTTCCGCAGGCGTTTCCCCAATGATAGCAGATTGGCAGACCTATATTACACTCTCTATTTGACTTGTTTGAAAAAAGACGACATAGCCAGTGCCGAAATATACAAGAATCATATCGTACAAGAATTTCCTGAGAGCAAGCAAGCCAGTATTGTAAGCGACCCCAATTATTTCAAACGCTTGCAACGCATGGCCATGGAACAAGATTCGCTTTATGAGGATACTTATACACATTACAAAAACAACAACTTTTCTCCCGTAAAGCAAAACACTGCCTACGCAGAAGAACATTATCCATTTTCACCCTTAATGCCTAAATTTTTGTTCCTTAACGCTATAGCCGTTGCTAAAACAGAAGGACAAGATGCTTTTATTGCGTCATTGCGCGACATGGTGCATCGTTATCCGGAAAGTGAGACGGGTGCTATGGCCAAAGACATGCTTGCCATGATGAATCAAGGCATGGAGAGCCAGCAAGGCGGAACAGTGGGTAATATTACCGCTCAACGAACGATGAAAGAAGAAACGACCGATTCGGTGAATACACAAACATTCTCATTGGAACGAAAAGAAAACAGTACGATACTGATTTATTTGCATACAGATGAAGCAGGGCTTAACAATCTACTCTATCAGGTGGCACTCTTCAATTTCTCGCAATTCCTCATCAAAGATTTTGATCTGAAAACTATTCCTATGTTTGGCAACAACGGGCAATCTGCATTACAAATATCAGGTTTCGACAGTATGGATGAAACAGATTGGTATTGTTCTTTACTTATGCAAAATATGGAATTGCAAAAATTGTTTGAGCAAATGCAAGTAGAAATAATCAGCATCACAGACACCAATTATCCACTACTATTTCATCCGTACAGCATAGAGGAATACAAGAAATTTGCCGATGGTTTATAATCCACAACATCATTGACATATTAACGGATAGCCTTTGAGCGATATAACCGAATCGGCTTTCTGCATGGCTTAATCCACATAACAAATTAAGTAACCGTCGGAGAAACAACGGCAAGATAGGACAACAACCGCTTACCCCCAATAGGGCACGTAACCAAAAAAGAGTACTATCCGAAACTATTGTACAAACAAAATATTCGATGAAGATAATTTCTTCATCGAATAGATGCTAATAAACGGAGAGATATGGTATAGAACGCATTAATGGGCAGTCATACCGGCAATTACCGCCTCTCTCACCACGCGAATGGCTTCATCGCGTTCTTCGGGAGCATAAATAGAAACATCCATAGGTTTCCCAATCCGCATCTTGATGGGATGCCATTTGGCATAAAAACGTTTTTTAGGCATCACTTCATAGCATCCCGAAAGGGAAATAGGTATTACAGGAAGCTTGAGATCGGACGCAATGGAGAATGCTCCTCGTTTGAAACGCCCGACTTCGCCCGTAAGCGAACGTGTTCCCTCCGGGAAAATGACCACACATATACCATCTTTAAGAATGTGTTCGGCTTGTTCGATACTATGTTTGGCTGCTGCACGACTACGTCGATCAAGATAGATATGTCCTGCCGCCGCACAAGCAGCACCGATAAAAGGAACCTTGCGCAGTTCCTGCTTCATAATCCACTTAAAAATGACAGGTAACCAACCATAGATAACAAAAACATCGGGGGTTCCTTGATGATTACTGACAAAAACATAGGATTGCCCCGGCGTTATGTTTTCGAGTCCTTCCACCTCAACAGGTAACAAGAGCAACCAGCAGAACGAGCGTGCCCAAAATTGTTGAACAGCATGTACCCATGCAGCATTACGCCAAGGCATAGCAATAATCGTAACCAATGCAGTAAATAAGGTCAGTACTAAATAGATTGGCAAAGCAATCAGATATTGATAGATGATGTATAGGACTTTCATTGTATACCCATTTAAAGATATGATATTATTCTCTTAACTATATAGCCTCAGGGGCTTTTAATTGTCGGCATGCATCATAAAACCACGATAGAGTGCGCAGATACGCCGAATTTCGTTCCATGTTTCTTCCGAGAGTTGAGTACCAACGACCTCAACGACACGTCCTGCCGCCAATGTACCAATCTCAGCACAACGCCGAATATCAAAACCATCGGCCAAACCATGCAAAAAACCGGCTGCATAAAAATCGCCCGCCCCCGTAGAATCCAAGCAACGTGAGGCAATAGCCCCGATTTGACACACTTCTGTGCCGCATTGCACATACGATCCTCTTTTTCCGACTTTTACGACTGCGATTTTGCATTGTCGTGCTATGGCAGCGACAGCCTGTTGAGGCGGCAAATGTGTATAGGCATAACTTTCGTCTTCATTAGCAAAAACGATATCAACATAGTCGCTGACCAACTTATGTAAAAAATCTCGATTTTCGTTTACCACATTATAACTGGCAAGGTCGATTGATACTGTCAGACCTGCATCTTTGGCTAATGTGATAGCCTTTTCGATAAGCGCATGGTTTTGTACCATATAACCTTCGATATGGAATATATCGTATCCGAAGAATGCCTCTTTGCGTATATCATCGGGTCCCAAGTCGGCAGACGCACCAAGGTAGGTACACATTGTGCGTTCTCCATCGGGCGTAATAAGTACCGTACAACACCCAGACATAAGAGAAGAGGGAAGCAGAAAAGGTTTTACCCCATTTTTGAGCATATCATTGCGATAGAATTCCCCAACCTCGTCGTTTCCCAACTTGCCAATAAACGCTGCTTTTCCTCCTAAAAGTGCTATTGCATTGATAGTATTGGAAGCACTTCCACCCGCAACCATGGTCTTTCTCACCTGTTCAAACCGCCTTTGCACTGCCAAAGCGGTGTCAAAATTAATCAAATTCATGCTCCCTTTGGGCAAATTGAGTGCTTTTACATCTTCTTCCTGAACTTGTAAAAGTACGTCTGTCAGTGCATTACCTAATCCAATAATCTTTTTCATAAAAAAAACACGAAAAATTTTCGCAAAGGTATTGTTTTTTTTTGAAAAAACCTCTACCTTTGCACCGCAATTTTGAAGGAAAAACAACAACGGTTGTGAATTCAGTTTGCCAAACGCTTCCTTAGCTCAGTCGGTTAGAGCATCTGACTGTTAATCAGGGGGTCCAAGGTTCAAGTCCTTGAGGGAGCGCGAAAAAAACGAATACCAAGAATGGTATTCGTTTTTTGTTTTGTATATACTATATATTGATTTTATAGTTACTATGAGATTGTTTTTAAAGTAGGTGAAGAATCATCGTTAAAGATGTTTGGCAGTTCATCGGTTTCCAATACATTGAAAAAATCAAAGTGATTTGTGAGAATGAATATTTTTGATTAGTTTTGCAAACGGTAAAATACAATGATACGCATATGCTAAAAACATATCTATCTTGTTAAACATAAGATATTTAACACATAAATAGAAACACATGAGTCTGTTTTCATTAACACAAGAAATTGCCATTGACTTAGGGACGGCAAATACGATTATCATCTGCGATGACAAAGTTGTAGTGGACGAACCTTCGGTAGTTGCCATAAGTATGAAAGATAATCAGATGGTAGCAGTAGGCAGGAAAGCTCAGCAAATGATAGGTAAAGGAGGACATATGATTCGTACCGTACGCCCGCTGCGCGATGGTGTTATAGCGGATTTTCAGGCTTGCGAGATGATGATACGCGGACTCATAAAAATGATTCCGAAGAAAAACAAGATTTTCAGTCCGAACATAAAAATGGTGGTATGTATTCCCTCGGGCAGTACGGAAGTGGAAATACGTGCCGTACGCGACAGCAGTGAACACGCAGGAGGAAGGGATGTATATATGATATACGAACCAATGGCCGCTGCCATAGGTATGGGAATTGACGTGGAGAGCCCGAATGGATGTATGATTGTAGACATAGGCGGTGGTACGACTGAAATTGCAGTAATATCGTTGGGCGGAATTGTTACGAACAAATCGATAAAAACAGCCGGTGATGATCTAAATCAAGACATCATTGAGTACATGGGTCGTATGCACAATTTGCGCATAGATGAACCTACGGCAGAACGCATTAAGTTGAGAGTAGGTTCTGCATTGACAGAACTTGAGAACCCGCCTGAGGACTTTATGGTTATCGGTCCGAACAAGGTAACCGCCCTACCTATGGAAGTGCCTGTAAGTTATCAGGAAATAGCCCATTGTTTGGAGAAATCGATATCGAAGATAGAAAATGCAGTACTGCAAGCCTTGGAAGGAACTCCTTCGGAGTTATACTCAGACATTGTAAAACAAGGCATTTATTTGGCAGGAGGCGGTGCATTATTGCACGGACTTGCCAAACGCTTGAGTGATAAAATAACAATTCAGTTCCATGTAGCAGAAGATCCATTGCATGCAGTGGCCCATGGTACAGGTATTGCATTGAAAAACGTAGATAGGTTTAATTTCCTGATTCGTTAAGAAAACCGGGGAAAACCTCCAATGAAGAGTCTGTTGCAATTTTTATTGAGGAACAGTACTTTCTTATTGTTTGTTGTATTGGAAGTACTATCAATCATACTCATCGTACATTATAATGAGTATGCACAGAGTGCAATATTCTCTTCGACAAATCGTATGACTGCAGGGATTTACTCTACCTGCAATACAATAAGCAGTTACTTTCAGTTGCGTAACGAAAATAATGTACTAACAGAAGAAAATACTGCGCTCAGAAATGAACTAAGTATTCTTCGCCAACAAATAGAAGAAGATTCGATTGCGGAGACGTTAACAACCTCTCCATTTAGTTTTGTAGCAGCAAAAATAATAAATCTGACTACCTATCAACAAAAGAATTATCTCACTCTAAACAAAGGAAGCAAAGATGGAATAATGCCCAATATGGGAGTGATTAACAATGACGGTGTTGTGGGCATCGTTTCGACGGTATCGGAACATTACGCTTTAGTTATTCCGATTCTGCATCAGAAGTTTACAGTAAGTGGCAAATTGTGTAAAAATGGCGAAATAGGTACATTGCATTGGGACGGCAAAGATTATCGCTACGCTAAATTTAATGACATAGGTCGACATATATCCGTTAGTGAAGGAGATACGATTGTTACCAGCGGATTATCCGCTATTTTCCCTGAAGGAATTCCTATTGGGGTTATTTATAAGGACAAAGTAGAAGAAGGCGATGCTTATCATAATATAGATATTGCTTTGTGCGTAAATTTCAGAAGGCTACGCAACGTCTGCATTATACAAAACAGCGCACTACAAGAAATACAACAACTACAACAATATGCCCAACCATGAATCTATGGATTGAAAACATATTGCGTTATTTTGTTCTTATATTGTTGCAGGTATTGCTTATTAACAATCTGCAACTCTTGGGATTGTGTCACCCTTGCATCTATATAGTAATATTATTGTCGTTACCCGTATCCATACCACGTTGGTTGGAATTGTTTATAGGATTCTGCACGGGACTATGTATTGATATATTTTGCAATAGTTTGGGCGTACACGCAGCAAGTTGCACACTAATAGCCTATCTTCGTCCTTTGTGCATACGCAAACTAATTCTTGAAAACGAACGTATTACGAGCACTCCAAATGGCAAAAGTTTCGGTAGAATAAACTACATAAAGTATGTGATTATACTGACTGTAATACATCATTTTGCTGTTTTCAGCCTGTCTGCCTTTTCGTTTCATAACTGGTGGTTGACGCTACTACAAATTATAGTAAGCACAACTGTTTCGGTTGGTATGATTCTCGGTTATGACCTACTAAAACATTAATATGATAAATGACAGATATTATAAGCGTCGCTATGTGATTTCCGCCCTCATTATCGGGGTGGTACTTGTTTATATAGGACAATTATTTTACCTGCAAATTATTGACCAGACAACCAAAAGCAGAGCAGACAAAAATGCTCTTGTGAAACAAACGATCTACCCGCCACGCGGCTTGATATACGATAGAAACGGAGAGTTACTTGTATTCAACCAACCCATTTATGAAGTAACGATGACCATGCAAGAAATGGGAAAACAGTTTGATACAATAGCGTTTTGCCAAACGCTACAGATTGATACTTCCTATTTCAGAAAACGAATTGCAGACATACGTAATACACGACTAAACCGTGGTTTTTCGCGACATACTCCACAGATATTTCTATCTCAATTAAGCAAAGAGGAGATTGCACCTTTGCAAGAATCGCTTTACCAATTTCCGGGAATACAAATACGTAAACGCACTCTACGAGGATATAACTACCCTGTGGCAGCACATGTATTGGGAAGTGTGGGTGAAGTATCGCAAAAAGATATTGACAAAGACACTTATTACACAATTGGAGATTATTGCGGACGAGACGGTATTGAACGCACCTACGAAAACATATTACGCGGGACAAAAGGCACAGAAGTACTACTAAGAGATGTGAGAGGCAGAATACAAGGCAGTTATAAAAACGGAGAATTAGATACCCCGGCAAGCAAAGGCGAAGATATTATATTAACATTGGACATACAACTGCAATGTCTTGCAGAAGAATTACTAAACGGGAAAATAGGCAGCGTAGTAGCTATAGAGCCACACAGTGGCGAGATTTTGGCTCTGGCATCGAACCCTACTTGGAACCCTGCTCTATTGGTAGGCAAAGAACGTTCACATAATTATCAGACACTGCAAAAAGATCCGACCAAACCCTTACTGAACAGAGCGACACAAGCACAATATCCTCCAGGGTCTCCCTTTAAACTATTACAATCGCTCATAGGCTTGCAACAAGGAACATTAACCCCCAACACCAAATACGCTTGTAGCGGGAAGGGTTCAAAACCCATAAGTTGTACACATAGCCACGGCTCTCCCATAGCCCTCTTGAATGCTATAGAACAAAGTTGCAACCCTTATTTTTGGTGTACATTTCGAGACATGTTGGAAGCAGATGGTTATGGCAAAAATAATACGTTATTTCGCCAACGCTATGAAATATGGCGTAATGATGTTATGGAATTTGGATATGGACAACGTTTTAGCGATTCTGACATAGCAGAGCAATCGGCAGGAAACATACCCACCACAGGTTTTTACGACAGATACTACGGCAAAACAGGTTGGAAAGCCATTACCATACGCTCGCTTGCCATTGGACAAGGAGAAATTCTTGCTACTCCACTGCAATTGGCCAATATGGCTGCTACAATTGCCAATGACGGATACTATATTACCCCTCACTTAAACAAAAACGACAGCATGCTTACACACAAGCACAATACAAGTATTGATAAAAAACATTTCATTACCGTAAAGCAAGGAATGGAGCAAGTGATGACAAATGGAACCGGAAGATATTACCAAATAGACGGAATCAAAATGGGAGGAAAAACAGGTACTGCACAAGCCGGAAAAGGGAAACAAGATCATGCTATATTTATATGTATTGCTCCTATTGAAAACCCTGCAATAGCGATTGCCGTAGTAGTGGAAAATGCCGGATTCGGAGCCACATGGGCAGCTCCTATAGCCAGTCTATTAGCAGAAAAATACCTTACCGATACGATTATACGCCAACCACTATATGACCGCATATCTACTTCTATATTAAACCCTAATGTCCAGAAACGATAACATATTGAGAAATATTGATTGGCTGACGGTTGCTCTATTTATCGGCTTGGTATTATTCGGCTGGCTAAATATCTATGGTGCCAGTTATACCTTTGAACAGACAAGCATGTTTGACCCGCATAATTTTGCAGGTAAACAGTTGATATGGATAGGAATTGCTCTGTTTGCCGGTTTTACAATAATGCTTATAGATGAAAAGACATACGATATATTTGCATATATATTTTATGCGATATGGATAGTGGTATTGATACTTACACCATTGTTAGCAGATAATACCAAAGGTTCGTTATCATGGATTAGTATTGGAGGACAAAAGTTACAACCGGCAGAATTTGCAAAATGTGTAACGGCATTAGCGTTGGCAAAATATATGAGCAGGTATGATTACGACATGCAAAAACCAATTAATGCACTGATCACATGCTGTTTGATACTACTCCCGATGTTCATCATAATGGTACCACAAAAAGAGACCGGATCGGCTTTAGTATTTAGTGCTTTCTTCTTGATGCTCTACAGAGAAGGCATGAGTGGTTACCTACTGCTTATTGCTGCAGCCTTAGCCTATTTCTTTGTGGTGACCATACGTTTCAGCATTGTGGAAGTACCTATAGGCAGCGGCAATGTCGGGCAATTGGTGTGTGCATTATCGATTATTGCAATAACCATTTACTTTCTGTATATAAAATTCAGATTAAAGCAGAAGACTTGGTACCTAATAGGCGAAATTTGCAGCGTTTACGCTCTATCACTCATTATAAATATTTGGTATACAGTCAATTTCAACATTGTTTCGATGATTGCAGCAGGTATATCAATTTGCCATATTTGCATTGTTGCACTACAAGAGAGGAAGAAAGGACTGTGGATGCTATTACTTTTCAGTATTTGCGCAATACTATATTGCTATAGTTGCAATTTTGTTTTTAGTCGCATATTGCAGCCACATCAGCAACAACGAATAGAAGTACTACTTGGATTAAAAGATGATCCGGCAGGAGCAGGATATAATGTGAATCAATCGAAAATAGCAATAGGCTCCGGCAGGTTATCGGGAAAAGGTTTCTTACAAGGTACACAGACAAAACTAAAGTTTGTACCCGAGCAGCATACAGATTTCATCTTTTGCACAATAGGTGAAGAATGGGGCTTTATAGGTTCAGCAACGGTATTGATTGTGTATTTAATCTTCATACTAAGACTTATATATATAGCCGAACGGCAGAAAGATAAATTCAGCAGGATATATGCCTATAGTGTAAGTTGTATATTCATTGTACATCTAACGATTAATGTGGGCATGGTATTAGGATTGATGCCCGTAATAGGTATTCCCCTCCCCTTTTTCAGTTATGGAGGTTCGTCTTTATTGGGCTTTAGTATTCTACTATTTATACTACTTAAATTGGATGCTTTGAGAGTAAATAAAATACGCTAAACGATGATAGATTTCAGTTATGACATAATCGTAGTAGGTGCGGGACATGCCGGTTGTGAGGCAGCCTGTGCTGCCGCCAACATGGGTAGCAAGACACTACTGATTACAATGGATATGAACAAAATAGGTCAGATGAGTTGTAATCCGGCAGTAGGAGGTATAGCCAAAGGTCAGATTGTACGTGAAATAGATGCCTTAGGAGGTCAGATGGGTATAATAACAGACCGCAGTGCCATACAATTTCGCATGCTAAACAGATCGAAAGGACCAGCCATGTGGAGTCCTCGTTCACAAAGCGACCGAAAACGTTTCATTGAAGAATGGACACAGACATTGAGCCATACGACCAATCTGTATATTTGGCAGGATGTAGTGACCGAACTGATTATAAAGAACAACAGAATAGAAGGCGTAAAAACCGCATTAGGAATAGAAATCAGTGCCAATGCCGTAGTATTGACAAACGGAACATTTTTAAACGGACTACTCCATTTCGGTAAAGTACAATTATCCGGAGGACGTATTTCGGAAACCGCCTCTTACGGTATTACTGAACAACTGAAAGCATTAGGATTCCGTAGTGACCGAATGAAGACGGGGACACCGTGTCGTATTGATGCACGCAGCATTGACTTTGGTGTAATGACAGAACAACAAGGAGATGATGATTTCCATCATTTTTCATACATGCCACATGTGAAGCGACAATTAAAACAAATGAGTTGTTGGATAACATATACCAATGAAAACACCCACACAGAACTCCGAGAGCATCTGTCGGAAAGTCCGATGTATAACGGGCAAATACAAAGCATTGGTCCGCGCTATTGCCCCAGCATAGAGACAAAAATAGTAACCTTTGCCGACAAAAATGCGCATCAACTATTTATAGAACCTGAGGGAGTGGATTCGAATGAGTATTATGTGAACGGCTTTTCCTCGTCGCTGCCATGGGATGTACAACTAAGGGCACTTCATACAATAAAAGGAATGGAGAAAGCCGTCATGTACAGACCCGGATATGCTATTGAATATGATTTTTTTGATCCGACACAATTACATCACACTTTAGAAACAAAACAAATCAGCCATCTATTTTTTGCCGGTCAGATAAACGGAACCACCGGATATGAAGAAGCAGCAGGGCAAGGATTGATTGCAGGCATAAACGCCCATTTAGCCTGCCACAATGCTCCTGCATTCACTTTGGCAAGAGATGAAGCCTACATCGGCGTATTGATTGACGACCTTGTCAATAAAGGTGTAGATGAGCCCTATCGTATGTTTACATCGAGAGCAGAATATCGTATATTATTGCGACAAGATAATGCTGATAGTCGTTTAACTGAAAAAGCCTATCAAATAGGATTAGCAAATACGGAACGCAAGCAACTATTAGACTACAAAGAAACCGCATGTAGAAGATTAACAGACCTGCTACAAAATCATACCGTATCACCTGATAGCATCAATGAGTTTTTGTACGCTCACAATTCACAAGAGATACATCAGAAATGTAAGGTGATTGACCTTATAGCACGCCCATTTATTACGCTTACAGATATTGCTTCGGTAATCCCGGAAATACAGAATACAATAAGTACGTTTGGTGATCTTGCCAACGAGATTACAGAAAGTGTAGAGATAGACATCAAATATAAAGGGTATATAGAGCGAGAGCGTTTAGCCGCCGAGAAGGCAAAACGTTTGGACGAAGTACGTATTCCTGAAAATTACGATTATAACGTCATAGCATCACTATCGACAGAGGCTCGGCAAAAACTAAGCAAAATCCGCCCAACAACAATCGGGCAGGCAGCACGCATACCAGGAGTATCGCCTAACGACATCAGTGTGCTGCTTGTACTGATGGGAAGATAATGTTCCACGTGAAACAATAACATTACAAATAGACTGATTATGAACGAAACAGACGTTAAAAAGAGTATTAGGGAAATACCTGATTTTCCTAAAAAAGGCATCCTTTTTTACGACATCACCACGGCATTAGCAAGGCCTGAGTGCTTAGTATGGTTTGAAAAAGAACTCCTAAAAGAGTATGCCAGGAAAGGTATTACGAAAGTATTAGGCATTGAGTCGAGAGGCTTTATTATGGCACCAATGATAGCAAAGAATCTTAATGCAGGATTTGTGCCTATCAGAAAACCAGGGAAATTGCCTGCTAAGGTTATTCGTGAAAGTTACGCAAAAGAATATGGAAGCGACACTATAGAAATACACGCAGACGCGCTAAAGAGTGATGATGTGGTATTGATACATGATGATTTGTTAGCCACCGGTGGAACTATGGCTGCAGCCGTAAGATTAGTAAAACAAATGGGTATTAAGAAGATATTTGTAAGTTTTCTTGTGGAGCTGGATGAATTACAAGGACGAAATGTCTTTGATGAAGACATAGAAGTACACTCCCTACTCCACTATTAACAAACATTACAAGAGATAGATTTCACTATCTACCTATAATCGCATAGGTAGATAGTGAATATAAAATTACCTACATATATACAACCTATGGACAACCATATTAAAGAGATTGTGAGTAGTTTGCCATCCTCTCCCGGTGTATACCAATACTTCGACAAGGAGGGCACTATTATTTATGTAGGAAAAGCAAAAAACCTAAAACGAAGAGTTAGTAGTTATTTTCAGAAGGAGCATACATCGCGTAAAACACAGCAATTAGTAAATAGTATTGCCGATCTAAAATATATAGTAGTAAACAGCGAACAAGATGCATTCTTATTAGAAAATAACCTCATAAAAAAGCATCAACCTCGCTATAATATTCTGCTAAAAGACGGTAAAAGTTATCCGTCGATTTGCATTACTCGCGAAACATATCCACGCATATTCAAGACCCGAAAGATAATTAAAGGCATAGGAGAATACTATGGTCCATATAGTTTCGGTAATACAGTTGATTTGGTATTAGAACTAATACATGATCTCTACCCTTTGCGCACATGCAAGATGCAAATGACCGAAGAAGGAGTAATGCAGAATAAATACAAAGTTTGCCTAAAGTATCATATACACAAATGCTGCGGTATTTGTGAGGGATATAAGACAAGGGAAGAGTATCTTGAATACATCCGCCAAATTCGCAAGATAATACAAGGCGATGCGCATGAGATAAGCGATTTGCTGCTACAAGAAATGGCAGAACTATCGCAACAAATGAGATTTGAAGAAGCCCAAAAACTGAAAGAAAAGTACAATTTAATCGAGCGTTTCAAGAGTAAAACCATTATAACAAATACCCATATACAAGATACAGATGTATTCGGATATGAAGAAAACGGGGAAGATATATATGTATCAATGCTCAAAATACACAATGGAGCCATTGTACAAGGAAACACCGTAGAATATAGACGTATTGTAGACGAAGAAAAAGAGGAAATATTGGGCAGAGCCATTATGGAACTGAGAAGTCAAACGAGAAGTTTGAGCCGCAACATAATCGTACCATTTATTCCTGATTTTATTGACGAACGCATAGAATACACTATTCCTCAACGAGGGGATAGCAAGAAAATTTTAGACCTTGCGATACAGAACGTACGCCAATACAAAGCAGACAAACTGCGTCAGAGCGACAAGTTGAACCCTGACCAGCGTAATGCGCGTATACTAAGCCGACTGCAAGAAATGCTCCATTTAGAGAAAATACCTGCTCATATCGAGTGCTTTGACAATTCAAGCATACAAGGCAGCAGTGCCGTAGCCGGATGCGTAGTATTCAAAATGGGAAAACCCGACAAACAATCGTACAAGCGATTTAACATAAGCGAAGAACACAAGCAAGACGACTATGCTGCGATGCGTGAAGTTACATTCAGACGTTATAAGCGGCTAATAGAAGAAAACGGAGAATTACCAGACTTGATTATTGCCGATGGCGGCATCGGTCAGATGCACGCCATACAAGAAGCGACAGAAGGACAATTAGACTTACAGATTCCGATAGCAGGTCTTGTAAAGAACGACAAGCACAGAACAACCACCCTACTCTACGGCTTTCCTCCCAAAGAAGTAGAACTACGTCCTACCGACGAAGTGTTTCACCTACTGACACGCATACAAGACGAGGTGCACAGATTTGCCATTAGTTTTCATAGACAAAAAAGAAGCAAAGCCCAAACCGCCAGCGAACTGGATAATATCCCCGGAATTGGTCCACAAAGCAAAAAAGCATTATTACAGACTTTCAAGAGCATAAAACGACTAAAAGAGAGCGATTTGAAAGACATAGCCGCTATAGTCGGAAACAGCAGAGCATCAGTTATTTACGAGTATTTTCATGGAAAAATAAGTGTCTGAGAATCGTTTTTTAGCGACAATACTGCATTGAGATACGGAAAAAGTAATCCTGAGAGCATTAAAAACACAGACAAGCATCAAGACAAGCATCAGAAAAAGATTACTTATCGAATAAGCCACGCAAAGGTTGTGTTTTATGCAAACCATCCAAACTGAAAAGTACGATGAGTTGTTGCTGATGCTGCAAACGTACACCGGGAACATAGTGCATATTCCAAGAGAAGTAACAATTAACAAATGACTTGCGTACGATATAAATAAAGAAATCGGTACGATTGTATAAAGGTGACTGATAAAATGGGTCTCCTTGATTCAGATCGGCTCCAAACCTATCGTAAAGCGGCATAAGGTTATCTCCTACATAGAATGTATTCTTAAGTCCTAAAAACCTCCAACGTAACATTAATTCGAGCATACAACCTTGTGGCTGAAAAACAAGATTATCGGGCCGGAAGCGTTGATAGCCATAAATGTAAGACGCCCGTAAGGATAGTGTATCGAAAGGTGTAGGAGCAGCAAAGTCGATACCAACATTAGGCGATATATAGGCATCATCGCACACTCCCTCGCGTGGCGTAGGCGCGGCGTGATTAGCCTTATGATTAAGTTGTGCCACTCCTCCTACAAAATAGCGGAAAAAGCCATTATAAGCGTATTCTCCGTCAATAGTAAGACGGAACATCTCTCTACGCGAAGGAGACTGCAGGCCTCTCCAATCGCACATAAATTCGACAAAGCCATGCTTAGAGCAGTACTGAAACAAAGCACCTTGTATATTAGGATAGGCATAAGCAATGGAATCGTAGCGCATAAAATCAGGTAACTGCTGCATAAAATGCTTATAAGGGATAGCACCGATACTCATACGAAATCCTTTGTATCGGTATTGATAAAAAACGGTAGGCGAGAAACGCACATCTTTCCAATTTCCTCCCAAAGGTTGCATATAATGCACGCCTGCCATCAAGCGGTGCGCACCTCCTTGATTATCCGTAAAGCCCACTCCTATTTCAGGAGAAAGGCGCAAAGCAAACAATGTTTGCGGAATCTGCAAAGGTTGCCGATACTCGCGATTGTCAAACCATGTAGCAAAATCGACATTATATAAGAACTCCGGTTTCTGTGCATAAGAAACCACAGATAAAATGTTTAAGAAAAGAAACAGATATAATAAACGCTTCATTAGCATAAAATTAAGATATGTGCAAAAATACAACAAATAACAGACAATTCAAAACCCAATATATTCAAGCATAGGGTAACGCACAATTTATATATATACGTTTATTAAGATGAGGCATAGACATTATACCCTATTTATTCCGAAAAACCATACGTATCTTAAGATAAGAGCTGTTATTTGTTTTTTTATTTGTATCTTTGCGACAAGATACATACTCCTTCATATATTTGTAACCAATATGAAAAAGAAAGAAAAAGAAAAGTCCATTCCATTGTTGGATTGCCCCGTAGACTACTTAGTGGGTGATGCGAGCGGTAAGATAATGAATGAATACGGAAGGTTTCCGTGCAAGATAAAATGCGGTGTGTATGCCTATGTGGTACGCGGAAGTGCCAAGGCCACCATAAACATTACCCAATATGAATTTAAGGAGCGTGACGTATTGGTGTTAGAACCCGGCAGTTTTCTTTTAATACATGAATTTACGGAAGATGCATTGGTGTATTACATTCTATTTTCTTCTTCTTTTTTAGAAAAGAACACTTTCAATGCACACAGTACGTATGATATATTCAAGAAACGCAAACCTATTATGCATGTAAGCGAAGAAGTAGGAAGTGTATTAAAGAAGATGGTTGATTTGCTTATAGAAGCCTCCAATTGCAGTCCTTCATTATTATCGAGTGCAAAGATGGCTCATGTATTCAATCTGATGCAATTGACTTATATAGAGTCACAAGAATCGGACAAGGACTATATAAATCGTCCGAAAGACCGCAGAGAAGAAGTATTTCAGTTGTTCAGCAAGTTGGTATTGGAGCACCATCATGAATGGCATCGTGTGGCTCGTTATGCAGAAGAGATGCGGTTGACTATTCCTCATTTGTGTTCTACAATAAAGTCGATAAGCAATACAACTGCCAGCAGTCTGATAGATGATGCCATTATAATAGACGCAAAATCGCAACTAAAAATAACCAATACTCCGATAAAAGAGATTGCTATTTCTTTAGGCTTTGAGGATGTTGCTCCATTTACTCGTTTTTTCAAACTCCGTACGGGCATGACTCCGAAAGCCTATCGCCAACAAGATTGAATTGCCGGGAATATACAACACATTTGTATAGATATGACAAAATAGGCAGCCGATTGGCTGCCTATTAGTTTATCGTCAGACAAAAAATCAGGCAAGTTTATTCACGTGACCTGCTAACTTAGATTTGAGGTTAGCGGCTTTGTTACGGTGAATGATATTGCGTTTTGCCAATTTATCAAGCATACTGCTTACTTTAGACAACATTGCTGTTGCTTCAGTTTTATCGGTAGTAGCGCGCAAATCGCGTACGGCATTACGTGCAGTTTTTGCATAGTAACGATTGTGCAGTTTGCGTTTTTCGGTCTGACGTATTCTCTTCAAAGATGATTTATGGTTTGCCATCTTATTTTGCAATTATAAGTTATCAACAATTATACGTAAAAATTTGTAGCCCATAGCAGAATCGAACTGCTCTTTCAAGAATGAAAATCTTGCGTCCT